>CAVYTF010000008.1:0-207587 GCA_963771435.1 uncultured Bacteroidota bacterium | reverse complement strand
ACATGGCGCCGGAGGCAGGCGCAAACTCCAGCATCTTTTCTTCCATGGGGTGAATGAAAAGTTCAAGGCCATATTTTTCAGCCATCCGTTTGTTCCCAAACACATGGTCTAAATGGCAGTGAGTGTTGAGCAACTGCCCGGGCCGCAGCCCGTTGTGCGAAATATGACCTTCAAGCGTTTCAAACTCAGCGGTAAAATAACAGCCGGGGTCTATAATAATTGCGTCCCCGCTTTCGTTCGATAGCACATACGTATTTTCCTCAACGGGGCTGAACGTAAAAAAATCTACTTTTATCATAACAGTTTTTTTGCAAATAGGTTAGGGGTAATTGCTTTAATTTTATCCCAAAGTAAAATGAAAAGGCGGAAAATAAAAAGTTGAACAAGCATGAATGAAAATAACCCGCTATCAAACCCCTGCCGCCTTCTGTTAAATTCTTTTTCGCCAAATAAAAAATGCTGTATAAATGAAACGTATTTTTGAATCGTTTTACAATTCTTTTCAGAACGCAAACACATACTAAAGGAACGGATATGCAATTTAATCGTTTACAGGCCGGCATCTTAATTTTGTTCTTTCTGCCTTTCTTTTCCCACGCACAGGTAAATACGGTTGAGTATGGAAAAAACCGCATTCAGTATAAAAAGTTTCATTGGAAATTTTATCAAAGCCAGCATTTTGACACTTATTTCAGCCAGGACGGCCTTGAACTTGGAAAATATGTAGCGCAGGTGGCAGAAGAAGAGCTGCCTTCCATTGAAACAGCTGTGGAAAACTCTCTTCAGCACCGTGCGAATATTATTGTTTATAATAATTATGATGATTATAAGCAAAGCAATATCGGCCTTGGGCTTGAGTGGCAAAACGCAGGGGGCACTACGAAACTGGTGAACAATAAGATCGTTATTTATTTCGATGGCGACCACAACACACTTCACCAGCAAATACGCGAAGGCATAGCGCAGGTATTAGTGGCTAATATTTTATTTGGAGAAAGTGCGGGTGATTTTGCAAGCAATGCTGCCCTGCTCGATCTGCCTACTTGGTTGACCGATGGGTATATAGCATATATCGCACAGCCCTGGAGTACTGTTGATGATGATAAGCTCAAAGGAGCCATTCTCAGTGGGGATTATAATAGTTTTTACCAATTTGCCTTTGATAAACCGTTAATTGCAGGTCATGGTTTTTGGTATTATATAGCCGAAAAATATAAACCTGAAAATGTTACTTACTTTTTTTATCTCGCCCGCCTTTATAAAAGCCTGAACCAGGCATCCCAGAAAATAACCAAAAAGAAATTTAAGGATGTGCTTGGTGATTTTATGCAATACGAAGAGGATAAATATATCCGAGATATAAAACAACGCCGCAACGCCCCCCGTGGAAAACTATCCGTCATTGAAGAAGAAAGAAAGGATGAGGAGTTTTATAGGTTTAGCGCTAATCCAAATGCAAAAAATAATTCTTACGCCGTTATTCATTACCGCAAAGGCAAGTATGAAGTAAAGTTTGTTGATAATTTGTATGATGCACACATTCTCTTAAAATATGGCGTACGTGTAAGGCAGGGTGAGATAAACCCTAATTACCCCATTCTTGCATGGGATGGAAAAGGCTCACGCCTATTGGTCATTTATTCTAAGCAGGATAAAATACAGATGTTTGTTTATGACGTTATAGCAAACATCCCAAGGTTTCAACAGGAAATAACCGGTTTTGACCAGATCCTTGATGCTGGCTTCATGCTCGATGCAAACACACTCTTGATGAGTGCTGTAAGAAAAGGCCATTCAGACATATATACCTACAGGATCGATAATCAAAAAGTAAAACAACTCACAAACGATGTGTATGATGACCTTGACCCTACCGTAGTTTCTTTTCCAAACAGGGTAGGCGTTATTTTCTCGTCAAACCGTCCCGGCCCGGAAGCGCCAGATGGCGATACTGTTTTGCCAAGCCGCAACCGCTTTAATATCTTTTTGATCGATCTCATCAATGATGGTGCAGTAAAACAAATCTCCCAGCTTACTAATATGAAGTACGGCGATGCCCGCTACCCGATGCAGTACAATCTGAATCATTTCACATTTGTAAGTGACGAGAACGGCGTCGGGAACAGGTGGGCCGGTTTCTTTACCACGCAGGCAGCAGGCCTTGATACGCTTTATTATATTGGCGACGATATTCTCCATAATCCCAACGACAAAGACCTTGACTCCACTTTAAAAGCATGGCAAAAACAGGAACCTGACAGTATCAGTTATTTTGCGGTGCATAAAGATTCCACTTACACTTTCCCTATCACCAATTATCAAAGCAGCCTGCTTGAAAGCCGCATTGCCGGCAATAATGGGCAGGTAAGCGAAGTGCGCAAGGAAGGCGATCTGAAGTTTTTATATAAACTAAAAGTAGATTCTGCTACTTTACGCAAACGCAACATAAACGCAAGGGCTACCGAATTCCGCCTCAGCCAGATAAAACAGGATAGGATCGCTCGCGGCGGCGCCATGGATGTAAAAGATACTACAGCTAACAAAACACTCAAAAAGAACATCTTTCAAAATGAGTTTGAAGATGAAAAAGTAGATTCTGCTGCTTTGAAAAAAGCTATGTTGGAACAACCTGCAAAAGAATCAGTCTTAACAAAGTCTGGGCTCTTTAATTATAAGTATAAGTTCAATACCGACTATGTACTCGCTGGCTTCACAAATAATGTTATTGTAAATCAATACCAGCCATACCAGGGGGGCGCAGGCCCGATCGAACTGAACAATGGTTCGGACTTTAACGGAACACTGCGCGTTGGCGTAAGCGATCTAATGGAAGACATCAGGTTTATTGGCGGCCTCAGCCTCAGCACAAGCTCGCTTTCAGATAAAACGGAGTTCATCACCTTTCAGAACTTTAGAAAACGCCTGGACTGGAGCATTACTTACTACAGAAGTAACACTAGTAATTACCAGGGCTTTTATCCGGATTCTTCCTATAATTCCATTTTCGATAATGAATTGGTTACAAATATTTACCAGGGCCATGTCAGCTATCCCTTTGATGAAACAAACAGCCTTCGGTTCACCCTCGCTTTGCGGGTGGATAAAGGCACAGTAAAGCCATTCAGCAGTGAGCAGGAGGGTTTTGATCCTTCAAGGTTAACCGTTCCCGATTCAGCATCTTCCACTGCTTTAAGCACGCTGGAATTTGTGCACGACAATACCATCAACCCCACCCAGAATATATGGAACGGCACACGCTGGAAAATATATACCCAATACAACATACCCGTCGGCCAAACATCGCTCAAGGGCATGAATACCTTTGCTGTTGGTTATGATGCAAGGACCTATATAAAGATCTACCGCAATTTCATTTGGGCAGGCCGTGCAGCAGGTGATTTTTCTTTCGGCGATGCCAAGATCATTTATTATCTCGGCGGAGTTGATGGCTGGATAAGCCCCCAGTTCAACAACAATCCTCCCGACCCCAGCCAAAAATATACCTTCCAGACCCTCGCTGTAAACATGCGCGGATACAATCAAAACCTTGCGAACGGCAATAATGATATGGTGATGAACAGCGAATTCAGGCTCCCAATTTTCGCCACTTTGTTCAATAAGCCCATCAATAATGCCTTCGTGCGAAATTTCCAGTTGGTCCAATTCTTCGATTTCGGCACCGCTTGGGCAGGCAGCATCAGCAATATCGCAAGGCCAACTATGATTTTTGGCAACAACCCGCAAGATCCCAATAACCCCATCACCGTAACGGTAAAAACCGGTGGCATCGGCCCCTTTGCCGGCGGTTACGGCTTTGGCGTAAGAACCACCCTCCTCGGCTACTTTCTAAAGCTCGATACCGGCTGGCCCATGATCGGCATTTTCAGGGGCGCTCCCGTGTGGTACTTTGCTTTAGGCTTCGATTTCTAAAAGCGATCACCATCTTTCCATACAAAAACCTGTTGCGCTGGCAGCAGGTTTTTTTTCGCCATCACCCGCATCGTAAAATAACCAACCCCAAACTCCTCCCTCCCGGCTCATAGCTCAAAGCGGACAGCTCATAGCTAATTCTTTTGGTTACCAGCTTTTTTACAGTAAATATAGCCTTAGTGGCGACGTTCCGTTCAACAGTTGTACACGCATTGAGTACTCAAATTCGAACTTTCCCCCCAAAATGCAGCCACAAAACCTCAAAATTCATCAAAACCACCGCTGTTTAGCTACCCTTACCGCTGTTTATCACTATGCACCGCTGTTTATGCATACCCTCCGCTGTGCAAGGTAAATTTAGCGCGGTGTAAGGTCAGTTTAGCACGGTGCAAGGTCAGTTTAGCGCGGTGCAAGGTCAGTTTAGCACGGTGTAAGGTCAGTTTAGCGCGGTGCAAGGTCAATTTCGGGCGGTGCAAGATCAGTTTAGCGCGGTGCAAGGTCAATTTCGGGCGGTGCAAGATCAGTTTAGCGTGGTGCAAGGTCAATTTCGGGCGGTGCAAGATCAGTATCACATAGTTTCGGATCTGCTCATTCTCTCATTTTCACATTTCCACATTCTTAAATCTCAACATTCTCTCATTTTACTTTAACGCACCATTCATAATTGTTTTGTTTTCTTTGCAGCGCTTCTCTGCAAAAAAGCAACTGTAAACCTCTAAATATGTGGATAGCCTTAGTAAAATTCATACTCCGTTTTCGGTTGCCCTTATTGCTTTTGTTGCTCGGGCTAACCGTATTTATGGCTTATGAGGCATCCAAAGTGCAGATGGGTTACAATTTTTCCAAAGCCATCCCTGTCGACAATCCCAAATATCTTGATTACATCCAGTTCAAACAACGCTTCGGCGACGATGGCAACACATTAGTGCTCGGCATCCAGTCAAAAAGCTTTTTCACAGCCAATTTTTTCAATGCTGTTTCAGCCTTGCAGCAGCAGCTAAAGAAGATCCATGGCGTAGAGGGAGTCCTCAGCGTTCCATCTGCCGTTAACTTAGTTCGCAACGATTCCACCTCAAAATTCGAGGCAGTAAAAATATTTCATGCTCCCTATACTGCGCAAAACCTGCTTGATAGTGATGCAAAAACATTCAAAAACCTGCCCTTTTATAGAGGCCTCCTCTATAATGCTGATTTAAACAGCTATGCCATCGGCCTGCAATTAAACACCGCCCTCATCAATAGCAAGGCCCGTGAAAAATTAGTGAACGATATTGTTCAATCCGCCGCCACATTCCAAAAAACCACCGGCATAGAAGTGCACATCAGCGGCCTGCCCTTCATAAGAACCATGCTCGCCGAAGACATTTCAAAAGAAATGGTTTGGTTTTTAATAGGTTCTTTTATTTTATCAGCCGTCACGCTCATGCTTTTTTTTCGTTCCGCCAGCGCCACCATCATGAGCCTTCTTGTCGTTGCAATGGGCGTATCATCAAGCTTTGCAACCATGGTAATGTTCGGGTATAAAATTACTTTGCTCGCCGCGCTCATCCCCCCTTTGGTTGTAGTGATTGGCATCCCCAACTGCATTTATTTTTTAAATAAATACCATACAAGCTATAAAGAAACAGGCGATAAGGAACAAGCCATCATCACAACGGTAAGCCGTATGGGCATTGTAACCCTGTTTTGCAACATAGCTGCTGCCATCGGTTTTGCCGTATTTGCACTTACTCAAAGTGCCCTCCTGAAAGAATTTGGCGTAGTAGCAGGCATCAATATCATGGCGCTGTTTGTTATTTCGCTCATATTCATTCCTGCTGTCCTAAGTTACCTGCCTCCGCCAAAACCAAAGGAGGTCCGTTATCTTGACAATAAGTTTTTGGAGAATATTTTAGCAGCTATCGAGCATTGGGCCTTCAATTATTCCAAATGGATTTATACTGTAACTGTTGTTATCATTGCCTTTTCCATAATGGGTGTCATGCGCTTAAAAAGCGAAGGTTTTATAGTAGATGACCTTCCAAAAAAGGACAAGATATTTACAGACCTTAAATGGTTTGAGTCAAACTTTAAAGGGGTAATGCCTTTGGATATTGAGGTGGACACAAAGAAAAAGAATGGCTTAATTAAAACCTTAGAACCCCTCCAAAACATCGATTCACTCTCTGCATATATTGCTTCAAAACCTGATAATGCCCGTCCTCTCTCTCTTACAGAAGGAATGAAGTTTGCCAAACAGGCCTTCTATGATGGCGATTCATCCAATTACTCCCTGCCCACTGAATTTGACATTCCCGTTATGGCCAAATTCCTTAAAACAAAAAGCAGCAAGACATCTGATGAAACCTTTTCAAAACTGCTCGGCAGTTTTATGGACAGCTCCAAACAGATTGCACACATCAGCGTAAACATGAAAGATATTGGCAGCGTAAAACTTCCCCTGCTTATAGACGATTATAAAAAAGAAGCCAACAGCATTTTTGATACAGCACATTACAAAGTAACCTTCACAGGTTCCAGCATTACCTTTCTCGAAGGCACAAGCTTTATTATAGCAGGTTTAAAACAGAGCATCCTCTATGCATTCATTTTAATTGCCCTCTGCATGTTATACCTCTTCCGTTCCTTCAGGATATTATTATGCTCGCTCATTCCTAATGTCATTCCCTTGCTTATCACCGCAGGCTTAATGGGCTGGCTCGGCATTTCACTGAAACCATCAACAGTACTCATTTTCAGCGTCGCCCTTGGCATCGCCATTGACGTAACAATACGCTTTCTTGTCAACTATAAGCAAGAACTTCCATTATACAACAACGATGTAAGATCAACACTTGAGCAAACCATCCGCCACACCGGCCTCAGTATTATTTACACTTCATTAGTCCTTATTGCTGGCTTCATCATCTTTTGTTTCAGTCATTTTGATGGTACCAGGGCACTCGGATGGCTCACCTCTTTAACGCTTGTTACAGGCGCCATCACCAACCTTGTCTTGTTACCGGTATTGATTTATTCTTTAAGGAGAAAAAGGGCAAGCAACAATTAAACCCATCAACTGTTGGCGTTTATTACTTCACCATATATTCTTTCCCCTCAACCCCAATACCCGTCAGCGTCAGCGATTTCCATTCCTTCGGCAACTTAGTTTTTAACTGAATAATACCCTTGTCAGTTATCTGCAAACCCCCAAACCCATTAAGCATCGCCTGCATCATTCCTCCTGCTCCCGTACAGAAATAAGGATTATTTCCCGTTGCTGTCTCTGCCAGCACACCAAATGGCGGCCGTTTATTCGCTGTATAACCAACATGAAAAGCGTCGTATGCACTGTCAGGCATCCCCATCCGTGAATATAAAATGGAGAAGATGGCATGTGTCATAGCAGGGCCTTCGCCGACTCTTGGTTCATAGTAATCCAGGTCTTTTTTAACGCCATCGCCCGTCACTTCATGCAGCGGGTAAGCAAGCAGGTTCACATCAGCCTGTTTTATTTTTTCACCATTATATCCTTCAAACTCTTTCGTAACACCATCAGCAAATCTTAATATAGGAATATTAGCTGCCACATTCACCCAGTCAGCATCCGGCGCAATACCCAGTATCGTTGCAGCCTGTGTTGCATATTGCAGGTTAGCTTTCGCAGCTGCATTGGTAAAAGCATTATTGTCAACATTCTCAGCCCATTCATCAGCAGCAACCACATTGTCTATATCATAATGATTCAGCCCGTTCCTTTCCACTCGGCTTGCCCAAAAGTCCGCAGTCGCTTTTAAAATTGGGTAACCTTTTTCACGAAGCCAACTCTTATCCTGTGTCACACAATAATAATTCCATGCGGCTATTGCAACATCCGCAGTAATATGATGCTCAAAAGGCCCGCTTAAAGCCCACACCGGCGTTTCTTCATCGCCGCTTGCTGCGCTTTCCCACGGGAACATCGCCCCTTTATACCCATGCATAGCAGCATTCTTTTCTGCCACTTCCAGCCGCTGAAAGCGGTATTCTATCAGTGACTTCGCAATACCGGGATGCAGCAACAACAACCCCGGGTACATCCACAGTTCAGTATCCCAGAACGTATGTCCGTTATATCCTAACCCGCTTAACCCCATCGGCGAAAGGCTGTAAGAAGTACCCTCCCGCACAAACGAATACAAATGATACAGCATACTATGCACATCCCTTTCTGTGGCGTCATCACCATCAATAACAATATCGCTTTTCCACAAACTATCCCATGCATTGTTGTGATACTGTATAAGCTTTTTAGTCCCCTGCAAAGCTGCATATATTGTTAGCCGCTCTGCCTGGTTCAGCGGGTCGTCATCCTGCGCAGAAGTAATGGCAGAGCCAACCACAGCATAATGATACGTTTCCCCTGCCTTCAAATGCTTGCTGAATTTAAGCAGGTGCATATTATTGTCCCACATTTCGTGTATCACAGATGGTTCGCTCCCATGCGGCTCATCAAATATAAAACTGTTGGAAGCCGCCATCAGCAGCTTGCCCGTCGGACTTTTGGCAGACGAGGTCAGCAGCGAGATACGCACATGTGGGCGGTCGATCTCATTATAATAATTCTCCACATCCCTTAGCATATCTGGTGCCTGCATAATGCTCGCCATAGTAATAGCAACATCCTTTTTCGCTGTTATAGTTATATCAACCAATGCCGAATAAGGCAGGTTCCGCAACGCATAATAGGTATATTTTACCGTCAGCTTATCACCATAATCAAACGATGTAGAAAGGTTCGCATGCTTCATATCCAGCGACTGCTCCACGTTCTGTACCTGGCTAAAATGCTCTATCCTCGCCCCGTCCACCTCCATATACATATTCACAAAGTTGAACGTCTTCAGAATATTGCTCACCCTTCCCCGTCCATATAGATCAAAAGCCCCGTTCAGCACAATATCTTTCACCATAAATGGGTCAGGGGAAGAAACGATCCCGATCATGCCGTTCGCAACCGTTTCCCCATAGTAATTGTTTGGGTCAATAGTAGTAGCATTAATATGCCACACATCCTGGCAAAAGGAACTAATATAAACCATGAACAAACAACCACAAAACAGCAATACTTTTTTCATAAAAGCAATTATTTGAAGATAAATATAGTAGATAAAAACGAATGTTGTTTTTCTACTCTGGTTAATAGTTATTTTATTTTCCCATCGTTCTTTTCATGTATCCAAAGCCATGCATCGCCAATTTCTTCGTCTTGTACTATTTCAGAAAATATAAATCCGTTATTTTTTAATATTTTGGTGGAAGCATTTTTTTCAGGGGCCGTTTTTGCAGTAATTGTCAGGGTTGGATCTGCCTCGTAAGCAATAACAATTAATTTATTGCAGGCAAAAGAGGCGATACCCTGCCCTTCAAATTCTTTAAATGTCCAGTAGGCAAGTTCAATATTTCCGTTTGCAGGTTGCCCGACAAAACCGCAGGAGCCAACTATTTGATCTTGTCTAATGATGAAATATCCTACCCACGGAACATTAAAACCGATTTTTGGGTAAAAGTCATCGTATATGGTTATTAGCCGTTGACAATCGGCTGAAGCATAAGCGCCGCTTTCTTTATCTTTATGTATGCCTATAATTTTTAATTCCATTGTAGACAATGTTGCTTATTTATGATTTTTCTTTTTAAACTATCTTTCCCTCCTCCCCGCAATAACAAACGCGATCCCACTATATGCAAGCGCTAAAAATGCGCTCGGGATCTCACCTTCCAGGTCAGCGGGAGCAGCCACTACAACCTTAGGAATATGAAGAATAACAAACCAGGTAAAGATCATTGTCCCCAAAAGAAAAGCACTTGACCGCCGTTGGATGTTCAAAATTATCGCAACACCCGAACCGATTAATCCTACCCCCGCAAGATAACCCCAGAACATCCGGTGTGTCACCCACAACGGCATATACTCCAGCACTCCTTGTATATACAGGAAATGGCTTATCCCAAAGCATATCATAGTCAACGAAAATACAATAGCCCCAGCAGGTATCAGCCTCGACAAAAGACGTGTAAGTGCATTTTCATTGTTGCCTGAAAAGCAGCCCGCAACAACAAATGCACCAGCAGCTAATGCCAGTTCTTTCTCCGAATTCTCCCATTCTCCAAAATGCATATAATTTTTGCTGACTATTAATTCGTACGGAACATAGTAAAAACAAAATACCATCAGGAGCACACTCCCCAACACCACGGCAACCGGCCTGATTTTTATTACAAAAACAATACATACCCCTGCCACCACAAGCAACGCCCCGGAAATATAAGTAAGTATTATTATCCCTGGAATATTAGAATGATCCGGGGGCACCAGCATATAAGGAAAGTCTTTATAGTAAATGGCCAGCAACCCCATCGCGGCTATTGCTACACCAAAGAAAATACGCCCTGTGCTAGAAAGCTTTCCCATAAACATCACTTGGTTTTATTATCAACAAACAAAACTTTTTATTACGCGTCGGTTCTGTAAAGCTGCCTATACTTTTCATAACTCAAATGCCACCGTTTAACAGGCTGTTCAAAATTAAAAGACCCCGGCGTAGTGTTGTATTCATTTATAAATTCAAATCCCACCTTTTCTATGGTCCTGTTTGGAGCAGTATTTAAAGCATACGGCTCGCAGAAAAGTCCTTTTAATTTTAAGTTCTCAAAGAAATAAGGCAGCGTCAATTTTACCAACTCATAACCCATTCCCCTCGCCCTTGTTCCCTTATCCCACAAATGCAGATGCATAAACGCCTCTTTACCAAAAAACGTAGGCCGCGTATTTGAATGTCCAACAGGAACATTATTTTTCTGCCATATAATACAATACGATTCTTTTTGTTCTATCGGCGCTTCGCATTGGGCTTTCAGATAGGTCGTAAACTGTTCCTCTGTAGGAAGTTTATTAATATCAACCCCCATATTCTCCAGGTGCAGTTTATCAGCATTCCGCCAATATGATGTCACAAGTGCAATATCTTGTATCTCAATTTCTCTCACGGATAAACTCTCTTCCATCTTTTAATTATAAACCTGATCTAAATGATCCGGCGGATAAAGTTCTTGGCCATATTTTTCGGCTATAGATTTCAATTTGCCCAATTCCTCCATGCTCAAAGTTGGTGGTGGCAAAAATACTCCCGCTTCAACCGGTTTTCCTATTTCTTCAAAAAATGCGTCCAAACCTGCAGGAACCACGGTACACAATAAATGAGCAACCTCATTAGATGTGTTTTTAAAGCAATGCACAGCCCCGCCCAATGGAATATGCACAAAAGAACCCTTCTTTGCTTTATATGTTCCTCCTTCCTTTTTAAACTCCACTTCGCCTTCCACCACATAAAACATTTCGTGTATGTTCTTATGAGCATGAGGCCCCGGCCCTCCACCCGGCGGCACCAGCATGTCAATAACAGCATAACTTCCGTTTGTCTGTTCTCCATGCATCAGGATTTGGTACGAGTCGCCCACAACTGAAAGGCTTTGCCCTTCTCCATCGTCAATTGTACTAATGTTCTTATTGATTTCCATTATTTTTTATTTTAAAGTTTTAAGTGCTTGACTGCATGGCCAATATCATTGCTATAATTTAGGTCGTCCAAAAAACAGCACATATCCATCAGCATCTGCAATTTCAAATCCCCGTAAACCATCACCATCGTCTTTTATAGGCTGTCGGAAAGTTACACCATGCAATCGGTATTCCTCAAACAATTCGTCAGGTTCCGAAGTAGAAATATAGGCATCCCACCTTGCCCATTCATGACGTGTATGATTAGGAATTGGGTTTATATCAGCAGCAATTTGTTTAAGAAAAATAGAAATATTGTCCCGGCCAACAATAGCCCAAAAAGGGTCATTATTCGGGCCAATATGCCGCACTTCAAATCCTAGTTTATCTACATAAAATGAAACAGAAGCGTTTAAACTGGTAACAATAAAAGAGGGTGATATGGAGGTAAGGTTTGTCATTATTTAAATTTGAACTGTCATTTTTCCTTATGGCTTGCTATCTGACAAATCGAAATTCAGCGTTTTCTGCGTCTTCCGCGAGAAATTTTGCAACTACAAATATAACCTCAGCCTCGCAGGTATGGTTCCCTTTCGCAAGGCAATCTAAAAACTCCTGCTTAATACCTGGATATTTTTCCCTGCCAAAAAACTCCTCCAAAGCCACCAGTCTGTTAAGCCTGTTCCCCCAAGCCTTCAATATTTGTTCTTCTGCAGGGCCATTGAAGGATAACTCTTTGTCAGATCTGCTTTCATCAACTACTATCGATAACTTTTCATCAGCCAATAACTTTCTCAGCTTACTCCCCATTTCATAGTCATAATGATTTTTACTCCTTTCTTCTTTATAAAATGTTTCAAAACCTTCGCGGATACGGGAGCTAATAGGGAAATGGCCAAATAGATCATTGATCTCCACAATTGCGATCCACCCATTAGGCTTCAAGAGTTTTATCCACGACTTCAGTACGGAAGAAAGATCTGGGAAATAAGCAGCCACAAAACTTGCCCAAATGCCATCAACCAAAGGCAAGTCACTTTCACCAATGTTTCTCAGGTCTTGGTTAACATACTCAATATTGTCTTTGCTGTTTATCTTCTTTGCAACACCTAATAATACAGCATTAGCATCAATCCCTATCACCTTCCCTGCCCTTTCAGATAATACCCTGGCAACATGCCCCGTTCCGCATCCCAAGTCTAAAATTGTATCGGTATCCTTAATAGGAAGCATCTCAACATATGATGCCCAGTTTCTCCAACTATTTTGATTGGTATATTCTTCAGCAAGTGTCATAGCATAATTACAAATGGCAAACTTTAACGAAACTACCGATTGCCCTATAACGGCAATACTGGAAATAATCGGCGGAAAATGGAAACCGGTCATTCTCTACAACCTAACCTTTGGAACAAGGCGGTTTGGTGAAATAGGCGTACGTATTCCCACTATTTCAAGAAAAGTATTGACGGAACAATTAAAAGAGCTGGAAAAGCATGGATTGATAGTACGAAAACAATATAAAGAGATACCCCCCAGGGTGGAATATTCCATCACAGAATTAGGCATGAGTCTTTCCCGGATATTTGATGAGATGGTTGTTTGGGCCAGCAATAATATTATATCAAAGCATTAAGCTGCACCTTTCCCAAGTTCTTCGAAGTGTTAGAGCAGCGCATCTCGAAGTAAGAAAAGAAATAATTCTTCAGAATTATAGCACCGCATTCATGTTAATACCCCTACCCTAACGTTCAGCGTTTTTAGCTTTTTTAAACATAATTACATTCAATATGATCCCCAAAATAGCAACCCCTGTTATCAGGTAATTATAAATAAGGATCTCACTTTGCACAACCTTTTTAAGGTTCATCATCATATTTATCAGGCTGAAAACGCCGCCGCCGATCCAAAAACCGATCCCATATTTTAGTCTTTCTTTATTCATTTTTTTCGGGTAATATGTCTAAAATAAGTACCAAATATCAAAGCCAGCAATAAAACGATGAATATGGTCAACCATGGTTGAGATTGGGGGTGCGCCAACATATTCAGGTATATAGCCAGCCCCTCTATTATAATGATCAGGACAACTGTTAACGCAAGATTAGGTTTCTTTATCATTTTATTTTTTTTAAAGATCATTCTGCAATATCCTCATCTGCAGGTGTTTCATCTGTCAGTGATTTTCTGCCTTACCTTTCCTATCAAACCTCAAAGCAAACTACCTTCATTTGCGCCCTCCTTCGCTTATATTTTAGTCACAGGCTTAATTATTCAAATAAAAAAACAATTGTAATAATGTGACTGTTAAAATGGTGAATGTCATTCTTTTTCTGCCTTCCAGGTTATTAAGCCTTCGGTAGAATACAAGAAAAATAACCGAGCCGATAAAAATAACCGGAACGGCAAACATGCCAAAAAAAACTGTCAGGTACCCATCTCTATATATCCAAATACCTTGATCTCCTCTAAGCATAACTTTCTGTAGTGAATTGGTCAGCTTCGAACTGACCGTGTTGATTGTATCACCAATTTCTATTGCTTCATAAAGTTCTGGATAAGTATCAAATTGTCTTTTGTCTGTCTTAATAGTATAAGTATGGTTCACTGAAAATATTCTCAGCTTTTGTGTATAAGCGGTTTTGCCTTTTACTATTTCAACCACTTGTTTCCTCGGAAATACAAAAGCGTCCAGAGCGATAAACAATAAACAACCCAATGAAAAAAACAAGATTACTTTATGGAATTTTTCAGTATTCACTTTCTAGAATAATAAATATCCGCTTGAATTAAGAAACGGCATCAATCACCTTTCGGCTAACTCAAAAATATGCCAATGTTTTCTCTTTCCCGCAATGCCTCTTCAGCATAGCCCATACGCGCAGGGAAGAACATTACGGACTCCTCATTTTTTATCAACATTTTTTTGCCAACAAAGAAATATTTTATACCTTCAAACCTTTCGTTCAACTACTGCATTCCTCCCGGCAAATTGCAAGTTTTTTCCCTCATTTTACCCAATTTTCACACCCTTATAGAGACCTTATAGAGACATTATAGAGACCTTATAGAGACCTTACTCCCACCCAAAGCCAACCCAAAGGCATGGTAATGCCCACTCAAAGCCATGCCGAAGACATGTCAACCCAATGCCAGTATCCATAAAAACATCATCCTCCACAACCCCTACCTTTGTACGTATATACTAAAATCATCAGTCATGACAACCATTAAAGGCCCTGCCATCTTCCTCGCCCAGTTCATAAGCAGCGTAGAACCCTACAACAGTTTAGAGTCTATTTGCCGCTGGGCTAAAAGCCTTGGCTTTGTGGGTATCCAGCTACCCACATTAGATGCCCGTTTCATTAACCTCCGCCAGGCCGCCGAAAGCAAAACCTATGCAGATGAACTAAAGGGCAGGGTGAACGAATGTGGCTTAGAAATAACAGAATTATCCACCCACCTCCAGGGGCAGCTTGTAGCAGTTCATCCTGCATATAACGAACTATTTGATGGCTTTGCCCCCGAAGCTGTGCGCGGCAACCCACAGGCTCGCACAGAATGGGCGGTGCAGCAACTACACTATGCGGCCAAAGCTTCCCAAAACCTTGGGCTAAATGCACATGCCACTTTTAGCGGCGCCCTACTTTGGCATACCGTTTACCCCTGGCCACAGCGTCCTGTAGGCTTGGTAGATGCAGGCTTTGAAGAGCTTGCCAGGCGATGGCTACCAATACTAAACGCCTTTGATGAAGCTGGCATTGACCTGTGTTATGAAATTCACCCCGGCGAAGACCTCCATGATGGCGTTACGTATGAAATGTTTTTAGACAAAGTAAACAACCACCCCCGCGCCTGTTTATTGTTTGACCCTTCCCATTTTGTGCTGCAATGCCTCAACTATCTTGAATACATTGACAATTATCACGAGCGGATTAGGATGTTTCATGTCAAGGATGCGGAGTTCAACCCTACGGGAAAACAAGGCGTATACGGCGGTTATCAAAACTGGCTCAACCGTGCAGGTAGGTTCCGTTCCTTAGGCGATGGGCAGGTAGATTTCAAAAAGATATTCAGCAAGTTAGCCCAATACGACTACAAAGGCTGGGCAGTCCTCGAGTGGGAATGCTGCCTCAAGAACCAGGAAGACGGCGCAAGGGAGGGAGTCGCTTTTATAAAAAGCCATATTATCAGGGTTACTGAAAAGGCCTTTGATGATTTTGCAGCAACCCAAACAAACGACGATTTCAACAAACTGGTATTAGGATTGCAGTAGTGGTGAGAATGAACTACACACTTAAAATAATTGACGTAAAATATGTTATAGTTGCTTTAGTGGGCATAGGAGTACTCGCCTGCAACACTTCCCCAACCAATAAAATGCAGGACAATAATAAAACTGCAACAACAGACAGCCTTATTAATAACCCGGGCTCCATTGGAGGCACAGCTTATGAAGTAGGTGCGCGCCTTATAGCTGCTAATGATTGCTTAGGGTGTCACAAAATAAATGTAAAGGCAACAGGGCCTTCTTATGATTCCATAGCCTTGCGGTATTCATTGACAGAGGGGAACGTTGAATTGCTTGCACAGAAGATAATAACTGGCGGTCAGGGCAGATGGGGACAGATACCAATGACGCCTCATCCCACCCTACAACCAACTGATGCACAGGAAATGGTGAAATATATTTTAAGCCTTCGCAAAGGGCATTAAAAATTTGCCTACTTTAGCCTTTAATTTTTAACATTAAATGCACCATTTTGAAAAAGTATCATATTTTATTTGTCATAGTGCTATTAGTTGCTGCCTGCGGTACAGGAGCTAACAAGAATTCTACAGAAGATAGCAGTGCCACATCAGCCACCAACGATATTACGGCCAATCCTGATTATGGTAAAGGGCTTGCACTTATAGCTAGCAACGACTGCCTTACCTGTCACAAGGTTGATGAAAAAGTAATTGGTCCGGCTTATCAGGATGTTGCAAATAAATATGCAGGAAAAGATACTGCACTTACATACCTCGCACACAAGATCATTCACGGCGGTGGCGGCGTTTGGGGCACAGTAGCTATGACGCCGCATGACAGTTTACCCGAGGCCGATGCAGAACAAATGGTTAAATACATCCTTCTCCTTAAAACAAAATAAATGAAACAACTAACGCTTCTTGCTATTACAACAATGATGATGGCCAATGCCTTTGCACAAAACAATGGCTGGGTAAGTTTATTCGACGGAAAAACTTTCAATGGTTGGCGCAGTTATGGACAGAAAAAGCCAGGCGCTGCATGGGCTATTGATGATGGCACCATTCATTTAGAAACCTCCACAAAAAATGGTTACCAGACAGAAGGCGGTGGCGACCTCATTACAAAAGAGGAATACTCAAATTTTGACTTAAAGCTCGAATGGAAAATTTCGCCAAATGGCAACAGCGGCATTTTATTTTTCGTACACGAAGACACTACTAAATACTCCGAAACCTGGAACACAGGCATGGAAATGCAGGTGCTTGATAATGAAGGTCATCCCGACGGAAAAATACATAAACACCGCGCAGGAGATTTATATGACCTGATTGCCTGTTCAAAAGAAACGGTTAAGCCTGTTGGCGAATGGAATAAGGTTGAAATTATTGCTGATCATGGCAAATTAGATTTATACATGAACGGCACAAACGTTGTTTCTACCACACTTTGGGATGATAACTGGAAAAAATTAATAGCGGGAAGCAAGTTTGCAAACATGTCAAATTTTGGCACTTTTAAAAAAGGGCATATTGCGCTACAGGATCATGGCAATGATGTTTGGTTCAGGAAAATCATGATCAAAAAACTATAACAGTTATTGTTTATTTTTCAAAAGCCATTTGTGACGATCAAATGGCTTTTTACTTTGGATTAATTTTATGGTTGATGATAGAGATAAATGATGAATATTTTATGCGCAAGGCGCTGCAGCAGGCGCAACTTGCTTTTGAGGAGAACGAAATTCCAATAGGCGCAGTAATTGTTATTAATAATAAGATCATTTCACGGGCACATAACCAGGTAGAATTACTCAATGACCCAACGGCACATGCTGAAATACTTGCAATTACTTCGGCATGCAATTTACTAGGAACTAAATACTTACCTGATGCAATTTTATATGTAACCATAGAGCCCTGTCTTATGTGCTGCGGCGCTTTATATTGGAGTAAAGTGAGTAAAATCATTTACGGAGCTGCCGATGAAAAAAATGGGTTTAATCGCTACTTCGAAAATAAAAAAGAACCGCCTTTACTCCCTTTTCATCAAAAAGCTAAAGTGGAGCATGGCCTGCTGGCAACAGAATGTGCACAACTGATGAAAGATTTTTTTAAAGAGAGGCGTTAGCCTTTGCTCCGTTTGTAGAATTCTTTGTTAAAAACCCTGATTTACCTCTGCTTTGGAGTGTCCAAACTGTTACTTTTGAACGCATTTAGATATTATGAAGAAAGTCTTTTTACTTGGGTTTGTATATGTATTTTCAAAAGCTCCGGTGGCTTTTGGACAGCAGCAGAAGGTAGTAGCAGATAAAATTATCGCACAGATCGGTGATAAGATAATCCTTAAATCAGATATTGACAATGCTATTGCTGATTATAGACATAACGGGCAGGAAGCTCAACTTCCTCCAAATCCCGAATGTGCTCTCCTTGAAGGCCAACTTGTTCAAAAAGCTCTTGTGCTTCAGGCGGAGAAAGATTCTCTGCCTGTTACTGATGATGAAATTGATGCACTTTTGGATAATAAGATAAGATATTTTATTTCCATGTACGGTTCACAGCAGGCACTGGAAGAAGTTGCCGGAAAATCTATTTATGAGATAAAGGAAGATTATCGCATACCGTTCAGGGAAAATAAGCTGGCTGAAGACATGCGTAATAAGATTTTGGCGAATGTAAAAATAACACCATCTGAAATTGAAGAGTATTATAATAAAATACCTAAAGATAGCTTGCGTTTTTATGAAAGTCAATTAGAAGTAAGTCAAATAATTGTATATCCTAAAGCCAACCAAGACGTAATTGACTACGTTACCAACGAATTAAATGAATGGAAAAAAGAAGTGGAAACAGGACAAAAAAAGTTTGACGCTCTTGCCCGCATCTATACCGATGATCCCGGGAGTAAAGAAAGTGGTGGCCAATATAGCATTAATCGAAACGATAAAAATTGGGATCCTACTTTTATAGCAGCAGCTTTTAAGTTAAAAGAAGGACAAATATCCCCTGTCATTAAATCAAAATTTGGTTTACATATCATCCAGATGGTTAGCCGTGCGGGTGATGATGCCGTTGTGCGCCATATACTAAAAATACCGCCTGTAACTGATGATGAAATTAATATTACAAAGCGCAAGTTAGATAGCATTCGTTCCCAGATCATGGCCAACAAAATGAGCTTTAACGAAGCTGTTAACAAGTATAGCGAAGATGATAACAGCAAGTTTACGGCAGGTGCTGTTACTGCACCTAATGGTTCTACTTACATTTCTATAGATCAATTAGACAAAGACGTTATTCCTTATTTGAAAAATATGCAGCCGGGCGACGTATCTGTGCCCCTTGCTTACGCCGACGAACGTGGAACAAAAGCTGTTCGTCTTATACTCCTTAAAACACGCACTTCTCCTCACAGGGAAAATCTACGCGATGATTACAACAAAATAGCCGACCGCGCTTTGGAAGAAAAAAGACAACTCGCCCTGGAAAATTGGTTTGCCTCCCATATTCCCAGCTTCTATATTAATATTGATAAAACCTATTCCGGCTGCGCAAACCTTGCCGAATGGTGGAAAGCCTCTCAAACGGCAAACAAATAAATATTCCTGATCAGTTCGAAGAAAGTAAGCTAAAGATAATATATAGGGACCTTTTAGCCTGTTGTGAGGGGCTTACTGACTGTTTTGAGAAGTCCATCCACTGTTTTGGCGGGCCCATCCACTGTTTTGGCGAGCCCATCCACTGTTTTAACGGGCCCATCGAATGTTTTGGCGAGCCTATCGACTGTTTTGGCGAGCCTATCGACTGTTTTGGCGAGCCCATCGACTGTTTTAGGAATCCCATGGGCTGTTTTGAGAAGACCATCGACTGTTTTGACGAGCCCATCGACTGTTTTAGGAATCCCATGGGCTGTTTTGAGAAGACCATGACTGTTTTGACGAGCCCATCGACTGTTTTGCCAACCAATGACTTGTTTTTGGAGGCTGGGTTGATCTGTTATCTGAGTTGGGGAGCTTCTTTTACCTTAGAACCATTTGCCTGTCAGCATCAAGGCGCAGCATAATGAAAATGAGTACGGTAAATGTGACCATTGATGAGCCTCCATAGCTTACAAGGGGCAACGGAATACCGACAATGGGAAACAAGCCGATACACATGCAAACATTTACGGTAATATGGAAAAAAACAACACTGGCTACACTATAAGCATAGACGCGGCTAAAGATGCTGCGTTGTCTTTCTGCAATGCGCACAATACGGATAAGGAGCAATAAATACATCCCCAAAAAAATAAAACATCCGGTAAAACCAAAAGCTTCGCCCAGGGATGTAAAAATGAAATCGGTGTGCTGTTCAGGAACGTATTTTCCCCTTGTTTGTGTCCCTTTTAAAAATCCCTGCCCCGTTAACCCTCCTGAACCAATTGCAATTTTACTTTGCCGTACATTATAATCATCCTGCTTTTTGGGGTGTTTTTCTGATGAGCCCTGTGCTTTTTTTGCGCTGCGGTTTTGGCTGCAGTCATAATCTTTCCCAACCATGCTATAAATGCGCTGGCTTTGGTAACACTGAAAAACATCATTAAAAATATAAGGTACAGCAAGCCTTTGAATGCTCACACAGACAGCCCAAACCAACACGATATATATAAGCAGGTTGCGGTTACGTTTTATTAACCTGCGCATCAAATAAATAGTGCCCCCAGCAATGGCGGTGAGTATGATGGCTAGTGTATTTGGCTCCATTATGAGCGTTGCCACCACAAGCGCGCCGAAAGAAAAACCTACAATTAATATCGACCCCGGCAGGCCTTCGCGAAACATGACAATAAAAAAACAGGAATAAACAATTGCAAGCCCCGTCTCGTTTTGCAGCACAGAAAGTGCTGCTGGAAACAAGGCAATTGCTGTAGCTATCGCTTGTGATTGCGGCTTTGAAAAATCAGTGTCTTGCCTTGATAAATATTTCGCCAGTGCAAGTGATGAAAAAATGATGCACAATTCTGCCGGCTGAAGGTTAAAACCACCGCCAAGCGGTATCCAGCTTTTAGACCCATTAACCGTTTTGCCTATTACGAATGTTAACAGCATTAAGCCAATACCAAAAAGATAAAGAATATTCGCAAAGGCAGTATAAAGCTTGCTGTCACTGAGCATAATAAATGTGGCTGCCACAACACATATACCCGTAAAATAAAATTGCTTGCTGTAATCTGTTTGTCCTGTCAAAAATGAACTTATCCAATTACTTCCAATTTTATATTCCACCATAAAAATGCACAGCAACCCTGTGCAAGCTAAAAAGGCATATATAAAAATTACCATCCAGTCAATTCCTTTCGATATAGATTTATCCCTGTACATTATTAAATTGCATTTGGGGTTTTGCGGCTATTCTTTTTATCATCCGGCAATATTGCTACTTGAGTAAAACGTGCTTGTATTTTCCTAGAATTTTTCTTAGGCTTCTTTGCGGATGTGTCCACACCATTGACTGAAATGCTGTCCCTTTCCCTTATTGCATGAATTGAATCTGTGATTTCCTTAATTCGCTCCTGCGATTGCAGGCTATCAATTGCTTTTAAAGAATCCATCGTTTCCATAGCATCTTTCATTCTTTGAGGAATTAGATTTTGCTTAGCTATCGATTCCACTAAGTCTTTTCTATCCTGCTCGGGAATAGAATCTTTTAAGTATTGCTCTATCATCAGGCTGGCTATCGGAGCTGCTGATTGTGCACCTTTACCTGCGTTTTCGCACATCACTGCAATGGCGATCCTAGGGTTATCTCTTGGTGCAAAAGCACCGAAAAAGGCGTGATCTTTTTGTTTTACCCCACGATAACTATTTTCCACTGTCCCTGTTTTGCCACAAACAACTATCCCGGGCACCTGCGCTGCTGCACCAGTACCAAACTCCATTACGTCCTGCATACCGTCGTGCACAATTTCAAAAACCGTATCAGGAATATTTACGGTGCGGTGCTTTATTTTAAACGGATCAAGCAAATGATATTCATCGCCTCCTTCAATACTATCCACAAAATGCGGTGTATAATACCACCCTTTGTTAGCGATCACTGCCATCGCATTTCCCAATTGCAGCAATGTGGTAGATACTTCACCCTGCCCGATCGCGTTTGAAATAATATTGCAAGAAACCCAATGCTGCCCATATAATTTATCATATCGTGCAGATTGAGGTATCAGCCCACTTTGTTCTGAAGGCACGTCTATCCCCAGTTTGCTTCCAAAACCAAAAGAATGCGGATACCTGTTAAAATTAGTAAGCGCACTGTCGCTGTTATGAAATTTCTGGTCTTCAATGATCTTTCTGTAAGTGATGCAGAAAAAAGTATTGCAGGAATGTGCAATGGCTTCGCGAATAGCAAACGTCCCCGGATCAAGGCAACCAATTCTTCTGTTGCATCCATAATAAGCCCCCGTGCAGGTCGTGGTCATTTTATCATCAATTACCCCTTCTGTCAAAGCTGCAATGCCCACGATCGTTTTAAAAGTAGAGCCAGGTGAGTAAGTCGCATCCACTGCGCGGTTTATCAATGGCAGGCGCGGATCACTGTACAATTGTCCAAAATGTTTACTTCTTCCTGAACCCGTAAGCATATTTGGGTTATAAGTAGGGCTGCTTACCATGCAAAGTATGCCGCCTGTTTTAGGATTCATGGCCACGATGCTGCCTACTTTATTATTCATTAATTTTTCACCAAGCTGCTGTAGTTCCACATCAAGGCTCAGGTATAAGTTTTTGCCAGCTTCCGCCGCCGTATCAAAAGCTTTATTTTCATAGGGGCCCTGTATCCTGCTTCGGTTGTCTCGTACAAAACGCTCCACACCCCGCCGCCCCATGAGCACTTTTTCATAATTCCGCTCCAGCCCGGTCATTCCTGCATAATCACCCATTTCATAGCCACCTTCTTTGTGTTTTCTCAGAAAATTAGAATCCACTTCTGCCAAATATCCCAGCACGTTTCCTGCGGCGTCAAATGGGTAAGAGCGGATAGGCCGTTCGTTCAAAATAAATCCCGGGAATTTGTACATATTTTCGTTCAGCCTGGCCAGTAATTCAGGGCTCAGCAAAGGTTCAAAAACACTTGGCTTAAATATTGAATTCCTTTTGATCGCGTTTATAACACGCTTGTGAAATTCAGCAGTATCGATCCCCAAAATGCCGCAAAGTGAGGCAGTATCTATGCCTTTTATTTCCGACGGCGTAAACACAAGGTCATACATAATGGTGTTTTCCAGGATCGCCCGCTTATTGTGGTCATAAATAATGCCCCTGTCGGGATACACCACTTTGCGGTAAATAGCATTATTCTCTGCCTGGATCCTATACGATGAAGAAAATATCTGCAAATGCAGCAATTGCACAAAGACAATAAGAAACATGGTAAGAAATATAGCGAGGACGATTCTGCTGCGCGATTGATTATTGACAGGCATTTTTCTAAAAAAGTATCATTATTGTGAATATACAAAGTTGCTGATTAATGAACGATAAACATGCGTCCTGGCGCAAAATATTTTGGAAAGCTCATTCAAGTCTTGTTTTATGATATTACATATTATAAATGCTCTATTATAAACACAAGGCCGCAAGCACCCCTTGTAAAATTGTATAATACACATGTAAAATAGCCTAAGCAGAATGTAAAATAGCCTAATCAGAATGTAAGATAACATAATCAGAATATAAGATAGCGCAAGTAGAATGTAAGATAGTGTAATTAGAATGTAAGATAGTGTAAGCAGAATATAAAATGACGTAAACAGAATATAAGATAACATAAGCAGAATATAAAATGGCGCAAGCAGAATATAAGATTGTATAACACGCCTGTTTTTAGTTTATTAATTTATTATCTTGCTGTCTTTAAAAATAAATAACATGCTCATATTTAATCTCAGCCCCATTTTTAAGGCGCGGGCATTGAAAGGCCTTATACATTTATGGTAAAAGCGGGGATACCACCAAAATCAGCGTCCAACTTTATGAACCGCAACTTTTCAGGCTTCAAATTGAACCACATGGAATTGATATGCAAAGCGCTCTTTTGCCAGCCAAACGACCTCCTGCAATGGATGCCCGATAAGAACGAAATTTTGGCAGATAACCATCCCCTGCAAAAGATGAAACAGGAAGAAACTTATGATAACTGGCAAAAAACTTTAGCAACTATTCCACTGGAACAATTGAAAGAAGTGGCGAAAACTATTGAAAGGAAAAATTGAAAAGGAAAAGGAAAAAAGCCCACTTTTTACTTTTACCTTTTTACTTTTTACTTATAAAATCATTCATAAAACAATTTTTTATACACCGTCTCTTTCGAAAGCTCTTTCATTTGGCCAGGTTGCAGATCTTCTAATTCAATTTTATTAATGCGCACGCGGATCAAACGCAACACAGGAAAACCCACTACTGCGCACATCTTTCTTACTTGCCTGTTTTTGCCTTCATGCAAAATTATTTTTATCCATGATGCAGGAATATTTTTTCTGAACCTTATCGGCGGATTCCTTTCGGGCAATTTAGGCTCGCCTTCAAAAAAAGATGCAATGCATTTTTTTGTACGGTATATTTTTCCATCGACATTTATGTCAACACCATTTTGCAATTGCTCTAATGCCTCATGTGTTATCCCGCCATCAACATGCGCATAATATTCTCTTTCATGCAAAAACTTTGGGTGCAGCAAATGATGATTAAGTCCTGGGTCATTTGATAAAATTAATAATCCTTCGCTATCATTATCCAACCTGCCAACAGGATAAACATCTTTAGCAACAGGAAAAAAATCAGCAAGCGTTTGCTTATTATCCACTGCACTGAACTGCGATAAAACAAGATATGGTTTATAAATAATGAAGTACTGTTTCATAAAATAAAAAAGTCCCGCTAATGCGGAACTTTATATATGGATGGGTTAGTAAATAAGAGAAATAAATTTCCCATCACAATATTAAAAATAGTTTTGTCTAACACAAAATAATATCCAATAATTTTTATGCACAATTTTTTTTACACATGTTAATATGATGCTTGTTTTTTCGTTACAGAAGTAAAATAAATTTAGCATCACGAATGTTTTATGGTCAATATAAATTTTATGATTGGCTGAAACATTGATGAATAGTGCATCGTAGCAGCTCATTAAATTAAGAGAAGAAAAAATATTTTGCTCAGTAAAAAATATAAAATGCTTTGCCGGGTGAGTGTAAAAAAAAATTTTATTACAAAATAAATTTTCTCTTACTGTTATCTTTGATGTTTAAATAAATTTTTCAAATGAAATTCCCATCTCCTGTCACAATACAATGGATCGCAAAATTGATCAATGCTGAAGTTATCGGTGATGATAGTTTGCATGCAATTGGCATTAATGAAATACATAAAGTAGAAGAAGGCGATCTGTGTTTTGTTGATCATCCAAAATATTATGACACCTGTTTACAAAGTGCAGCTTCGCATATTATCATCAATACAGAAAATGTAACTGTTCCTCCGGGGAAAAACATTACTCGTAACAAACGATCCTTTTGAAGCTTATCTAAAAATAGTTGATCACTTTCGTCCGTTTTATCCAACATCAAAATTGATCAGTGATGATGCTGTTATCGGCACAAACACTGTCATCATGCCAAATGTGTTTATCGGCAAAGAAGTGAAGATCGGCAACAATTGCATCATTCATCCAAACGTTTCCATTCTTGATTATTCAGAAATTGGTGACAATGTTGTCATCCAGTCAGGCACAGTTATCGGCAGTGATGCATTTTATTATAACACAAAAAAGAACAGGGATGTTTGGTATAAAAAAATGCAAAGCTGCGGCAATGTTATTATTGAAAACAACGTAGAAATAGGTGCCGGTTGCACCATTGACCGCGGTGTTACGGCATCAACAAAAATTGGCGCGGGTACTAAAATGGATAACATGGTGCATATTGGTCACGACACCCTTGTTGGCAAAAATTGTTTGTTTGCCGCACAGGTGGGTATAGCCGGCGCTGTGGTGATAGAGCCCGGCGTAGTCCTTTGGGGGCAGGTTGGTGTGAGCAAAACGTTAACCATTGGAGAAAACGCAGTAGTGCTGGCGCAAAGCGGTGTGCCATCCTCACTGGCGGGCAACAAAACTTATTTCGGTTATCCTGCAGAAGATGCCATTCAGAAGAAAAGAGAACTCGTGTGGATAAAGCGCATCCCCGAACTATGGAAGAAGGTAATGCAATAAAAAGAAGAGCAAGAGATCAATGTAAATAATATTGCCCCTTAGGGTTCTTGTATAAAACGTTTTGCTGGTAATGCTGAAACTCTGCAACTTCATTGCCATTAGCCTGCACCCAGGATTGGTAATCTGCACTGCTGATTATTGCGCCAAATATCCATTGGTTGTAAGCATCAAACATACCCTGCCGCAACAATTGGCGATGAAGAATCGAACAAATGAAAAGGGAATTCAGCGGCGTATTTTTCATCCCACAGAAGCATGAACCTTGCCCCTAACTGAGCTAGCGATTCGGGGCTCAAAACCATATTGGTTATGCTTTTGTTTTTACTGAAAACAAAAGCAACCGCTTTTTCAAAAGGCGTTCCTTTCTGAAGACTGTTGACTAGCGCAGCAGTAGAGAATAATTTTTTGTAATTGCGCAGCAGTAATTCTTTTATCTCTGTGGTCCGGTCGCTGAGGCTTTCTATATTAATAAATGTTTCACCATAGAGCAAAGCCCAGATGGCATTACCACTTTCATCATAATATTTTGACGCGTTGTAATAATTGTTATTGTAATTAGGGTCGGCCTGTATGCCTGCTTCCCATTCATTAATAGCAGCCGCTTCTCTCTTGTCTTCTGAAAGCATTTCGCCATATTCATTATATAAAACGCCGCTGGTAGGGAATTTTTTGAGGCCGGTTTTATACAGTTTTTCACACTCTTTATACTCAGCAATTTCTCTGTACGCCAGCCCCAGCACTTGGAAACACTGTATATCCGCGTCAGGTCTTGCAACTAATATAGTGCTACATTTAATAGAATTGCTGTAATCTTTTTGAAGATAATATACAAAAGCCTGGTCTTTTAAAAGGCTCAGATCACTGGGCTGCACCTCCAATGCATGGTTTATTACATCAAGGGCATTATCATAATCGCCCTTCCGCATATAAGCCTTTGCAGTTTCATGAAGTGCGTTTACATCTGTTGAATCCTGCGCATAAGCAGTCACAAAAAATGAAACGAGAGTAAACAGCAATATATATTTTTTCATAGCATAAAATTATTCATAAATCAAATGCGTGAGCAATCCGTCGCGCAACTTGGGTTCAAACCAGGTACTTTTAGGAGGCATTACATTACCGTTATCAGCAACACTGAACAACTGTTCAATACTCACTGGATAAAGGCTAAAAGCAACATCCGCCTCGCCGCTTTGCACTCTTTTTTCCAGTTCATTTAGCCCTCTTATGCCGCCCACAAAATCGATCCGGCTGTCGGTACGCACGTCTTTAATGCCCAGTAACTTATCAAGCACGTTGTTTTGCAGTATTGTTACATCAAGTACCCCGATGGGGTCATTGTTGTACGTACTGTTTTGCGCTGTTAAACTGTACCAATTATTATTCAAGTACATACCGAACTCATGCAGTACTTTGGGCTGAACAGGTTCTGCTCCTGTATTTTTTATAATAAAAGATTGCTCTAATTGTTGCAAAAAGTCTTCTTTGGTCAAACCGTTCATGCCCTTCACGACACGGTTATAACCCATGATCTGCAATTGCGATGCAGGAAATAAAGTAGTAAGGAAATAATTTGCGTCTTCTGTTGCTTTAATTCCTAAAGCTTTCCTCACTTTAGCTGCAGAAGCTGCACGATGATGCCCGTCTGCGATATAGGTAAAAGGCACGTCATCTTTAAAAACGCTGGTTATTTTCTCTATCGTCTCATTGTCGCTTATGATCCAGACAGAGTGTTCAATACTATCATCAGCTATAAAATGATACACTTCTGTTTTAGTCGCTATCCATTTTTCAACGATCTCATCAATGGCAGCCATATCGCGGTATGCAAGAAAGACATTACCGGTTTGAGCGCCGGTTGATGTAATGTGATCAATTCGGTCCTGCTCTTTGTCCGGTCTCGTCAGCTCATGCTTTTTAATGATATTATTTTCATAATTATCAAGCGAGCTCACACACACTAAACCAGCTTGGCTCTTGCCATTCATCGTAAGGCGATAAATATAATAACAGGCTTTGTTTTCGCGAAAAAGAATATCACGCTTTATAAAAGCCGCAAGATTTTCTTTTGCACATTCATACACCTGCTTAGAGTGTGCATCAATATTATCAGGAAGACCTATTTCACTTTTTGTAATATGGAGAAAAGAAGAAGGGTTGCCTTGGGCTTCTATTTTGGCCTCTTTGCTTGTCAGAACATCGTACGGGCGGCTTGCTACTTGTTTAGCAAACTGTGCCTGCGGCCGCAATGCTTTAAAAGGTCTTATTATTGCCATCAAAAATTTTAGTAGGTTAACTTATTTGGTTTAATAGAATAATATTTAAGCATACTGTTGGTTAAAAGAAACCATCAATGCTGTTAACGCTTCCACACTTTCTAAAGGCAGAGCATTGTACATGCTCACCCTCAGGCCTCCAACACTCCTGTGTCCTTTAATGCCCACCATGCCATTTGCTTTGCATGCTTCCAGAAACTTCTTTTCCAGCATCTCATCTTCTATTTTAAAAGTAGCATTCATCAGGCTTCTGTCTTCTTTTACTACCAAAGGCTTAAAAATTGGGAGAGCGTCAAGCGTGCCGTAAAAAAGATCGGCTCTTTGCCTTGCGCGTTTTTCCATCTCGGTTAACCCACCTTCTTTTTTTATCCATCGCAAAGTGAGCATTGCTATATATATAGCAAAAACAGGAGGTGTATTAAGGAGCGACCCTGCTTCAATATGGTTTCGGTAATCCATAATTGATGGTATAGCCCTTTGCACTTTTCCTAAAATATCTTTCCTCACAACCACTAAGTTCACACCGGCAGCACCCATGTTTTTTTGTGCCCCTGCATATATCAACCCAAACCGGTCATACTCCATCGGTCGGCTAAAGATATCGCTGCTCATATCTGCCACAAGTGGCACAGCCGTTTCAGGGATATCATGCCATTCTGTTCCCTCTACCGTATTATTGGCAGTGTAATGAAGATAAGCCGCATCGGCTGGGATAAAAAAGTCTTTTGGAATATAGGAATGATTTTTATCTTTTGATGATGCCACTACTACCACATTCCCAAACAGCTTTGCCTCTTTTATAGCCTTGCCTCCCCAGATACCGTTGTCGCAATAAGCTGCGGTCCCTTTTTCGTCCAATAAATTCATTGGCACTTGCATAAACTGAGTGGTTGCCCCGCCATGCAAAAAAAGAACGGCATGTTCGTCACCTAATTGCATCAATTCTTTTACAAGCGCAATAGCTTCATCCAGCACTTCCTGGAACCACGCAGTTCGGTGCCCGATCTCTAAAATGGATAAACCTGTATTATTAAAATTACAAATTGCTTCCTGCGCCTCCTGCAATACTTCGGTTGGAAGAATAGCCGGGCCGGAATTAAAATTGTACATCTTTTGCTTGCTCATGCTTAACCCTGCAAAGTAATGGGTTTTTAAGGAAATGCCTGCGATAGGAAGCAAAATGGCAGGCATTGAATTAAACTTCATTACAATACCCTGCGTTCTCTCTGAAAGTAAAATAATTGTTACCTCCCGATAAGAAAACCCAAAAGTTTTACTTTCGCAGCTGGTTTTTAATGCAACAATCATAAGCCATGAAACTAATTTCTACTTACTTACATAGCAAACGTCCCTATACAATAGCTATAATGCTGTGCTTATTGATTGCTTTATCCAATACCGGCAGCGCACAAATACTTTCTTATACAACTTCCACAAGCGGCGCGCTTAATTTAGTAGCAGCAAATGCTACTGGCACCGCCCTTGCTTTTGAGAACGGGGCCACCAAACCAAGCTCTCTATGCAGTACCGGTTTTTCATCCACTACTTATAGCAGTACTACAACATACAGCTGCGGCACTATTTACACAGCAAAAGAAGAACTACCAGGTATTGAACAAACACCAACCATAACGGAAACTGAGAACGGTATAGCTGTTTATCCAAATCCCTCACAAGGAGCGTTTACCATTCAAATATGGTATCAACCAACCGCAAAATGTACAGATAAGGATTTACAATGCCTTAGGCCAGTTAGTAACAAACGTTGTAAACAACGAAATGCAGCAACAGGGCACGCATCAATATACTTTCACTCCTTCCGCGCAGGGCATGTACATTGCAACTATAATTATTGGTAATAAAACATTTACGCGTAAGGTGGTTAAAATGTGATTATTTTAACTATCCTTTTATTGATTATCAATACCTAAAACACTCAAAAACAACCAACAACATGTTTAATACACTACATAAAATGACCCCATAACACTTTTAATACATTCCCCTTTTAATACATTACCTATTTTATAATACACAACTTCCAAAGCAAGCCAACGCCATATATTAAAACAATAGGTAAAAAAAGTGACCCGATAGTATACCATGCAAACAATTTACCATTATATAATTTATACTTATTAATGAGTTTTTCGTAACGCTGACCCCTGAAAATTAGTAGGTAGTTTATTAATAAAGGCAGCATACCATAAAGTATAAACCATTCTGTAACACCATTTATCCTTGATGTTGTTCCTTGCATGATGTGAATATCAATCTTATAAAAATAAGTATGCAAAATATTTCTTTGCAGGATAGATATGAGTAACATTAAATTAAAAGACATGGCCAATGTCATAAAAGACATTGTATAAAACTTCCAAATGCCTTGATTTTGAGGTAGAGAACGCATTTTAACTATCCCATCCATCCATATATTATAATACCATTTTAATAACATTTTTTTCAATTTTCCCTTTATCGGTTGGTGTCTAACCAATCAAAATACATAAACTGAAAGCTTTTGTCTCAGCAGGGTCTGCGCAGCGACCCTGCGTAATAAGCAAAACTATTATTTTTGGACATGCCTGTTCGCACGGATTGTAGCAATGGATCAAGCCTCTGTTTCATAACATTCACTTGCTAACAACTCATCGCTCAAAGCTCATAGCTAATAGCTAACACCTCACCCCGCAATATCCGCAACCGTTTTATTCTCCAATATAGCAAGGTTAGCATCCCGAACCTCTATCATCACACGCTTTAAGCCGCAACTATCCTCATCACAGTCGCTGCACTTTTCATAAAAATGCAGGCTCACGCAGGGCAGCAACGCTATTGGGCCATCCACAAGGCGCATTATATCTGCAAGAAATATCTTGTCAGCATTTTTCACCATAAAATACCCGCCGCCTTTCCCCTTTTTACTCCCGAGTATGCCATCCTTTCTAAGTTCCAGCAAGATGGTCTCCAGGAACTTCAACGGTATTTTCTTCTGCTCCGCTATCTCCGCTATCAGCACCGGCCCCCTGTCCTGCTTTTGCGCCAGGTACATCAAAGCCTTAAAAGCGTATTGTGTTTTCTTCGATAACATGCTTACAATAATAAATATTTTTTTTGAATAATTGCATGGCTATGCAGTTTTTTCACTTACAGTTCTCTTTGTGTCCTTTGTGGGTATTTCTTTGTGCCCTTTGTGGTTAATTTCTTTACTTTAGCTACGTATAGGCACATCCGACTTTTTTTATCCGTCCGCTGCATTACATTTGTTGTATAAAGTCCTTCAATGAACAATACAATAAGAAACGATTGGCAGCTCTCCGAAGTGCATGACATTTACAACACCCCTTTGCTCGAACTCGTCTTCCGCGCAGCAAATATCCATAGAAAACACAACGACACCGCCGAAGTACAGGTCTGTACTTTGCTCAGCATAAAGACAGGCGGTTGCAGCGAAGATTGCGCCTATTGCCCCCAGGCCGCGCGCTATAATACAGGCGTAAATGTTCAGGCGCTCATGCAGAAAGATGAAGTGTTGCAATACGCTCAAAAAGCAAAAGATGCAGGCAGCACACGCTTTTGCATGGGCGCTGCTTGGCGCGAAGTGCGCGACAACCGTGACTTTGACCGTGTCCTTGATATGGTAAAAGGCGTAAACGAAATGGGCATGGAAGTCTGCTGCACACTCGGCATGTTAACTGAAACGCAGGCAGCTAAATTAGCCGATGCGGGCCTCTACGCTTACAACCACAACCTCGACACAAGCAAAGAGCATTACAGCGAGATCATCACTACGCGCACTTATGAGGATCGCCTCAACACCCTCGACAACGTTCGCAAAGCAGGCGTAAGTGTCTGCTGCGGCGGCATCATAGGCTTGGGCGAAACGCATGACGACCGTATAAAAATGCTGCATACATTATCAACAATGCCTGAACATCCCGAAAGCGTACCCATCAACGCTTTAGTAGCTATCAAAGGCACGCCGCTTGCAGAAAATAAGAAAACGGATGTCTGGGATATGATACGCATGATTGCCACTGCCCGCATCCTCATGCCCAAAGCAATGGTACGCCTCAGCGCAGGCAGAACAGAAATGAGCCTTGCAGAACAGGCCCTTTGTTTCCTTGCAGGCGCCAACTCTATTTTTGCCGGTGAAAAATTACTCACCACACCCAACCCCAGTTTTGAAGAAGACAACGCCATGTTTCAACTCCTTGGCTTAAAGCCCCGCGAAGCATTTAAAGAGGAAAAGGTTTTAGCGGAAGAAAGTTTTGTATAAGACGGTCATCAAATATTCTATATGATTTATATAGAGCGCATGAATAAGATTATTTTATTAGTAACTGCATCTTTAATAGCCTGTACACATGCATTTTGTCAAACCTCAAACGACAAAATAATGTTTGTGGTTGATTCAATACCGGTTATAAAAGATCCTGAACCTGGGAATGAGATCTTGGCAACGGATGTTGCCGATATCGCAGTAATAAAAAATAAAGACACGCTAGATCTCTTAGGCTACGGACAATTTGATGGGGCTACATTTATTTTTACAAAGGAGTATCGTAACAGGCCTGATAGTATAAAGAAATACTCTCTTCAAAGCGATTAGAAAAAAGTAATAATAATGTTTGGCATTTTCATGGCATACCATATAGTGGCCTATTCATTGACTACTATTATAGTGGAAGAAAGCAGGGAGAAGGAACATTTATAAATGGAAAAGTAAATGGGCTCCGTACGATATATTATCAAGATCAGCAAGTAGAAGTAGAAAAGTTCTATAAAGATGGCCTTGAAGATGGCTTAGATAAGGAATATTACAAAGATGGTTCTTTAAGACAGAAAGGGGAATTTAAAAATGGGAAAGAGGAAGGATTTTGGGAGGATTATTATCCTAATGGGCAGGTAAAGCAAAGAGGATTTTATCGAAACGGGGAAGTCACGGACAGTGTTTTTAAATATTATTCTAATGGGAAAGTAAAAGAAAAAGTTTTTATAAAAAATGGGAAAGTAATTCCAGACCCTGATCTTGAAAAGATAAACCAATTGATGACAAAAAGCAATGAGAGCAACCAGGAAGGAGATACAAAAGCAGCTATTAAATATTGCTCCAAAGCTATAGAATTAGATAGCACCTATGCAAGTGCATACTTTTCGAGAGGGACACTTAAATTAAATGATTTTCAGTTTGACGAGGCTATTGCTGATCTGGATAAAGCATTAAAATTTGAGCCTTATATGGATGTAGCATTAGCAAATAGGGCTTTTGCAAGAATAAGAAAGTATGAATTTGCAAATAGTCGCACAATAACAAAAAATAGTGAGGTAACAGTCTTAGCGTCAAAAGACAAAGTTCCTATCCCTGCGCTGGAACAAGAAAAAATATGCAACGATTTGCAGGAAGCCGTCTTTTTAGGAGAAAGATCAGAAATGATAACAGAGGCGCTAACAAACTACTGTCAGGCAAAGAGCACCCCTTGAAAAAACTAAAAAATTTATAATTTACACTATGAACCAACCCACAGAAGAAACAAAAAAGATAGTATATAAGCATCAGTGTAGGGAGATAAAAATTACCTACATGCCCGGCAAAATTGCTCCAACAGAATTGGACGAACAGTTCCTTGCCGCCTATTTAAAGCTCCACGACTATCAATGGAAGATGAACGAATTTGCAGACAGGCTATACAAAGCATTCCTCGGCATAAACAAAAGAATAGATGCCCTTCGCGAGCAATTGGCAAAAGTAACAGCTACTTTTAATGAAGCTCGCGCCATTGCCGACAAGCTCTCTGCCGATTCATACATAGTCACCGAAGCCAATATGGAAAGCCTTACAGAAAGTCAGGCAAAAACCTATGAGGAAATACAGGCGTATCATGCTACAATGTTGGAAGTATATGAAGGCCAAAAGCCTCAGGAAGAAGCCCTCAATGAATATATTGAGGCCGACGAAGAAGAAGCAAACAAAGTATATCAGCAATTCAATGATTTGAATTACAAACACAGTGCTGACTATATAAACAACGCCATTGACATTGTAGCGTTTGAAAATGAACATGAAATGTTTTATGCCTACACTAGAGTGCATGAAGACCGCCGCAGGTATCCTTATAGGCACTTGCCACAAAGCCTTAGATAATTATACCATGCTCAATGCAGAAACCACCGCCCTTTTCAGCGTATGGGATGAATTCCTCAAACGCTGCAGCCTCCTGCGCATTGTCGCAAACCTTCATGCCAAAGCCCTTGTAATAAGCAACAACTAAAAGTCAAAGTTTCTCGGCTCTCCGTTCAGTTCACGCCCATCCAGGATCTGGTTCTTCACGTTTTCTGCCAATTCCGCCATGTGCATGGTTTCTTTCTCATCTTTTAAATAGGCAACGCCGTTAGCCAGGCGGTTACAATAATCACTGTATGCATATTGCAGATCTGTCTGAATTTGTTTTTTATTATAATTATCCCAGGCCTCTATCACAGCCAGCCGCCAATCGCTTTGTGCACTAACGGGTATTTTTTCTCTTATGTCTCTTAAATACATCACAATATCCTGAACGCGTTCATTAAGATAACCATGTTCCTGCTCTTCTTCATCTTCACGTATTAAAAACTCCGTATTACGGTCGTAATAGTTATGAAATTTATTCAGCGCTTCTTTATTTTCAAATCGCTTTACGAAGTCTTCAATGCCATTATAATAATAGTATGGGGCCATAGGGCGCTCATCCTTTACCGGTCTCTGTAATTCTCCCTTTTCATATTTCTTTTCCAGCTCGTTATTACGTTCATCAAAACCCAAACCTCTGTAATATTCCTCTTTTTCAGTTCTTGTATGTGGTAGTAACAAGTATTTATCATTCCCTGTATACAGGTTTTCAAATAAAAACCATTCGGGCAGATCTGACTGGCCATTTTCATCAACATCGTTCAGAGTCTATAAAATGTATATCTTCATTATAGTTAAAGTCAGAACTGAGCGCGTATCGCATAAACAGGTCAAATTCTTCCTGCGATATGGGTGTTATGAACGGGCATTGAGAAAGTACTTCTCTCCATACATAAAAGTCCCACGAGCATACAATACCTTCAGGCTTAAGAAGGTTTGCGTCCCATTGCAGCATCACGTCAAACAACTTTTTTCTTTGTATATCCATTAGCCTTTGTTGAGCCTCGTATATATTTCCTTCGTCCCGTTGTTCTTTAATAGCGTTTGAATTATCACCGTATTCTGTAAATAAGGACTTGCAAAAGGCATAATGGCGCATAAAACCATCTTGAGAATAGGCGCTGAACTGCTGCAGGTATTCCTGTACTGCCTTATCCTCTTTCATCCAGTTATAGGTATCTAGCCGGATCTTGTCCATACGTCTTCTGTTAACCTCATCTTTATCAGCTCTTTCTTTTTCCGATTCTTCAAACGATGGTTGTTTATATTCTTCCGCCATAAATATCAATTTTATAGAATAAAATAAAAGATAAGTCCATCACTTTCAAACACCCTTTTCACTAAACAAGATCCATAATACTCCAACCAATTTCAAATATGTTTATTTCATCTAAAAGTACGATATTTTACTTTTAATTGCAACACGATTCCCTCTTTTATTTTTTGCAATACAAGAAATATTTTCTACCTTCCCAACTTCCTTGCAGGTGAGGTATTTCTTGCCACAAAATACAAATTCTCCGGCTCTTTTTCCATTTTTCCTCCAATTTTATTACCCCTTATAGAGACCTTATAGAGACTTTATAGAGACCTTATAGAGACCTTACTCCCACCTAAAGCCCATCCTACTCCCACCCAAGGCCCATCCAAAGCCATTCTAATGCCGTAATAAGGCCATAGCAACCCCGCTTTAAGGTCATTCCTTATTGATAGTAGGGCAAACAGGGGTAGCATATATCGGTCGCCCTTATTAACATTCTCTCCCGCAACTCCAGTATATTTGTGCGTTATAACAGTATGGCCAATAAATTAAAAAAGACATCCCCCCCTCCCCCCGATTCCCGGAAAAACTAAACCCCGAAAAAGAAACCCATGTCACTGTCTCTGAGATCGTAAAAGACGACCGCACACACAAGATTGCTGGTGCTATAAGTTTACTCATAAGCCTTTTTCTTTTCGTCTCTTTCACTTCCTACATATTCACCTGGCAGCAGGATCAGTCTGAAGTAATGCAGTTTGGCATAAGAATATTGATCAATAGCGGTGAACATGTGCAAAATCTATTCGGCGTACTCGGCGCTTATACTTCGCATAACCTTATTTACAACGGCTTTGGGCTTGCTTCCTATCTTCTGTGTAGCTTCTTTTTCGTGCTGGGTATCAATCTATTGTTTGCAAAAAAAGTATTCAGCCTTAGCCGCAATCTAAAATATGTTATTGTTGGCCTGCTTGTCTTCAGCGTTACGTTCACCTTCTTTACGCCCGGCAGCAGTTTCTCATGGGGCGGCGCGGTAGGGGAATTCCTTGAAGAATGGCTGGAGAAATTGATTGGTAGGTTTGGTACTGGTGCAATATTGGTGCTGGCCGCCCTTAGCTATATCATCTGGCGTTTCAATCCTGTCTTTAAACTGCCTAATTGGAAACCAAAAGAAAAATATATAAACAAAGGCGTTGAGATTATCAATAAAGAGCCGGAAGAAAACGATGAGGATGATGACATCATGCACACCGAGCCTTTTTTTGTGCAGGGAGACAATGCTGTATTGAAGATCGATGATACTTTCAATAACAAATTGAAGAATGAAGGTGCAGCAATTACCGTGATAATGCCCAAACAAAAGGAGGAGGAACCAAACCCTTTACATGAATTCTCTCTTACAGAAAAACAACTGCCTACAGAAAACGCTATTGAACACAATATTCAGGAAGAAGATATTGAATTAGTCAAAAAACCTACCCCAACCTCAAAACCTCTTGCCACAAATGCCAATAATATAGCGTCTTTATCCCTCGAAATAAAGGAAACTGCCCAGGACGAATTCACCGAACCCCAACTCACCACTCACGATTCACCAATCACGCCTCACGATTCACTACTCACCACTGAAGATGTTCAAAATGACATCCAGGACGACACCCAGCTTGAAATAAGAAGCGAAGAACTCGCAACAATAAATTATGACCCTACACTCGATCTGCGGGATTATAAATTTCCTACTCTTGATCTGCTGGAAACGCATGGCAGCGAAAAGATAGTACACGACCCTTCAGAACTTGAAGCCAACAAAACACAAATAATTAAAACGCTTCAGAACTATGATATAGAGATCCAACGCATCGCAGCAACCGTTGGCCCCACTGTTACCTTATATGAGATTGTTCCTGCCCCTGGCGTGCGCATCAGCCGCATTAAAAACCTGGAAGATGACATTGCCCTTAGCCTTGCCGCTCTTGGCATACGTATCATCGCCCCCATTCCAGGTAAAGGAACCATTGGAATTGAAGTTCCTAACGTGCGCAAGAGCGTCGTAAGCATGAAAACACTTTTGGCAAGTGATAAATTTCAAAACAACAACTTTTCCCTGCCCATTGCTATAGGCAAAAGGATCGACAATGAGAATTTCATTGTTGACCTCGCTGCCATGCCGCATCTATTGATGGCAGGAGCTACGGGTCAGGGCAAATCAGTCGGCATTAATACCCTGCTTGTTTCGTTATTATACAAAAAACATCCTTCCCATTTAAAGTTTGTGCTGGTTGATCCTAAGAAAGTGGAGCTTAGTTTATACCGCATTATCGAAAAGCATTTCCTTGCAAAGCTTCCCGGCGAAGAAGAGTCCATTATCACCGATACAAAAAAGGTAGTGTACACTTTAAATGCCCTTTGTATTGAAATGGATAACCGTTACGACCTTCTTAAAGAGGCCGGCTGCCGCAACATAAAGGAGTATAACGAGAAATTTACCAAACGCAGGCTCAATCCACAGAAAGGCCACCAGTTTTTGCCCTTTATTGTATTGGTCATTGACGAATTTGCCGATCTTATCATGACCGCGGGCAAAGAAATTGAGATGCCCATTGCCCGTCTAGCCCAACTTGCCCGCGCAGTAGGCATACATCTCATCATTGCTACGCAGCGCCCCTCGGTAAACATCATTACAGGCACCATTAAAGCAAACTTCCCCGCGCGAATAGCCTTTAAAGTCTCTTCCAAGATCGACAGCCGCACCATTCTTGACGTTGGCGGCGCAGAACAACTCATTGGCAAGGGAGATATGCTCATAAGTTACAACGGCGAGGTCACCCGCTTGCAATGTGCTTTTGTTGATACGCCCGAAGTGGACAAGGTCTGCGACTTTATTGGCAACCAGCGCGGCTATCCGCAGGCATTCATGCTGCCGGAGTATGTGGATGAAAAAGAAATGGAAGGAAAGGACTTTGATCTGACCGACCGCGACCCTTTATTTGATGAAGCCGCAAGATTAATTGTGGTAAATCAAATGGGTTCCACCTCTTTGATTCAAAGAAGGATGAAACTTGGCTACAACCGCGCAGGAAGATTGATGGATCAACTGGAAAATGCAGGTATTGTTGGCCCAAACCTCGGCAGTAAATCAAGAGAAGTGAATATTAAAACCGAAGCCGACCTAAACGACATTCTCAACAGCATCTAACCTTTCCAGTACCGCTATTATTTCTTCTTCCTTGTACACATTTAACTTATCAATATCCAGAATCGTTGTGTTCTTGTCCTCGCTTTCATGATACATAGGCACAAACTTCGCATTGAACTTTATTTCTTCATAAGTATACGAAGTGCGTTGCAGCACCTGGTTGCTATATACATCATCAAAAGCCCTCACCAGCACATATATCTCCACATCTGCCGTTTTCATTTCCTCATAACCCAGTCCTTTCAGCGGGCTTTTATCATCGATTGGATGAACTACCGTAAAATTCATCGGCAAGTTATCAGCCCGCTCCCGTTCCAGCTCAAGTGTATAAAATTTATACACAGGCTTTTCGCTTTCCATTTCCTGTAGCCCGATAGTTACCCGAACTGTCACATCCGTTAGGTTATGATTTTGCTTTTGCGACACAAAACGGAACATCAACGCAGTAATATCTTTGTAAGGGCTCACCAATGCATGCTCGCTGAACACAAGATTCGCTCTCGGTTTCGAGAATCTTCCATAAATAAGCCCGGTAAACACTGCAAACGACAGAAGGCCGTTCATCGCTTCAATAGCAGAAATAAAATTTGCCCCATCACCCACGGGATTTACCCGGCCATAGCCAACCGTTGTATAAGTTTGCGTACTAAAAAAGAACACTTCCTTAAACTTCCCCCAGGGAGTCGTCGCCAACATGCCCTGGAACTGGTCAACACCCACAATAAGGTATAAACAACTATACAAAAGGTTCACAGAAAGGAAAAATAACACAACAATAGCCCCAAATTTCCAGCGGGGTATGTTGAGCATCGTATGATAAATGCTAAACCTGTTCAAAAAAGGTACACCTTCTTTGCGCATGTTAAAAGTGCCGTCCTTATTTATAAAGCGGCCGCCCACATTTGTGGTGCTTGTTCCAAAACCTGTATCGTTATTAGTCTTTAGTGTCTCACTATTTCGCCTGTGCAGTGCCATATAAAACTGTTTACTGCAATATTACAACTCTGCACGCCTTTGTGCAACCACTTTTCGCGCGGTTTTTATTGTATTAGTTGGAGAGTTTGGGAGAAATCTTCAGCAAGTTTCTATTATGCGTTCCGCCCCTTGCTTTTAGCACTATATTTATGGCGCTTACCGCCGGATCGTTATGCCATATAACCGAAAGGAAAAACACAAGCGTATCATTATCCAGCAATGTGAACCGGTTCACATACTCTAATGGTTTGTTATATGCTGTTCTTTCCCGGCGCATGAAGATCTTGTTTAATTACAACGCTTTTATTTCAGATTTATTAGGGAAACTTGCCGTGGAAATAATTTCGACCCGCGAAGGTTATCACTTTTACCCCCGGGAAATTATACAATTTTATTAATTAATTGCATAATTTTAATGTTTATTGGAATATTCGAAAGCTAAAGCCCGTCAATTGTATGTTAGTTTGGGCTATCTTCCTCAATAGGCAGCAAATTCACATTATGATCGCCGCCTCTTGCCTTTAAAATTATATTAATTGCGCGAATAGCATAATCATTGTGCCCAATAATACTCAGCAGGAACACCAGTGTGTCATTATCTAAGGCAGTAAACCGATCCAGGTAAGCCAAAAACTCCTCTGGAATGCCATTTTTCCTGTGAATTAGCTTATCTATACTATCAACTAACTGTTCTCTCAACATATCTTTTTCGTTTTGCATGAGATCTTGTTTTTTTTATTCTGTTTTTGATCTGTTCTTTTAATTTTTCTAACGGCATTGTTCGTCCGGATATGTAAAGTTGAAAGCTATACAGCCCTTTACTTCTATGTTATGCCGATACTTGGGTATGCTTAGCCGATAAGCCATTCATAATTTCAAACATTATTCCATGCTTTATTAAAGTTTTGGTATTTTTTTGGCCAGTAACCATATATTATGCAGCAGAACCCGGCCATTTTCATCATCATTTACTTAATTCAGCACATTTAACCTTAAAATTATAGAAAAGAATACCTAAAATTACCTTAACCAACCAAATATCTCCTTCCATAGTTGTTAATTATTTATTAAAACGGAGGTTTTACTCCGGCTTTATTAGAGAAAACACAGCTTTTGGGAAAAATTCGGCCAGGAAAAGGCAAATAATGGCTGAATTAACGCGGGTTATTGGGCACATGCGGCGCTTATTTGCTGTTATCGACGTTGCGCCTTGCTTTTGTAATAGTATTTATGGCCATTATTGCGCGCTCTTTATTGTCGATCGCCGATAAAACGAACATAAGTGTATCATTATCTAACGCTGAAAACCTTTTTACATACTCTTCTAACTCTTTTATGGCCATTTCGTTGCCATTTTCCTTTTCGTTTTTGCTCATTGAACCGATATTTTTTGTGATCTAATTGAAATATTCAATTAAAATGCGGTTCAAAAGGCTAGCAACGGCCCAAGAAATTCTGCTTATGCAGAACATCTTGCCTGTAAGTACGGAGAAAGGGCTTAAACCGATCTCATTATTCTATATTTTATTTTAAAAAGGGGCTTATTTTCCCGAATAAGTAAATGAATGGGTCCTATAACCCAAAAATGAGCCCACATTATGCAAAACCATCCCTATTATATTTTAAATTAGCCACATGATCCTATAAATTTCGCCCGCCATCGCAAAAATTCACCCCATACCCCTTGATATTTCACCCATATCTCCCAAAATTTCGCCCCCATCTTCCAAAATTTCACTCCCATCTTTATAAATTCCACTCCTTTCTCCCAAATTTTCACTCCATTCTTTCGTAATTCCACTCCTTTTTTTAAAATTTTCGCCCCCATCTTCCAAAATTTCGCTCCTTTCTTTTCATATTCCACTCCTTTCTCCTAAAATTTCACTCCTTTTTTCCTTAATTCCACTCCTTTCTTTCAAAATTTCACTCCTTTTTTCAAAAATTTCGCTCCTTTTTTCGAAGGAAATACATCCCGGGAGCAAAAAAACACGGGCGATCTTTTAAAGAACGCCCGTCGTCCGGCTTATTTTACCCGTTGATCTTATGTTTATTGCCAGTTATTTATGAACAAGCACTTTATATTTCCCGATACTGAACTTTGAGGGGTTAGTAACGGTGATGGAACTGTAACCTTTGGTCATGGCGAGCTGCCCGCCGGGCGGAACCACGGTGAGAAGGCCCGTAAGTTTCCTGCCTTTGATCACATTCAGGGCATCAGTACCGAGATTTGTGAAAATACTGTCTCTTACGATGGAACCTGTGACCTTTGTGCCGCCAATATCCACTTTACTTACCTGTTCTTTGGGGTCTGGGGCGCTTTCGTCCACCGTGAAACCCCATGCGCCCATTGCTTTTGTGTTGGGATCGAATAGTTTTTTCAGGAAATCGCCAATTTGATGAATGTTATCCACCACATCTTCCATTATTTCGTCCCTTTGCTGCGTTTCGTTCTCTGCAGACGAGTTTGCGGTGAGGAATGCGTTGTAAGAATCCTGCGCGGCGCCTGCGTTTGCGGCATCTTCGTCCAGGTCTATGTTGTGTTGCGCCAGGTAAGCCTGCAAAGGGCTGGTGCCGGTGAGGAAAGAATTGTGCTTTTTGACGATATTGGTGAACAGCGTGACCTGATCGGCAACATCAGTGGGGTAAATGATCTTGCCGCCGTCTTCAATGGTGATGCCCCAGTCTCCAATGGCCTTGAAATTGGGCTTATAGAACGCTTTAAGGAACTGAGCCTCGCCACGAATGTGTTTCATCACGGGCTTCATGCTCTGTTCGCCCTGCTGGTGGTAGTTTCCGCTTTGTTTTATGAGCGAAAGATAGCTGGTATCGTGCGCTTGCGCGGAAGAAACGGAGGTAGCGTCGACAGAAAGGTCAATATTTTGCTGCGCTAAAAAAGGAAGAAGCACACTTGTGGTGCCATCTTTTGTGTGTTTGGCCAAAATGTTGCCGGAAAGGGTGGCTAACTTGCCAAATTCGTCAGGATAATCTATGCGGCTCATGCAAAGCAGGTTTTATTTGTGAACAGATCAGGAAATTATTAGGCTAAAGTAGGAAAAAAAATGTTTTAGATAATATTATCTAATAAAAAAAATTAAATTTTTGGGAGGAATGGGCCGATTAATAGGAGGAATGAAGTTTATTGTGGGAGGAAACCGGGGTTATATGGGAGGAATTACGCAAAAAGAAAGACGATGGCCTATTAAAGTATGTTGAAAATTGTTACAAGGCTTCGTATTGTTTGGATATGCCGGCCTATGCACTGTGCAACTTCCTTATTTCTTCTGTAAGCTGGGGCACGATCTGGAAAAGGTCGCCGGCGATGCCATAATCTGCAGCTTTAAAGAAGGGGGCTTCGGGGTCTTTGTTGATAACTACAATTACTTTGCTCCTGTTTACACCGGCAAGGTGCTGTATGGCTCCGGAAATGCCGATGGCTATGTATAGATCGGGGGCTATCTGTACGCCTGTTTGCCCAACATGCTCGTGATGAGGGCGCCAACCGCTATCTGCGACAGGGCGGCTGCAGGCAGTAGCTGCATGAAGCTCATGTGCGAGATCTTCCAGTATGCCCCAGTTTTCAGGGCCTTTGAGGCCACGGCCACCGCTTACTACAATGGAGGCTTCGGTGAGAGGCATTTCTCCACTTACTTTATTTACAGCAGTTATCTTTACCTTAGGTGAGTCCGGAGTGATGTTTAACTGTATTATCTCAGCAGTGCCTTCTCCGATAGTGGTTTTATAGCTGTTAGGATTGAGGGGAAATGATCTTTATTGGAGAATTGATACTTACATTGGCAAATGCTTTTCCACTGAATACGGCTTTTTTCACCACAAAGCCATTGGTTGTATCCGGCAAGGCAACCGCCCCGGCTACTGATCCCGCTTTGAGCCTTGCTGCAACACGAGAGGCCACTGCTTTGCCTGTTAGGTTGTGAGAAAAAATGACTACTTCCGCGCTTGTTGCCTGCACAGCTTCTGCAATAGCTTTTGAATAGACCTGTGAATCCAGGCTATTGAATAATTCATTGTTTGCCTGGTTCACCTTGCTGATGCCATATTTGCCAAGTGAAGGAAGATCGTCATTTACAGTGCCGAGCAATAAGGCTTCCGCTGTGGTCCCTAATTGTTTAGCGATGGCTGCGCCATAAGTGAGAGTCTCAAAAGAGGACTTTTTAATTTGATTGTCGAAGTGGTCGAGGAATATTAAAACTGACATGGAGTTTGATTTATGATGTCTGATTTAGAGATGTCTGATGGTTGATGTATGTTTAGATAACTTTTGCTTCTTCATGAAGGAGGCGAACCAATTCTGCAACGTTATCTGTCGAAACCATTTTTACGCCTGCTTTTGGTGGAGGAAGTTCATAAGAAACGATATTTGTAAGTGCATCAATCTGCACAGGCTCTACTACTTTTAATGGCCTTGTGCGGGCCGCCATGATGCCACGCATATTTGGTATGCGCTGTTCTGCCACACCTTTGGCGCAACTGACTACAAGGGGCAACGCTATTTCAGCCTGTTCTTCGCCACCTTCAATTTCGCGCTTTACAGTGGCAGTTGTACCGTTTAAGTCAAACTTTTCGGCGAGGGATATGAAGGGCATGTCAAGCAGTTCGGCTATTATGCCGCCGATAGCAGAGCCGTTGTAGTCAATGGTTTCTTTGCCGGTAAGGATCAGATCATAGTCATTTTGTTTGGCTACAGCAGCGATTTGGGAGGCGATGAAAAAGCTGTCGTCGCTTGTTGCGTTCACACGGATGGCTTCATCACCACCTAGCGCTAATGCTTTGCGGATAATGGGGTCACAATCGGCAGCGCCAACAGTTATCAAGTGCAAGGTTATAGAAGCGTCTTTTTCTTTAAGCTCAATGGCGCGGACGAGGGCATACCATTCGTCATAAGGATTTATTATCCACTGGACACCCGCTTCTTCAAACTTTGTATTGCTATTTTTAAAGGCAATTTTGGAGGTAGTATCAGGCGTTTTACTGATACAGACAAGAATTTTCATCAGATAAGTTTAGATAGTTGTTTATGCAACTATCGGCAAATATAAAAAGGTTTTTGTAGCGGTAAAAATTTTTGCTCTGAGGGGTTGGTTTGGTGAGACACGTTTATAATCTTATCATTTTTATTTGGCTTAATTCATTTTAATTCGTGCAATGAAAAAAATAGTTATTGCTATGGTTGCTTTTAGCCTTTTGTACGCATGTTCGCCCAAAAGAAAAATCCCCGATGTTTCCAATATAAATGTTCCTTTGAAATTGTTACGTTTTGACAAAGACCTTTTTGCTATTGACACAAACAATATTTCTGCATCACTTGACAGGCTGCAGGAAAAATACCCATCGTTTATTAATGATTATTTGTACAATATTATGGCGTTGCCGCCGCAGCCGGATACAGTTGCCGTGGGTTTAAAATTGTTTATCCGCGATTATACAAAAGTGTACGACACAGCGCAGGCACGAGCGCAGCAGTTTGATGAGCAGATGCTGCAGGTGAAACGTGGGCTGCAGTTTGTAAAATACTATTTCCCTGATCATCAAATACCTACACAAATAATAACTTTTATAGGCCCCATTGAGGGGTATGCCAATGTGCTTACTGCCAGTGGGCTTGCGGTTGGGCTACAGCTATACTTAGGTAAAGATTTTCCTGCATATCATACTGCGTATGTTGAGGATGTTTATGCGGGCTACCAGTCTGCCAGGTTTGAGCCGCCTTATATTCCGGTGAACTGCATGCACAATATTTTAGATGACATGTATCCTGATAAAAGCGCAGGCACGCCATTGATAGAGCAGGTAATTGAGGAAGGAAAAAGGATGTATGCGATCGATGAAGTACTACCGGAAATTGCTGACACGCTTAAAACGGGTTACACCACTGCGCAATTAAAAGGCTGTTATGACAATGAAGCGGGTATCTGGAATTTTTTTTTAGAAAACAATTTGCTATACATAACCAACCAGATGCAGATAAGGGATTACACGACTGACGGGCCAACCACACAGGGCTTGGGAGAAGGATCGCCAGGGAATATTGGGTTGTTCGTAGGTTGGCAAATAGTCAAAAAATGGATGGAGAAATATGATAATAAAAAATCGCTGGACGAGTTAATGCAGACGCCTGCGAAGCAAATCTTTGACGAAGCGAAATATAAACCCAGGTGATGAATGATGTCTGATTTGATAATGTCTATGAACCATTCTAAAATCATACATGAATAAACCAGGCATCAGGCATAACTCATCATTCATAATTCATCATTCTCTTCAACTACCTTTGCGCCCGCGATGAAGGCAAGAACATTACAGAAAGATAAGGTAAACATTATCACGCTTGGTTGTAGCAAGAACCTTGTGGACAGCGAGGTGTTAAGCGGACAACTGTTTGCAAATGATATTGATGTGGTGCATGAAAACAAGAAACTCGACCATAATATTGTAGTAGTAAATACCTGTGGGTTTATTGATAAAGCCAAGGAAGAAAGCATCAATACCATCCTTGACCAGGTTAATTTAAAGAAGATGGGCAAGCTTGATAAAGTGTATGTGACGGGCTGCCTGAGTGAACGCTACCGCGGTGATCTGGAAACGGAGATACCCGAAGTGGATGCATGGTTCGGCACCCTGGAACTACCTTTGATATTGAAACAATTTGATGCGGATTATAAAAAAGAATTGCTTGGCGAAAGATTGCTGAGCACACCAAAGCATTATGCTTATTTAAAAATAAGCGAAGGCTGCAACCGAACCTGTGCCTTTTGCGCCATTCCGTTGATGCGCGGCCAACATGTGAGCAAGCCCATTGAAGATATTCTTAAAGAAGCTGAAAGCCTTGTGAAGCGGGGCGTGAAAGAGATATTGTTAATTGCGCAGGAACTTACTTATTATGGTTTGGACCTGTATAAAAAAAGAATGCTCGCCGATCTGCTCAGCAGGCTGGCTGATGTGAAAGGTTTGGAATGGATTCGCTTGCATTATGCTTATCCAAATAAATTCCCGATGGAAGTGCTGGACGTGATGCGCGAAAGAGAGAATATTTGCAACTACCTGGACATGCCTTTGCAACACGCAAGCGACAATATGCTTCGCGCGATGAAACGCCAAAGTACACGCCAGGAAATGGAAGAACTGATCACGTCTATCCGTGAAAAGAACCCCGGCATTTGTTTGCGCACGACGTTGATCACAGGCTTTCCCGGTGAGACTTTGGAGGATGTGGAAGAACTGAAGGACTTTTTAATAAAACAACGTTTCGACAGGGTAGGCATTTTCACTTACAGCCATGAAGAAGGTACTTCAGGATATGACTTAATAGATGACGTGGCCGCCGCAGAAAAGCAGCGACGCGCAGAAGAGATAATGGAAGTTCAACAGGAGATAAGCTTTGGAAAGAACCTGGAAAAGGTTGGGAAAACATTAAAAGTGATCATTGATAAGAAAGAAGCCGGAAGATATTTGGGCAGAACAGAATTTGACAGTGTAGAAGTGGACAACGAAGTAGTCATTTATTCACAAAAGAAATTGACCATTGGTGATTTTGTGCAGGTGAAAATAACCAAGGCGTATGATTATGACCTGGAAGGAGAAGTGATAGAAAATTAATAATTGAGAATATTGATGAGCAAATGCTTATGAAAGCTGAGTGTACCAAAATAGATTACCCGTCTACAGGTTTCTTTTCAAAGATCGTTGTTGATTATGTAGAACAAGCCGAGCAATTAAAAGCTTTCTATCAAAACCCGGTTTCTATTGCAGGCATAAAAGCTGCGATCAAAAACAGGCAGGCTTTTCCACAACAAAGAGAAGTACTTGTTGAAGAACTGAAGAAGCAGTATAAGAATATAAGAGTTTCAGCAACTCTTTATAAAAACATTGAGTTGCTTTCTGGGGAAAATACTTTTACAATTACCACTGCGCATCAGCCTAATATTTTTACAGGGCCATTATATTTTGTTTATAAAATATTACATGCTATAAAGCTTGCCCAATTTTTTTCCCAAGAATTGCCTGCCTATCATTTTGTGCCTGTTTATTATATGGGCAGTGAGGATGCAGATATTGATGAGATAGGCACTACTTTTATCAAAGGCGAAAAGTATCAATGGCAGACAAAACAAACAGGAGCTGTTGGTAGAATGAAGGTGGACAAGGCCCTCATTGCTTTAATAGAAAAAATGCAGGGGCAGCTTGGGGTAGAAAAATACAGCGAGGAAATTATTTCCTTATTTAAAAAATATTACAAAGAAGGTGTCACTATTCAGCAAGCAACTTTAGAAATAGTGAGTGAGTTATTTGGGGAATATGGCTTAGTGATTTTGATTCCGGATAATGTCAACTTGAAAAAGCTTTTTAATGATGTTGTAAAAAAAGAACTGACAGAACAATTCTCTCATAAGGCAGTTGCAGCAACCATTGCTGATCTGCAAAAACATCATAAAGTGCAGGCAGCCGGAAGGGAACTGAATTTGTTTTATTTATTAGATAATAAAAGAGAAAGAATAGAAGTGCGGGATACGATGTATGAAGTACAAAATACAGCGTTGAGTTTTAACCAAGAGTCAATTCTCACAGAATTAGAAACTCATTCTGAAAGATTCAGTGCAAACGTAATATTGCGTGGCGTTTTTCAGGAAACTATATTGCCCAATATCGTTTTTATTGGTGGAGGTGGCGAGATAGCTTATTGGCTTGAATTGAAAAAAGTTTTTGAAGCCGTGCAAGTGCCCTACCCAGTTTTAGTTTTAAGAAATTCTTTTTTGCTGATTGATGAAAAACAAAAAGAAAAGATCACTCAACTGGGCTTTACTCCAAAAGATCTTTTTAAAGATGATTTATTTCTTATTAATGAAATAGTAGAAAGAAATTCATCCAATGAGCTTAGTCTTGACAAACAAACTGGACAGTTGAAAGAGTTTTATCAGCATATTAAATTAATTGCAGGCGAAGCTGACAACACTTTACAGCAACATGTGGAAGCCATACAAACACAAGCTTTAAAACGAATAGTAGAATTGGAGAAGAAAATGCTTCGTGCAGAAAGAAAGAAATTTGAATCAGAGCAAAGGCAAATACAAAAGCTCAAGTCAACATTGTTTCCAAATAATAGCTTGCAGGAACGAACAGAAAACATTGCAGGATTTTATGCAAAGTATGGGAGGGCGCTAATTCAAATATTACTGGCTAATTCTTTAAGCCTGGAACAGCAGTTCGCCATCCTTGAAATTTGATACTATTTACTTTTTATCAAACTCATTTGCCCATTCTTCACCCATCTTTTTCACTTTATTTTTTACTGCATCTTCAAGATTGCCTTTAAATTGTTTTAGTTTTTCAGAAACAGTTTCATCATGGGCGCCAATAATTTGTGCAGCTAATATTCCTGCATTTTTTGCTGCGTTTAAAGCAACGGTTGCAACAGGCACACCACTAGGCATTTGAAGGATAGATAATACTGAATCCCAGCCATCAATAGAGTTGGAAGATTTTATTGGCACGCCAATAACGGGCAAAACAGTAACAGCAGCAACCATTCCCGGCAAATGCGCCGCACCACCAGCGCCTGCAATAATCACTTTCAAGCCCCTATTTTTTGCAGTAGATGCATATTCCATCATGCGCTTTGGAGTGCGGTGAGCAGACACAATGGTTAGTTCAAACGGAATAGTAAATTCCTTTAAAATATCAGCAGCATCACGCATAACACTCAGGTCGCTGTCGCTTCCCATGATAATTCCAACGAGAGGAGTTTGTAGTTTGTAGTTTGTAGTTTGTAGTTCGGGGGCTATTTGTGATTCATCCATTCTGTCTGTTTTTGAATTTTTGACCTTTAATGTCAGATTTGTTAAGGTATGCTATAAACGAAGTTATCATTTTTGTTATGTCGTTTGCTTTGTTATATAAATCGGCAAACATTTGTTCATCAATATAATTTGCATCCCGTGCTCTGTACAATTGAGATTTTAATTCGCCGGCCTCACCTTTAGATATGCTTAAGCAATTTAAAAACTCAAGCCTGCTTGCTCTTTCAAACCCTTCAGCAATATTATCCATTATTGAACCGACAGAACCCCTCATCTGGTCTTTAAGCCTGAAGTCAAGAGAAATAGGCTCTTTAAAAGTAATTGTATAAACTTCTTTCGCAAGTTCTCTTGCCTTTTTCCATATTTCTAAATCTTCAAATTGTTGAACGGTTGCCATAACTACAAACTATAAACTACAAACTATAAACTACAAACTATAAACTACAAACTATAAACTACAAACTACAAACTTTTAAAGTGTGCTTGATCTTATTCGCCTTATAAGTCAGGTCCCCATAGTCATTGCTTATAATAGTCACATGCCCCATCTTCCTGCCGGGTCTCGTCTCTGCTTTTCCGTAAAGATGCACAAATACATTATCCATTTTCAACACTTCCTCAAGGCCCTCATATTTGGCTTCGCCTGAATGATTTTCAGCGCCTAAAATATTTACGATGGAAGAGGGCAAAATAGCTTTTGTATTGCCCAACGGAAAACCAAGCATGATGCGCCAAAGCATATCGAACTGGCTGGAATAGTTTGCTTCAATAGTGTGGTGGCCGCTGTTGTGAACACGTGGCGCGGTTTCATTTACCATAACGTTATCGTCCCTGTCAATAAATAATTCAATGGCAAACAAACCTGCACTTTTCAGCGACTGCACTACTTTTCTTGCAATGGCTTCTGCTTTCCACAAGACCTGTTGTGGCAAATGGGCGGGGCTGATTTGATAATTAAGTAAATTTAATACAGGGTCGAAGATCATTTCTGCTGGTGGATAAATGGCAGTTTCACCCTTGTCATTCATGGCAACAATAATGGCAATTTCTTTTTTTATGTTCACCATTTTCTCCAACACTGCGGGTGAATCAAAGCCTTTCCCTATATCATCCTTGCTTTTAAGCACCTGCACTCCTTTACCGTCGTAGCCTCCTTCTCCAATTTTGTGCACGGCAGGAAGAAAAGCTACCTGATTTTTCAGTTCACTCAAATTTTGCGTAACAATAAAAGACGGCGAAGGAATTTCATTGTTCTTATAAAATTCCTTCTGTGTGACCTTATTTTTAATTATCCGTATCGCAGATGGTTTTGGATAAACCTTTACTCCCTCGCTTTCTAATTTCTCCAACGCCTCCACATTTACAGATTCTATTTCGATAGTCAGCGCATCCAACCCTTTTCCAAAATTATAAACAGTTTCAAAATCGCGGATATCGCCCTTTACAAAATGATGGCACAAATGAGCTGCAGGGCAGTGTTCATCATTTTCCAGCACTGAAGTTTCAACCACATAATTTGCTGAGGCCTGCAAAAGCATTCGCCCCAATTGTCCCCCGCCAAGAATGCCTGCTTTATTTACACTCATAATTTTACTGTTTAAAGAAGTCGCAACTTTGTGAAAATAGCAAGTTATTTATTTTGTACCCCAAAAAAATTCTTCCTTAAAAATATCGGCCTTTGCCTAAAACATAAAACTTCCATATACCTTTAAGCCATGGCAAACAATAAAAACCTCGCTACTGTTTTAAAAGCTTATGAGCATATTTTTGTAAATGTGGTCCCTTTCGACAACACGCGTGACAAGCTTTTACTGATGGATTTTACAGACAAGAATGAAACCCTCTCCGAAAACATTTTTAATCACACAGAATTATTTACAAACTATATCGCTGAAAAGTTGCAGGCCCCGCAAGCCCTTTACGGCATTGGTGGCTATGCAGAACTAAGGGAGCTCTATAGCCGCAGCAATATTTTCGGCGCAAATAAAAATGGGGAGCCACGGCGGCTGCACCTGGGCATTGATATTTGGGGAAAGGCAGGCACGCCTGTGTTTGCGCCTCTTGGCGGCACGATCCACAGCTTTAAATTTAATGATGCCTTTGGCGATTACGGTCCTACCATTGTGCTGCAGCACCAGCTCGACACGCTTTTATTTTATACTTTATATGGCCATCTTTCGCTTGCCGACCTTGGTACTTTAAGGGTTGGGCAGTTTATCAGCGTGGGCGAAACGTTTGCTCATTTTGGCAACGAAAATGAGAACGGGCATTGGCCGCCGCATTCTCCATTTCCAGGTCATTGCCGATATGGAAGGCATGAAGGGTGATTACCCCGGCGTTTGCAAAATATCCGAGAGCGGAAAGTACCTGGCTAACTGCCCCGACGCCGATATTATTCTGAAAATGATGCAATATGCCCGCAGTTAACAAGAATTTTATATTTTAGCGCACCAATTTCGCCATCGTTCAACCAAAAATAAAAATTATGTCAAAACAAGAATTTGAGTCAGCCGATACAAAACGTTACACGCTTACCATTCTGTTTTCCTTTGTGGTCATCTTTGTTTTATTTGTGCTGGTGGCGCAGTGCCATGGCAGGTACAAAGGAGTGCATCAGGAGGAAACGCCTACTGAATTTAACAATTGATGGGCCATTTTTGAGTGCTGCTTCTCCTGTTCTAAAACTTAAGTAGTTAATTATGAACTTCTTGGCGGAGGTTCCTACTCATTCGGCGTTAGCGCGGAGCTATTCGGCGTTAGCGCCGAGTCCCTTGGCGTTAGTGCGGAACCCTTCGGCGTTAACGCGGAGCTATTCGGCGTTAGCGCGGAGCCATTGGGCGTTAGCGCTGAGACCCTTGGCGTTAACGCGGAGTCCGTCGGCGGTAACGCGGAACCGCTCCACACCTCATCTGAATGATAAAAAATGTACTCCAATTCTCATTTTTCTTCCTTTCCTGCCTATAATCCCCAATATTCCCTATTAATGCTGTACCAGCACCACTCTTACCGGGCTTGCAGTTGGCGACGTGGAGAAAGAAAACTTCTTGTTTCCGTTTGTATCAAAACAAAAAACCTCTCCTGAAGAAACATAATCTTTGGCATCCCCAACATACACATCGCCTGTTGCAGGGTCAATATCTAAACCATAAGGTGTGGCTATAGCAGTGCCGTCGCTCACAAAATTCGTCTTTACAACACTAAAATCGGTTGTGCTCAATACCCGCACGTTTGAACTGCCATAATACCCCCCCGTTACGTACAGGTAATTATTATAATAACGCACGGTGCCCACAGCCGTATCTGCAGATTTTGTAACGGTATTGGTGCTTGTATTCACTTTTGCAAATGAAGGCCCGATGGTATTATAATCCCCCGTGCAGGCAACATAAATATTACCCGAATTATCAGCGGCAATGGAGCCGGGGTTAACACCAACCGTGATCTGTCCCGTTACTCCAAACGATACCAGGTTTATCACCGAAACTGTAGAATCATAGGCACCATAGCCACCCGAGTTGCTCACGTAAAGGTTGTAGCCGGATATGGCCATCTGCGCAGGGTTTGTACCAACGGTAATGGTTTTTATGATGGAAAGCGATGTGGTATCAATCACCGACACCGTACCATCGGTGGCTGACACAAACACATTTGACCCGTAGCTCACTATATTTTCAGGGCCACGGTTTACGCCTGCATTCAGGAAACTGATGGAATCAATAAACTTGGCAGTGAAAGCATTAGCAACCGCCACATAACCGGAGTTATTCATGACAATATATAACTTACCTCCATAAATAATAAAATCACTGCCGGTATCGCCAAGGCCAAAGCCATTTACGCTATTAAAGAAATCTGTTGTGGCCGTACTGGTGCCAAAATCATAGTAGGTAAGGGTCGTATTGTTATCGTTGTATACGCCCTGGTTTAATGAATAGACTCCTGTTGTAACCGCTGGCGCCGGAGTAACTACTTCGGTTTTTTTACAGGATACGCCAATAACTATCAAAGCCATTGCGAGGGAAAGAAGATTGATTTTTTTCATTTTAATTGATTTATGAATTTTTAAATAGTATGCTTATGGTATAATTGCTGCCTGGCATGGGGTAATATTTTATCACCTCATACCCGGCATTAAAAAGATTATTTATTTGCCCTTTGACCGTTGTTTTAAAATGGCGCAGCTTAATAGTTCGGGCAACAAACACATCATGCGTGCCCCATCCATCCAGCTCATTAGCGGGGTTGTTTTCACCAAGTATATACCTGCTGCCGGAGAATAAAAAGCTATAGCCTGCATTCCAGTTCCCGTAATAGGCACTTGCCAACGCAGAGCCAGAGTTATCCGGTGTGTAGGGGATTTCATTTTTATACTCGCTGCTTGCCGGGTCAGTCACATCAAGCGCCTGTTGCAGGGTATAAGCAACTCTTGCAGACCATTTGACTACTGAGGAAAACTTACCGTTAGCTTCGGCACTAATGTCCAATCCTTTTATATGCACCTTTCCAAGGTTCTCTACTGTCCACACAAAAAGATTCTGCGAAGGCACAGCGATTATCTTATCCTTCACTGTATTGTAATAGCCATCTGCGCTTATGCTTAGCTGCTTCAGGGCGCCCGTGAAGCTTTTCGAGTAGGTCGCCCCCGCATCATATTGCTTTGAATATTCCGGCAACAGCTTTGGACTTACATTGCTTATATAGGTATAATACAGGTCATTAAAAGTGGGCAGCCGGAATATGTCTTTATAAAAAGCGCGGAACAAAAAGGGGCTTTGCGGCTTTGCTTTATAACTCGCCGCAACGGTAGGCGTCCATTCACTTTTGTTCGTAGCAGCAGGCCCTATTTCAGTTTTATCATGTACGGTTGTATTCAGCAGCGAAGCATTTACCTGCCAGCACGCCCTTGCATATTGTACCGCAGCGCTGTTCCACCACTCATCGCGTGTAGGCGTTGCAAACGGCGTAATGTTGGCACTCAAATGTGTAGTTGCAAAATCAGAAGCAACCGAAGCTAGAAAAGTATTTCCCAAACCGTTGGCTCAATGCTGCACTCACATACATTTCCTGCTGCATGTAGCGGTCATCCAGGCCACCTGCGTTATTCAAAAAGTTAGGGTCCGTATATCTTGTATAAAGAGAACTGTATTTGGCGGAAAACAATAAGGCAGTGTGCTTACTGATGTTTTTTCTCATAACGGCTTTGTGCAAAAAAGTCCTTATCCTGAAGCCGCTGTACAGAAATATTGTTGAAATAAATAACGCTGCCCGGCAAGCCCCTGTCAGAATTATAATACCAGGCTTTCGTCTGCCATTGGGAACTGTCTGCAAATCTCTTTACAACATTTATCTCCCCTGGTACGCTTGTATATCCGAATTGATACGATACGCTTTTTGAGAGAACATACCGTTATTAATATAATAAGGATAATTGCCTTTATCCCCTGTCACTTCTGCATTAGCACTCACTACAAGCGTTTTACTTACTGGCAAATAAACTCCTGCAAATGGCTGCCACAATCCAAACGAACCTTCCTTAATACCCGCCTGCCATTTCGTTTGTGTAAAATTGGTAGTATTAAAACTATTGGTAGCAACAGAAAGAACTGCTGCGGATGAATACACCCTTGCAGGCAAAAGTATTTGTTGCGGGTTCGCTTGGTCAAGCTCAAGGCTTTGCACAAAAGTGGCTGAAAATTTACTCAGGTCTATTTGTCCTGTTTGTGCATCGGCCACGGGTATACCGTCATATATAAGTCCGGTATTCAACCCTCCCAGGCTTCTTACAGAAATTGTCTTAAGGCCGCCAACCCCACCATAGTCCTTTATCAGTACCCCCGAAAAATACTTGGCAGCGTCAGCTATTGATTCAGCATTTATTTCTTCCAATACCTCATGGTTCAGCAACTGTTCAGGAACGGTTGAAGGAAAAACTATTTGGCTTTTTTATACCCCGTTACGGTCACCTTTTTTAAGAAAGCAGAACTATCCACCCGCTTTTGGGCATACACTGCAGGCAGGCACAATAACGCCATTACACTAAGAATGATTAGCTTTATTGCTTTATATATTTGATGCCAGGCGAACATATTTCTTTATAATAAATTCACCGGGAACAATAGGGCACGTGCAAGAAGGAGATACAAATAAATATAGTATATCCCGCCGCCTTTCACCCGAAAGCTTAACGATGAATGAGTTTATCTGGCAGGTCTTCTGGCTTATTTCCTGTTCAACACCTTCCCGTTTATACAACAGTGGTATGCAGATTTGAACAGTTGTGAATGAAAACGTTAACAGTGAAAACACTCACTACTCACCTTTCACCATTCACAAGAAATTTACAGCTACGGGGATAGCTCCCGATTTTAACGGGATTCCCTTTTAATCCTCCGCCGGAGGCGGACGAACCAAATACATGGCAAATGTAAGGATTGGGACAATGATGATTCAATTTTATTTCTGCTTTTAAATTTTTACTTTATAAGTTTATGCCTCCAAATTAATTGTACGGCATAAACAATGAAACAAAAACTCCGCCTCTTCGATTTCACATTGGTAATGGTAAGCCTCGTCATCGGCATGGGCATTTTCCGTACTGCATCTACTTCTGCTAAGGCTGCAAACAGCCCAACAGTCTTCTTCGCAGCATGGATACTCGGCGGCGTTGTTGCCTTATGCGGCATGTTAACCTATGCCGAGATTGGTTCCCGCTTTCCCGTTACAGGAGGCTACTATCGGGTGTTTTCTTACACCTACCATCCCAGCATCGCCTTTGCTGTCAATTGTATCATCCTTATCTCAAACGCCGCTTCCCTCACAGGTGTCGCCCTCATTGGCGCGGGATATATCAGCCAGGTATTCTTTGCCTCGCCGCTTTCAGATGTTGGCAAAGCCCTCATCGCCTTCTCCTGCATTTTTCTCTTCTACGGCGTAAACTTATTAGGCTTAAAAATGACCGCACGAACGCAAAGCGTTTTAATGCTCATTAAGATTGCAATGATTCTCACACTCATTGCAGCTTTATTCATGCCTTCCATCTATTATACTGGCAGTACAGCAACTACTACGGAGCCAACCTCAATATTACAATGGGCACGCGCCCTCGGCGTTGCATTAGTGGCAGTTTCTTTCACTTACGGCGGCTACCAGCAAACCATCAACTTCGGCAATGAGGTAGAGAATGCCCCTAAAACAATCCCTCGTGGTATCTTTTTCGGCATCATCATCATCATTTCGCTATACCTGCTGGTCAATTTCTCCTACTACAAAATTCTTGGCTTTGATGATTTAAAGAACACAAACGAAATAGCCCATGTGGTTGCCTCAAGAATGTTTGGAACCACTGGCGGCAACATCTTTTCAGCCCTACTCTTTTTATCCGTACTCGCTTACGTCAACGGCCAGCTATTAAGCAATCCTCGTGTAATGTTCGCTATGAGCGAGGACGGCGTACTGCCAAAGGCCCTCCAGAAAAAAACAAAGCAAAAGGAAGTCTTGGTAGTGTCACTCACTATTTATGCAGCCTTATGCATCATTATTCTGTTCTTTGCCAAAACCTTCGATGCCCTCCTCAGCTTCGTCATTTTTCTTGATTGCATCGGCATGGCCACTTCCGGTGCAGCCATCTTTAAACTGCGCCGCCATACCAAACACCTCAATGGCACAGGCATTTACCAGATAAAAATGTACCCGCTCATACCCCTCATCTTCATCGGCGCCTATATTTTTGTAGCGCTTAGCATAGCTATAGATAAACCCTCCACAGCATTAACCTGTATCTGCGTGCTCGCTGGTTTCACGCTCCTTTATTTCATCTTCAATAAAAAAAGGAACACTGTCTGACAAATTAAGAACGCTTCATTTTAATTTCTTACTTTCTTTTGATGGCGGCAAAAAGTTTTCACCTGTTATAACTTTTCTTCCTGTTTTGTTTTCTAAAGCAAGCCGTGCGTCTTTTGCTATCTTTCCTCCTTTCTTCCCTGCCACTGCGTTTTGTTGCACGCCCTTCGCCTGTTCGGTTTCTGCAATTTGCCTTGTAGAAAGTTCTGCAAGCGCAGTAAATATTAATTCAGCTTCGCTCATGTGGTCACGAAGGTTTTGTGTTTTTAATCCCTTCAGCTCCTTGTGTTTTTTCACAGAAAGCCCCGCCCATTCTGTGTGAATAATATTAGTGAGGTATGCAAACTCATCATTTTTTTGTACACCACTTTCTTTCCAGTAGTCAGTTAGTTTATTGCGGGTCTCCTGTCCCGTCATCCTTTGCTGTATCCACTTTTCGCTACGTCCAAGTTTCTGCCAGTTCTCTCTTGCGCGGTCAAGGCTTTGTTCTGGGTTTGCAATTTCCTGCATACGTTCGTAACCTACCCTTGCCAGCCATAGCTTAAAGGGCTCTGCTTTGGGCGACGGGATGGATTGGATTATGCGGAGCAATTGTTCAGTATCGGCAACATCAGTTTTATAGAACTTGCCATCAGCAGATTGCATTTTCAGTTGTCCCAAATCTTGGGACAACTCACTCCCTTCTTGCTGAAGCTTTGTCTTTAAAGCGTTCCAATACTTTCGCGCCCTCGGGCTGCCCGTTAAGATTTCAATTACATCAATAATGGAGAAAAACCATTTTTCTTTTTCTTCATCCCAATGCGTCCTTACTTTTTGTTGTTCAAATAATTTTACCTGGCTGGTCATAAGCAATACTTTAAAATAGTAAATGAATAGTTACTACATCCTTATTCGTCCTTACCACAGATTTCAAATTAAAAGTACAACTCTTTTAATTCCCTCCCATTCTTAAATCCGTCATTCAAACCCAACTATAAAATCCTCACCCCTTCATTTCGCCTTGTGTCAAAACATTTTTTCCGTTCATCTAAATTTTATGATACGCATGAACCGCTTTCTGTTATTTTTGTTTCATGAGAAAATGCTTTTTGGCATTCATTATTGTAGCAATGCCGTTTACACTCTTAGCGCAGGATAACAAATGGGATCTTCAGCGTTGTGTCAATTACGCCATACAAAACAACATTTCAGTAAAGGAAGCAGATGTACAGGCGCGCGTTGCCGGGCTGGCAACCAAACTCGCCAATGCACAAATAATACCCACACTCAACTTTAACACACAGGGCGGTTTTAATTTTGGCCGCTCTATTGACCCTACCACCAACCAATACACCACGAGTAGTGTATTTTTTCAGAGTTATACAATTACCACAGGCGTCACCCTCTTTAATTTTTTCAACATTAAAAACAACCGGCTTTTTGCGGCTACAGACGAGGCGGGTTATAAAATTGGCGTTAACAAGGTGAGGAACGATATTTCCCTCAATGTCGCTGCCGCATATCTTCAATATCTTTTAAGCATTGAACAGGCCAACGCTGCCAAAGTGCAGATAGCTCAAACGCAAAGCCAACTGGACAATACACAAAAGCTGGTAACCGCAGGCAGCCTTCCTGAACTGAGTGCAGCGCAGTTAGAGGCACAGCTCGCTACGGACAGCAGCACTTATATTTCTGCAAACGGTACTGCTGAGCAAAACAGGATTGGGCTCATGGGCCTGCTCGACCTCGATGCCGCCTCTCCTTTTGATGTGTCTGTACCGGATATCGACAAGATCCCTATTGACCCTCTTTCGGAATTGCAGCCCGCTTATGTCTATAACCTTGCCCTCAATAACCAGCCCCTTCAAAAGGCAGACAGCCTGCACATAAGGGCCGCCGAGTACGCAGTAAAAAGCACCCGCGGCGCCATGTATCCCACAATTTCTTTCTTTGGCCAGCTTGGCAGCAACTACGCCAGCACTTTTGAAGAATACAATGGAACGCAGTTCTTAGGCACAGATACCTTATACACCCACAATGGCGATTATATTACGTCGCCAAATTATAACCCCGTTTACAGCAAACCAAGTTATTTCAGGCAGGTGGGCAATATCAATTTCAGCCAGGCAGTTGGGTTGCAGTTAAACATTCCTATCGCAAACAACAGGCAGTTAAGGAACAATTATGACCGCAGCAGGCTTAATGTGGAGAATTTAAAGCTCCAGTCCCAACAGGATAATGTCACCCTCCAGCAGAATGTTTACCAGGCATACAGCAATGCCGTGGCCGCCCTCGAAAAATACAACGCCACCGTAAAGGCGGAAGGCATACAAAACTATGCCCTCAGCCTTGCAAAAAAGCGGTACGAGATCGGGGTATTATCAACCATAGATTATATCACCACTCAAAACAATGCATTCACGGCAACCATCAACGCCCTTTCAGCCAGGTACGATTATGTATTTAAAATGAAAGTGCTTGAGTTTTATAAAGGCTTTGGAATAAAGCTCAATTAGATAATGCACAATATGCCGGTCAACCACTCAACAAATCAACTAATCAACCGATCAACTGATCATCAATTAAAATAATTATGAATAAGCAACTGAAGTGGGTAATTATAAGCCTTGTAGTAATTGTGGTATTATTGCTCGTATTAAGCAAGGCAGGAGTATTTGGCAAAGATGAAGGCACAAAAGTTACTGCCGAAAAAGTCATGAACCGTACCATAACCGAAACAGTAACTGCCAGTGGCAAAATATATCCTGAGGTCGAAGTAAAAGTAAGTTCTGATATCTCGGGGCAGATCGTGGAACTGGATGTAGCCGAAGGCGATACGGTAAAAAAGGGACAGGTACTCTGCAAGGTGTATGCTGATGTTTATACCGCTGCGCGGGATCAGGCAGCCGCAGGAGTCGCCCAATCGCAGGCACAGGCTGATAATTCTACAGCCCAGCTTGATGCATTAAAAGCAACCTTAGACCAGACTCAGGCAGCCTACAATCGCGAAAAAACATTGGTTGAGCAAAAAGTGGTTTCTCAGTCAGAGTTTGAACAATCACAACAGGCATATTTTGCCGCAAAGGCCAATTATGCCGCCGCACAACAAAACATTAAGGCAAGTCAGGCAGGTGTCCAAAGCGCCATGGCTAATTTAAACAGTGCCGATAAAACCCTTGGCAAAGCCACTATCACAGCGTCAATGGATGGTGTGGTAAGCCTGCTCGAAGTAAAAAAAGGCGAACGCGTAGTAGGTACAGCCCAAATGACCGGCACAGAAATTATGCGCATCGCCGACCTCAGCAGCATTGAAGCACAGGTTGATGTTGGTGAAAATGACATACCAAAAGTAAAGATCGGCGACAGTGCCATTGTGCAGGTAGATGCATATAACAACCGCAAATTCAAAGGCATTGTTTATAAAATAGCCAACCCAACCACCACTTCCACCACAAGCAGCGCATCTTCAACTACCGTTACAAATTATGAGGTACACATCCGCCTGCTTCCCGAAAGCTATAGTGATCTCGTTATTCCGCATAGGTCATTTCCCTTCCGGCCGGATATGAGCACCAGTGCAGACATACAAACAAAAACCCTCACAAATGTCCTGTCAGTTCCATTAAATGCTGTAACTGTGCGCGATAAAGGTGGCAAAAGCATCGATAACTCCAAAGTGAACGATGTTCATAATACTGGTTCTGATGCTCAGAATAACAATGACCAAACCACCGGTTCAGATGATATACAGGAAGTTGTATTTGTATTTGGCAAAGACAGCAGGGTAAAAAAGTTCCCCGTAACCACAGGCATACAGGACTTAAATTATATACAGATCCTCAGTGGCATACACCAGGGAGATACCGTCATAACCGGCCCTTACGACGTAGTCAGCAAAACCCTCTCCGACAGTACAAAAGTAAAAATAGTAACCAAAGACGAACTGATAAAAGATTTTAAAAAGCCTTAATAACCAAGCTCGCAGCGATCAGGTAAGGAGGACAATAAATGATTAATAATTTTTATGCATTTGCCTGCAAAATGTGAATATTTATTTAAAGTATAACTGGCAATAATTCATAAAATATCAAGTCCTTTTGCATTGCTTATTGTCAACCTAAGTTCCACTTAAGCAACAAATTAAGCTTAGCAGTCAATACCCCCCGTCCCTGAAAAGCTCTCTTTTGCCCTCTATGCTTCATTAAACTCATTCCTACTCCCACCCACCTTCATGGTTACTTTATCGCAAACTAGGCCCAATACCCACATACTCTCGCTGGTCTTGCGTCAGGCCTTCGTTCATCCTTCGTCTTTTATGCCTATATTATTGAGGGAAATTAACCGTGCAGATAGCAAAAAATAGCAAATTAAGTAGCTTGGTAAATATACAAGATTTATTCCGTTTATTATTCCTCTATCTATCATCTTTTTGCCCCCTCTATCCCGAACGCACGTTATTATTAATTGAATAACTTTATTTTTGCGCCTCATCGCAAAGAATTTCATGATTCATCCCCATACTTATATCCACCCCAACGCCAAGCTGGCACAGAACGTAAAGATTGACCCTTTCACTGTAATTCACCACGATGTGGAAATAGGCGAAGGCACCTGGATAGGCAGCAATGTGACTATTATGGAAGGCGCCCGCATCGGTAAAAACTGTCGCATCTTCCCCGGCGCTGTCCTCGCAGCCATCCCTCAGGACCTAAAGTTCGATGGTGAAAAGACCTATGTGGAAATAGGTGACAATACCACCATACGTGAGTTTGTAACAATAAACCGGGGTACTAGCGATAGGTTAAAAACAACTGTAGGCAATAACTGTCTCATTATGGCTTACAGCCACCTTGCACATGATTGTATTGTTGGTAATAATTGCATCATAAGCAATAGTTCACAAATAGCAGGGCATGTAGTTATGGGCGATTGGTGCTGGATTGCAGGCGTCTGTGCAGTACACCAGTTTGTACACATAGGCCAGCATGCTTATATTGGTGGCGGCAGTTTGGTCACTAAAGATGTACCTCCTTACATCAAAGCAGTACGCAACCCCTTGAGTTATGGAGGCGTGAACAGCGTAGGGCTTAAACGTAGAGGGTTCTCTCTTAACCAGATTAATCATATACTTGATGTCTACCGTGTTATTTACAGCAAGGGCATGAATATAAGCCAGGCGTTGGAATACATTGAAGAAGAATTGCCTGCCAGTGATGAAAGGGATGAAATAGTCACTTTTATAAGAGAAAGTGGTAGAGGCATCATTAAACGCTACACTATGGGCTCTGTTGAAGAAGATTAACAGCCTAAACCTGATGCATCCAAAAGACTTATTGATTCGAGGATTTTAATTATGCTTTACCTGTAGAACTCATTGCAAAATATCCTTTGCGCAACAGGGACGAAAGTAAATTATTGGTTTATGATCAGGGAGCGATAGAAGAGGATGTATATTTTAACCTTGATAACCATCTCCCAAAAAATTCTTTACTGATCTTTAATAATACTAGGGTCGTCCAGGCGAGATTACTATTGAAGAGATCTACAGGGAGCAGGATAGAATTGTTTTGTCTTGAGCCGGATAAAAGATATACTGATATTACAACTGCTCTTAACCAGAAACAAAAAGTATATTGGAAGTGCCTCGTTGGGGGCGCTAAGAAATGGAAAGGAGAGGCTTTGATTAAAAACATTCTGGATCAGGCCCAAACAATAGAGCTACAGGCGCGCAAAATAAACAAGCAGCATGACCATTTCTTAATAGAGTTTTCCTGGAATGCTGATGATATCAGCTTTGGAGATATACTGCATCTTGCAGGTGCTGTTCCGCTGCCGCCTTATTTATCCCGCGAAGCGGAAGAAACTGATAAGGAAACCTATCAAACTATCTATGCCAAACATGATGGTTCAGTGGCGGCGCCAACTGCTGGCTTGCATTTTACCGAAAGAGTCTTCACTAAACTTAAAGCTAAACAGATACAAACTGCTTTTATAACGCTTCATGTGGGTGCGGGTACGTTTAAACCGGTAAAGGATGATATTGTATCTCATGATATGCATTCCGAGTTCTTTTCTGTGCATAAACAATTAATAGAGAACTTGATAAAAAACCTTGGTAACAACATCATCGCAGTAGGTACAACGTCCCTGAGAGCTATTGAGAGTTTGTACTGGATAGGTGTAAAGATCTCGCAGGGAGCCATTGATAAACTATCAATTTCTCAGTGGGAGGCGTATGAATTGCCCCAGCATATTTCTGCTCATGATGCGCTGCAAAATGTTTTGGATTGGATGAATGCTAATAATATAGAAAACCTTACAGCTACTACACGGCTGCTTATCGCTCCCGGTTATCAGCTAAGAGTTGGTAATGCGATCTTCACAAATTTTCATCAGCCCAGATCTACTTTGCTATTGCTTGTGGCGGCTGTTGCAGGGAAGGAGTGGAAGTCTATCTATAACTATGCACTTCACCATCAGTTCCGGTTCTTAAGTTATGGGGATGGCTGTTTAATATGGCATCATCGCCTTAAAAATAACCCTCTTCTTTCGCCAGCGGCATATCCACAGTAAAAATACTGCCCTTTCCAAGCGTGCTCTCTACCTTTATTTTCGCCTTATGGCCATCAACCACTGACTTTACATAACTCATGCCCAAACCGAAGCCCTTTACGTTGTGCAGATTACCAGTATGAGCGCGGTAGAACTTCTCAAATATTCTTTTCACGGTCTCTTTGCTCATGCCTATACCATTATCTTCCACAATAATACTTAAATACTTTGCATTCGAGCGCGTTGTGATTTTGATCTGCAGATCATCTCTGGAATATTTAATAGCATTATCTATTAAATTATTAACAAGGTTCGTGAAATGTGTATCATCAGCATTGATCAGATCATTTTCTGCTTTCAACTGTAGCGTTGCACTGCCTTTCTTATCTTCCAATTGCAAAGTAAAACTGTCTACCACGTGCTTTATTATATCATGGGCATGAAGCGGGCTTAATTTCAGTTTCAGCTCATGCTTATCCATCACCGCCGCTTCCAAAATAGTTTCCACATGCCTATTCATTTTCCTGTTCTCTTCCTTTATCACCCCGCTGAAGTAATTTCTTTTTTCCCCATCATTCTGAACTTTTTTATTCTGCAGCGCATCTACCGCGAGCGAGATGGTTGCCAGCGGCGTCTTGAACTCATGTGTCATATTATTTATAAAATCACTCTTGATCTTATTCAATTTTTGCTGGTTCAGCATAGTTCTTATCATAAGCGCAAAAGCCGTAATAATTATCAGGGTAAATAAAAGCGAGATCGCTATGGTGCCTGCGAGCGAATGCCAAACTTGTGTTTCAAAATTGGGCACAACTATAATAAGATGCTCATAAGCCAGCATATTCCCCATAGAATTGTCTCCGTTCGCTGTAGAAATGGGTATGATCCTGCGCTGAGCGTGTATAGTATCAGTATATGCTTCCATGAAGTTCTTAGATGCCATTTCAGGCTGCCACTCATCCGCGTTGGACGTTATACAATATTCAAACTTCATGTCGGGAATGCCTTGTCTCTGGAAAGCTGCTCGCAGTTTATTATTAATTTCCGCCTGGGAATAACGCTGCCCAACTGTAAACTCCTGCTCCAGGGCAAAAGGAAGACTATTTGGCATGAGCCCTGTGCCGGGCCGCCTCTGGAAATGAGGAAAAGGCATCATGGACGCACCCTTTCCAATTTGCTGCGCTACAGAAAGACCCGCCTCATCTACATGGAATAAAAGTTTCTGCTGCTGAATTTCCAAAAGATCACTAAGCCACGACACCTGCAAAGCAATAATGCCCACAAGCGATAGCGCGATCAAAACCATTATTGCAGGAAAAACTTTTTTCATCTCAACAAAAATATAGTAGCAACCAGCCCTTAAAAATAAACCATTAAGGTTTACCAGCAATTTAACGTGATCTATAAAATTCTAATTATTTTTTTCCATTTGATAGAACTTTCCTAAATTAGATCATGAATTCCATTGCAGCAGGCAACGTGTTAATAGCCGATCCTTTCCTGCGGGACCCGAATTTTCTACGGAGTGCGATATTTTTATGTGATCACCGCGAAGAAGGTAGCTTCGGTTTTGTTATGAACAGGAAGATCAAACAGCCAGTTGGCGAGCTGGTAGAATTGTTTGATGGTTGTGGCTTCCCGGTGTATGAAGGCGGCCCCGTTCAGCAGGATACGGTACATTTTCTTCATCAGCGGCCCGATCTTATCAGTGGAGGCCAGGAAGTAATTAATGGGATCTATTGGGGGGGTGATATGGAAGATGTAGCAGAGCTACTGAAGCTGAATAAGATCAGCCAGAAAATGATACGTTTTTATTTGGGTTATAGCGGATGGGGCAAGGAGCAACTGGAAAATGAAGTGAAGGAAAAGTCCTGGCTAATAACCACGGGCAACAAGCACCTGGTCTTCCATAATAATGATGAGATGATATGGAAAGATGCCATAAAACAATTGGGAGAGCCCTATACGCAGATAATAAACTACCCGCTTGACCCGCAGATGAATTAAAAAAGTTCCTGTTCTGATCAGATCTTACGATGAGTTAATTAGAATCTTTTGGCAGATAATTAGAATCTTTTTGGTTCTAATTAGAAATTACTTTAAAATAGTTAGAAACGATCTGGTTCTAATTAGAAATGATCTAAAGATGATCAGAATAGTTTTAGTTCTGATTAGGATTTGTTGAAAGATGATCAGAATTGTTTTAGTTCTAATTAGACCTTGTTAAAAGATGATCAGAACATTTTAAGAACTGATCAGAACAACTTATTTGCTGATAAAAAAGTGATGTATTCAAGCTATAATTAAAGAGGAATAGAAGCTATATAAAAAGTAATTGGACATTCTTTTATATTTTCTGATAAGCATTTCCGCACTGATAACCATTTAATTTTCCCCTGTAAACACCCTGCGCAAAGGAGTGTTTATCACAGAAGAAACAATAAGAGGAAATTTTTCTACCGTAACTAATCCCGGATCAAGTCCAAAGCCACGCTCCTCGCTGAGGCTTATTTCCTTTAAAAAGAAGTACAGCTTCATGATCATTCGCTCTATGATCGGCAACTCATTGTCGTTCGACAAATATTTTTCAAGCACGATCACTTGAAAGTCACCTACAATATTATTGCGTTCAAGGCTTTCGTACCGACTTGTAATGTTTACTTCGTTGTTTCTCACCAGGTCCTCCACCACTCTGCGCAGCATCAGGTTAATTCGCTGCTCAACCCGGAAGCCGAGCCTGAATTCCACGCGGATAATGTCGTTCGGAATTATGTGGTTAACCACATAATCGCAGGTATAAGGGTCATCCAAAATGTCTACATGAACAAACCAATAAATATCTGCCCGTTTTGGCTTCCTCGTAAGTATGGAGTAAATTATTTTGTGCTCAATTTCACGCGGGTTATTAGCACTGGTAAGATACACAAGATGCGTTGCATATTTCGGTACCGACCTGTCGGTACTCAGTTCCTGGATCATGGGGATATAATGCTCCAGCCGCACAAACTCTACATACCTGTTCCTGATCTTGCGGCTTCTGAACCAGACATACATCACTACGAATAAACATCCGCCAACAAGCAGCGTAACATAACCACCATGTGGAAATTTCTGCAGATTAGCTATTAAGAAAGATAGCTCAATGGTTAAATAAACAGCTAAATAAAGATAGACCAGGATAGGTTTCGTTCGCCGGGAGATAAGAAAATTCGCAAACAGGATAGACGTTGACAACATGCATAAAGTAATGGCCAAACCATACGCCGCCGCCATATTTGTAGAATTGCGGAAAAATAAAACGATGCCGCAGCAGCCCACAAGTAACAAAACATTGATGCTGCCTATGTACAATTGGCCTTTGGCTTCCGTGGGATAATTAATTTTTAACTTGGGCCAAAGATTAAGCCGCATACTTTCGCTTATTAATGTGAAAGAGCCGCTTATCAATGCCTGGCTTGCGATAATTGCCGCTGCAGTTGCAATAATAATACCCATAAGCCTGAACCAATCGGGCATAAGGCTGAAAAGAACTTTCAGGGTATCAGTATCAAATACCTTTCCGTTAAAATAATGCAATAAGAATGCGCCTTGCCCTATATAATTCAGAAGAAGGCATGTCTTTACAAATATCCATGAATACCTTATGTTCGCCCTCCCGCAGTGCCCCAGGTCAGAGTATAACGCTTCTGCGCCCGTAGTACATAAAAATACAGAACCAAGTATCCAGAAACCTTTGGGATATTTAGTTAATAAAGCAATAGCATAATGAGGGCTTAGCGCTTTAAATATGGATGGATAATCAACTAAGTGTGTTGAACCAAGAACCGCCAGCATGCCAAACCAGATAAACATAATTGGCCCGAATAACTTGCCGATCGATAAAGTACCAAACTGTTGTAAAAAAAATAAGATGGCAAGGATGCTCAATACGATAATAACAATGGTATTTTGACTGATGTCCCTTAAAAATGGCACCTGGTTTATCTGCTTCAAGCCTTCAATGGCAGAGGTGACAGAGATAGGCGGTGTGATCATACCATCTGCAAGAAGTGCCGCACCGCCGATCATTGCAGGAAGCACCAACCACTTGCGCTGCCTGCGCACCAATGCGTATAAAGAAAAAATACCCCCTTCCCCACGGTTATCTGCCTTCAAAGTGAGGATCACATATTTAATGGTTGTTTGCAGGGTAAGTGTCCAGATAATGCAGGACAAGCTGCCAATGATGAGCACTTCATTAATTACTTTCCCTCTAACTATTTCATCAAACACATATAGAGGTGAAGTTCCTATATCCCCATAAATAATTCCTAATGCTACTAAAAGGCCGGCGGCGGTAGCTCTATTAATGGTCTTGCTCACAGACTGATAAGTTATTTCCAAAGAAAGAACAAATGTATAGCCAAAAAAATTGCTCTAAGCTTTTAAATATAAGTTTATAAGTGTTGTTATTATAACTCAATTTTATGGCTTCGCACAAAGTTTAGTTTTACATTTGTTTATAAAAATAATATTAAAATGTCTTTCAGACCATTTCTCCTGTGCTTTATAGTTTTCCTGTGTTTTATAAATTCCAATGCGCAACAAATTATTTACAGCCAACCCGATAATGATGAACCCCGTGAAGTAGCTTTTGATATCATTGGTAAAATGAACGGTCAATACCTGGTGTATAAAACATACGGCAGCCATTACAAAATATGCGTGTATGATAATGACATGAAACTCGTAACTAAAACTGACATCCCCTTAATTCCTGAAAGATTGATCAATACTGACTTTGTAGTTTATAAAGATTTCTGCTATTTTATTTACCAATATCAGAAAAAAGATATTGTGTATTGCATGGCCTCTAAAATTGATGCCAATGGGCAGATGGTTGGTAAACCCTTTCAACTTGATACCACAACTATAAGTTTCCTCACCAACAATAAAATATATAATGTCATCTATAGTGAAGACAAACAGAAAATTGATGTCTTTAAAATAAACAGTAAAGATGTTTCCAATTATGGATTAACAAATATATTGTTTGATGCCAGCCTGAATCTTATAAGTAAAACCCGTTCTAACATTACTATGCCCGGCCGCAATGAGTTTTTAGATAATTTCGAAGTGGATAATGACGGCTGCATTGTATTTGTGCGGGCGCAAACCGTTGCTCAAAACGACAACATCAACCAACTTACACTTGTTACCAAAAAAACTTTTGATTCAACGGTGGCTTATCATCCATTAACGCTTTCCAGTATTTACCTGGATAACCTCACCATAAAAATAGACAACAAAAACAAGCATTATCTTATTGCTTCATTTTATAACAAAGCCCGCCGTGGAAATGTAGATGGCCTTTATACAAATTTATGGAGCAGGGATGGCGATTCTTCAAAAGCGCAGCGGTATTTAGCTTTCAGCGACGACCTGCGCAACGAGGCTAAAGGCCAGGGGGAAAGCCTGAAGTCTGCTTTTGATGATTATTATATACAGAACATCATCATGGATAACGATGGTGGCTTTCTCCTTGCTGCGGAATCGGTAACTTCCACATCCCGCGGAAACCCCCTGAACCGTTGGGATTATTACAATTCGCCTTACATGAGCCCCGGCTCTTATTACGTTAGCCCCTATGGATATAACTATTCCTATTATCCCGGGGTTTACCCCTATCTGTCCTCCCCAAATCAGTACCAGATGCTTCGGTATTATGCAGAGAACGTTGTCGTACTTTCTTTTGATTCATCCATAAATACAGACTGGTCAAATGTGGTCTATAAATCCCAGTATGACGACAATACCGATAATTTTCTGGGCTATACCATTTTAAATACCGGCAGCGACCTCCATTTTATATTTAACAAAATGGAAAGGCGTGAAAACTTATTATCAGACCAGATCATCACGCCCGACGGGCAACTTCATGCAACCCCCACCCTGCACAACCTCGACAACAACTACATCTTCATGCCCAAACGCGCAAAACAGCTCGGTTCGCATGAATTGCTTATTCCGTGCGCGTACAGAAGCTATATTTGCTTTGCAAAGGTTGATTTTTAATTTAATGATGTGGTATCACTTTTTCGCGAAAAATCTACAACAGGCATATTCTGGCTTATTGCATTAAGCGCCCTACTTCATGCAAACTTTCTGATCCATGCGCCGCAAATGATGACAGTCAAGGGCGAAGGGCTTTTATACGAAATAATGCAGCCCCTTTATGCACTGCCGCCTTTAGCAATTTTACTGCTTTACCCCGCAATCGTTGTCGTGCAGGCGCTTCGCCTCAATTATATTTTAAACGATGCGCGCATGTTTTCCAAAGCTGCCTTCACCACAGCAATGTCTTATATTTTGCTCACTGCCCTTTTGCCCGAATGGAACAATCTCACTCCTGCACTTCTGGCCAACAGCCTGCTCATCTGGCTCGTGCTGCGTTTCATTAAATTATACAATGCGCCTCAACCCAATGGTTCCATTTTTAATACGGGGCTAATAACCGGGTGCACCATTTTGCTTTATCACCCAACGGTTGCACTGGTGTTACCTGCGTTTTTTGCATTAGCTATTTTGCGCCCGTTCAGGATAAGCGAATGGTTTGTGCTTTTGCTGGGCATCATAACCCCTTTTTATTGGCTGCTCGCCATTGTTTTTTTATACGGCAACATACAAAACTGGGCATATTATTTCCCGCAATTCCAACTGCATATTTTAAACCCGGGCAACAAAATAGCGCTGGTCACCACCTTTATAACGGCATCGGTTTTAATAGTGGGTGGCATCTTTTATTGGCAAAAAAACATCCTGCGCATGATCATCCATGTGCGCAAATACTGGTCGGTTTTTCTATTTATGCTCCTGTTGCAGGCAGCCGTGGTTTTTTTCACAAAAGATGCAGGTATGGAAGCACTGCTTTTATGCACAGTTCCGGCTGCTGCTTTTGTCTCTTTCATTTTTATATCCCCGCGCATGAACTTTATACCCGCCATCCTGTTTTGGAGCAGCGTGGCAGTGGTGGTTTATAATAATTGGTTCGCTGTAAAATGATCCGGAACGCTACAAGCTAATTCTCCGATCAGCTTTTCTCCTCTTTTTTTGCCGCAATACTTTTCGTCAGCTCCCGCAGCTCTTTAAACGGCAGGGAACCCAGCGTTTCCTCCCAGCCACTGCCTTCGTCCTGCGCGCGCAGCTTAAAAAGCGGGTGGTTTGCCGCATAATTCCTTTCTTTATCCGGCGTCCAAACCATCAGGTCGTTCGGTTCGCACACCAGAAGTCGGCAAAGCAGCTCAACATGATCCAGCTTAATGCTGCGGCTCTTGCCTTCCAGCAGCATATAGGCCGTGGCAGACGTCAGGCCTGCTTTTACCAAAAAAGTATAAGGCTTTGCGATGCCCCGCGCCTTAAAAATGGGGTCTAAATGTAATTTTAGCATGGCTTTATTTGATTTAAGCATAAAGATATATTCTTTTTAAATACATCATCATCATTCCCGAATGGATATTTATTATTTTGGAGGCGGGAGTTATTATTAGGGAAGCAAGAGTTATTACCGGGGAAGCGACAGTTATTACCAGGGAGGCGATAGTCATAATTTTGGAAGCAACAGTTATAGCCAGGGAAGTGGTCGTTACAATTTTAGAAATGAAAGTTATAATTTTTCCATCAAACTAATACATATTTCCATAAATAAAATATATTTAGCAAGAAGAATAATTACAAATACAGACAGATGCTTTATTTAGTTAAATAATATTTTAGTAACTATGATTGGAATTTTATCAACTGTCACTTCCCCGTTCCTAACGATGATACACAATTTAATAACGCTTACTGGAATTTTATTAACTATTAAAGGAAAAACAATAACGCTGCATGGAATTTTTATAACGGGCAAAGGAATTATTGTTTTTATCGGCTCCGCCATGCCTTCCATCAAATAACATTTCGCAACTCCCTTCCGCGAATTATTCTTTTTATCTTTGCCGCTCAATTCCAGCAAATGAAATACGGCATTGTGGTTTTCCCCGGCTCCAACTGCGACCGCGACATGCAGGACGCGCTGCAAAACGACCTCAACAAGGAGGCCATCATGCTTTGGCATAAGGACAAAGACCTCACCATGTTTTCCACGGAAGATTGCATTGTGTTGCCCGGCGGTTTTTCTTACGGCGATTACCTCCGCTGCGGGGCGATCGCACGCTTTAGCCCGATGATGCAAAGCGTAATTGAGTTCGCAAACAAAGGCGGCAAAGTGCTTGGCGTTTGCAACGGTTTCCAGATCCTTTGCGAAAGCAACCTGCTGCCCGGCGTGCTGCTCGCAAACGGCCACCAGCAGTTCGTTTCTAAAAATATTTTTATGAAAAATGGCAACGGGGCGCCGTTGAAAATACCCGTGGCGCACGGCGACGGCAGGTTTTATGCCGATGAAAAAACATTGGACGGGCTGGAACAAAACGGGCAGGTGATCTTTTATTATTGCGATGAAAAAGGGAATGTTGATGCGGCCTTCAACCCCAACAGCGCCATCAGGAACATTGCCGGCATCCGCAACGCAGAAGGAAATGTTTTCGGCCTGATGCCTCACCCGGAGCGCGCGACATCCCCCCTGCTCGGCAACATCGACGGGATAAAAGTATTTTCCATTTTGGGATTGAACTAACAATATTGCAGTAAGCTTTGTGCTTATGTTTCGTCAAATAAAATCAAACATGAAAAAAATTCTCTTTACGCTCGCCTTAGTTTTCACCACTGCCGTATTATTTGCGCAAATTCAGAACCCGGTGCAATGGAGTTACGCTGTGGTGAAAAAAACGGCCACTTCTTACCAGGTAAATATCACCGCCACTTTGCCAAGGCCCTGGCATATTTATTCGCAAACCACTTCCAACGGCGGCCCGATACCTACTACAGTTGCGTTTAATAAAAACCCTTTGGCAACGCTGACTGGCAAAATACAAGAACTAGGCGCATTAAAAGTTGTGCACGACGCAAGTTTTGGGGTTGATGTAAAATATTTTTATGATAAGGTTGAGTTTGTGCAAATGGTCACGCTAAAAGCGCCTGTGAAGACCAACCTGAGCGGCACGGTGGAATACATGGTTTGCAACGACAGCCAGTGCCTGCCGCCTACCAAAGTACCTTTTGAAGTAAAGCTTCAATAAAGCAATGCGATGAAAAGACTCCTGCTTTTTTTCTTTTCTTTTTTTTTATGTTTCAATGTTTTTTCGCAGGCGGATAGTCTGTTGCAATGGAAGTTCACTTCCAAAAAAATAAAGGATAATATTTACCAGGTCACGGCTGCTGTAAAAATTCCAACGGGTTGGTATCTCTATGGAAACAACGATGACGTTGATTCTTCTATCTCCCTCACATTGAATTTTGATTATGAGAATGCAAAAACTTTTGGCCTTGTTCGGTTAAATAAGCCCGCAACAATATTCACTGACGCCACCTTTGACAATAAGAAGATAAATATTTATAAAGATTCTCTTAAGATAGATGAACTGGTGAAGATCACTGGCTTTATTCCTGCCAAATTAAAAGGAACTGTCAATGCATTTATTGGGCAAAAGAATAATTTCCTGTCAGCTAATCGCTCATTTGAAGTGCCCCTCGAAGGCGGTGCAAACGCTACTGCCGGCCCGCAACAAATAAAGCTGGCTACTGTTGATATCAACCATCCTCTCGCCAATTGCGGCGGCAAAAATGATGTTGCTTCCAAAGGGTATTTGTCAATTTTTTTTCTCGGCTTTTTAGGTGGGTTAATTGCGCTGCTCACTCCCTGCGTTTTCCCCATGATACCCGTCACCGTTTCTTTTTTTACTAAGCGCTCTGCCAACAGGAAGCATGCAATAAGAAATGGCGCGCTCTATGGTTTCTTTATTTTTCTTATCTATGTTTTAGCGAGCGTTCCTTTTCACATCATTGGCAATGTTCAGCCGGAGATATTTAATAATATTGCCACTAATACATGGCTCAACATTATTTTCTTCGCCATCTTTATTTTCTTCTCCATTTCTTTTTTTGGTTTTTTTGATATCACCCTTCCTTCTTCCATCGCAGGCAAGGCTGATGCTAAAAGCGGGCTCACAAGTATCGGCGGCATTTTCTTTATGGCGCTTACTTTAGCCATCGTTTCTTTCTCCTGCACAGGGCCGATACTTGGTTCATTGCTGGTGGGCTCCATCAGCGGAGGAGCGTGGCAACTTACCAGTGGGCTTGCCGGTTTCGGCTTAGCGCTTGCCTTGCCTTTTGCGTTGTTTGCCATTTTCCCTAGCTTATTAAAGTCCCTCCCGAAGTCCGGCGGCTGGCTTGATACGGTAAAGAAGGTCTTAGCTTTTGTAGAACTTGGGCTAGCATTCAAATTCTTTTCAAACGCCGACCTCGTGATGCACTGGGGCATTTTGAAAAGAGAGGTCTTTATTGGTATATGGATAATTATTTCATTTGCGTTGACGCTTTATTTGTTTGGCATCATCCGCCTTCCCCATGATCATAAAGGCATGAAAATAACTGCCGGAAGAAAATTCGTTGGTGTTATTGCATTGCTGTTTACTATCTACCTTATACCTGGTGTAACGAACACTACGTTCTCTTTTTACTTCATCCCCGGAGGAACAAATAATAGGCATAGTGATCTCCAGTTACTAAGTGGTTTCCCTCCGCCACTGAGCTACAGTATTTATAAAATAAGCAGTGGTGCTTTGGAAGCAGATGTGGTAAATGATTACGCCAAGGCCCTGCAATTGTCGCAAACAGAGGGTAAGCCTTTGCTTATAGACTTTACAGGATGGGCCTGCGTAAACTGTCGCAGAATGGAAGAAAATGTATGGTCTGATCCCCGGGTTTATACCTGCATCAAACAAAACTTTATTCTTGTTTCGCTCTATGTGGATGACCGCAAACGGCTACCCGTGCAACAGCGTTTTACTTACATCACCAGCGCGGGTGTTTCAAAGGACATTATAAACGAGGGTGATGAATGGGCAACTTTTGAGTCAGAGAATTTTGGCCAGCAAACGCAGCCCCTCTACGTTATTCTTGACAATAAAGAAAGGCTTATTAACAATCCTGTTGGCTATACGCCTGATGTTGATGCCTATTTAAAGTGGCTACAGTGCGGGCAGAGTAATTTTGTTGCGGCCAAATGAATATCAAAACTCATTATAAAACAAAAAACCTTTCAACTCTTTAAGTTGAAAGGTTTTTAATTTGGTTGTCACCCTGCCGTTTTCCTGCACATGGCAAGTAGAAACGTTTAATTATAACAACTGCGGGTCAACACCAGGATGACAAGAATTTACAAAGCAATTTGTCTTTCGGTCATCATCTTTCTCAAGTTGATCAATCCATAACGCATGCGGCCAAGAGCAGTATTAATGCTGCAATCAGTGGCTGTAGCAATTTCTTTAAAACTCATATCCCCAAAATGGCGAAGCACAATTACTTCACGCTGCTCTTCCGGCAAAAGATTCAGCATATTGTGAAGGCGGTCATGGCTTTGGCTGCGTATCATTTTCTGTTCAGGGGATTCGTCAGCAATATTTATTACTTCAAAAATATCTCTGTCGTCGCCGGTAATGATCGTTGGTGTGCGCTTTACTTTTCTAAAATGATCAACACATAAATTGTGAGCTATGCGCGATACCCAGGGCAAAAACTTTCCTTCTTCGTTATACCGCCTCCCTTTGATAGTGTCAATAACGCGGATAAACGTTTCCTGGAACAGATCTTCGGCGAGATATTTGTCTTTAACAAGAAACAAAATGGACGAGAAAATTTTGTCTTTGTACCTGTTGATGAGGGCTTCAAATGCATAGGCATTTCCTTCCTGGAACGAATGCACAAGTTGTGTATCGGTGAAATAGCTAAAATTTCTCATAACTACCGGAGGCAATTTTTTAATTAATTATTTAATAAATAAAAACTGTAACGCTTGCAAAAAGCTTTCGCTTAATGATTTATGGACACTTACGTAAAAATATAACGATAGGCTTCGTTTCTTTTGCTTTGTGAAGAGAATGTGAAAGTAGAACATCTTTCAATTCAAAATTGGCTTTGCTTTGTAAAAGATTTGTGAATTAATTAAATTATAATTTTAGAGCTTTGTTTTAAGCTCTCTTTAACAGATGGAAGATAAAATTGTAGGGTTTCCAGGAAGATCAGCAGGGAAAAGCGCCATTACAAAAAATGAAATTCTTGTCAAGGGTACGCGCGTGCATAACCTGAAAAACATAACAGTTGCATTTCCAAGAAATAAATTTATTGTAGTAACCGGAGTTTCAGGCAGTGGTAAATCATCGCTCACTATCGACACATTGTTCGCAGAAGGGCAGCGCCGCTATGCAGAAAGCCTTAGCGCCTATGTTAGGCAGTTTATGAGCCGCATGGCCAAGCCAGATGTTGATTATATAAAAGGTCTTTGCCCCGCAATAGCTATTGAGCAAAAAGTTATAACGCGTACACCCCGTAGTACTGTTGGCAGCATGACGGAAATATATGATTACCTGCGTTTACTTTATGCCCGTATTGGCAAAACGATCTCACCTGTTAGCGGAAGAGAAGTGAAAAAAGATGATGTTGCTGATATAATAAAGGCGATTAGACAATTGCCAAAGGGAGATAAAGTGGCCATGCTTGTTACCTTTAAACAACATCCAAAAAGAGACGCACGGGAGGAACTGAATATATTAATGCAGAAAGGTTTTTCAAGAATGTTTCTCAGCAGTTGGTCATTAGCTAATGGTCAATGGTCAATAAATAATTCTTTACAAAGTGAAATTATAAGGATTGAGGACCTGCTTGAGCTGAATGATAAGGAATTAAATAAAAAACTAACTACAAAGAATTCAGCGTCAACTCCTTTCATCTTGGTTGACCGTATTGTAGCAAAAGAATTTGATGAAGATGATATTCACCGCGTGAGCGATTCTGCAGGCACTGCATTTTATGAAGGAGAGGGAGAAATGTATTTGGAAATAAACGGAGAGAAACTCTTACACTTCAGCAACAAATTTGAACTGGATGGAATGCAGTTTGAAGAACCTGTGCCCAATTTATTCTCATTCAATAATCCGTTTGGGGCCTGCCCCACCTGCGAGGGGTTCAGTCAGGTGCTTGGTATTGATGAAGAACTTGTTATTCCTGACAAAAGATTAAGCGTGTATGAAGGCGCCATCGCTCCTTGGAAGGGTGAAAAGCTTGGTTGGTGGCGCGAACAATTTATTAATGCGGCCGGAAAAGATTTTCCCATACATAAACCAATTGCTGATTTATCGGAAGAACAGTACAGCGATTTATGGAGGGGTGTTGGCACTGCTCTGGGCATTAATTTTTTCTTTAATGAAGTGGAACAAAACCTTTATAAAGTCCAGTACCGTGTGCTGCTGAGCCGTTATCGTGGAAAGACACTATGCCCCGATTGTAATGGCTATCGGCTACGACCTGAAGCTTTATATATAAAAATAAATAATTGTCACATCGGCGAATTATGCGCACTGCAGGTAAAAGATTTAAAAGCATGGTTTAATAATATTTCACTTACTGACAACGAAGAGCAAATAGCAAAGCGCGTACTACTCGAAATAAACCAACGACTGCAAACCTTGATAGACGTTGGTTTAGGCTATTTGACCCTAAGCCGGTTGGCAAACACTTTAAGCGGAGGCGAAAGCCAGCGTATACAGTTAACAAGAAGTTTGGGAAGTAATTTGACAAACTCATTATACATTCTTGATGAACCTTCCATCGGCCTTCATTCCCGCGATACAGAAAGATTGATCGTTGTTTTAAAACAACTCCGCGATCTCGGAAACACTGTGATTGTAGTGGAACATGATGAAATGATAATGCGGGAGGCAGACCATATTATTGACATGGGGCCGCTCGCTTCACACCTCGGGGGGGAAGTAATTGCAGAAGGGAATTACGATGAGCTGGTAAACAACCCTGAAAGCTTAACAGGCAAGTATTTAAAGGGTGAATTGTCAATAGAACCACCAACAAATGTCCGTACCTGGAACAGCAGCATTACAGTAGTAGGCGCAAGGCAAAATAATTTAAAGAATATAACCGTACAATTCCCCTTGAATGTGCTATGCGCTATAAGCGGCGTAAGTGGTAGCGGCAAAACCACTTTGGTAAAACAAATATTATATCCAGCCTTAAAAAAGATAAAAGGCGAGATAGCAGATAAAGTGGGCTTTCACAAAGCCATCACAGGAGATATTGATTCTATTTATCAGGTAGAATTAGTTGACCAAAACCCCATTGGTAAATCATCCCGCAGCAACCCCGTTACCTATATCAAAGCGTATGATCAGATACGTGATCTGTATGGATACCAGCCCTTGGCATTGGTACGCGGCTTTCAGCCAAAACATTTCTCTTTTAATGTTGAAGGAGGAAGATGTGATGCTTGCAAAGGCGAAGGGGAACAGGTTGTAGAAATGCAGTTTTTAGCTGACGTGCATCTCACATGCGAAGTTTGTGGTGGAAAGAAATTTAAAGAAGAAGTGCTGGAAGTGCAATACAAAAACAAAAGCATTTATGATGTTTTGGAAATGAGTGTTGATGATGCAATTATATTTTTTGAAGATGAAAAGAACATCGCCAAGGCTCTGCAACCTTTACAGGACGTAGGTTTGGGATATATCAAACTTGGGCAAAGCAGCGATACCTTATCTGGCGGTGAGGCCCAGCGGGTAAAGCTTGCAAGTTTCTTAGGCAAAGGAAAGGGTGGCGGCAACATCCTTTTTATTTTTGACGAACCAACCACAGGTCTGCATTTTCATGATATAAAAAAACTCCTTGCCTCTTTTAATGCACTCATAGTACAGGGGCATTCCTTGATTGTTATTGAACACAATACTGATGTACTTAAATGTGCAGACTGGATCATAGATCTTGGTCCTGAAGCGGGAGATGACGGCGGAAACCTTGTGTTTGCAGGCGTTCCGAAAGATTTGAAAACAATCAAAGAAAGTTTTACAGGGAAGTATTTAAATTGATCACAGCTTTATTTCTTCATCATTTGAATCATAGAAATGGAACTCCGTAAAAAAGTAATCAGCATTTGATTTTATATTGATACGCATTTTATACTTCTTCCTCCATTTTCTTTTAATAGAAAAAAAACCTTTGGTAAGATGTGAAAATAAAATAGGGTTCACAGTCAGGGTAAGGTTTTTATGCTGATGGGTAACTAAATAATGAAGCCGTTTTTCTATTTCATCTTCAAGTAAATAAGTGGAAGTTATTTTTCCGGTACCGTTGCAACTCGGGCATATTTCAGCAGTATTAATGTTCACTTCCGGCCGCATCCGTTGCCGCGTTAGCTGCATCAACCCAAATTTAGATATTGGCAGCACAGCATGTTTTGCACGGTCGCTTTGCATAAAATGTTCCATCGCCTCCTGCAATTTCCGTCTGTTATCAGGAAGCTTCATATCAATAAAATCAACAACAATGATTCCTCCAATATCGCGCAAACGCAGTTGCCGCGCCACTTCTTCTGCTGCCTCAAGATTTGTTTGCAGCGCGTTTTCTTCCTGGTTATTGCTTACACTTTTATATCCGCTGTTAATATCAATAACATGCAAAGCTTCAGTATGCTCAATAATTAAATAAGCGCCGCTTGGCAGGTTTACTGTTTTGCCAAAAGAAGCTTTCACCTGTTTGGTAACTCCATATTGATCAAAAACAGGAGTACCGTTTTGTGAATAAGAAACAATATCTGCTTTTTCCGGGGCAAATTTTTCTATATACGTTTTTGTGTCGTTAAAAATATTTTTATCATTCGTGATTATGCTGTTGAAATCTTCAGTAAGCAGGTCACGCAGTATACTTGTTGTTTTATTTTGTTCACTTAAAATTTTGCGTGGTGCTTCTGCTCCTTTTAAATTCTTCTGGATGGTGCTCCAGGTCTCGATCAGCGACCTCAGATCCTCATGAAGTTCGGCTGTGTTTTTCCCTTCGGCCGCAGTACGGACAATAACACCAAAATTTTTTGGCCTGATCGATTCTATAATTTTTTGCAGGCGTTTACGCTCTTCGGACGAATGTATTTTTTTAGAAACAGCAACCACATCATTAAAAGGTGTTACAACTACAAACCTTCCCGGAAGCGATAATTCACAACTCAGGCGCGGCCCTTTTGCAGCAATAGGTTCTTTTAATATTTGGACGAGGATGCTTGGGCGGCTATTTAAAACCTCGCTTATTTTCCCCGTTTTAATGATCTCAGGCTCGATTGGAAATTTTGAAAAATCAAAGCCGGATTCATTCTTTTCATTCATCGCCTGTTGCGTGAATTTAAGCAGGGAACGTATATAAGGGCTTAGATCTGTATAATGCAGGAATGCATCCTTTTCAAAACCTACATCCACAAATGCAGCGTTCAATCCGGGAATAAGTTTTTTTACTTTTCCAAGATATAGATCGCCCACTCCAAAATTAGCATCAGCGTTTTCGTTATGCAGTTCCACCAGCTTTTTATCTTCTAAAAAAGCTATTTCAACACCCGTAGGGGCAGCATTAATAATTAATTCTTTGTTCACACATGGCAACTTTTAATTTTTTTGCAATACTATTTCCTGGATAGCCCTTGCCGGATAGGATCACAGAATACGGGTAAGCCCTCGATCCTGCTGCATCAGCACGCAGGTTCGCTCATTGAAACTTAATTCCTGTTCTGCAGTTTGGGTCAAATAACATCTCATTTTGCGCAACGATGCAAAAATCAATAGACCATTCCAAACACTATCCTGCACTTTGTTTTGATAAGGAAAAGGTAAAAGTTACGAAGAGAGATAAGGAATGCTTGTTTAAAATGTCAGCGGAAAGACAACCACCGGCATAAACAGTTCAGCCAGGAAGATTATTTATTTTTCTTCTTATGACGGTTCTTTCTTAATCTTTTTTTTCTTTTGTGCGTAGCGATCTTATGTCGCTTTCTTTTTTTACCACAAGGCATTTTTAAATTAATTTTTAATTACAAAATTTATTTCAGGGCGCCAATACGTTGTTCGATCTCTTTTTTTGCTTCGGGCACCGCAACTAAGTTTTCTGCCGCCTTGTACCATTTTATTGCGTTTGCCTTATCGCCTTTTTGGTCGTAAGTTTCAGAAAGATGCAAAACTGCCTCCACGTTGTTTGGCTGCTTTTTTACCACTATTAAAAACCGCTGTATCGCCTTGTCATATTGGCCGCTCCTTTCTCCTCCCAAACCCAATACCATTTGTGCATACAAATTATCAGGGTCTTTTTCAGCAATTGCCCTTACGCTTAAAATGGCCTGCATCGGGTTGTCTGAAATATTAGATAACATGTAACAGGCCCCAATGCCGATCTTCGCAGAATCGTTTGCTGGATCAATTGTCAACGCTTGTTGAAAAAGAGCTTTGGCATTTGTTCCCAGCCAGTTCTGCATAGCTGGATCATCCTCTGCCATTAAATCCTCTAATAAGATTTGGGCGGCGAAGTTGAGCTTTTTTTCTGAATTTTCCAACTTTGCTGCTTCTCCTGCGTAATAAGCGCTTAAATATTCATTGCTTAGGCTGTCTCTCCAGAAATTTGACAACTGGTTATCTACATTAATTTGTTGATTTTTTACATCCCCTCTCACCACACTGTTTTCAAGTTGAGTAAGGCGGTTTGATTGTGACGGAGAAAGTTTCGCTTTAGCTTGAAACAATAGGTCATTGGTGCTTATAACTTGTTTCGCGCTGCGCCCACCTGTTTGCGGCAGGGAAGGCCGATCTTTTTTATCAGGAACAGTTCTGCCAAAAAAGAATAAAAAAGCAAATAAACAAAATGCAGAAAATACTAAAATGAACTGTTGTTTTTTCATCTGTGCAAATAACGGGGTTACTCCGCCTTATATGTCCGCTTTACTTCATGCACAAATTCTTTAGAAGGTTTAAATGCAGGGATAAAATGTTCAGGTATATTAACAGCCACATTCTTCTTAATATTTCGTCCAATTTTAGCAGCTCTTTTTTTCACAATAAAACTCCCAAAGCCGCGTATATAAATATTTTCACCTTTGGAAATATTTTCTTTTATTTCCTTCAACATAGTTTCTACAGTAACAAGAACATCCACTTTAGGAATACCTGTTTTATCTGAAATGTTATTGATAAGATCTGATTTTCGCATAGCTGATGATTTAAACAAAAATATAATGGCTACAAAATAAACTAAAAATATGATACCCCGGCAAAAAAAAGAGAATATTCATTTAAAATCAATATTTTGCCCTAAAGTAGGGCTGATTTATTACCTCCTCAACAAAGAATGATCATGCCCCATTTCAAACCTGCTAATAATTCAAAAACCCTATTTCGATCCCTTCCATAGATCAAAGGCAATCCCATAGTAACGTCCTTCAGGTTCCCACTCAATGCCCACCTAATCTCCACTCTCCCCTACTCATCCACTCTCCCATTTATATTTATACAACCTTCTGCCATTGCGGCATGACTTATCTTAAGGGCCATTGTATTAACTCAATCACTATATAATTCCTATAAAAAACTATTAGAAAAGAATTCATTTGTATAATTGCTTACAATGCACACAAGATTCTTTACAAACGCTTTAATGCAATGGCACCTTGCTGAAAACAAACGCCAAATGCCATGGAAAGGAGAAAAAGACCCATATAAAATATGGATCAGTGAAGTGATTTTACAGCAGACAAGAGTTGAACAAGGCTGGCTTTACTATGAAAATTTCATAAAAAAATACCCAACTATTCAGCAATTAGCAAATGCAAAAGATACGGAGGTATTCAAACTTTGGGAAGGCCTTGGCTATTATAACCGTTGTAAAAATCTACTGTTCAGCGCAAGGTTTATTGTTAAACAAAAGGAAGGTATATTTCCAGATACCTATCAGGAAATTCTGAAGTTAAAAGGCATCGGCCCTTACACCGCAGCAGCCATTAGTTCGTTTGCATTCAATCTTCCTCATGCAGTAGTAGATGGGAATGTATTCCGCGTATTGTCAAGATTCTTCGGAATTAAGATAGCTATCGACACTATCAAGGGCAAAGACCTTTTCATAGAACTAGCTGCAAAAGTCTTATATAAAAAGAACCCCGCTGTCTATAATCAGGCTATCATGGATTTTGGAGCCACTATTTGCAGGCCTCTTTTACCACTCTGTGATAAATGTTCCTTACACAAAAATTGCCTGGCATATAAACAAGGCATTGTCAATCAGTTGCCTGTAAGAGAAAAGCAACTGCAAAGGAGGAACCGTTGGTTTACTTATTTTGTATTTTGTGTAACTGATAAAATATTGACAAATAAACGAATCGGCAAAGACATTTGGCAAAACCTCAACGAATTTTATTTAATCGAAACTCCTCAAAAAAATATCTGGGATATTAACACAGTAAGATTTTATCTTTTAAATCAATTTGGAATAACTGATTTCTTCATTGAATTCATCTCTCCATTTTACTCCCAACAACTCACTCATCAGATCATAAAGGGTCAATTTATAAAAGTGAAGTTTCATCAAATACCTTTTAGCCTGCGATTACATCAATGGATTAATAAAAAAAATCTCTCGAGATTCGCCTTTCCGCAATTTATTAATCAATACCTTAAATCCTCATTTCCTTTATAAACTCTCTTTAATTAATCAACAATTCTTTTTTATTATTATTTTTTACTTTAATTTACACGGAGCTAATATTCCGAATTTTTGAATAGATTTTGAAATCAGTTTATATGAGAGGTGTAAATCGGGTAATGCTTATTGGCAACCTTGGAAAAGATGCTGAATTGCAGCATCTAGACGGCAACATTGCAATTGCGAAATTTCCACTCGCCACTACTGAAATTTTAAACAAACTATTGTAGTATTGCAAACATAGGAGGGGGCTTAATATATGTCGCAGGTCGCTTGCATACTCGCAATTGGGAAAATATAGAAGGAGTAAAAAAAAGCTCTACAGAGATTATTGGTGATAATCTAATAATGCTTGACAAAAGAAACAATTCTTGCAGATTATTCCCAAGCTTTAAATGCAGTTGTTCCGGAAAAATTTGATAGAGCCGATATTTCATCGGTAGCAGCAAGACTCCTCCTGAAGCATTGCCTTTTTAATATATTTTTGTAGCCGATCTTTCTGCTCCGTTTTTGAAGGGCAGTGATATGGTCATCAAAAAAAATATTTTGAAAGCAGTTCCTACATTAGTCATCTCGCATTCATACAAACTTTTTATTGCAGCGCATATTGATACGCAGGCAACAACCGTATTGATTATTTTGCTGCTTCTTTTGCTCATCTTTTCTTTTGCTGTTTCAGGTGCTCAGGTAGCTTTTTTCTCCTTCACAACAAAAGATGTGAACCTACTCAAAACCAAGCAGCAGCCTGCTTATCAGCGCATCATAACTCTTCTTGAAAATCCACGGTCATTCCTTGCTTCATTGCTTATTGCAAATACTTTTTCAGCTATTGCCATCATTATTATCACCACCCTTATCATTGATAATGTACTTCACTTAAAAGAAATGTCATGGGGGTGGATCGGCGTTTACTTTATAAAAGTGCTCTCCGTCACATCCTTGCTCGTTTCATTTGCCGAGATATTACCTAAAATGTACGCACGCCAAAACAACATCCGTTTTGCAAAAGATTTTGGAATTATATTCGAAGGCGTTTTTTATCTTTTTCATCGTATGGGAAATTGGTTTGTAAAATATTTGAACATCGCAGAACACTCCATGAATAAAAATAAAATTGATGAGATAAGCGATGAGGAACTCGAAAACACCGGTTCCGAAGAAGAGAAAAATATCCTTAAGCGTATAGAGAAATTTGCAGACATCACAGTAAAACAAATCATGCGTACTCGTCTTGATGTTAGCGGCGTTGACTACAAAATCACTTTCCCGCAATTGTTCAAATCTTTACAGGAACAGCAATACAGCCGCATGCTCGTTTATAAAGACAACCTTGACGACATCATTGGAATGATTCAGACCAAAGATGTTTTACCATATATTGACCAGCCAGCAGATTACGACTGGCATGCTTTAATTCGCCCTCCATTTTTTGTTCCTGAATATAAAAAGACCGAAGACCTCCTGCGTGAATTTCAAACCAAACAAATTCATTTTGCGATAGTAGTAGACGAGTTCGGCGGCACCAGCGGCATCGTGACGCTTGAAGATATTATGGAAGAAATAATCGGCGACATAAAAGATGAATTTGATGAAGACGGCAGCCACTATAAAAAAATTGATGACCACAACTACATCTTTGAAGGCAAGACAATGGTCTACGATGTCTGCAAAGCCATGCAGCTTGCCGGAAACACTTTCGACGAAATAAAAGGCGAAAGCGATTCTCTTGCCGGCCTTGTTTTAGAAGTCGCCGGCGACCTCCCAAAACCCAGTCAGTCCTTTGTTGCCGGCGATTTTAAATTCACTGTTCTGCAAATGGATAAAAACCGCCTGTACAAAATCAAAGTTACTGTCAATGAGATTATTTAATTGCTCCCTGTCATCCGTCATCTGCTATCTGTCAACTATCCTCTTCCTCTTTTCCTGCAACAGCCCCTACGTCCCAAAACCCCAGGGTTATTTCAAAATAAACTTCCCTCAAAAAAATTATTTTGTTTTCAACCAGATCGACTATCCCTACACTTTCGAATACCCCGCCTATGCAAAAATTGCAAAAGACACAACCTTCTTTGGCGACAAACCCGAAAACCCCTGGTGGATAAACCTCACCTTCCCACAATTCGATGGCAACATATACATCAGCTACAAAAACATCGGGAAGTATAAACTCCAAAAGCTCATTGACGACGCCTTCAACCTCACCAACGAACACACCATCATGGCCTCTGCCATTGACGATTCCGCCATCACCACCCCAAACAATGTCCACGGCATGTTTCTTCCGCGTCGGCGGCGAAGTAGCCACAGCCAACCAGTTTTTTCTCACAGACTCCACCAAAAACTTCCTCCGCGGCGCATTATATTTCAATGCCACCCCCAATGAAGATTCCTTAAAACCCGTAAACGATTTCCTCGTGCAGGACATGCGCCACCTCATAAACACCTTCAAATGGAAAGCCCAATAACATCTTCAAAACTTTTTATTCCATACCTCCCAAACAACTAAATTTGCCACAACAAAAAATACAGCTCAAATGGAAATTTCACAACTAAAAGACACCGCCGCCCAAATAAGAAGAGACATTCTCAGAATGGTACACGCCGTTCAAAGCGGCCATCCCGGCGGCTCCCTCGGCTGCACAGAGTTTTTCACCGCCCTCTATTTCCAGGTCATGGACCATAACCCCTATTTCTCAATGGACGGCATCAACGAAGACATTTTCTTCCTGTCCAACGGCCACATCTCCCCCGTCTTTTACGCCTCCCTCGCCCGTAGCGGCTATTTCGACGTAAAGGAACTAAACACATTCCGCCGCCTCAACTCCCGCCTACAGGGCCACCCTACCACCGCCGAACATCTCCCCGGCGTCCGCGTGGCCAGCGGTTCTCTTGGGCAGGGCATGAGCGTAGCTATTGGCGCCGCCCTCAGCAAAAAATTAAATGCCGACACCCACCTCGTCTATTCCCTCCATGGCGATGGCGAGCTCGAAGAAGGCCAAAACTGGGAAGCCATCATGAGCGCCCCAAACCTAAAAGTTGACAACCTCATTTCCACTGTTGACTGGAACGGGCAGCAAATAGACGGCACCACAAAAAAAGTAATGGACCTCGGCGATATACACGGCAAATTCGCTGCCTTCGGATGGCAAACTCTCGAAATGAACGGCAACGATATGGACGATGTCCTCGCAACACTCGCCAAAGCAAAGTCAATGACAGGCCAAGGCCTCCCCATCGCCATCATGATGCACACCATCATGGGCAAAGGCGTCGATTTCATGGAGGGCCATCATGAGTGGCACGGCACCGCCCCAAGCGACGAACAACTTGCCATAGCCATGGAACAACTTCCTGAGACCTTGGGCGATTATTAATAAATAGTCATTAAAAAGAGCAATAAAACTTGTATATTTACCAACCCACCCAATTTGCTATTTTTTCCTTACTACGCGGCTAATTTCTTCCAATAATACAGGCATAAAAGACGAAGGATGAACGAAGGGCCAGCGTAGGACCAACGAGGGTATATGGGTATTGGGTTTAGTTTACGGTAAAGTATCCATGGAGTTGGCAGGGATCAAGGATGGTTTAGTGGAAGATAACTGCACTATTCAGGCTGATGAAAAGCCAGCCGATAAAGGAGAAGGACTCTAAAACTAGTTTATGTTGTTTCTAATAAATTATTATAATCGTTCCAGGTATCGATGTCTATTTCGCCCTGGGGGAAGGTTATTATTCCAAGGTCGTTTTTATATTTCATCACTATCTTTTTAGCGCCTTCATTTCCCTGGAGGGTTAGCAGTTCGGGGAAATAGTTTTTGGTGCACAGTACGGGTGTGCCAATGGTTTCAGCGTATGCGCAGGCAATTATGCCTTTGCCTGTATTATTTCTTGCTTCTATCAATTGGTTTATAAGAGAGGCAGATACAAAGGGTTGGTCGCAGACCATGAATATTGCCTGTTCTGCGCCGGGCATTATTTGCTGCAAGGCCTTAAGGCCGCAACGGATAGAGGAGGATATGCCTTCCTCCCAATCCTGATTTTCTATGATGGTTATTTCTTTATTATGAACTTCTTTTTCTATTGTTTGCGCATTGGAACCGGTTATTAAAATGATGGGGGATGCCGCTGACTGTACTGCAACCTGTAAACTATGCTGCAAAAGGGTTTTGCCCTTGTATGGCAATAATTGTTTTGGCTGGTGTAAACGCGAAGATGAGCCAGCAGCAAGTAATATTAAAGCGCAGGTTTGCATGTATAAGAATCAGGTTGCGTGAATGGGTTGCAATTTTTCCCGAAGGGACCTGCCTTCTTTAGAGGCGAAGACCTTTTTGATCTCGGCTATAATTGATGAGGCTATCTCTTCGGCGGTCTCAGCGCCAATATCCAAACCCACTGGGGCGTATATTTTGGCGGATTGTGCAGGTGAAAGAAAAATACCTTTTTCACTTAATTCAGAGAACATGCGCTCTGCCTTTTTTCTCGGTCCTAATATGCCGATGTAAGAAGTGTTTTGCCAAATCAATTGCTCCAGCATGGCTATATCATAATTATAATTATGGGTCATGAGTACGAAAACTGTTTGAGCATCTACGGCAATATCCTGCAATGCATTGAAGGGTTTTGCAAAGAGGGTTTTTTGGGCTTTTGGGAAACGTTGCGGAGTGGCATAACCGGGGCGACCATCGATAACCGTTACCTGCCAGCCCAATACGGACGCCATCTCCGTTAAAGGCACGGTATCATTGCCTGCACCAAAAATAATTAAGGAAACGCCCGGTTGCATGTATTCGATAAAGGCGTTGTAGGTTTTGTCTTTTATTGTATAATTCTTATACGATGAGCTTTTATTCAGCAGGGCATTGTAAGAAGTATTTTTTAAAATACTTTTCAATTGTTCATCTTCCAGGTTGGTATGAACCTTTTCATCTTCCAGTCGCAACAAACAAGTGCCAGGCTGGGATGTAGCCTGTTTATCATCTATAAAAACAGTAGTTAAAACAGCGTTCTGCCGTTTGGATAAAATGGCTTTAAACAGTGCGATGCAGTTATTAGGGTTGTTGCTGTCAATAGGCTCCATCAATATTTTTACAATGCCGTTGCAACCTAAACCTATGCCCAGCTTTGCATCATCTTCGTCCATGGTATCATAAGTTACCAGCAATGGCCTTTGCTGTTGCAATGCCATCAAGGCTTTGCGCAAGGCATCCCCTTCCAGACACCCGCCGCTGATGGCTCCTGTGAGCTGGCCATCGTCAGTTATAAGCATTCGCGCACCGGCACGCCGGTAAGAAGAACCTTGCACATGCACTACTGTTGCAAGCACACACCGCCTGCCTTTTGCAGTTGCTTTATCGAAAGCCTGTACGATGTTTTTTATTTCTTTCACCAGGTCAGCTATTAAATGAATATTTATTAAATCAACTTATCGGGTGTTGCAGGTAAGTGACGTATGCGTTTGCCTGTTGCATTGTAAATAGCGTTGATGATCGCTGCTGTTGTGCCTGTGATGCCTATTTCGCCAATGCCACGCGCACCGATGGGAGAGATGACCGGATCGGGCTTGTCAATAAACTCTATATTGAAGGTTGGTATGTCTGCATTGACCGGCACCAAGTAATTTGCAAGGTCTTTGGTAACAGGCCTGCCAGTATGGGGGTCATAAATTGTTTCTTCCATTAATGCCATGCCTAATGCAAAGATCATTGCACCCATTATTTGATTTTTGGCAGTCTTCATGTTCAGCACTTTACCAATATCCATCACACTAACGCATTGTGAAACGTGTACTGTTCCTAATTCTGCATCAACCAGCACTTTTACAAACTGCGCCCCAAAGGATTGAAAAGCATAATTTTTCCTGTCAATGTCCTCATCATCCTTGGCGAACTTATTTGGCTGGGGAGGCTTGGGCTTTTCAGGAGTTTTAGATTCTCTCGTGGAAACATTTGTGGTTGCTTCAGCTTCTAAGAAGGGCTTGTTATTTCTTGTGAGTATTTGAGAATAGGTTTCACTTTTTGATGAATCATTATTGAGGGAAAGCAGCCCATTTTCAACAACAATATTTTCTTCTGCCTGCCCGTATAATGGAGACTGCTTGTCGGCAACAGCGAGGTTAATAACTTTTGACTTTGCGCTCAAAGCGGCAGCCCGTACGGCACCACCCACACTTGCCGCACTTTGCGAGCCACCTGAACCAGGCCCTTTTGGCAGATCTGAATCACCCAACTTAAACTCGACCTTATCAAGAGGCAGCCCTAATTCTTCTGCTGTGATCTGCGTCATGATCGTATAAGTGCCGGTGCCTATATCCTGTGTGCAACTTGCGGCAACCACATGGCCATCCTGAAAAATCTTAACATTGGCGGAAGCTGCCATACGGTTTGCCGGATAAGTGGCAGTGGCCATGCCATAGCCTACAAAATATTTTCCTTCACGTATGGAACCGGGTTGTGAGTTACGTTGTGACCAACCAATCAATTCAGCGCCCCGGGTATAACATTCCCTGAGATCTTTTGAAGACCATTGTTTGTTGTTATGTGGATTTATATCAGCATAGTTTTTAAGCCGTAATTCTACAGGGTCTATTTTTAACTTATTGGCGAGCTCATCCATGGCGACCTCCAATGCAAAAGTGCCGGGCGCTTCGCCGGGCGCACGCATGGGGCAGGGAGTGCCTTTATTTAGTTTTACGAGGTTGTGTGTTACATCAAGGTTCGGGCTGTTATACAGAATGTTAGTGGCAAGGCCGCAGGTCTCAATAAACTCATCAACAAAAGAAGTTTCTGATGTTGTTTTATGGCTAACGGATACAAGTGTTCCATCTTTAGCGGAGCCCAGCTCTATTTTTTGTATGGTTCGCGAACGACGGCCATTGCAAGTGAACATCTGTTGCCTGTCCAGCACTATTTTTACAGGCCGGCCAGCAATTTTTGCTGCCATTGGCGCAAGCACTGTGTTAGGCCACATAAAGCCTTTACTGCCAAAACCACCACCAATGAAGAGAGAAATAAGGTGCACTTTTTCTTTAGGCATACCTATTAAAGCGGCGACGGCATCACGGTTGCCAATTACAGACTGCGTGGAATCATAGATGGTTAATTCACCATCATCCCATACGGCTGTAGTAGCATGCGGCTCCATTGGATTGTGATGGAAGACAGGTGTAGTATAGGTTTCAGCTATTTTAATATCAGCCGTAGCAAAAGCTGATTTGGCATCGCCGCGTGTAAATTGGATGTCCCTGCCCATAGATTCAGCAGGTTTGTAAGACGCTAAGAAATTATCTTCAATTTCAACGAAGGGTTTTTGCTCATCATACTGCACTTTGATAAGGGAAGCAGCATGTTCTGCATTCTCAAAAGTATCAGCAACTACTATGGCAATGTACTGACCGTTGTAATATATTTTATCATCCTGCAAAGGCAATAAGTCCTTTTCACCAAGCTTTACTGCCTGTGCTCCGCCGCCGCCGGAAGGAGGCTTGTTGAGCTTTAAAGCATTTTTATAAGTAATAACTTTAATTACCCCGTCAGATCTTTCCGCATCGGATGCATCAATGTTTGAAATGCGGCCGCTTGATATTGTGCTCAGTACGGTAACCCCATAACAGAGGCCCGGAATATCGTACTCGGCGGAATACTTTGCTTTGCCAGTGACTTTTAAAGGGCCATCGACACGGTCAACCGGTTTTCCTATTAGTTCGTTCATATTGTTCCTCCTATTGTTTCAAGCGCCCGTACCAGCGTACGTTTAGCAAGCTCTATTTTAAAACTGTTGTATTTTAATCCTTTCGCCTGCCTTAAAACATTATCTGCGGCAGCACGGTAGCTTTGTTTATTTGCTTTAGCACCCATCAGTGTCTTTTCAGCTTCAAAGGCACGCCAGGGCTTTGTGCCGACGCCGCCAAGAGCTATTCTAGCAGCACGTACAACGCCATTCTGCAGGTCAAGAGCAACGGCTGCAGAGGCTAAGGCAAACTCGTAAGAAGCACGGTCGCGTACTTTTAAATAGTGAGAGTTTGTTGCATAAGGAATCGTTGGTATCTCAACTGCAACAATTAAGTCGCCTTTCTCCAAGGCGTTCTCTTTTTCAGGGGTTTGGCCAGGAAGCAAATGAAAATCAACCATTGGTATTCTTCTTTCCCCTTTTACCCCTTCTACAATAATAACTGCATCTAAAGCAGTTAAAGCCACACACATATCAGAGGGATGGGTGGCGATGCACTTATCGCTGGTGCCTAAAACAGCATTGCTCCTGTTATAACCGTTTATAGCGGAGCATCCGCTACCGGGCTTTCGTTTGTTGCATGGAAACACTGTATCATAAAAATAAGGGCAGCGCGTTCTTTGTAAAAGATTGCCGCCTACAGTAGCCATATTTCTTAACTGCGGGGAAGCTCCTGATAAGAGCGCCTGTGATAGAACAGGGAATTGCCTGATAATGGTTTCATTGTAAGCAAGGACGCTGTTTTTTACAAGCGCCCCTATGCGGATAGCGCCGTTTGGAAGGGTTTCTACCTGCTTTAAGTCTAAGGAATTGATGTCTATTATTTCGTCAGGGTTTTCTATACGGAACTTCATGAGGTCAACCAAATTGGTACCTCCGCCAATAAGTTTCGCATTATCAGTTTCAGCCAGGCGAGCGATGGCTTCTGTGTTTGCCTGCACATGTGTATAAGAGAATGGCTGCATAAATTTAATTTTTATAAGCTAAGCATGTTGCTGCTGCACTTCTTTTACGGCATCAACAATATTCCTGTAAGCCCCGCAACGGCAAATATTACCGCTCATTAATTCCTGTATATCCGCCCCTGTTTTTGCATGGCCTTCATTTATTAAACCAACTGCTGAACATATTTGCCCGGGCGTGCAATAGCCACATTGAAAGGCATCATGTTTTATAAAGGCCTGCTGCATGGGATGGAGTTGATCTCCTTGTGCAAGCCCTTCAATACTTGTTACTTCAGCGCCCTGGCAAAGCACAGCAAGCGTGAGGCATGAATTAACCCTGCGGCCGTTGACAAGCACAGTGCAGGCACCACATTGGCCATGGTCACAGCCCTTTTTAGAACCATGCAGGGAAAGCTTTTCGCGCAGGAGGTCGAGAAGTGTAACGCGCGAATCAATGCTCAATGCCTCTGCCACACCGTTAACGGACAGGTTAAGATGAATACTTTTGAAAGCAGCAATGTTTACGGAGGGCTTTAGAGGAGGATGGGCAAAGGAAGGAATAAAAGCGTATCCGGCACCTACTATGGTTACTGTGGATATAAACCTTCTGCGTGTAATTCCATTTTCAGGAGGCGAATCGATGTCATTTATTTCCTGATCCATAGGTTTATAGAAAAAGAAGTTAAAAAAGTGTTTCGAAAAAAGGTTACAATTGTTATACCACAAACTCGGTTGGATATATGAGTGAAAATAGAATTTACGCCATTGTTAATGTTCCTGATGACGATGGGGATAAACAATAACCCGGTTGCTTTTCCTGGCTTACTAGCTGTTTATATAATAAATTGATGAGCTAATTCACCGGATATGGTTTTCCAGGGTATTTCAGAGTTGGTATTAACCGCGAAAACTGTAAAATATGGTTTTACAGTTTTCGCGGGTTAAATAATGCAATTAATTAAAGAGTAACCGATGGTATATTTTCTTTTGGTGTGCCATACCAATTGATTTTTCGGCTGGCGTACATTATTAATGCTAATACTGCGAATAAGCCGATGCTTCCAATTAATAAGGCTGTGTCTTCTAAACTGACAAGGATATAAATGAATCCATATAAACAGGTAAGTACTCCGGCAAATATCCATCCTGTTTTCCAACTTTGAAAATGGCTTTTAGCGTATAATGTAACTAATAAGATGGTGGCAAAAGCTGCAATAAGATAGGCATAACTGAACAAGATAAACTCGCTGATAGATAATAATAATGAAAAGAATATTGTAAGCGCTATGCCCACCATTGCATACTGCACGGGGTGCAATGGTTTTTTCTGTGTCAATTCTATAATGAAAAAGAGGCTTAAGGTTAGGCCAATAAAAAGTATAGCATATTTTATACAACGCGAAGTTTTGGCGTATTCGTCTGCGGGTTGTAACATGGCGATGCCAAACTCAAAAGCTTCTTTTTTAAAGTTTACATCTTTTAAAACAGTACCGAAGGGCAGGTTCGCTTTGTTGAAAGTCCAGCGGGCAGTGAATCCTGTGTCAGTAACTGTTCTATCGCCTGGGAGTGCATTGCCATCAAATGAAGGGCTATTCCATGGGGACTGTAATGTGAATGTGCTGTTGCCGCTAAGGGGCACAAAATGCAGTTGGCCGCTTCCTTTTAATTTTAAAAGCATGGAGAAAGAAACGCTCTTACCAATATCTGAAGGCAAGAGATTTATATTTGAAGACAGGCCCATGCTGTCTATGTCGTTGGTGGGAAGGCCGGGAGATAAGTCATAACTGATGCCATTAAAAGTTATACTTAGTTTTTCTTCTATGCCTTTGTAGTCACTGACTCCAGCACAGATCTTTGCATTCTGCAGTTGCAAAGAATTGGTGTCTATATCTGTTGGAATTTGTATTATAAAATTCCCGGTATTTTTTAAATCACTTTTGTAGAGGAGTACCTTATAGATAGAGCGTTCACGAATTTCAGGTATTATCTTTCCTGACAGATACATGTTTTCAGGCAGTAATAAAAGTTGCTTTACTTCAGTGGTCTCAACGCCTTTTGCATCTTTAGTTTTCACAGTGTAGGGGATGTAGAGATAAGGCCCAGTGAAGGTTTGGGGCGATGCCCATTTGCTGCTTATTTCCTGCTCAACTTCCTGTCGCCGCTGCTGCCTCTCGTCCACAAGGTTGCTGATGAAGACCATTGGAATAAGCAAGATGAGTATCAGGCTGCCGGTAATGATCCCTTTTATCATGATCTTATTTGAAAGGGAATTGCTTGTTTCTGATGATTGAACGAATTCTTGACTTGTGTCCATATAATTATTGTTTTTTGATGACGAGGTTCTGAAAGAGAAAATGGTGTCTTTTCTATCAATACATAATATTGCTACGATAGATGCCAGGAATAAACCCAAGGATATAGTTGTCGTATCTAATACGTAATTGGCAAAAGGATCTTTGCAATAATCAATAATTCTACTAGCACCACCAATCAAGCCGTAAGGAATTGTGCAGATAAAACAGGTTATCAGTAGCCTTGAAATTGCTGTTTTAGGAGAAGATGATCTGTTTATTATAATGGGAATAATGATAAACAAAGCTACCAGTACAGGCAGGCTTACAATTGCACCTGCTATCATTATCAGAAGACCTAAAAAGCTATAACCTCCTCCACCTTCAAAAAGAGACCAGATGATATAAAAAAGGCCTATTAAAAAATTGGGGATGAACCATATTTTTATGGCCATTGTGTAAGTATTTATTTCTCTATTCATTCATGAAAGTACTTTGTATTTCAAAGTGCAAGTATAAAAAAAATTATTTTGACAGCTTTATCATTTGTTCCAATGCGTCAAGATGTTGCTTAAAAGCTTTAATGCCTGACTTAGTTGCAGTGTATGTTGTATTTGTTTTGCGCCCGACAAATCCTTTCTGCACTTTCAGAAATCCATTTTCTTCCAATCCCTTTAAGTGGCTTGCCAGGTTGCCATCTGTTATTTGTAAAAGCTCTTTCAATTCATTAAAATTTATTTCATCATTGACCATAAGAGCGCTCATTATCCCAAGCCGAATGCGGTTCTCAAAAGACTTGTGTAAATTTTCTATGGGATTCTTCATGTTGAGAATATTATGAAAGCGTGGCTTTTTGCAGAACTAAGTTTTTACTGATCATTTATTTTCTTTCATGTTGCCACCACATAAACGTGCCATAAACAATATGCAGCACTCCGAAGCCTGCTGCCCAGAAATATAAACCTTTATGCATGTACCATAAACTTATTATGCCAAGTGTTATCTCACATAGACCAAGATAACGGATCTCTTTTAATGTGTACTTACTGGCGTTGAGCAAAGCAAGGCCATAAAAAATGAGACAGCCAGGGGCTATTAATCCAAAACTGCCGATCTGGAGCAACCTGAAGAGATAAACTGCGCCGACCAATAACGGCAAACTTAGATTCAGCATAAGCCTGAGCGCCATTTTGCCCCATAAAGGAGTATTTGTTTTTTTACTGCGCAGATAAGTGAAAAGGAATGCAAAACTAATTGCTGCAATAAAAGTGAGGAGTGCTATGATGAATAATGGTTTTCCTGTAAATGCTACCAGTGAAATATCCTGACCATCCAAGGTGTGCTCCTGAGGCAGCGATATTTTTTGAGGATATTCTGACCTGTGAACAATCGGATAGGCAAACATGGCGCCTGCTAATGCACAAATGCCAGCGGCGATGCCGCTTAGGCCACTCAGGCTGATAAAGCGGCTACTCTTTTCCATCATTTGCTTTATTTCACGGAGATCGTTTATTGGTTCAAGCGTATTCATAAAAGTACTTTGAAATGCAAAGTAAGTGCTAATGAATTAAACAAAAAAATCTTTTTTTATGCGCAGCATTTGGCCAAATGTATTTGACTTAGCATGGTATTAATTCACTTACCAGACATTTCTATAACTTAAAAAAGCAGTAAAATGAAAGCCTATCTTGTACGAAAAATTGTTTATGCTATCCTTGTCGTGTTCTTTATCTGGCTGGCATTTGCCACGCGTAAACACCACGAATGGTTTTGCCAATTGTTGGTGATCTATGGCGGTGATGTTATCTGGGCAGGTATGTTCCTGTTCTTTCTGCGTATCTTTTTTGCTAAAGCAAGTTTATGGAAACTGGCGATCGTATGCTATTTAATGGGCGCGGCTGATGAATTCACCCAAATGTATCATGCACCGTGGATCGATAATATTCGCAGGACAGTGATCGGCGGAGCATTGCTCGGGCATGGCTTTTTGTGGAGCGATATCGTTTGTTATGCAGTTGGCACTGTGCTGGCTATCCCGCTTATTTTAGTTATTGAATATGTGATATCGCCTAAGAAGGGTAGTCTTGCGCCTGATCAGCGGCATTTAGGCTAGTGAGACATAAGTTGAAAGAAGAAAGAGCTAGAGTGTTTGCAAGGCACAAGTACGCTATGCACAAGGCTGAGCTGCATACTTGCGCCAGTGGGGGCTAAATTAGCGGCATTTAGGCTAGTGAGACATAAGTTGAAAGAGGGACATATATGGTTGAGTTTTGAACTTTGGTTTGTGGGAGACTAGCTGAGACAGTGGGCACATCTGCCACCTATATTATATGCATCATTATATGGTTTTTGCATTAGCTATTTTTAGTTGAACAGAATTGACATTGGCGATCCAATTAATTAATTCAGGGTCTATCCATTTTAAAATATCAATTATTGAATTATAAACATCTTCAACGTATGTAAAATCTATAGTATTTACACTGAAACAAATAGGTTCATTGTGATTGATGCGATTTCTAAATTGCCGTATTATATTAAGCCTATCACATACATCGCTACGTCCATGCCCGGAAGGAAGATGATTGAAAATTTGTATCGGCCGTCCTAATAATAACCTATAATGGTGCACTTCAAATAGATCAGTCCAAAACCCCAACGTTTGATCTGCAATAATTTTACCACTTGTAATTGGAATACCTAATCTTCTAAACCTTCTTTCAGCTTTTTCAACTGAAGATCTTAGAAAATCATTAGTAACCCGTCGTCCAGTCCTTCTGACAATATGTGTAAGTGAGGGATCGACCATGAAACCTGCTTTTTGATCAGTGATCCAATCCCGGTTTGAAAAATATGCTGTTAATATTGTATTGATACGATTTCGTAAGATCACTTCTAAAACACCTAACAATGGATGGAATGCCTGGGCTATTTTTAGATTTGCCTTATAAAGCCTAACAGCCCTGGTTTTCCGATTTCCAGTTGCTATTAAATATCTATCAATACGTTGTGAAGATAGATATAGTCTAACCTTTTGAAATTTCATTTAGGCTAAATAGTTTTTGTAAATGTCGACAATAAGCCTTAGTTTTGTGTCATGATGCTTAGTTAAGCCTCTTGCTGAAAAGTAACGTAACTAAGTTTAAGATTTTAAAGGGTCGCTTTTGCGGCCCTTTAGTTTTTACACAAACTCTGGTTAGCTCAAATTTAGTAGAATGTCACCAAATTGCATTCAATGTTCCTGCATTGGTGTTGGCAGCAGAATTTGAACACCGTTAGCCGAAAGTAATACTGACAGGTATCGTAGCAAGTTACCAAAAAAGGAAATTGATCTAATGCCGCAACGTTTTTCCTGCACACGGGCTATGCTAAGAGAAAACATTGCGGGAAAAGAAAAAATACTTTTTGGTCAGCCCCAGCGGGGGACAACGAGGGATTTTCATGCTTCGCTGTACAAGGCACAAGTACGCTATACACGAGCCTGAGCTGCATACTTGCGCCAGTGAGGGGAGCTAAAGTGTTGCAAGGCACAAGTACGCTATGCACAAGGCTGAGCTGCATACTTGCGCCAGTGGCGGGGGGTAATATCTACTGTGATGTTGCAATTATCGTTTGCAGGTTTATTCGGTCAACTTAATGTTCTCTACAATTTTTGTTAAGTTATCAATTATTATTTGTTGGTTACTAATCATTGCAACATGAAGTATAATGCCTGCTTGTATTTTATCAACAGTAATTTTTTGTTCTTTGTCAATGATACCTTGAGTTTTGATGTCAAATTGAAGCCAATCAATATCTTGTCCTAAAAATTTTCCTTTTATTTTAAGAGCATCTTTCTCTGTCAAGTTAAAGTCCTTATAAACTTCCGATGGATAAAAACCGGTATAAATAATTAGTTGCTGAAAGTTTGGTGCTTCTGAAAAACTGTTGAACTTATGAAATTTAAAAACTTCAAAATCATACTTCTTGTCTTTGGTTATACAATAGTTTGCAGGAACTTTAAACACAAAATTTTGTTTTCCTGTTATCGCTGGAAGTATTTCAGTTCGCTCGGTTAGCAAGTTAACTCTAGTACCCTTTGTTATTGAACTAAATATTTTTTCCGTAAGTTTTTGAAATTCGTCTTTTAATTCAAAGGCCTCTGGATTTATATATGCATCAATACGAAACAGCGTATTGTCTTGTGTTTTAACAAGCAAATTGTTAACTAAAATTGCTTCTTTGGTTTTGTCAAATTGTGTTGGAATTGATAAAATTGAAAGCAGAGAATCTTTGTCTATAAGAACTTTTGTTTTAAAGTTGATTTTTGAATTATTATTTTCAATGGACGTTTGAAAGTTTTTGTCTGCCAATAAATAAACTTCTGTTGCAAGAAGCACAAGTCGCATTTTACCAATATCAAAGACAAATCGTGTTTCTTCATTAATGTTTTTATCTGATGACATAATATCAACTCCCATTGCCTCATTCTTTGCTGCTGCTGGTAAACTAAAAAATGCTCTATCATTTAATACAGATTGTTTGTTGGATAATTGAATAGTGTCTAAAGTTTGGGCAAATGCAAATTGTGAAAATAGCATTACAATTATTGTCAAACCAAAATGTATTTGCCTGTATTTACGCAACATTGAATTTAGTTTAATTGTTAATTTTAAAGTGTCGTACAAAATGTGCAGCTAACACAAATATTTACGTTATTAGGCGTATTGCCAAATATTTTCTCTATTGGCAGGTGAGGAAGCCTACGGATAGGGGAAGTTGCGGGCAGGCAGGGAGCTAACAGGTGAGAGGATAGCGGCATTTAGGCTGGTGAGACACCAGCCGATAGAGGAAAACGCTATACACCAGGCTAAGCTGTATACTTGCGCCAGTGTGAGGTAGTTTATCGCAATCTTAAAGTTAAGCTGTCATTTTTATTTAGCTGTCGTCCAAATTCTTTTAGCCAATAGTCCAATTTAGGTGGATAAGAAGAAATATAAGAACTACTATCTTTTTCAATGACATTTAGTCTTAAGTTTTTGTCAAATACAAACGCACTAACAACCCTTACATTCTTTCCTTCATTATTTTTTATTTCATAATCGTGATTTATTTTGAAATCACTTAGTCCTTCATTGTCGGAACCCATAGAAAAATAAGGAAAGGAATGAGGCTTATATGTGCCTGGATAAGTTGAATATTTTTTTATAAAAATTGATACGGTCTCTTCAATTTCAGGCCTCTTTGCAAAATCATCTTTGTCTTCCTTTATTTTCTGTGTCATTGTTGATAAAAGTTCACCCAATTTCATTTTAGGGCTTGTATTTCCATCAGCCATAAAAAATTGTACTGTTGTTGTGTCTGTCAGCAAGTAAGAATAATTTCTCAATAAACTGTCACTATGAAAATTTGCTGCATAAATAAATCCTGTTGCTTTGAGAGGAATACTTTCATTGTCTAATAAGCAACTTAAATCCTTAAATGACAATTTCTGTAACCACTTGTCAAGTCTAAGATTTCTTTCCTTGTCTTTGATGGTCGGCTTTGTGTTTATAGCAGATTCGCTTGTTTGGATGAAAGCATTTGCAGAGTCAACAATTGTTTGGCAGTCGCTATTATTAATATTCTGTGTAGAAACAAAGGAAGTTGTGATACAAAGAACAATTGCCATGAAAACATTAAGAAACTTCATAGTATATAATGTTGTTTTAAATTACGCCCAACACAAATATTTATGTTATTAAGCGCATTACCAAATATTTCCTCTACTGTTAATGTCCACCAACTGAAATGCTGCTAACAGTAAAGGGTCGGCAAACAACAGAACCACTTTGTGAGTGTATTCATTAAACTGTGCCAATAATAAAATAGATTTGGCGTACGTATAATAAATATCAGTTTAGTAGAAACCCAAATGCGACATATAATAAGTTACAGTTTCATCCTTATCATTTTTATTCTTGGGTGTAAAACTTTAGCGAATAGCCAAACACTTTCGGCGAATGATTCCAAAGCTGACGAAATTAATTATCACTACAATTATGACACATCAGAAGAAATAAAATCAAATCTATATCAAGGATGGATAGACACTTTTTCAATAGACAACAGAAAATTTAGAATAAACCTGAACAAAGAAAATGACTCAATAGATATTGAATATCTGAAGAATGGAATATGGATAAAAAATGTAAGCCTTGAAATTAATGATGAATTTGACTTAACAACTGATCTGAACCATGATGGATATAAAGATATTTATTCAGAGGCTCAGGGATGGAACTTCGTAAACTACTATATACCTCAAAAGAGGATGTTTTCAAAACAGTACCAGATGTTGGGAGACGGCGAATATTTAGTTGACTCATCTAGGCAGTTATATGTCAATTATCGCGAACCGTACCATCAATGTAATAATTACAATTCTCAATTGCTGGACTATAAGAATGTAATTCCCAAAATTTATTTTTTGTTATCAGGTGAAACTTATACTGATGAGTACGGATGCGTTATGGATAGTATTAAGATCATACACCTTTATCAGTATGACGATGTTAAAGACACATTGATATTACTTAATTCTTTCAAGCCTCATGACTCTAAAAAATTTGATTATGATATCTTTTGGAAAAGAAATTATAAAAAACTTATGGGCTACCGCTAACAAAACATTTTTCTCTATCCGTAAGTGCCTCTTTTTATCGAAGCCATCGGCATAATTTGTGTCGTAGATTTTAAAAAGAAAGAAATGGAAAACAATATTAGCGCTCCTATTGTAGTTGACCGGAATACTTTCCAGCGGGAACTCGATGAGTTACGGGTTCGTGAGAAAGCGTACACGAGAGAAGGCGATGTGATCGCTGCCGCCCGCCGACGGCTGCCTATGGTGGAGGTTAATGGTGCGACACCGCTTATTGGCGAACATGGGCCTGTGACACTGCTGGACAGTTTTGAAGGGCGGCGGATGCTGATCGCCTACTACTTTATGTGGCATGAGGGCCGCCCTGCGGCGGAGCAATGCGAGGGATGTACGTGGGTTACTTCGCAGATGCATGAATTGAGTTATTTTAATGTGCGTGACGTGACCTTCGCTGTGTTTTGCCAAGGCCCTTACGATGAAAGCGCACGGTATAAGGAATTTATGGGCTGGGAGATGCCCTGGTATTCGGCTCAGCCTTCGCTTGATACGCTGCTGGTAGGCCGGCGGGTAGGAATGATGCATATTGTTTGCTACCTGCGACAGGAATCTAAAGTATTTGAAACCTACTGGACGACCATGCGTGGCGTGGAGGCGATGGATAACAGTTACCGGTTGCTTGACTTAACGGTTTACGGGCGGCAGGAGGCGTGGGAAGATTCACCGGCGGGCTGGCTAAGGGTAAGCATTTTACGCGTAGTAATGGACGCCCTACGCCACAATGGGCCCGCTTGAAAGCGGGTTATTCGGATGACCTGGGAACCGGCAAAGGCTGATAAAGAACTATAATTCTAAAGTTCGGACGATAATTCTGGTTAAAGACTGCAGCAGTAGATAATTCATGATAAGAGGATCATCACTATTTCGGCTGGTGAGATACCAGCTGATGGTGGATACATTTTCGGTCAAACATATTTTATAACAATATACCTATCAGGAATATTTTTTGACAAAATAGTGGAATATTTTTTGTCGTTTTGGTGAAAATGTTTAGGTTTGTCAAAACTTATAAATATGGCAAGGAAGATACATAGATTGAAAGAGGCAAAAGTCTTCCTGGATGGTATTCATCAGGACCTGGTTGGGTCAATTCAAAACGGTTTTGGTGACTGGCTGAAAATTAGAGAGCATGTAAATACTTTTGAAGGCGGACCTGTAAATTATAAGCCCCGTACAAAAGCCGGTATAATCCATGACCATATAGAGAAATTTATAAGAACAACTTTTGAAGGAAAGGAAGGTATCGTTGTTGATGATTTTAAAGGAGTATTTGGTATAAATATCCAGGATGAGCTTTTTATCAGGTTCAAAAAAATGGACAAAGAATATTCCGTTAGAAATTTTGATACAAATCAGCATACTAAATACATGAAGCAATCACAAATTGAAGGTTTTCCTGAAAAACCTACTTTTTTGTTTGCCGGGTATATACCAGACAGAACATGGTCAAGCATAAAAGGTATTTATGTTGCCTGCTGGATCGGCAATGTTTTGGAATGGGTTGATGAGTTTGGAAAATATTCGACTGAACAGACTGTTATAGACTTTGAGACAGCAAACAAAGATGTATTTAAAGAGATAGAGAAAAGAATTAAACTAAAAGGCCGCAAGAAAGGCGATACCAAAACGGGTACTGATAATGAATAATTCAAAAGCCTACGTTTGTTATGCAAAAATTCAATGCAGAAATATTAAAACTTGCAAGGGAAGCAAGATATATTACCCAGGAAGAGCTTTCTTCAATGCTTGGTGTTGAGCAAGGTACATTATCGAAAATTGAAAAGGATATACTTGCAATTGATGATAAGTTAGTTCAGAACATTTCAAAAGTGTTAGACTTTCCTGTTGAGTTTTTTTACCAGGATAGAAAAGTAATGACTGTTGAAGGCCATTATCGAAGGAAAGTGTCAACGCCTGTAAAAAAAATGAAGCAATATGTAGCACAAATGACAATTGCTGAATGGCACTTTTTAAAACTAATGGATGAAATTGAATTGCCTGAAACAAGACTGCCTTCATGGGATATTGCAGAGGATGGTAGCCCCGCTATGTGTGCAAAACACTTGAGGGACTTTTGGAAGATCCTAAAGGCAGAATTACCAATCTTAGTAAACTTATTGAAGATAACGGAATTGTCATTTTTCCTTTAGAACTGGGAGAAATGTCTGGTTTTAGCACTTATATAAATGGTAACATTCCTATTATCTATGTCAATAACAACCTGTCTCCCGATAGGTACAGGCTAACAATAGGACATGAACTTGGGCATATAATTTTTCACTTTGGAAATAAAGTAAGCCAAGAAAGAGATCTGGAGAGCGAAGCCTATGAATTTGCAATAGAGTTGCTTGTTCCTGAAAGTAGTATTAAACCGTACTTTACTAAAGTGTCAATTGATAAACTTGCAGATCTAAAGTCTTATTGGTATGTATCAATGCAGGCACTTCTACGTTATGCGAATACACTTGGAATGGTTACACAAAACCAGTATAAGTATTTATGGATCCAAATGGGCTCCCTTGGTTATAGAAGAAATGAGCCTGTGTCAATACCAGTTGAAAAGCCTAGTCTTGTTGCAGAAATTGTCAACGCCTATGTGTCAGACCTTGGTTATAGCAAAGAGGAATTAGCTTCTGTCCTGCAAGTAAACGTGCCGGAGTTAGATAGGCTTTATTTTGGGTCTAAAGGAAAGCTAAAAGTATTACGAGGCCAGGTGCAATAAGTGCCAAGACAAAGATTTATCTTAATTACAAGCATTTCACAAAGCCCTTTCTATTGTAATTACCTATTTCCCCCAAAAAACCCATCCATTCTTTCCGTTACTTTGTACCTCAGCCTCAAAAATTAATAGAATATGGAACTACACATCTTCAAAACCCCCGATGAACTCAGTACCAGCGTTGCCGATTGGCTTGTAGAATACATTCAGCAAACCCTCCAAGCCCAGCAGCGGTTCACTCTCTCCCTTTCCGGAGGTAGTACGCCTAAAAAACTGCATGAACTGCTGACTACCGATGTCTATAAAGACAAAATAGACTGGAGCAAGCTCCACATCTTTTTCGGCGATGAGCGTTTTGTGCCCATCACCGACGAGAAAAACAATGCTAAAATGGCTTACGATACTTTGCTGAACCATGTGCCCGTGCCCACCTCACAAATACATATCATGCAGACGGAAAACATAACCCCCGAAGAATCAGCAAAGCAATATGACAACATTCTAAGGCAATATTTTCCTTCTTTTAATGGTGACGCGCCATCCTTTACGTTCGACCTTGTTTTTCTTGGTATGGGCGATGACGGGCACACGCTTTCCCTCTTTCCCGGCCTTACCAACATCATCCACGAAACAGAAAAGTGGTGCGATTCGCTTTGGTTACAGGCGCAGGATATGTACCGCGTTACGCTTACACATGGTGTAGTAAATAATGCCAGGAGGGTAGCTTTTCTCACTACAGGCAGCACCAAAGCAAATGCGCTATACGAGGTCTTAAATGAAGATTACAACCCTGACCTATATCCTTCACAAATAATAGATCCTGCAAAAGGCGAGCTGCATTGGTTTGTGGACGAGGCCGCGGCTGCAAAGCTGTAACGGTTACTGATTTAGAGAACCCATCGCTGCCTCGGGGTAACGTGTGCCAACTGCAATGCCTTTGGGAGCTATGGCATCAAGTTCTTCCAGTTCTTTTTTGGTAAGATGAACATCAAGCGCCGCTACATTTTCTTCTAAATATTTAATGCGTTTGGTGCCCGGTATAGGGAAAATAAAATCACCCTGCGCCATTACCCATGCAAGCGCCAGTTGTGATGGAGTACAGTTTTTCTGCTGAGCAAATTGTTCTATCTTATTTACTATTTCTAAGTTCTTATTAAAGTTCTCTCCCTGGAAGCGGGGCGAAAAGCGACGGTAATCAGTGGAGTCAAAGTCTTCAATACTTTTTATCTGCCCGGTTAAGAAGCCACGCCCAAGCGGGCTGTAGGGCACAAAGGCAATCCCTAACTCTTTGCAGGTACGGATAATATCATCTTCCGGCTCGCGGCTCCATAAAGAGTATTCTGTTTGCAACGCAGTGACAGGGTGCACAGCATGTGCCTTGCGCAATGTTGCCGCAGACACTTCACTAAGGCCAATGCCCTTTATCTTTCCTTCTTTTACGAGCTCTGCCATTGCGCCAACAGTTGTTTCAATATCTGTAGCCGGGTCTTTGCGGTGTAAATAATAGAGGTCAATAACATCAATATCCAACCGTTTTAAACTGGCTTCGCAAGCGGACCTCACATATTCAGGTTTGCCATTAAGGCCACGTACAGCGGGGTTGGAAGGGTCTCTCAATACGCCGAACTTTGTGGCAAGGGTTATTTTATCACGTTTGCCTTTTAGCGCCTTGCCAACAAGTATCTCATTTTTTAAAGGGCCGTAAATATCTGAGGTATCAAAAAAAGTAATGCCCAGTTCAATGGCGCGATGAATGGTGCTGATAGATTCATCATCATTTGTTTCTCCATAAAATTCGCTCATGCCCATACAGCCTAAACCAAGCTGGGAAGCCATTAATCCCTGTGTGCCTAATTTCCTTATTTCCATGAAGTTTATTTTTAATGATGTAAAACTAAAAACATACCACACAATTTTTTAAGCATGGATGTTACGATTTTGTATAGTGGCTAAAAAAAACCGTAATTCGCAAGCATTGAAGCTATCTGTCATCATAGTTAATTACAATGTAAAATACTTCCTGGAGCAATGCCTTTGCTCTGTTTGTGCAGCTATTAAAAATATTGATGGAGAAATATTGGTGGTGGATAACTGCTCTACCGATGGCAGCATTGAGTATTTAAAAGGGAAGTTTGCGCGGGTAGTGTTTATTGCCAATAAAGAAAATGTGGGCTTTGCTAAAGCCAATAACGTTGCGTTGAAATTGGCGAAGGGTGAATTTATCCTGTTCCTGAACCCAGACACCATTTTGCCTGAGACTATTTTTGAAGACTGTATTTCCTTTTTTGAAGCGCATCCAAACGCAGGCGCAGCAGGCGTTCGTATGGTTGACGGCAGTGGAAAGTTTTTGCCTGAGAGCAAACGTTCTTTTCCGTCGCCAACAGTTTCATTCTTTAAGCTTTCAGGCTTTGCAGCAATGTTTCCCGTTTCAAAAGTGTTTGGAAGGTATGCGTTGGGATATTTGAATGACAATGAAATTCATGAAGTGGATGTGCTTTCCGGTGCGTTCTTCTTTACCAGAAAAAAGATATTAGATGAATGCGGAAGCTTTGATGAAGACTTTTTTATGTATGGGGAAGACATTGACCTGAGTTACCGCATTCAGCAGGCAGGGTTTAAAAACTATTATCTCGGCAAGAGTACCATCGTTCATTTTAAAGGAGAAAGCACGAGTAAAAACAGCCTTAATTATGTGCGCCTGTTTTTTAAAGCGATGAGTTTGTTTGTAAAGAAACATTATCATGGTGCAGGGGCTTGGGTGATGAATGCCGGTTTGCAAACAGCCATTGCCCTTCGTGCATTTGTTACAGTTGTTGCAACGCCGTATATCTCTATCAAACATTTGTTCCATAAAAAAAGTAAGCAGAAACAGTCATCAAAAATCATTTTTATTGGAGATGAGACTGCTGTAAAACAGGCGCAGCAAATAATTGCAACTACTTCTGCAACTAAGCTATTCGAAACTATCTCATCCATTGACGAGATGGCTGTTGAAAAAATAAGCGCCGATGAAATTGTTTTTTGTATTGGTGAATTGAGTTATGAGAAAGCCATCTCGCTTCTTAAAGAAGTTCCGGCGTTTGTTGACGTTAAGTGGTTTGGCCATAATAGCAAAAGCATTGCGGGCAGCAGCCACAAAGACTTCCAGGGGGAAGTATATATAGCTGAGTAAAATATTCTGCCAGTTTTGTGATGAATGATGAATTATTTTACTTTAATTCATGTAGCTTCGTAATTCATCAAAACCATAACCATAAACCCTGATGGCGATCTTTGATATTAAACTCCCAAAAAATGTTGCAAAAGCGTTGCGCCTGCCTGAAAACAATCCGCGCAACCAACAAGTCCGGGTATTAAAAAAAATGCTCCGCAAAGCCCGCTTTACTGACTTTGGCCAGAAATATTTGTTCGATGAAATACTCACCAGCGCAGACCCTTCTAAAAAGTTCCAGGAGCTGGTACCTACTTACAATTACGACAAGATCTATAAAGAATGGTGGCACAAAACGCTACAGGGCGGCATTGATATCTGCTGGCCCGGCAAAATAAAATATTACGCCCTCAGCAGTGGCACGAGCGAGGCCGCCAGCAAATACATACCAGTTACAACCGACCTTTTGCGCGGCAACAAAATAGTGATGATAAAGCAACTGCTTACCCTTCGCAATTATGAAGATATTCCTGTAAAATCGATCGGCAAAGGGTGGCTCACGCTTGGCGGCAGCACGCAATTGCAAAAAGGCGAAGGCTATTACGCCGGTGATCTGAGCGGCATCACTACAAGGAAAAATCCATTCTGGTTTCAGCCGTTTTACAAGCCCGGTAAAAAAATTGCCCGCGAACGTGACTGGATCAAAAAGCTAAACGTCATTGTAGAAAAAGCTCCCGAATGGGATATTGGCTTCATCGTTGGCGTGCCTGCCTGGGTGCAGATGTGCATGGAAATGATCATCGAGCGCTACAAGCTTAAAAACATACACGAGTTATGGCCCAACCTCGCCTTTTATGTTCACGGCGGCGTAAACTTTGAACCGTATAGAAAGGGATTTGAAAAGTTGCTCGGCAAGCCTCTTCAAATGATCGAGACCTATCTTGCCAGCGAAGGGTTCATCGCCTATCAAAACAGGCAAAACGCGGAAGGAATGAAGCTTGTGACCAATGAGCATATCTTTCTCGAATTCGTCCCGTTCAACCACAAGAACTTTTCTGTAGATGGCGATCTGCTTGATGATGCCGAAATATTAATGGTGCACGAAGTGGAAGAAGGAAAAGAATATGCCCTGCTTCTCAGCACGCCCGCCGGCACATGGCGCTATCTTATCGGCGACACCGTTCGCTTCACCGATAAAGAGAGATGTGAAATAGTGATCACCGGCCGCACAAAGCACTACATCAGTTTGGTTGGCGAGCACCTCAGTGTTGATAACATGAACAAGGCCATCAAATTAGTAAGTGAGGAAATGAATGTAAGCATTCCCGAATTTGCCGTTGCCGGCGAACCTTACGGCAGCTTTTTTGCTCATCATTGGTATGTGGCCTGCAACGACCCTGTCAACGCAGCCGCCTTAGCCATCGCCATTGACGAAAAATTAAAGGCGCTCAACGATGATTATGCAGTTGAAAGAAAAACAGCTTTAAAAAACGTCCTGCTCGATGTCCTTTCCGAAGAGAAATTCATGGAATTTATGAAGCTCAAAGGAAAAATTGGCGCCCAGCAAAAGTTCCCCCGTGTGCTTCGCGGCCACATGCTGGAAGAATGGCGCAAATTTCTTAATGGGCAGTTGGCATAACTTTGCAGAAGTCTTTTCACATATAAACAATCGCTTGGCATGGTGCTCACAGGCTTTTTAAAAGGGATCGCTTTAGGTTTTTTACTGAGCATCTCGGTAGGACCCATCATTTTTTCCATCCTCCGCACCAGCATTGCCAAGGGCCGCACAGGCGGTTTCATATTCATTGCAGGCGTCAGTGCAAGCGACATCAGCGTAGTCGTTGTCTGCAACCTCTTCTCCCAGCTTTTTCAATCTGCCATAGCCCACGAAAAGATCATCGGCATCGCCGGCAGCATCTTTTTGCTCCTCCTCGGCATCTATAATATCTTTTTCAAAAAATCCAGCGTCGTCATAAAAGAAACCCATATAGAAGAGCGCTTCCATTTCCGCGAAAAAGCCGCCATATTCGCATCCGGCTTCCTCATGAACACGCTCAATCCCGGCGCGTTCCTCTTTTGGTTCGCCGCCTCCGCAAGCATCATGGAAGACTCCACGACCACCACCCATCCCATAGATTACCGGCTCATCGTTTTCGTAACCACCCTCGTCTTCGTCCTCGCCAGCGACATCACAAAAGTCTTGCTTGCCAATAAGATCCGCAACAAATTGACTCCTCATAACATACATATAATCAACATCATTTCAGGCATCATCCTCGTCATTTTCGGCGTATTTCTTCTCTACGAGATCCTCATAGGTAAGGTCGCCGGCCATTAAGTTGAGGTTTTAATTCCATCGGTTCTCATTCCACGACTGAGAGATGTCATTCCACGACTGAGAGATGCCATTCCACGACCGAGAGATGCCATTCCACGACTGAGAGATATCATTCCACGACCGAGAGATGTCATTCCACGACTGAGAGATGCCATTCCACGATTGAGAGTTGCCATTCCACGACTGAAAGTTGCCATTCCACGACCGAGAGATGCCATTCCACGACTGAGAGATGTCATTCCACGGCCGAGAGATGCCATTCCACAACTGAGAGATGTCATTCCACGGCCAGATCTTCTCAAAACCAGTAAAAGGATGAATAAACAAGAAGATATTGGGGTATTAAAAAGAATATGGGGTTATAAGAAAGAAAGTTTCAAAGAATTTATTTTGATCATCCCAGGATATTTTTTTGTTAGAAAAATGCGTTTATAAGATTTTCGTTTCATTTTTTTGGGTTATCAGGTTAAATTTGCCGCGGCTTTATTGTTTAAACAAACTCCTTTTCATCACGATCGCTTTATAAATAAAAACTTCTTTATGGAAACATTATTAGCAGAAAAAACTACACTTGACAGCCCCACCGACTTCCTCCCCTTGCAGGGAACCGACTATGTAGAATTTTATGTGGGAAATGCCAAACAGGCCGCTCATTATTACAAAACCGCCTTTGGTTTCCAAAACCTCGCCTATGCCGGCCCCGAAACCGGCGTAAAAGACAAGGTCAGTTATGCCATTCGACAAAATAAACTCACGTTTGTGCTGACAACACCCCTTCGTTCAGGCAATCCAATTGCTGATCATATCTACAAGCATGGCGATGGCGTTAAAATGATCGCACTTCGCGTTGATGATGCCACCGATGCATGGCGCCAAACCACCATTCGGGGCGGCAAAAGCTTCCTTGAACCTCAAACGTTAACCGACGAACATGGCGAAGTAGTCATGAGCGGTATCCATACTTACGGCGATACGATCCATCTTTTTATTGAAAGAAAAAATTACAACGGCGCGTTCATGCCCGGCTACAAAGAATGGAAAACGCCATTTTACAATCCTGCCGATACCGGTTTGCTTTATGTTGACCACTGCGTGGGAAACGTTGGTTGGAACCAAATGAACCCATGGGTTAAGTTTTATGAACAGGTTATGGGCTTCCGCAATATTTTATCTTTTGATGATAATGATATCTCCACCGAATACTCCGCCCTCATGAGCAAAGTAATGAGCAATGGCAATGGCTTTGTAAAATTCCCTATCAATGAACCCGCCGAAGGCAAAAAGAAAAGCCAGGTGGAAGAATATCTTGATTTTTATGATGGTGAAGGCTGCCAGCATGTCGCCCTTGCAACAGATGATATTGTAAAAACAGTTACGGATCTGCGCAACCGCGGCGTAGAGTTCCTGCCCATTCCAAAAAGTTATTATGAAGATCTTCTCCAGCGCGTTGGCCACATTGATGAAGACCTCTCTCCCCTCCAGGAGCTTGGCATTTTGGTTGACAGGGACGATGAAGGTTATCTGTTGCAAATATTTTCAAAACCTGTTGAAGACAGGCCAACTTTATTTTTTGAGATAATCCAGCGCAAAGGCGCAAAAAGTTTTGGCAAAGGAAACTTCAAAGCCCTCTTTGAAAGCATAGAACGCGAACAGGAAATGCGCGGGAATTTATAAGTAAAACAAAAGATCAGATCGTAATACATATTATTTTCCTTTGCGCCACGTTATTATCTTTTACTTTTCTATCTATTATTTTTACGCAATGAATAAAACAGTGTTTTTCGTTTTAGCGATCTTCATAAGTCTTTCCGGTTTAGCTCAACCCTCTTTTTTAGATATACAAAAATCAAATGCACGTTTTGCCGTCGCAGCAAAGCAGGAAGAAGATACTTTGCAAAAACAGTTTACAGCCGCAGGTTTGCAATGGCCGCCAAAAGAGATCTACCTCCGTTCTTTTAAATACGATAGCCAGCTCGAGGTTTGGGTAAGGAACAATGACAATGAAGCATTCAAACTTTTTAAAACTTACAAAGTGTGCGCGCTTGCAGGCAGCATGGGGCCAAAACGTCTTGAAGGGGACTACCAAGTCCCCGAGGGTTTCTATTATATCAACAAATTTGATCCCCGCAGCGAATACCATTTTGCCCTGGGCATTAATTATCCTAATATATCAGATAAAATAGTGAGCGATTCTCTCAACGTCAATCCCGGTGGCGGCATTCTGATCCATGGCAGTTGCGTCACTGTTGGCTGCATCCCGATCATGGATCACCCGATAGAAGAGGTATATATCCTTGCAGCTAATGCTAAAAGCAATGGGCAGGATTTTATCCCCGTGCATATTTTTCCTATCCGCTACAGCAACACTAAAAGCATGGATTATTTTAATAAAACAGAAAAGGACGACGAAAGCATGAAGCATTTTGCTGCACAATTAAAGCAGGTGTATGATTATTTTGAAGAGCATAAAAAGCTGCCCCTTATTTCTATTAGCCCCAACGGAAGTTATATAATGATGTAGTTTTAGGATCATCAGGATCTATACAGGACTTGAACAGTTTCTCTTGTCTTCTGTGTAAGTAGTACCATTTTCTCTGCAATCATTTTCGCTAATAGTTCATCGGTAAAATGCCTGATGGTTAAAAGGCTCAAACCCTTCTCTACCTGCACATCAAAAATATCGTTGGCAGCAATTGCAAGCTGTTCGATCTTATCACTCTTATCGTCCAAACATATTTGCAGGCTGATGGCCCCTGTTTGAATAAGGTTTGGTTTTATCTTTATTTCACCAAAGATCTTATATAACTCACTCATCGGCTTTTCGCCAACAAAAGAAAAGTCTTTGCTGCGCAGATGCATTAGCGCCTGTTCTTGTTTTACAATAATGATCGGTGGAAGATGCCTGATCTGTTTTTTATAAATGACAGTCCCCGGCAACGAAGCATCAAGAAAACATTTCACAAGAAGCGGTATGCCCTTGTTCTGCAAAGGCTTTATAGTTTTAGGATGAATGACCTGTGCGCCATAATATGCCATTTCAATTACTTCATCAAAGCTCAGTTCGTTGATCAGTTGCGCATCGGGAAACGCCTTGGGGTCTGCATTCATTACACCATCCACATCTTTCCAGATGGTCAGGCTTTCGGCGTTCAGCAGGTTAGCAAAGATCGCTGCCGTAAAATCGCTGCCCTCGCGGCCAAGGGTCGTGCTTTCGTTTTCATCGGTACAGCCGATAAAGCCCTGTGTAAGGAAGATGTTAGATGATGGATGACCGTTGACAGAAGAGGCCTCACCTGTCATCTCCCATCTAACATCTGTCAACTTCTCCCCCGTCACTTTCCAGTCAACCGTTGCATCCCTGAAATTATTATCAGTCCTTATAATATCCCTTACATCGATCCATTCATTTTTTATCTTCACTTCATTCAGGTAATAGCTTATGATGCAGGTGCTCAGCAACTCCCCTATGCAAACGATCTGGTCGTAATAATAATCATAATGGCGCACCGGTTTGTCATGCAGCAACCATTCCACCTCTGTAAAAAAAGAGGAAAGCTGTTCAAGGCAGTGGTTAAAATGGGTGACCAGTAAATATTTTGCCGTATTGATATGTTGTTTTTTAATTCCCTCAAACAACTGCAACGCTTCTTCTTTTTTGCCCACAAAAAAAGCTTCAGCCACTTTTTCAAGCGCGTTCGTTGTTTTGCCCATAGCGGAAATGATCACTACCAGCTTTTCGCTTTCATAAAGCCTTATTATTTCCGCCGTATTTTTAATTCTGTCTATACTGTTTACACTTGCGCCGCCAAATTTGAAAAACTTTCATTTCTATTTTTTGATTCAACAATCTAAATCCTTTCTATTGAAACAAAGATAAAAGGAATGAACCCTTGATGATTTGAAATTTTGCGACTTTTGCCGCCTTAACAATCTTGAAATTGGCCATGATAGTAAACAGGAAAGTTTTAACTCTTGATGAATTTACTTTACAACAACTGCGAACCATACCCGGCGCTACCGGTGAATTAAGCGCGTTGCTGCGCGATATTGGCCTGGCATCAAAACGGGTAAACGTAGAAGTGAACAAAGCGGGCCTTGCAGACTTGCTCGGCGACGCAGGCAGCACTAATGTGCAGGGCGAGGAAGTAAAAAAGCTGGATGTGTTTGCAAACCACCAGTTCATGGGTGTGCTGAAACATGGTATAAGTTGCGCCGGCGTGGCGAGCGAAGAGATGGACGACATTGTCATTTTTGATGATGAAATAAGTAACCAGAGCAAATATGTGGTCATGTTCGATCCGGTGGATGGCAGCAATAATATTGATGTAAATATTTCTATCGGCACCATTTTCGGCGTGTACAGAAGGATAAGCAAGCAAGGCAGCCCCTGCACACGCGAAGACTTTTTGCAGCCCGGTATCAAACAGGTTGCCGCGGGATATATTATTTATGGCTCATCAACCATGCTTGTTTATGCCACGCGCAGGGGTGTAAATGGTTTCACGCTTGACCCTTCTATCGGCGAATATTGCCTCAGCCATCCTGATATGAAATGCCCCGAAACGGGTAAAATTTATTCTGTTAACCACGGTAATTTTTTTCAGTACGATGATTTTGTAAAAAAATACATTACTGCTTGCCAGCGAAAGACAAAAGCCGATGGCGGCCCATATTCGCAACGATATTTTGGCAGCATGGTTGCCGACCTGCACCGGAACCTGATAAAAGGGGGCATTTTTATGTATCCCACAACCGCCGATAACCGCAATGGCAAACTTCGCCTGCAATATGAATGCAATCCCTTTTCTTTTATTGTGGAAGTAGCTGGCGGAAAAGCCACGAACGGCAAAGAACGCATCCTGGAAATACAACCTGCAGAACTGCACCAGCGCACCCCAATTTTCATCGGCAGCACAAAAATGATAGAGGAACTGGAAAGTTTTAAGCAGGAAGATTGAGTTTTTAACTTAAAAATGACTCTGAGGCCGGAAATGCGCTCAATAAAATATTTTAGTTAGCAAAAAACCGGTTAGGCCCTATTCCTGACGGGGGGACGGCTCCACACATCTGTGTAGCCCCGTTCCCCCGCGGGGGAATGCTCTCACACACCCGTGTGAACACGTTCCCTTGCTGGGGAATGCCCCCACACACCTGTGTAGCCCCGTTCCTTTGCGGGGGAGATGCCCTCACACAGCCGTGTAGGCACGTTCCCCCGAGAGGAATTGGCCTCACACAGGTGTGTGGATCAAATTCCCGTGAGGAAACAGGCTTACACAGGTGTGTGAGTGTGGTTACGGGCTGAAAAATGAAAAAGATCCTTCTCCATTTTCCATTCTCCGTTTTCAATTGTACCTTGCCGCCCTTATGCAGCGCACAATTATTTCTGTAAAGAACCTTGTGAAAAAGTACGGCGATTTTGAAGCAGTAAAAGGCATCAGTTTCGACGTGATGGAGGGGGAAATATTCGGTTTGCTTGGGCCAAACGGCGCAGGCAAATCAACCACGCTTGAAATTATAGAAACGCTACGCGAGAAAACAAGCGGCGAAGTAACTGTAGATGGTTTTGACCTTGACAGATCGCCAAATGAAATAAAAAAAATAATCGGCGTTCAGTTGCAGGCATCCGGTTTTTACCCAGGATTGCATTTGGTAGAAATTATTGAGCTTTTTTGTGGCTTATATAATGAAAAAGTAAACCCGATGGAACTGCTTGACATGGTTAACCTGCGGGATAAAGCAAAAAATAAGTTCAAAGAACTAAGCGGGGGCCAAAAACAACGCTTTTCCATAGCCACAACGCTTATTAATAAACCCAAGATCATTTTCCTTGACGAACCTACAACAGGGCTTGACCCACAGGCAAGGAGAAATTTGTGGGATCTGATCAGGGATATTCAAAAACACGGCGCTACTGTTATAATTACCACGCATTATATGGACGAGGCGGAAATTTTGTGCGACCGTGTCGCGATCATTGATGCCGGAAAAATTATTTCGCTGGCCACTCCCGATCAGTTGATCGACGACCTTGTCGCTACCGGCTTTGAACGGCCCAGAGAAGTGAAGAAAGCTAATCTTGAAGATGTGTTTATCACCCTTACAGGAAAACAATGGAGAGAAGAATAAATTAAAAAGTAAAAAATCAAAAGTAAAAATTCTATTTAAAAATGAAAATGAAACAACTTGTATCGATGACCTGCATTTTACTTGCAATGGGCACTACCGTTTTTGCCCAAACAAAAACAGCCGGAACCCATATGCCGGCTAATATTTTAAAGAACTCTACAGACACATTTAGCTATGCAATAGGGCAAAGCATCGGAAAAAATCTAAAACAATCGGGTGTTGACAGCCTTAACTATGCCGCCCTGCAAAAAGGCATGCTGGATGCTATGCATGAAAAACCGGTTTTATTACCAGATCAGGAAGCGCAATCAATTATTCAAAAAAAAATGCAAATACTAATGTCAAACAAATTGGCCACTGAAAAAGCAAAAGGTGATGCTTTCCTTGCCGTGAATAAACAAAAGCCCGGCGTTATTTCCCTTCCCGATGGCCTGCAATACCAGGTAATTACAAAAGGTACCGATACTTCTGCGTCCCCAACGTTGAAAGATACAGTAGTGACAAATTATGTGGGAACGCTGATCGACGGAAAAGAATTTGATAACTCTTACAAACGCGGCAAACCCATCACTTTCCCTGTTACAGGCGTAATAAAGGGCTGGACGGAGATATTGCAGTTAATGCATATTGGGGATAAATGGAGAGTATTTATTCCAAGCGACCTTGGTTATGGCGATAGGGGTGCAGGTGCTAATATACCGGGTGGCTCTACGCTGATCTTTGAAATGGAATTATTGGATGTAAAACACCCCGTGCCGCCGCCAACTAAATAATTATTTAGAACTTATGACAGAAGCATTAAAATATCCCATTGGGAAATATGTGCCTCAGCCATTTTCTGATGTACAAAAAGAAAAGTGGCTGCTCGACCTTAAATTTCTTCCTTCTGAATTGGAAACAGCAGTGCAAAACCTTGACGAGCACCAGTTGCAAACACCTTACCGCGAAGGCGGCTGGACGGTTCAGCAACTGGTGCATCATGTTGCAGACAGCCACATGAATGCCTATATCCGTTTTAAATTGGCATTGACAGAAGATAACCCAACCATTAAAGGTTATGAAGAAAAAGAATGGGCAATGCTGCCAGATGTTGAAGCGGTTCCTATTAATGTTTCGCTCACATTGCTTCATTCATTGCACCTGCGTTGGGTAGCAGCGATCGAGAACTTAGATAAAAAAGATTGGGAACGCACCGTGTTTCATCCTGAGCGCCAAAAGGAAATGCTGTTGTGGTTTTTACTTGGCATGTATGCCTGGCATGGCAAGCATCATACACAACATATTTTGGCATTGAGAGAAAGAATGAAATGGTAGGCATGAGTGACGAGAAACTGCGTTGGAAAACACTTTTTTCAGAATATATACTTAAAGAGAACTGGTGTACTGTAAGAAAAGATACCTGCGAAAAACCAGATGGGAAAGTTGTAAATAACTACTATGTTTTTGAATTTTCTGAATGGGCAACTGCGTTTCCAATAACCGAGGACGGCAAAATAATTTTAGTAAAACAATTCAGGCAGGCCTTAGGTGAAGTTTGTATTGAACTTCCGGGCGGCTGTGTGGACGCAACAGATGCATCTTATGAAGATGCTATTCGGCGGGAGCTTTTGGAAGAAACAGGCTATGCTTTTGAAGCAGTTCATAACCTCGGCAGCGTTTCGGCAAATCCTTCAACGAACAACAACCTGATGCACATGTTCATCTCCACAGGCGGTAAAAAAGTGCAGGGGCAAAAATTAGATGCTAACGAAGAGATAGAAATTTTAGAAGTAAGCATGGAAGAATTGATTCAATTAATAGAAGGAAAGAGAATTGTTCAATCCATGCACCTGAGTACGATATTTTATGCGTTGAGGTATTTGGAGAAAATAAAATATCAGTAATTCACTTCTCCAATAAGGTACACACTTCCACAAACAAGTATTACATCATCTTTATGGGCATGTTGTTTTGCTGCATCAAGCGCGGCATTTACTTCTGAAAATGTTTTTCCATGAAGGCCAATTGCGGCCGCGATTTCATTCAATTCATTTTCATTCATCGCACGCGGTATTTGCGCTTTAGTGAAATAGTAAATTGCGGTTTTTGGAAGCAGGGATAATACTTTGCTCACTTCTTTGTCTTTAACCATACCTATCACAATGTGCAGTTCATTATAGGTCATCAGCTCAAGCTGCTCGGCAATTTGCTTGATGCCATCTTCATTGTGGCCAACGTCTAAAATGATGGCTGGGTTTTCATGAATTATTTCCCATCGGCCATGAAGGCCTGTTAGTTTCTTTACATGAGATAAACTTTTCTCCAATATTTTTTCATCCAGGTTCCACCCTTGCAAATGGAGTTGGTGTGCAGCTTCCAGTACCGTTATTATATTCTTTGTTTGATAAATACCTGTGAGGTCCAGTTGGTAAGTTTGCCTTGCATCTGTTTTAATATCAGCAACGGTTGCCTGCAGTTGATGATGCTGATAATCCCAATCGGTTACATAGCGCTTTTCCTGTGCAAAAATTATCTGCGCATTTTTTTCTTGCAGCAACCATATCAAAAACGGGTTTGGTTTCTTTGATGGTTTCGCCAATTACAACGGGAATATTTTCTTTTATGATACCTGCTTTTTCAAAAGCTATTTTCTCAAGGGTATTGCCGAGCATGTTCATGTGGTCCCAACCGATGTTGGTGATGACAGAAAGCTCTGGCAGGATGATATTTGTGCTGTCGAGCCTGCCGCCAAGGCCAACTTCGATGACGGCAATATCTACCTGCTGCTGCACAAAATATTCAAAGGCCATTGCTACTGTTATTTCAAAGAAAGAAGGTTCTATTTCTTCGATCAGGGGCATTATCTTCTGAACAAGATCAACAACAAAGGTTTCGCCGCACATTTCTCCATTCACTTTTATTCTTTCCCTGAAGTCTTTTAGGTGGGGCGAAGTATAAAGCCCAACTTTATACCCCGCAGTTTGAAGCGCTGCGGACAACATGTGGCTTACGGAGCCTTTGCCGTTGGTTCCGGCGATGTGTATGCTTTTAAATTTTGTGTGTGGGTTATCTAATGCCGCGCATAAATGGATGGTGTTGGTGAGGTCTTCTTTGTAAGCCGCGGCGCCGATGCGGCTGTACATCGGAAGTTTTGTGAAAAGGTGATCAAGTGTTTGTGAGTAGTTCATATTTGGTCATGCAAACTTAGATCATGATCTTTTATTTTAAAGAGCTTTAGGATTTTAATGGTAAATACGATACGGATGAGAATTTAAAGCTACCCTTTTAGGATGACTTTAAATCCATCATTCATCTGCCTTCCTGATCATTCTCTTCACGCCTTTGTACCTTCCCAGCCCAAACGACAGCATCCTTCACAGCAAAATGCCTTCGCAGAACAAACTCCTCGAAGGCATTAACTAAGTATTAAAACTCTATTGTGTCTAACTATTGCTTATACGCTTCAAGCGTCACATTATCATACCGGTCATTTCCCGACGTGCCTGTATTATTGTTTGCAGGCACAAATTGAACTGCAAAATTAGGGTTGTTGGTCGCCCCTGCAATAGTAGAGAAATCAAACTGGTATTGTGTCCAGTCTGTTTGGCTAAGCATAAATGAAGCAGCCGGTAAACCTGTGTTGACAAAGGTTGAGCCGTCTAAAGTATAAAAAATATCGTCCACAGTTGGGCCACTGCTGGATGAGCTTTCTGCAGCAAAAGTCAATATAGGTTTTTGGTAGCCCGTAGTGGGCATATTAAATGTAACTGATGTAAAAGGGTTTCTCATACGCAGGCCCGTGCCCGCAGTATCGTTGTTTCTTGCATTGATCGTTGACCCTGGGTCAACCGCATCATAATAAGCCGCTACCCACGTTATGTTTGCCCCATTCACCGTAGAGTTTGGCACCAGCATCTGGGTAGTATCCGCGCTGTTAAAATTCCAGTAATCGATCAGGTAAAGTGTATCATTTGTTATCCCTGTTGTATCCTGAGGTGATACAACTACGGGCATCGTTCTATCTTTAACACAGGACGTAGCAGCAAAGAAATAAATGAAAGCCAAAACAACTAATAATGCTATTTTTTTCATGTAAACTATTTTAACTAAATTATTTTTTTAATTAATGCTTTATCGTGCAAATTCCTGGTTATCAAACATGATCTGCATACCTACTCTGAAATTATTAGTATATTTAAGTGGGTCAGAATTCACATCTTCTACCAAAGGCCTGACCCATTCTGCTTTCAGGCAGGCGTTCCAGCCTTTCACCAAATAACCATATCCAACATATAAATTCTCAGCATGTCCCGCAACCAGGTCATTCAAATTAACATTGTCATATTTAACAGAAAACACAGACTTTATTCCCTTCCAGTAATAGTTGACACAGCCAACCCAACCCCCGGCGTTTACCTTATTTTGATTAAAGCTTTCCGCAGTGCCTTGATACAATGCATCGCCCTGGCTTACAGGTTGAAGTCTTATCATATCATTCTCTAATTGAACAGAAAAATGCTGATATTCTGCTGAAAAGTCAAATCCATAACCCATCTTCTTGCCATCAACCATATTCAGATCATAGTCGCCCAAAAGAACAGGGTCCAGTGTATTGCTGCCCGGTTGCGTTTTATTAGTATAGCGTATATCTGCCCCAATGCGGAATTTTGGAACAGTAGAACCCGCTAGGTCAACCGATTTATAATCATATTTTTTAGGATATGAAAAGTCTACACGCCCTATATATTCTGGCTGGCCGCTTGCGTCACTTTGATTGTTATAAATAAAATAGTCCCCAAGCCCTGAGTAAGCTCCCCCATAAATATTGATCCTTTCCTGCCACAGGCTGCTGCTCAATGTTAAACCCACATCCCTGCGCGAAAAAACATCCCCACCACTTAATAGGTCATGGCTCCAAAAAGGTGACTCGTAGTTGTCAGTTATAGAAGACTGGGAAAAGGGCGTTTTATCCCATCCCAATTTTATATGAATGGGGATACCCGTGTACATAACGTAGCCACTCTTTAGCCCTGGGTCATCAGCAGAAAAAGCATTCCCGTTAATGCCTCCGGATGCTGCGTTTGTTATCAGCTCTGCAAAATTCACTTTCAGTTCATATACAAAATCTTTGTCCGCTTTTCCCCAAAAGTCCAGTTCCATATCTTTTAAGTCCGGGGTATTGTGGTCATAATTATCATAACCTGGCTTTAAAAGCCTTAGGTTATAATAAGCAGAAAAAAGGCCACCTATACTCAGGGTAGTTTTTTGATCCTGGGAGGTCAATGTCACCTGTGAAAAAGCAGTGCTTACTACCAGTAATGCTATGGCAGTGATCAGGAATGGTTTAAACATCTAACAGTTAATTTTTGAAAAGTTGAACTAAATGATAAGATCGCGCCCCCTCGCAAATAAAATATGAGGCGAATTTTGAGTTGCAAATAACCTCTACTAATGTTACCTTAATGTTACCCCAATATGAACAAATAGTTAATGGGATCAAGAATATGCTACAAGCAGAAACTAACAGGTATAAAAAAACCGGCTGAAATAACAACCGGTTTTAGAATTATTTTTAAATATGCCTACCCGCTTTTTGAAATTGAGCTTCTTTAACGCCTCTTTAGGCTCCCTCACAACTCACTGCTCACCACTTACCGTTAAATATTATTGCTTCAGGAATGGTGTTGTCAGGGTTTGTGTGCCATTATGATAAACAATAAAGTAATTGCCCCTTACTAATTTAGATGCATCAACCGCAGTTTGAACGGCATTTAATTGCACATTATACAAGCCTGCTCTCTTACCATCACTTCCTATAATTTGGATCGTAGCGCCGCTTAACGCCTGCGGATGAGACAATACCACACTATTTGTAACCGGATTTGGATAAACGCTTATATGTGTTGTAGCTTTAACGGTCACGTTCAATATACCGCTGTAAGAAGAAGAACCATCATCATTAACCATTTTTAAACGATAGAAAGAATTACCGGTTATCAGTTTATCATCAGAAAAGCTATAATTATTAACGCCTGGAATATTTTTACCTGGCACTTCGCCAATACTTGTAAAAGAAACAGCATCTATACTTTTTTCTACCTCATAATGGCTGAATTCAACTTCGTTCACGGTTTGCCATGCCAAAGAAACACTGCCGTTATTCAATACTGAACTAAAAGAAAGAAGGTTTACAGGTAATAAGTTAGCGCCAACTTCTATTGAATCCATTGATATTTCAGGCCTTGTGCCGGTTCCGGCATAAACATCCTGGAAATATACCCAGCGTATATAAAGCACAGCCTGGTTATTACAAGCGGCAGGTAAGGTTGCAGCAACAGTTCCTCTTACACCTGCAACTTTCCCGATACTGTTGAACTCAACAGGATTTCCATTAGCAGTAACATCCGTATATTTTCCTGTAGCGCCAACACGGTATTGCAGCCTTACTGTGTAATTCCTTGGAACAGAAGAATCACCAACAGTAATGAGGTCGCTGACCCATTTTACGCCAATATTAGTTTTGCCCGTAGAGTTTAAACCCATTTCTGCCACACCTACAAACCGGTCTGAATCAGCAGTAGTAACGGCGCTTGAGCAATCATTATATTGTGGGCTACTGGTAGCAAGAAAAGCAAAACCTGCTGCATTTAATCCTAACATCCTGTTTCTGGAAGCAAGGTTATACGGGCAATTATAATCGGTATTCGCTTCCGCACTGGAGTCATAACCATCTCCGCTGCTGCTTTCTGCATTAATGGTAAAATAAAACCGCATATCCGTAGGGTATGAACCTGCAGGTGCCGCAGAATCCCATCCATTCATGGAATAGGTACCTGATGAAAGAGCGAATAAACTTGGAAGCGTGATTTGAGCATGTCCGCACTGAACAAAGGCTGCAACAACCAGAAGTGTAATAATTTTTTTCATTAGAAATTTTGCGCAAGGTAAAATCGTATTATTCTTTTCCCCCCTAATGAATGTTACGTTATTATTAACTTTAGCTATCATCCAGGGGCTTCCATACCTCCGCAAAACAATTGGTCAGCCTCATAAAAAAACAACCAGCTTCGGCAAAAAAATGATTCCTCCAATTACCACGCTTATCATTGAAGCCCAAAGCACCGCCCCCGCCGAAACATCCTTAATTATTTTTATCGCGGGGTTATATTCTTCATCCACCAGGTCACACAATTTCTCCAAAGCGCTGTTCAGCATTTCTAAGCTTAAAACACCCCCAATACATAACAAAACTGCGACCCATTCCATAGCGGCAATATGCAGCACAATGGATGCAACAATGGCCACTAAACCAACAACACTTTGCACCTTACCATTTCGCTCAAGCAAAAAAAAATGCTTCATTCCCTTTCCAGCATTAACAAACGCATTAAAAAAGTTTCCACTATTTTTCATCTTATTAATATGTTTTTTTAAAATTCTCTTTTTCAGTTCTAATTTTTATTACCCTCCTTTCATAGTAATTCCCACCAGGTTCCCACTCAATTCCCACCTAATGTCCACTCATGCCCATTCAGCCATACGCTCATTTTCTCTGTCAAAACTATTTTTTCTTTCCCACCATCTTGCGGAATGCGTAAAATATTTTCTCCCAACCAATTCCTTAACCAACTGTTAGTATAGTTGTATTTAATTTTGGTGTATTTTACAGTTATGATAGGAAACCGTTTTATCAAATACGACCCCGGCGAAAACACAAAGAGCCAGTTTGAACAACTGCTCGATCTCTTCATGCAGATGCTAAATTACACTAGCGGCGATGTAGCGGAAGCCCTCCAGTGGCTCAACGAACTGGACAAACAATACAAACTCACCGGCGAAGACTACGGCATGGGTGACTTTATCGATGACCTGAAGAACAATGGTTATATAAAGGATAACAATGAAACAGGTAAGATAGAAATAACCGCAAAAAGCGAACAAAGCATCCGTAAACGCAGCCTCGAAGAAATATTTGGTAAGATAAAAAAGAGCAAACAGGGCGACCACAACACCCGCAAACCCGGTCAGGGGGATGAAGTAAGCCCCGACCACCGCCCCTTTCAGTTCGGTGATATGCTTGAGCAGATCGACTTCACAGAAAGCATTCGCAACGCACAGATAAATCATGGTGTTGAGAACTTCATGATGCATGAAGATGACCTCCAGATAAGGGAAACAGATTTTAAAGCGCAGACTTCTACCGTGTTAATGATCGATATTTCCCACTCCATGATACTTTATGGGGAGGACAGGATAACGCCTGCAAAGAAAGTAGCCATGGCATTAAGCGAGCTCATCACTACAAAGTATCCTAAAGACACATTAGATATCGTAGTCTTTGGTAACGATGCATGGCCAGTGGAAATAAAAGACCTGCCTTACCTGCAAGTTGGCCCATACCATACAAACACCGTTGCAGGGCTTGAGTTAGCCATGGACCTTCTCCGCAGGAGAAAGAACCCCAACAAGCAAATATTCATGATCACCGATGGCAAACCAACCTGTCTTAAAATAGGCGGTCGTTATTACAAAAACGCTTTCGGCCTCGACAGGAAGATAACCAACCGTTGTATCAACCTTGCCGCGCAATGCAAGAAGCTCAAAATACCTATCACCACATTTATGATAGCCTCCGATCCCTATTTGCAAAAGTTTGTAACAGAATTCACCGAAACAAACAACGGGAAAGCATTCTTTGCTTCTCTTGATAAGCTCGGCTCCTTTATCTTCAAAGATTTTGAAAGCGGCAAACGGAAAACAGTGTATTGATTTGTAATAAAGACACAAATTTTCTCATAAAAAACACTCTGTGTCTTGCGCCTTTCTGGCAATAAAAAATAAAAAACAATAATGAATATAGAAAAGATCAAAACCTTAGGTGAATTAAAAAAGAGTGGTTATAAAAGCCAACCTATTAAAGACGAGATAAGAAAGAACCTTATTACAAAGATCAGCCAGAAAGAAAATCCTTTCACAGGCATCATCGGTTATGAAGACAGTGTGATCCCGGATACAGAGCGTGCACTATTATCACGCCATAACATTTTGTTCCTTGGTTTGCGCGGGCAGGCAAAAACGCGTATGGCGCGCCAAATGACTGAACTGCTGGATGAATATATACCCATCATCGCAGGCAGCGAGGTCAACGACGACCCATTCAACCCATTAAGCAAATATGCAAAAAACCTTATTGCAGAACATGCCGACGAAACACCCATTGTCTGGCTGCACAGGAGCGAACGCTATGGAGAAAAACTCGCAACACCCGACGTTAGCGTTGCAGACCTCATCGGCGACATCGACCCCATAAAAGCCGCCAACCTCCGCCTTAGTTTTGCTGATGAAAGGGTAATTCATTATGGTATCATCCCCCGCAGCAACAGGGGCATTTTTGTTATCAATGAAATACCCGATCTGCAGGCACGCATTCAAGTTGCGCTGTTTAATATTTTGGAAGAAGGTGATATACAGATACGCGGTTTCAGGCTGCGGATGCCGCTTGATATCTTGTTTGTGTTCACCGCAAATCCTGAAGATTATACCAATCGCGGCAGCATCGTTACCCCTTTAAAAGACAGGATTCAAAGCCAGATACTCACCCATTATCCAAAAACAATTGAGAACTCCCTGGCCATCACTGAGCAGGAAGCAAATGTAAACGAAGAACAAAAAGCTAAGGTAACTGTAAGCGACCTGGTGAAGCGTTTAATAGAGCAGATCGCTTTTGAAGCACGCACTAATGAATATGTTGACAAAAAGAGTGGTGTGAGCGCAAGGCTTACCATTGCTGCGTTTGAAAACGCTGTGAGCAGTGCTGAAAGGCGCGCCATCATTCAAAATGAAAAACACACACAGGTTTGGATCAGCGACCTTGCAGGCATTATTCCATCCATCACCGGCAAGATAGAATTAGTCTATGAAGGCGAACAGGAAGGCCCATACCAGGTTGCGTTGAATTTATTGGACAAAGCCATCCGCACCCAGTTCATCACTTATTTTCCAAATCCTGAAACGCTAAAAAAGAGAAAGCCAACAGGCAAGCCATCGCAGCAGGCAAAAGAGCCGGAAAATCCGTACAAAACAATAACCCACTGGTTCGATTCCGGCAACCACCTGGATATGTTGATGGATATTAAAGATGCCGATAAAATAGCAGCCTTATATAAAGTAGATGGCCTCTACGGCTTTGTAAAAAAATACTTCCCTCATGCAAGCGAAAAGGAAAATGCATTGCTCATGGAGTTCGTGCTGCATGGCCTTTCTGCCCATTCGCTTATCAGCAAAAAAACAATAGAGGGAATTATCCAGTTCAAAGATCTGATGGGAAGTATGATGAACCTTGGGCAAATGAATTTCAGCGATGAGGAATTGAATGAGGATGACCTGAATTAATTCCCTTTATCCAACAAGATGATCGTTTACGTCATTTTGAGGATCGTTTAGGTCTTTTAGAGCATCATTTACGTCAATTGAGGATCGTTTACGTATGCTGACGTAAACGTTTACATCTTTTGGAGGATCGTTTACGTTATTTGGAGGATCATTTACGTACTCTGACGTAAACGTTTACGTCTTTTAGAAGATCGTTTAGGTCTATAACCCAAAAGTTTGGCAAATGAACCTAAGGCCTCGCCTTTCATTAAAATCCAAACCCTACTTCTATCCCACCAGTTTTGTGGTAAACACTTGTGGTAAATTCTTTGGATAGCCCTGTACGGTAATATTCCAAATAGAGCTTTTTAAAGATGATTACAAACCCAAACCGGTATTGTAGCGTAAAGCGGTTAATATCGGCTGCAGGTATGGTATAAGGGCTGGTATGGTCAAACACACCGCCCTGTAGCGTTGCGTCATATCCCACAACACTCACCAATGGCTGCCCGTAAGCATACCATTGGAACTTCTTCACCCGCCGATGGCCATTGTCTTTATAAGGTGAATAAAAATTCCCCGCCATGAGATCGATACCTGTGGATGCCTTATCACTCAGCGTCCCTACCCTCGCGCTATTAAACGAAGCAAATGAAAAATGGCTTCCCGCGTTAAACAATTCCTTCTCATAATCCACTTGGTAATTCAGCACCGCATCATTACTTATCTGGTAGCCCCAACCCTCCGGCTGCTTATAATTTATCCAGTGATGAATGCTTGACTGCATCACTTTCCCCCCAGCCCATGGCCCAATAATACCCGTGCTCAGGGAAACGCTTACCCTCGTCCTTTGCACATCATTCACAGCAATAAGAAACGTTTTCAGAAAAAGGTCGCTGGAATACGGCCGGTCACCAAAGACTATGGAATCGCTCGTTATATCGTTTGGGGTATAAGCATCATCTTCCAGCGCAATACCATACTTCACAACACTATTCTTAGGCCGCCACAACAATTTGGACAATGGGAACCTCGCAAACGAAGGCTTCACTTTTTCCACCAAAATCCCCTGTGTATAATCCCTGTCCGACCCCGCGAAATAATCATTCTCATAGTTTATCCTGAAATATTTATTGCTGTCAATATTCCTGGACGCGGTAGCATTATCAATAGCCTGCGCAAATACAGAGGTTGAAAAAACGCATGCCGCACAGATCAGGCACGTAAAGATTTTTTTCATAGGTATGATATACGATGGCGATTTAATAAAAGATTGAAACCCAAAACCAATGCCGCAACTTCTTTAATTCTGGTCTAAATCACATACCTTTAACTTCAAATCATCAACCAACATTTTTTTACTTTTTACTTTTTACTTTTTACTTTTTAATTATGCCCCTCGATAAATTCTCCATCGCAAAACGCATCGCACAGGAACTGCAGGACGGCATGTATGTAAACCTCGGCATCGGCATCCCAACGCTTGTCGCCAACTACATTCCCCAAGGCATCACCGTAATCCTCCAAAGCGAGAACGGCATCCTTGGCATGGGCCCCTACCCGGTCGAAGAAGAAATAGACGCCGACCTCATCAACGCCGGCAAAGAAACCGTCACCGTCATCCCCGGCGGCTCCTTTTTCGACAGTGCCGAAAGCTTTGGCATGATACGCGCCGGCAAAATAGACCTCACCGTGCTCGGCGCAATGGAAGTTAGCGACACAGGCGACATTGCCAACTGGAAAATACCCGGCAAAATGGTTAAAGGCATGGGCGGCGCCATGGACTTGGTAGCCAGCGCAAAGAACATAATAGTGGCCATGCAGCACACCAACCCAAAAGGCGAAAGCAAGCTGCTGCCTGCGTGCACACTGCCTCTAACGGGGCTTGCCTGTGTAAAAAAAATAGTAACTGACCTCGCCGTGCTTGATGTAACGCCCGATGGCTTTGTACTAAAAGAAAGAGCGCCCGGCGTAACGGTAGAAGAAATAAAGAGCAAAACCTTAGGCAGACTGACAGTGCCTGGTGAAGTACCCGAAATGCAGTTATAGAAAAAAACAGCCGGCAATACTACCGGCTGCTCTAAAAAGAAGTAATAATTATTTTGGCATATCAAAAAACGTAGGGTCAACCGGCTGGTTAAACTGCACTTTTGTAACCGTCGATGCAACCGAATAGCCTTGCGGCGTAACGATCTCAGTAGTGTAAGGAATCACATAACCAAAATCCGTTTTCTTATAGTCGGAAAAACTGCTGGTAGTTTCCTGCCCGCCCGTAGACATCACACTCTTTAAAATATAGTAAGTATTAGGGTCAATATAGTAGGTATCGGTGGCGTCTCCCTTGGTTAATTTCACTTTATAAGCCATCACATCTCCAACTTTTTCCGTGCCGGCCAGTTCTGCCCTTATAGCCCTCAGCCATATAATTTCCTAACGGCCCTCCAATATTTATCTTGTCCTTAACTGTAGCATATATTTCAGCTGGCAGCGGTTGTGCGTCCGAACTCCCCATCATTGGGTTTATCATCCATCCACCCTTATCCGTAACACATTGTATAATAGGCTGCCCGTTAAATGAAGTTTCCATTTTAAACCCCTTCCCGTTCAAAAAGGTCAGTTTGGTGGCGTTTTCGTTACCCATTACTGTAGTGGTAGATTCAATATACATGGAAGTGATGGCAGCCATCTTGGCCTTTCCACCTATCGCGTCAATAGTTTTACTAATGATGCTGTCCGCGCTTTGTGCGTTTGCAAACGCTGTTGTCAGCAATGCCGCAACCACAAACAAAGAGAATTTGATTTTTTTCATTTCTGTTCTTTCAATTTTTATAAATAATTTGATTTAACCGTCCGTGCCCCAAAAGTACAATTATCGAACCAGCTATAGGAAAGATTAAAGAAAATATAGAGATTTAAGAAAAAATATGAACGCGTTCATTGAACAGCCTTCAACTCCAGTTGATGTGATTTAGCGTTAAACTTACCGCCTCTGCATGTTCACTGTTCAAATATGCTTCGGCATAGGTAAATAAAAACCCTTCCTCATACTGCACAAGCCATCCTGCCGCATTTGCATGCATTTTTATTTCAGCCTTTCTCATTCATCAATTTATTTCTGTCAACGGCAACAACACCCATTTCAGCGCCAAATAGTTTTAATACCTGGTTCACCTTATCCATACGCAGGGTGGTTTTGCCTTGCTCCATTTCACGTACAAAACGCAACCCTACACCCGCCTTTGCAGCCAGGTCAGGTTGAGTAAGATTTAGCTGCCTGCGTTTATCTTTTAAGAAACTTACTAAAGCGGTCGGTTGTTCCATATTATACCCTATAGGGTACAAATATAAGGAATATATTTGAAAATATACCTGAAAGGGTATAAACTAAGATTATTGCATTAATTTATACCCTAAAGGGTACAATATATAGACGATTTTAAACAGTCTTGTAGTTTTGGTGGCCTCGACAGGAATCGAACCTGTATCCGGAGCTTCGGAAACTCATATACTATCCATTGTACTACGAGGCCTTGTCCAATAATATAACTCTGCAAAAGTAATTGAAACTGTTTATGGTTTATAGTCCATGCGGGATAGGCGGTCAATTCTTCCTGTCAACTGTCATCTTACATCGTTCATCTTTCCTTTAAAAACAATTCCCTTAACGCCACAGGCAAAAAGATTCGCATAGGCACACTTCGCATAATTTTCAACTCTTCCCAAAAATTTGTTTCATTGTCAAGAAACCGTAGCACAAGCTGTGCAGGGTTTCTTTTAAACAACTGCGCAAAAATCGCATCTCCATTCATCTTTTTATGATAAAGAATATGCAACAAAACGCGGTCATACAAACGAAACCTTTGTTTAAAAAACGATGTCTTAATATGTGGGTCTTTATGATGCATAAGCGCATCCACAATAGCCGCCGAATGTTTTTGTATAAATTGAAACGTAAACCCGCTGCTCCCCTTCGTCTGCCCGCCCGCAGTGCCAATATTAACAACATTCTCATCCCCTTTTGAAAACCTATGATCCGTCATCGGGATAACCCCAAACTCCTCCTCAACAATTGTATAACTATTTAGTTGAAGATGATCTTCAAGGTAACTTTTTAATGCAGCATCATATTCCTCCTGCCCCAATACTTTTTCTGAGAACAAAGTATATTCCACCAAAGCCCTGTTAGCCGCCACAGGAAGCACATAAACAAAAGTCGTCCCGTATCCCTGTCTCACACGAAAGTCCATAAACGTCGCAATGCCTGCATCAAAAACAGGCACATCCGTTTCTATCACCCATCCCTTAAAATGTTGCAACAAATTATATTTCCCGCTAAATATTGGGTTAAACAAAATACTGTTGAATAAATGGCTGGCATAAAACTTTTCCCCATTTACAATAGCCCATGCCTTCCCATTCTCATTTCCAACCCCTTCAACCCTGCCATACAAAAATTGAATATTCCCCTTTTGTTTTGCAGCCTCAATAACACGATCATAAAGATCGATACTCCTTATCATTTTATATTCATACGGCGCTATCTCCACCCTCTCCGAAAACTCGTTTGAATAAAAGTCCATCTCCTTCCATTTATGATGAACGATCTCCTCAAACACTCCCTTCCCCTTTTCCCAAAAGCACCACGTATGATCATTTTTATTTTTCACAAATTCATCCGCAACAAGAATTTTTTTATCACTAAAAAATTCCTCCTGCATCATCCTGTAAAGCAGACTCAACCCCGCCAAACCCGCTCCAGTAATGATATAGTCGTAATTAGTTTCCAATTAATATATTAGTAATAACTATTTCAATATTTAAAAATCCTGTCTATAAATAAATTTTCTATTATCTCGCACATACAAAAATATTCCCTGTTAGTTGATCTTGCCACCTGTCAATTCTTCAGAAAATTCTATCCTTATCTTCCATTTTATTCTAAATAACCGCCTTCCTCCTCCATGCCGCCTCCCTGCGTCCTTCCTGCCACCTTCACTAGACTCCACTGATTCACATACGCAGCCTTTACCGAAATTGTTTCCTGCCATTATTGCACCTACAAATAAAGCAGGCATGATATTTAATACAGTAATTGTTAAACTCTTCTCTTTCCACATTTGTTGATAATGAAAAACTACCTTATCACCGATCATTAATTAAATTTGATATCACGAAATAAGGCATCAATATCCATTCACTAAATAAAAAAAACACATTGACAGAAACTATCATTAACCTCGACACTGTTAACCCCATTGAGTTCTTTGGTGTAAACAACAAGAAGCTCGACCTGCTGAAGAAGAAATTCCCGCTGCTTAAAAGTCTTATCCCGCGGCACACAAATAAAGTTAAGCGGCGCGCCTGAGCAGATAGAAAATGCAAAGGACAAGATAGACCTTGTCATCCAGTATATGGAGCGCAACGGTGATCTTACCGAGAACTATTTTGAGCAGATCCTCGGCGGTGATGATGCAGAAACCATTGACCATTTTGTTGACCGCCATCCCAATGACATCCTGGTATTTGGCCCCAACGGTAAAACAGTTCGTGCAAGAACCGCCAACCAGAAAAAGATGGTTCAGGCCGCAGACAGGAACGATGTTGTGTTTGCAGTAGGCCCTGCCGGTACCGGTAAAACCTATACAGCCGTTGCCCTTGCGGTGCGCGCGTTGAAAAACAAAATGGTTAAGAAGATCATCCTTACGCGCCCCGCCGTAGAAGCTGGCGAAAGCCTTGGTTTCCTTCCCGGCGATCTGAAAGAAAAGATCGATCCTTACCTGCGCCCGCTTTATGATGCCTTGGATGATATGATACCAGCCGATAAGCTTGGCTATTATATGACCACCAGAACTATTGAGATAGCCCCACTTGCCTATATGCGTGGACGTACATTGGACAATGCTTTCATCATTTTGGATGAAGCCCAGAACGCAAATGACCTACAGATAAAAATGTTTTTAACGCGTATCGGTGGCAACGCAAAAGCAATTATCACTGGCGACCCCACCCAGGTGGATCTGCCCCGCAACCAGCGTAGCGGCCTTGAAAAAGCAAGCCGTATCCTCCGCAATATTGACGGCATTGCTCACATTGAGCTTGACGAAGAAGACGTAGTGCGCCATAAGCTTGTGAAAGCGATCATTAAAGCCTACGACAGGGAGAAAGAAGTAGAAGAATTCAGGCATCATTCATAATAAAGGATCAGACTTACACATAGTTTCTACAGGAGGCAACACAAAAATGTTGCCTCTTCGTTTTATTCAACAGGTAAGTATATATTTGGAGGAAGTTCAAATTATTTTATGAATAAAATATCCTCTTTGATCATATTAGTAGCTGTTTTTGCAGCATGTACTGTAAGCTTACAGCCCGAAGAGGTTGTACAAAAATTCTTTACTGCCCTGCAGCAGAAAAACTTTATAGAGGCAGAGAAATATTCTACAAAAGAAAGCCGCCAAGTGCTGGAAACAATGGCAAATTTTACTGCAACTGCACAATCGGAGAATGCTGATGAACCTTTTATCGTCAAAAATGTACAAGTAAACGGAGATTATGCCACAGCAGAGGTATCACCTGCCGAAAGGAACACAGGGGTAAAACTTTATTTAGTCAGAGAAGATGGCCAATGGAAGGTGTCGTTTGATTTAAAATCTGTTTTACGGATGTCAAAGGATGGGATAAAAGATTTAAAGTAAGACTAAATTTAATTTTATGAAAGCAGTACTCGGTTTTTTAATGGCTTTTATTACGTTAGCATCCTGCGGGAGCAAATATCCGCCCGCAGAGAATGCCTTTGATGCCGGCCGCGAATTCATTGATGGCTGCCTAAAGGGCGATTTTAACAAAGCATCGTTTTATATGCTGCCAAATGCCACAAACAACAACCTTCTTGACTCAATTCAAAAAGAATATAACGCAAAAAGCACCATGCTTAAGCAGCAATATAAGAGCGCATCCATCATTATTGACCAGGAGGAAACGGTTAGCGATTCAGTTCACATTATTTACTACAAAAACTCTTATGATAATATCGCGCACAAGCTTAAAGTGATCAAGAATAATGACAATTGGCTCGTTGATCTCAAATATACATTCAATGGCAATCTTTAATCATCAACAATAGTTATGAAAACCATTTTAGCAGTGGCATTAGGCAGCGCGATCGGGGGCGTTTGCAGGTATTTAATTCAAATTTTAATCTCGAAAAACCATCCTTCAGCCTTTCCTTTCGGCACTTTTGCCATAAACATTGTCGGTTGCTTCTGTATCGGACTATTTCTGGCCATTGCTGAGAAAGGAAATATCTTTTCCGAAACCACGCGCCTGTTTTTAATGGCCGGCTTCTGCGGGGGCTTCACCACATTCTCCGCATTCTCATTAGAAAACATCATTCTTTTGCGGGAGCATGACTTTTTTACCGCCGGCTTATACATTGGCTGCAGCATTATATTCGGTATGGGCGCCGTTTATCTCGGTATGCAGTTGATAAAATAACTATATCATCATTTTCGCCTGTTTCTTTCTATTCAATTTTGCAGATAAATAATCATCCATGAACAAGAAACTTACGATCAGGCTCATTCTGTCAACTTTCGCTGTCTTTATTTCTGTTTCCCTCTTTGCATGGGGCGTTTGGGGGCATGAACACATCGATCATTCCGCTGTTTTTGCGCTTCCTGTAGAAATGCGCACCTTTTTCTTCAACCATATTGATTTTATTACCGAAGAATCAACCGTTCCCGACCTGCGCAAATATGCTATCAACGATAAAGCCGAACCTCCCCGCCATTATATTGATATTGAGTCCTACGATTCGGTAAATATTGACAACATTCCCCGCACTATGAAACCCGCTTCTGCTAAATATGATAGCGCTTTTATGCAAAAGAACGGTATTCTCCCCTGGTACATCCAGGATGTGATGGCAAAGCTCACCAAAGCCTTTAAATACAAACAGAAAACAGAGATCTTGTTCTTCGCAGCAGACCTTGGCCATTATCTTGGCGATGCAAACATGCCTTTACATACCGCTCTTAACTACGATGGCCAATTAACCAACCAGCACGGTATTCATGCGTTTTGGGAATCGCAACTTCCTGAACTGTTTGGATACAATTATAACTTCCGCGTAAACGATGCTGCCTACATTTCCGACGTTACCACCGAAACATGGAACATTATCAAACATACTCACAGCCTTGCCGACACTTTATTGCTTGTTGAGCGAAACCTTCGCGCCACTTTTCCCAAGGATAAAGTATATAAAACCGACAGCCTTGGACATATTGTCCGCAACAGCTACGGCGTGCCCGCTCATTCCCTCGCTTATGCCGAAGCTTACCACAAAGCACTCAACGGAATGGTGGAAAATCAACTTCGGCACTCCATCCAGGATGTCGCCAACTTCTGGTATACCGCCTGGGTAAATGCCGGCAAACCCGATTTGAATGATCTTGACCCGGAATCCCTCACCGAGCAAAACAGTAAACAACTTAAGAAAGACTATAAGCTTTGGTTAAAAGGGAAACTGAATGGTTTTAAAGCAAAAAATGAATTTAATTAACACAAATTCCGAAAAGAACCTGTCAAGTTGTTTTGCCAAGGGCTGCAATATATCAGGAGGTGAGTCTGGGACAAGGGTGCCGGTGATCTGGTACTGTGTCTGAGGCAATGATACGATGATTTTCCATTGAGCCACCATAAGTATCCATAGCATAAATTTATATTTTTAGAAGTAAATAACCTTGTTCCTACGTAGCCCCTAACAAAAAAGCTGTTAGGCTTTTCCCTGCTGAATTCCAGTCCATGGACTATCCTCTGTAAACGTGCCATAATATTTTTCAATTACTATTTTTCCATTCTGTAAAAGTATAAACGCTTTTCCATTTGTTTTGCCAATATAGTTAATCAGCGAATCGACTTCACACTGGCACCAACCGATTTCTTCAGGAGAAATAGTATCCCACGTTTCCCTGTCATTGGAGGGAAATAGATCTTTTGTGACTTGGTAACTAAACCAGTTATTTTCCCAGTTATAGTTTGATTGAAAATACAAGGCATTTTTCTATCCAAAAGTCATCAATATTTCCTTTCAATTATATTTACCTTCTATAATCACGAGACCAACAAAAAAATTACATGCCTGCAACTGCTCTTATAAGTAAAAAACGAAGGTTCTTTTTAATTCTCATGCTGGGGGCATTGAACACCATCACTCCTATTTCAATTGATATGTATCTCCCTGCCTTTCCAAAAATTGCAGCTGATTTTCATACCACCATTGGCAATGTAGCTTTGTCAGCATCAACATACTTTTTAGGCTTTGCGTTAGGTCAGATACTCTATGGCCCCCTGCTCGACCGCTTTGGAAGAAAACCGCCTTTATATCTTGGGCTTTGTCTCTATATTATAGCATCGGTAGGTTGCGCAACTTCCGGCACCATTCATGCATTGCTGGTTATAAGATTTGCACAAGCACTTTTTGGCTGTGTTGCTTCAGTTGCTGCACTGGCAATGGTAAGCGATTTCTTTCCTCCCAAAGACTCTGCACGCATCATATCCTTCCTTATGTTGATACTCGGTGCCTCTCCCATGCTTGCTCCCACCATTGGCGGCTTTATCGTCACATCTCTTGGCTGGCATTATGTATTCTTGCTCCTCGCAGCAATTGTTTTAATAGTACTCGTTCTTATTTTTTTCTTTTTGCCCGAAGGCCAGCAACCAAACCCTTCAATATCACTTAAACCGCAGCCGATCATAAAAGGCTTTAAATTCGTTTTAGTGGATCCCTCATTCTATGTATTCGCATTAGCAGGCACTTTTTCCTTCGCAGGCCTTTTCGTATACGTCGCTGGTTCGCCTGCCATTTTCATGGGTGAATTTCATGTCGCAGCCAAAGTCTATGGAGCAATTTTCGCTCTTCTTTCAGTTGGCTTCATTGGTGGAAGTCAGTTAAATCATTTGCTTACACACAAATTCTCCAACGAACAGATATTTAAAACAGCTCTCATCATCCAGGTAGCCTTCGGCATCTTTTATTTACTTGGTGTCTTTAACGGGTGGTATGGTTTATGGCAGAATATCAGTTTTCTTTTCGTCATCCTTTCCTGTGCAGGCATCACCTATCCAAACGCTGCCGCCATAGCCCTTTCTCCGTTTATAAAGAACGCAGGCACAGCTTCCGCCCTCTTAGGCTTTATACAGATCGGCATCGGCGGAATGATCTCTTCAGGCGTTGGCCTGCTGGCGTTTAAAGGTAGTTTAGCAACGGCCCTCGTTATACTATTGTCATCTCTTATAGGCCTTATCATTTTGTTGGCAGGAAAACCCCGTCTTGCCAAAGCATCACTTCATTAAATAATAACTATCTGTATTTTCAAACCTAATAGGAACTAACTCTAAATTATTAATATTAACGTCTCTCCTACTTCTTCATTTGAAAATCCTTGTCCCCGCATTGCCACAGCGCAAAAGCAAACTGGTCTGCAAAATTTGCATAGGTCACATTCTTATCCTCAGTAAAATGCCCGTCATCATAATTCACTTTCATCAATACAGGCTTGCCTGATGTAGAAGCATTTTGCAAAGCAGCCGCAAACTTTCCTGGCTCCCATGCTACCACTCGTGGGTCATTCCATCCCCCAACACAGATAACAGCAGGGTATTTAGTTCCTTTTACCACATGCTGCATTCCATCCATCACATACAAAGCCTTGCACTCTACACTATCTTTCACAGTTCCAAACTCAGGGATATTTACAGGCCCGTTAGCAGAAAACTCAAGCCGCATAGCATTGGCACAACCAACATTACAAATAGCCGCCGCAAACAGGTCTGGTCGTTCAGTTATTGCCCGGCTTATTAAGATTCCACCTGCACTCGTTCCCGTACCTGCAATTTTACCTGAGGATGTATAACCGCTTGAAATAAGATATTCAGCACAACTGATAAAGTCTTTCCAGGTATTCGGCTTGGTCGTTTTATATCCTGCTTTATACCATTCCTGCCCTTTTTCACTGCCTCCGCGAACATGCGGTATAGCAATTACTACTCCTTTCACTGCCAGCGCATTTTCAATTACCCAAAAACCGGGGTCTATTTTTATACCATAAGCGCCATACCCATCCAGTATGCAGGGATTAGAGCCATCCAGCTTTATCCCTTTCTTATAAATAATAGACAGCGGCACCATCGCCCCATCATGCCCTTTCACCTCCACTTCCTTCACCTGCAGGTCATTGTAAGCCGCCGGGTATGCCGGGGGCTTATTAAAAGTACCTGGCGCAAAGCCATCAGTATCCGCATCATAATCAAACTCGGTAACAGGCCTCACCCATGAGGTAAGATAAACATAACAATGGTTGCTCTTTTTATTGATGCACTCAATAGTAAACGTTCCTGAAACAGGCAATTTTACATCAGTAGTTACTTTTGTTTTTAGGTTATATTTTGAAAGATGGTAATTAATACCATCGCTGTAAGTAAGAAAAAGGTAGTCTTTACTGTTAGTAACGCCTTCCAGTGTTTGATCTGGTTTTTCCGCAGCTATAGTTTCTGCATTTGCCCAATCTACATGCTGAAGGTTTGTATGAATGAGCTTATAGTTCTTAGCTCCTTTATATGTTATTGCATACACATCGTCACCTATCATTGTCGCCCCGCGCACTAACTTATCGTCATAGCGGCACAAAGTCTTCCATGCTATTTTGCCTGTAGTTTGATAAGGCGCATAATATATCTGTTGTTCCGGCTGAACGCTGCCTTCGTTGCCAAAAATATAATTCGGCGACTCTTCATTCACACCAACATAAGGATATATCCGGGGGTCCATTTTTAATTCAGGGTGACTTTCATCACTGAAAAAATCAACATCGCTGCTCATATCAGTCCCCACCACATGCAGCCTCGTTTTAGAGTTGAGGCGTGCCTGCGGGTCTTTGTTATCCGCAGACCTTATCCAGACATAAAAGAAAGATTTGTTGTCAAATGTCCAGTTACCTGCTCCTCTGCAGGGGTAAATTGAATCATTTAAAAACTGTTTAGTATCAACATCCATTACCTTAAGGGTTGATACTTCAGCTCCCTTTTGGGAATAAGCTATTTGTATTTTTTTACCATCATAGCTAGCATTCATACTTTCCAGGGTTAGTGTTTTGCCTGGTATATAAGTTATGGGGTCAAACAACAACTGTTCATCGCCATTAATACCCTCCCTATAATACAATTTGCCCACTGCCTCCCCGGGCATTGTTTTCCTGTAAAATATCCTCCCGTTCTCATAGTCCATATCCCTTATCCTCGCCGGCTGCAGTTTATCAAGTTCCTTCCACTCCGCGATCAGCTCATCCCTTCCATTCAGTTTATTAAGAATAGAATTACTGTAATCTGCCTGTGCCTTGAACCAGTTTTCTACTTCAGGCTGTTGAATATATTCCAGCCAGCGGTAAGGGTCTTTATAAGTAACCCCAAAATAAGTATCGCTGCTGTCAACCATTTTTGTGGCGGGATACTGGTATTGTGCAAACGAAGATGCACAGCAAATAATGCAAACAAAAACGAGGAAATGTTTCATGATATTGGTTTATAAATTTATTACAAATGTCAACCGCTTTGCTGTTTTTTACAATACCACAATATGGGGATGCCCTTGCTTCTCATGTTTATTTAGAAGTTAAAAACTATTTAATATAATAGCCAATTCAAACTTAAATAAAAAGTTTTTAAATCCCCTTAGTAAGTCAGCCTATAGTCTTACTTTTTTACATCATTTGTCATATTATATTCTTACTTTTGTCTTAATTTAGTCAAAGTATAACTTTACTATTATGGGCAAAAAGTCATTACAGGTACAGCAACTTAACAGCAAAATGCTGGTTTTCGCAGGTTTGCAAAAAGTGACTCCCCCACCTACTGGGTGGATAAAAGCCATCCGTACCGCTATTGGTATGAGCATGGAGCAATTAGGCAACCGCCTTTCCATCACCAAACAAAGTGTACAGGATATAGAACGTAGGGAAACAGACGGCTCTGTTACCATAAAGGCTTTGCGTGAAGCCGCGAGGGCTTTAGACATGCAGTTGGTGTACGGCTTTATACCCAACGATGGCAGTTTAGAGGCATTGATAGACCGCAAAGCAACAGAACTTGCTACACAAATTGTAATGCGCACAAGCAACAGCATGAAGCTGGAAGACCAGGAAAACACCAAACAGCGCATTGAAAAAGCAATTCAGGAAAGGTCAATAGCCATCAAAAACGAAATGCCTAAAACCTTATGGGATTAGATATAGATTACATAGACGGGCAAACACCACTGGATGAAGACGAGAAAGAAGGGCTCCTCATTCCCACCATTGCCACACGTGGCGAACTGGACGAGTTTGAACAGCAGAATATTGAGCAGGCGGTCTTATGGTCGCTAAACCGTTCTTTCAAAGCCAATACCGTGTTTACAGAAGATTTTATACGCGCAGTACATAAACGCATGTACGGCAATGTGTGGGGTTGGGCAGGCAAGTTTCGCAAAACCAATAAAAACATTGGGGTTGACAAATGGCAGATACCTGCAACGCTAAGAACATTGTTGGACGATACAAGATTTTGGTACGCCAACAACACATACAGCCCCGATGAAACAACCATCCGTTTCAAGCATCGCTTGGTGAGTATTCATTGTTTTGCCAATGGCAACGGAAGGCACAGCAGGTTAATGGCAGATATTGTAATTGAGAAAATATTTAAGCAGCCCATCTATACATGGGGCGCTACCAGTTTGGTAAAGCAGGTGGATATACGAACAGCTTACCTCAATGCAATTAAAGCAGCCGATGCCGGGGATATTCAACCATTAATACATTTTGCAAGAGCATAAGTAAATAATATACTTTCGGTCGGAGCATGGTCTTCATTACATAGCCTTATGCATGGCATGAGACCCTGCGTTGATTTAGCACCAACAAATTCCCTCTCTTCCACCATTTTTACTTTTGATTTTTTACTTTCAGGGCATCCATATTATCCTTCCTCCTTATATTCCAAAATATCAGCCGGTTGGCAATCCAGCACCTTACAAATGGTTTCGAGCGTGCTAAAACGTATCGCTTTTGCTTTGCCGGTTTTAAGGATGGAGAGATTAGATAATGTCAGGCCTACTTTCTCGGAAAGCTCATTCAGCGACATTTTGCGTTTGGCCATCATTACATCCAGGTTTACTATGATCGGCATGGCTTATACGGTTAATTCGTTTTCGGTTTGGATCTCAATTCCCCGCTTAAATATCTGCGCGATCACAAAAAGTACAATGCCCATAAACAGCCACACATCGGCGCCCCCCAGGCGTAAATATTCTATATCGGGCATTTTCACCCCCTGCTTAACCAGCCATGCGGTATATTTAACACCCCACCCGGAGAACAAACCGATAGCTACAGCCACCCACGATATTTTTGAGATAAAATTACCCAGCTCCGCACTAAAGGGCTTGTCCATATTCAGCTTTTTATCATGCAAGATCTTCACGATCAGGTACAGTAAAATAGCCCTCATTACCGCTACAATGCTCATCAGGCAGGTCTCTGCAAAAAATTGGCCATGGTCATATTGATAAAGGGCCGACAGATCAACTTCCTGCCATAAATGCTTCGCATCAACAGGGTTAAACACCATCATAAAAAAGGCATTGAATATAAAACCACCGGCTTCAATGCATACGCCAACAAATATTATCCACGACAGCACATATAATATCTTCAGCATTTGTTCAGTACCGATCTTCATAAAGTTTAATTTTAGATGAATAATAGCGCAAATATAGAAAGTATTTATTAATAAACAATAAATAATAATTAATATTTAATAAAATAATTGTGCCTAACGATAAAAACCATAAAACGAGAATACAATTAACTCGGTCGGAGCAGGGTCTTCATTGCATAGCCTTGTGCATGGCATGAGACCCTGCGTTGATTTATCAACCAACAAATTCCCTCTCCTCCACCATTTTTACTTTTTACTTTTGATTTTTTACTTAACAAAAAACCTCTCCTATCGGTGGGTGTCTCACCCACCGAAATTCCGCGTCTTCTGCAAGAAAACTTCTTTCCTTATCAACCAACAAATTCCCTCTCCTCCACCATTTTTACTTTTTACTTTTGATTTTTTACTTCCTACAAAAAAACCATACACATGTCCTCCTTCGCCCAAAAACTAATACACTTCGATCAGCACATCACCTTCAAAGGTTCCCTTCCCATCGGCGTCAGCATCATGAACCCCTTTCAGGAAGATAAAAACATTATGCCCCTCGTTACAGCATTTTACACCAAGTATTACAACGACAACAACCAACGCCATTTGATCCTCGGCATAAACCCCGGCCGCTTCGGCGGCGGCATCACAGGCATACCCTTCACAGACCCCAAGCGCCTCGTAAGCGAGTGCGGCATTCCTTATTCCGGCAAGCCCGCACACGAACCATCATCCGTTTTTATATACAAAATGATCAACGCCTTTGGCGGCGCAGAAAAATTTTACAGCCGTTTCTATATAAGTTCAATATGCCCCCTTGGCTTCACAGCAACAAGCAAAAAAGGCAAAGAAGTAAATTATAACTATTACGATACGCCGGCATTAACACAAGCCGTAAAGCCATTTATAATAGAAACCCTTCGCCAACAGATCGGTTTTGGCATTTATACAAACATTTGCTTTTGCATGGGCACCGGCAAAAACTACCAATTTCTCTCAAAGCTCAACAAAGAAGAAGGCCTCTTCAAAACGATCATCCCTTTAGAGCACCCCCGTTTCATAATGCAGTACAGGTCAAAAACCATGCAGGTGTATATCAATAAATATCTGGCATCATTTAATGATATTGACAGTCCAGCGCCTCAAATATCTGCCACCAAATAAACAGGGTAATGGTAATTTTGCTGGAACAATTAATACAATAAATAAATTTTAGATATAACCTAATTACAAATGCCTTGTACAACATCCCGAACAACCCGCCTCCAGCATCAATTGGAAGTCGCATTGGTTGAAACTCTATAGAAATCCTACTCTCAGTCCTATTCCCACTCAAAGCCCACCCAAAGCCAAGACAAAGGCATGGTAATACCCACCCAAAGCCATTAAACCTCTGGTTCCTCCTCATTCATATACCATTCGTAAGATATTATTCGGATATTCGTCTTTCAGAAAAAAATCATGAGAAAACTACTGTTTTCAGGGCTTATACTGTTGTCAGGTCTCCTCTCCTTAGCGCAAGACATGCATACTCCTCAAGGGCTAAAAGTAGGCGACAAAGCCCCTTACTTTAATGGAATAGACCAAAATGGCAAAACAGTTGGGCTTCAAAACATACTGAAGACAGGCCCGTTGGTGCTTATTTTCTATCGTGGCCAGTGGTGCCCTTACTGCAATAAAGAACTGTCCAATCTCCAGGATTCTTTTTCTATGATTCATAATGCTGGCGCAAAACTGGTAGCCGTTACGCCCGAAACCCGCGAAAACGTAAAGAAAACCATTGCTAAAACCAAAGCAGGTTATTCTATTTTATCTGACGACAGCCTGCGCATAATGAAGAATTACGATGTGGCCTATCCTGTGCAGGGCGATTTGCTTGCAAAATACACAGGCTATGGTATAGACTTTAAACAGGCAAATGGCGCAAACGGTGCCGATCTGCCTGTGCCTGCTGTGTATATTATCAGCAGCCAAGGCATTATCACTTATGTTTGTTTTAACCCCAACTTTAGAACGCGCCCCAGTGTCGCTGAGATACTGAAGCACCTGTAAAAATAGATAACTATAAACGTGTATAAATTCATTAATATCTTAAAAAGAAGCAACAATGCATCCGTCGTCTATTAGCTTATAAAAAATACACCCGTTCACATATTGCCATTAACCGCCTGCCATCAACCACCAACCACCAACCATCAACCATTTCCACCCCCTTATACAGAAGTTATACTGTACTTATACTGATGTTATACTGTACTTATACTGATATAACTCCATCCCTGCTCCATGCCAGAGCCATGGCAAATTGCTTCCAGCTATATGCTTCGCCCGGCATGAGCCCTTATTTAGGCAATTATTAACGCCTCAAAAAGCCAGTCATAGAAAAGCCTACCATAATTTGCGGGATAAAACATACCTTCGCAAACTTTATGAAATTTGCAGCTTATCTACTGGTAGTCTCTATGCTTTTTGCCTCCTGTTCCGGCAAAATGAATAAGATATTAAAGAGCAAGGACAAAGAATACAAATACAAAATGGCGGAGCAGTATTATGCCAACAAGAAATACGGCAACGCCCAGGAGATATTTGATGACATTTACCCTTATTTTAAAGGATCGGACCGCTTTGAAGAGTTAAGTTATAAATATGCCTATTGTGCTTATTATCAAAAGGATTATGACAACGCTGAAAACCTCTTTAAAAACTATGTTGAAAGCTTTCCAGCCTCTTCACACACCGAAGAATGTGAATATATGCGTGCCTATTGCATGTTTCAGCAATCCCCTAAAGTAGATTACGATCAAACAAATACAACAAGGGCAATGGCATTGATGCAGGCTTTTATCAATACCCACGCTGATTCGCAACGCAGCAAGGAAGCCACAAATATTATTGATATCTGCCGTGCCAAGCTAGAAGAGAAAGAATACAAAGCCGCCGCTCTATATTTCAATCTCAGTTTATTTAGGGCCTCTGCAGTTTGTTACGGCACTTTAATGGAGGATTATCCCGAGTCTGACAAAAACGACCAGTACAAGCTGGATGAGATACAGGCTTATTATAAATACGCCGAACAAAGCATACCTGATAAGCAATTGGAGCGCTATCAGAAAGTGCTCATAGAATGCAGTGACTTTTCTGACAGGTTTGCCGCAAGCAGCCTTAAAGATCAAATGAATAATTACAAACAACTTTCTCAAAACGCAATAAATAAAATTCAAAATGAAACTAAGGCGACAACAGAACGCTAGCACCAACAATGTGGTGGAAACAAAAAGCCTGAAAGAAATAAAGGCCATGACAGGTAATTTGTATGAATCCATAGCCATCATTGCAAAAAGAGCGAATCAGATCAACATTAATATGAAAGAGGAATTGCACAACAAACTGGAAGAGTTTGCAAGCCATACAGACAGCCTCGAAGAAATACATGAGAATAAAGAACAGATTGAGATATCTAAGGCTTACGAAAAAATGCCCAATGCGGCTATCCTCGCAACAAATGAGTTTATGGAACATAAAGTTTACTTCCGTAAAAACGAAGATGACCTCTTCAGATAGAGATATTTGATAAAATAAAAACTAAACGGCAGTATCTTACTGTCGTTTTTTGTTACTTTACACCAGTAAATCGATTTATGCTTGCAGGCAAAAAAATATTATTAGGTATCACGGGCAGCATTGCCGCTTACAAATCTTTGCTGCTTGTAAGGCTTTTAGTAAAAGAAGGCGCCGAAGTAAAAGTGATAATGACACCTGCCGCAAAAGACTTTGTATCTCCTTTGGTGCTTTCGACCTTCTCCAAACACAAAGTATTGATTGACCTCTTTGCGGAAGATACCTGGGCAAATCATGTAATGCTTGGGCGGTGGGCCGACATAATGCTCATCGCTCCGCTCAGTTGCAATACACTCGCTAAAATGGCCTCTGGTCAATGCGACAATCTATTGCTTTCCGTCTATTTATCTGCCATCTGCCCTGTAATGGTCGCCCCTGCCATGGATGAGGATATGTGGCTTCATCCGGCTACCAAACGAAATATTGCAACCCTCCAAACTTTTGGCAATCAGGTTATCAACGTCGAAAACGGCGAGCTTGCCAGCGGTTTAACAGGCGAAGGCAGAATGGCTGAACCTGAAAATGTCATTGCACACCTGCACTCTTTTTTTTCTGACAATGCAGTTTTGAAAGATAAAAAAGTGCTTATCACCGCGGGCCCTACTTATGAGGCCATAGACCCAGTCCGTTTCATCGCCAATCATTCTACAGGCAAAATGGGTTTTGCTTTGGCAGAAGAATTTTATAAAAGAGGTGCAAATGTCGTATTGGTCACAGGCCCAACCAATGAAAAAATCTCCTTCAAAAATATCAATATCATTCATATTGTTTCAGCAGAAGAAATGTATAAAACTTGTATAAAGGAGTTTGTTACTTCAGATGTTGCTATACTCTCCGCAGCCGTCGCTGATTATAAACCTGCAGAATTCTCACCCGAGAAGATAAAAAAATCATCAGGGGAAATGGTTTTGCATTTAACCAAAACAAAAGATATTTTACAATCTCTCGGCAATGTAAAAAAAGAAAATCAACTGCTCGTGGGCTTTGCACTGGAAACAAACAACGAAATTGAAAATGCTTTGCTCAAATTAAAAAATAAAAATGCCGATTTCATCGTACTTAATTCCATGCGCGATGAAAATGCAACTTTTGGCCACGATACAAACAAAGTAACCGTTTTCGACAAAGCCGGAGATCAATATAAGTCAGGCCTTCACTCAAAAAAAGAAATAGCAGGGTTCATCGCAAACATCATTATTCAACAAATAGTATGATAAAACGTCTTTTTATTCTCTTTTCGGCCGCCTTGCTTTCACAGCAAGATCTCCTTGCACAGGAATTGAATGCAAAAGTTACAGTCCTTTCCCAGCAAATAAGCAGCAACGTAGATAAAACAATATTCACTACGCTGCAAACGCAACTCACAAACCTGCTCAACAACCGCAAATGGACAACTGACGTGTACCAACCACAGGAAAAAATATCCTGTAGTTTTTTGCTCAACGTAACAACCGTAGTAACAACAGGCGTATACAAAGCCACTCTCACAGTGCAGGCTGCGCGGCCCGTTTACAATTCCATATACCAGGCAGCGCTTATTAATTACCAGGACGCTGACGTTACATTCAAATACATCGCTTTTCAACCGGTCGATTTCAATGAAAACAATGTGCAGGGCAACGACCCTCTCACTGCAAACCTTTCTGCAGTTTTTGCCTATTATGTATATACCATCCTGGCCTATGAGTACGATTCTTTTTCACCCAAAGGCGGCGCCCCATATTTTCAAAAAGCGCAGAACGTAGTTACAAATGCGCCTGACGAAAACGACATCAACGGCTGGAAACCTTTTGACGGTTTACGCAACCGTTACTGGCTTGCCACCAACATGAACAATACAGAGTTCAACATCCTCCATTCAGTTATTTACAGCTACTACCGTACAGGCCTCGACAGCCTCTACGACCAGCAAACAACCGCACAACAAAATGCTATAACTGCCTTATCCACCCTCCAGGACTTCAACGGTGCCAACAGCAATTCAATGGCCGTTCAGTTCTTTGTACAGGGAAAATCCGATGAGTTTATCGGCGTCTTTCAACAAGCCTCTCCTGCCATGAAATCAAAAGCGGTGGCGATCCTTTCCCAACTGGATGTCGCCAACATTTCAAAATACCAAAACGCCCTCCAGTAATGGCGAAACTGAGCTTTATTCTTTGCCTGGGACTAATATTTTGCCAATGTTCTTCTCATAAAATACCTCCTGATGTGCTTTCTATAAACCAAATGAAAACTATTATGTGGGATTTGCTAAAGGCCGTCGAAGTAGGCGCTCGCGACACAATTCACAATAAAACCGTCAAATTCAAAGACCAGGAAACAACACTTTATCAGGCGGTTTTCCAATTGCATCATACCGACAGAGCCATCTTTTATAAAAGCTATAATTTTTATCTCCAAAACCCAAAGTGGAATACTGTCCTTATGGATTCGCTCAACGCCCTTGCCACGCGCGAGCGCAACAGCATATACACTTACCATCCTCCCATCCGCACCGGCAACAATAACAAACCAAACCTTCCCATGAACAGGGCTCATCCTCTAAATAAATTATTACATGAAAAACAAACTTTTCCAAAACGCTGACGCCGCCGTTTCTGACATCGCCGATGGCAGCACCTTAATGCTCGGCGGCTTTGGCCTCTGCGGCATCCCCGAAAACTGCATCGACGCCCTCGTAAAAAAAGGCGTCAAACAACTCACCTGCATCTCAAACAACGCCGGCGTAGACGATTTCGGCCTCGGCCTCCTCCTCCAAACACGGCAGGTAAAAAAAATGATGAGCAGCTATGTCGGCGAAAACGCAGAGTTCGAGCGTCAGCTCCTCAGCGGCGAGCTCGAGGTCGAACTCATCCCCCAGGGCACCCTCGCCACCCGCATCCAGATGGCCGGCATGGGCATCCCCGCCTTTTTTACACCTGCCGGATATGGCACCGAGGTCGCCATCGGCAAAGAGGTTCGCGAATTCTACAACAAAAAATACCTCATGGAGCTTGCCCTCCACGCCGATTTCGCCTTAGTAAAAGCCTGGAAAGGCGACACCCAGGGCAACCTCGTTTTCCGCAAAACCACCCGCAATTTCTCCACCTCCATGGCCAAAGCCGGCACCATCACCATCGCCGAAGTGGAACAACTCGTCCCCGCCGGGCAGCTCGAACCTGACCAGAGTCCATGTCCCGGGAGTCTATGTCCACCGCATTTTTGAAGGAAAGGAGTATGAAAAACGGATAGAACGCCGAACTGTGCGGATGAGGGAGTAAGGTATTGAGCCTGTTGGTTTCCAGATCTTCCTTCTAATTCCGGTTATTGCCTCTGTTGGTTGGAAAGTTGGTTCTGTTGGTTGGAAAGTTGCCTCTGTTGGTTGGAAAGTTGGCTCTGTTGGTTGGAAAGTTGGCTCTGTTACCCGGAAAGTTGCCTCTGTTGGTTGGAAAGTTGGTTCTGTTACCCGGAAAGTTGCCTCTGTTACCGGAAAGTTGCCTCTGTTGGTTGGAAAGTTGCCTCTGTCAGTCCGATTATTGCCTCTCTGTGAGCCTGGTTATTACTTCTGTGAATAAAAGGGAAGGTGTTTTATGCCAGGTAATTTATTTCATTGAACCAATAATTTCCCCCTAAGTCCATTCTCTTATGAATATCGCCTAAAAAACTTCACCAAAAAGCTGCTAAAAAGCCTCAAGAGCCATTGGCGCCAATTGTACAGTGGATGGATACATTAAGTTTGGAGAATTTACTGTTCTTACCCCCTCTTCCCCACCGGGAATGTCAGCCCTAGGTTTAATATCATTTCGTATGTGCCGAATGCTTGGGCGGCGGTGCCTTGATAGATGCGAAGCCCCCAATAACGGGCATAATCCAGCTTGTTGGTGTATTCGAGAAAGACAGTATTGAAAAAAGTTGCGCGAAGGGCGCCTTCAAAACCAATGTTCATGCCCCCGACCTGGAAATGCTGGTCGTTTGGGGGCTGGTCAAAAAATTTGTCTTGTACGTGCGGGATCACAGGGCCAATACCACCTTTTACAAGGCCATCAACACGCAGGCTGCCTTTTTTATTGGCCATAAGGTGCCAGCGTTTCACAAGATTGATGAGCAGGAAATTGGCGCCGTTGTTCAGGTAATAATACGAGTTGCTGTCTGCGCCGGGGGTATTATTTTGTTTGAAAAGCGCGGTTCCGTTGAAGGGTTTGCCATTCATAGTGCCGTTGATCTGCACAATTTGGTTATCGGCAAAAATGTATTTTGTATGATCGAAGTTGATCTCTATACCGATGTTGCGTTTTTTATTTAAAATATACCCGATCCTGTAGTTGTATTGCGGAATGGTGAGGGCAAGGTGAAAAATGCCTTCATCCCAACCAAGATGGTCGTGGCCATGGACGCCTTCAAAGGTGTAATCATTGCCAAGCGAGGGTTGGGAGATATGGATGTTACTGTGTGTGTACCACTCTGCATTGTAGCCCCAGGAAAAATAAAATTCGTGTTTTCTTTCCTTCTTTTGCTGCTGTGCTATGGCTATCAAAGGCAGCGAAGCCATTAAAAACAAACCAATTGCCAGGGGCCTTATGTTCTGTGTGCGCATATAATTTATTATACAATTTTAAAGTTGATATGGCAGCAGTTTTAAACGCGTGCAAATGTAGGGCGAAACAGGATAAATAAGTTTGAAGCGGGTGAGCTACCTTGGATGCATGAGTTCTTTGCTCTCGTCAAACTTTATTTCTTTAGAGGAAAGGGTTATGTCAATAAAGGCTTTCCTGTATTTCTTTTGTACGGGTTCAAACCCGAGCGCAGCAAAACGTCGGGAAGATGTTTTAAGCTTTAATTTGTTTGAAAATTTAATTGCTCCAAAGGGCAATACTCTTTTTGCAATATCAATATCATCTCCATAAAACGTAAGGTTTACATTATAGCCTCCTGCTTTTTCTAAAATATCTGCCGTAACAAAACTATTGCCACCGATAAGAATTGCGCCGCGTTTGAATAATTGAGTGATCGTATTTATAATTGGATAAAATATTACCTGAGAAACTGAAGTGATATGCCTCCTGAAAAAAGATGCATCATAATAATCATAAGGGCCCGTTACGGCTACCACTTTATTTTTTTGCAAAAGGGTTACGCCCTGGGATATCCAGTTTGGCGCAGGGATACAATCAGCATCCAATTGTGCAATAACAGCCCCTGTTGCTAATTTTCTTCCGCATTCACGGGCATAATTAGTGCCTTGTTTGGCTTCATATACAACTTTGATAAGCCCGGTTGCTGAAGGATTCTTTTTTATAAACTCCCTGACCATTTCCTCCGTAAGGTCTGTGGAAGCATTATTAATAACGATCACTTCAAGATCGGGGTAGTGCTGCCTGATAATAGCTTCGAGTGTTTTAGTAATATATTTTTCTTCATTAAAGGCGGGTATCAATACAGATACTTTAGGTGTTTTTATATTTTTCATACAGGACGGTTAAGTGTTCTTTAGTACATATTTTTTGGTAAGGAACTTTATCAAAACAAAAAGAATAAGAAAAGCAGGTATAACTATCATAACATTGCTGAGCAAGCTTATCTTTTTAGAGAACAATTCCCAATAAGGGCCAGCGATCCATCCGATCATCACATAACCGCCGCTCCACAGCAATGCAGAGAGTACGATCATTGGGCCATATTGTTTTACAGGTATATGAAGGGTGCCTGCGACAACAGAAGTGTAACCCCGCAAATAAGGGATAAGCCTTCCTGTAAAAATACTCCAGCTTCCTTTGTTGCTTATTTTTGTTTTAAGCCAACGGATCGTTTTGTAAGGAACAGGCAACCATTTAGGCTTATGTTTTTTCAAGGTGGCGCTGAAAAAATAAAACAGGATATAAAGAATAAACGTACCAGACACATCCGCAGACACTGCCAAAAGAAAGATAATAAAAAGGTTTAAAACGCCTTTGTAAGCTAAGTAACCAAAATAGAGCAACACTAGTTCATTAGGAAAAGTTGGTACACCGATCTCCTGTAAAAAAACGAGTAAAAAAATGGATAAGTAACCATATTTAATAATATAATCTATTATTTCAGGTGGCATATACAAGTGGTATGTCGTTTTAATGATCCTCGAAATTGAATGATTTAAAACAAACTCAAGTATCATTTTTTTGTTACTAATAATTTTCTGGGCATTTTATTAATTACTTTTATTTATTAATTTATTGTTACTGACCTTTAAACAAAAAAGAACAATGGAAAAACTATATACAGCAGGCAAATATTTCTTTGCCACAGCGGTTCTTGCCTTTGCAGTTATCCAAATAGTTACAGGAGGGTTTATGAAAGGCCTTCTGCCTTTTCCGGCTTCATTACCGGGCAGAACGTTTTGGGCATATTTTTTAAGCGGTTTGTTTATCGTCTTTTCTATAGCAATTATGGCCAACATGGGGGCAAAAAGAGCCGCATTCTCTTTAGGGGTGGTGTTTTTACTTTTGTTTATTTATCCTCATGTGGTATTGCTCTTTTCAAATCCATCTGATGGTGGTGAATGGGCGGCTGCCGGGGAGGCTATAGCGTTATTCGCTGGAGGATTTATTGTAGCAGGCGCTATTCCTGATAGTACAGTATCTACAAGTTCATTTGATGTTACTGCAAAAAGAATTGCCTTTATAAGCCGTTATATTTTCGCAATGGCACTTGTGATCTTTGGTATTCTTCATATTAAGTACGAGGCATATATTGTAACGCTCATTCCAGCATGGGTGCCCTTGCCTGTGGTTTGGTCTTGGTTGGTTTGTTTCGCCTTTTTTGCAACAGCGTTAAGTATCTTCCTTAGTATAAAAACCAGGCTTGCAACCCTCTTATTTGGTATAATGTTTTTGATCTGGGTATTAATTCTTCATATACCATTGGTGATCGCAAACCTGCATGTTGAACCTCAATGGACAAGTCTTTTTGTTGCATTAGCTATGTGTGGAATATCTTTCTTATTAATGGGGAGATCCTCGAAAACTAATCCTGCAGCTTGAAAGTAAAAAGAATAGTACCTGTTTGCTGGCCTTGCCCACCTGCATTCAGCTTTAGCTGCTTTGCTTTAGTAAGCGCAATGCCACGGATATTCTCGTTGGTCGTCGTAGTTCCGTGGGGATTTATATTGGCTGAAAGTACGTTCCCACCTTGGTCAACAGTAATGTCTACCGCCACTTTTGCATTTTGGTTAAAATTATCCTGGAAGCTGGGGTAGTGGGTAAACCTCCTTCCATCAAGCCCGCTGCTGATTTGTACTCCACTATTGCCACTACCCCCATTCCCTGTATAACTATCTGAATTGGGGTTGCCGTTTGGTTTACCCTGATCGCCATTTCCACCGGCAATGCCCTGGTTTCTCACACCATTGTAACTATCGGCATTGTTCCCGCCTGCACCGCTTGTCGTTCCACCTTTATATACAGCTTTAGGCTTTGGTGGCGTTGGGGTAGGGTTAATGGTGGGCTGTGGCTTTGTCTTTTTTGCAGGCTCTGTAATAACGATATGTTTTGGCTTTATAACAGGCTTTGGCGAAGTATGTATTACAGGTGCCTCAGCCTCATCATTCGCTGCAACTTCTTTGTTTTGTTCAGGTTCTTCAGTAGAGTGGGAAGCAGGTGGAGGATTGCTTTTGGTTTCATCTGAAGAAGGCGGTCCGGGAATTTGTGGGGCAATCGTACCAATGCCTTGGTCGCTATTCCCCAGATTTACTTCAACGCCTTCATCAACAGGGGGTGGTGGTATAACAGGGATAGTCCAGCTAATAAGAAAAAACAAAAGGCAGATAGCACCCACGATCAACACAGTAATGCCAAATGCCTTCAGATTTTTATCCCTTTCAAAATTTGCCTCCGTAGCTGAACTGTTCATTATAACAAATATAACGCAGCCGCATCAAAACAATTGTTATACAGATGCTAACAGATAGTGAATTACTGGGTCATCATTTGTTCGAATGTAACCCTATCACGTTTCCTTCAGTATCTGCAAAAAAACCCATAGCGCCTATTTCATCGCTTATTTTCTGTTTCGGCATGATCACTTTACCTCCCGCTTCTTCCACTTTAGAAAGCACAGCGGCCAGGTCAGGATTGCCATTCAGGTATATCTTTACTCCGTCAGCAGCGGGTTTGTGCATATTGCTCTGCACAAAGCAGCCCGAAACTTTCCCATTCATGTTTTCTGAAGGGAACATGACCATGTGCATGCCCATCATTTCCTGTTCCTGCATTTCAATGCCAAAAATGGTTTCGTAAAATGTTTTTGCACGTTTAATGTCCACAGCAGGATCTCGAACCAATTGAGTGAGTTTTCTTGAGCTGTCATTGTTTAAGTTTTTAATAGTTTTTGAATGATTACTGATAGTAACGATCAGGTAATTCCAAACTGGACAAACTAATAAAGTTTATCTCCCTCCCGGCGGGCAATACTCCCTTAAAAACGTAGTGTATAAATGGCTCAAATGCTGCCTGGTTCCAATGCCTTCTGATAAACTGTGCGTCCGGTTCGGGTAAGGCATGAACTGGAATATTTTATTATCTTTTATCAGTTCATTCAGCAGCATTTCTGCATTTTGATAATGTACATTATCGTCACCTGTGCCATGAATAATAAGCAAATGCCCTTTCAGGTTCTTTGCATAAGTAACCGGCGAGCCTGCTATATAATCATCTTTGGTTTCCTGCGGCAGGCCCATATAGCGCTCTTCATAAATATCATCATACGTAAGCAGGTTGTCAACAGCAGCAACAGAGATACCTGTTTTATATATTTCAGGAAATTGGAACATACAGTTTAGTGTAGCAGAACCGCCACCACTCCATCCCCACACTGCCACACGGCTGGTGTCAACAAACGGCCATTGAATTATTTTCTTAGCTGCCATGCCCTGGTCGTGAATATTGATGCGCCCTATATTCCGGTAAATAGATTTCCGCCATGCGGCGCCTTTGGGTGCAGGAGTACCGCGCCCGTCAAGGCTGATATAAATATAACCATCCCCGGCAAAGTTGCCGGTATATAAAAAATTACTGGCTGCTCCAAATTCATCCTTTACTGTCTGCGCTGCAGGTTCTGTATAAACATAAAAAACAACCGGGTATTTTTTAGTCGAGTCAAAGTTTGTAGGCTTCACCATCCAGCCATCCATCGTTATGCCATCTTCAGTAGTAACTTTAAACATCTCAACATTAGGGAGCTTGTAATTATTAGTTTCCTCTCTACCTTTAATTACGGTATGCTGTGGCAGGCTAACCCAATTTTCAGTAGGCGGCGTATTGATGTTTGAAAACGAATGATGCGCATACAAACCGTTTGTTGAAAGGTCATACTCATGTGTCCCGCTTTCATCATTAGGGGACAAACGCTCGGCCGCACTGCTGCCATCCATCTTCACGCGGTATAAATAACTCTGTGTAGCATTGTCCGGAGAAGCCATAAAATAAGCATAATTGCTCTTGTCATCATAGCCTTCAATAGTAATAATATCATAGTCGCCTTTGGTCAGCAGCGTTTGTGTTTTGCCGTCGCGGCTTATCAAATAAATATGGCGCCATCCGTCTTTTTCGGTCACCCATAAAAAAGCGCTCCCGCCTTTCACCCATTCCCACCCGGCCTCGTCTTTATATCCTCCCACATGGTCTTTATCCCAAACATTCTTATCATCCACCCATGCCTTATCTGATTCTGTATATATTTCACTCGTAGCCCCCGTTTTCGCATCGCAGTACATGATCTTTATCTCATTTTGCTTGCGGTTAAATTGCTCAATGATCAGTTCCTTGCTGTTGGCAGCCCAATCCATTCTGGGTATATAATGCTGCTGCGGATCCCCGGGCACATTCATTTTAGTGGAGTTTCCGGTAGCCAGATCCACCACATAAACATAACAGGGCGAAGGGTCATGGCCTGCAATGGGGTATTCCACAGGTTTCACAAAAGAATACAGGGAGTCCGTATTGTCTATCATCAAAAAGTTCGGGATGGCGTTTGCATTCACCTTCCAGTAAGCTATACTCTTCCCGTCGGGGCTCCAGCGGAAACCATCGCGGCAGTCAAATTCCTCTTCATACACCCAGTCAAAAGTGCCGTTTATCATGCGGTCTGTGCCGTCTGTGGTGAGCTGCACCGTTTTTTTGCCCGCCAGGTCTTCCATATACAGGTTATGCTTGCTCACGTAAGCCACTCTGCTTCCGTCAGGAGAGAACTTTGCATACATCAGCGAGGCAGAAGGCTGGTTTTTGCCTATTTGTTGCAGGCTGTTGTCGGCAGTGTTCAGCACCCAGTAATCCCCGCGCGTTTCATACCGCCACACTTTCTTGCTGTTCGTATAGATGAGTATTTTCTTCCCGTCATTGGAGAAAAAGAAGTTGCGCACTTTCAAAGCTGCTGAAGAATCCTTTGGGGTAAGCTGCGCCTTTGTTGCCACTATTGTTTCGTTAAACGAAGGCATATCATATTTCATAATACCCCCTTCCTCTGATTGATAAAAACTGTTTCCATCCGCTGACCAGTGGATGCCTTTGGGCGGCTGTGCATGGAGTAATAAAGTAAAAAGTAAAAAGGTAAAAGTAAAAATGGCTTTAGCGCTTCGCATAATAAATGATTTTGAGGCGGAAAGATAGGGAATGATGCTAAAAAGCTATAACCGTTTGTAAAAAGATGGTAAAATGACCTAAAAAACTGCATTGCCCTATTACACGAACGTGTAATACCACCTTGCAGGCTGCATTGCCCTATTGCACGAACGTGTAATACCACCTTGCAGGCTGCATTGCCATACTGCACGAACGTGTAATACCACCTTGCAGGCTGCATTGCCCTATTGCACGTTCGTGTAATACCACCTTGCAGGCTGCATTGCCCTATTGCACGAACGTGTAATACCATGTTGCAGGCTGCATTGCCCTATTGCACGAACGTGTAATACCATATTGAAGGCTGCAGTGCCTATTGCTTACTCGGCTATTGCTTTATGGAGAATTTATAGATCGTTGTTGTTGCGTAATGCTGCCCCGGGCTCAATTCTGTTGATGGAAAACCCGGTTGATTAGGCGAATCAGGAAAGTGCTGTGTCTCCATGCAAAAAGCAGATCTGTGATCGTCTTTCTTTCCCCCTTTTATGGTATGGCTCCCGTCCATAAAATTGCCGGTATAAAATTGCAGGCCCGGCTGATCTGTATAAACATCCATCACGATGTTAGTTTTATCACCAACAACTTCAGCAGCTTTCATAATAGCGGTATTATCTTGATCCAGCACATAATTATGATCATAACCATGGCCAAATTTTAATTGCTGATTTGTTGTATCATCTATTCTTGCACCAATGGTCGTTGCAGTTGTAAAGTCCAATGGACTACCCTTAACCGGTTCTGATTTCCCTGTTGGGATCAATGTTGCATCAACAGGCGTATAACTATTTGCGTTTATCATCACGCTATGATTTAAAACATTACCGCTGCCTTGCCCGTTCAAATTAAAATAACTATGATTGGTAAGATTTAAAACGGTCGCTTTATCAGTAGTGGCTTCATACGCTATTTTCAATTGCTCATTCTTCAAAACAGTATAAGTAACTTTTACATTCAAATTGCCGGGGTAACCTTCTTCGCCATCTTTGGACAAATAATTTAAAAAAAGCGTTGAATCATTTTGCTGTTGTGCATCCCAGACAACTCTTGAAAAACCTTTTTTGCCGCCATGCAAGCTATTGGGCCCATTATTTATGGCAAGTGCATATTCTTTTCCATCCAGTTTAAATTTACCCTTTGCAATGCGGTTTCCATACCTGCCAACGATGGCGCCAAAATAAGTATCCGCACCTTCTGCATAAGGCTGCACTGAACCAAAGCCAACACAAACATCAGTTGCATTTCCACTCTTATCAGGCACGATCATACTAACTACTCTTGCACCATAATTTGTAACTGCCACCTGCATGTCGCCGTTTTTTAAAATATATAACCCCGTTTGCTTTCCATCCATTGTTGTTTGAAAGTTTTTACTTGAAGGTAAGTGTGTTGCTGAAATGCCGTTATCAGTTTTAGTAGTATCTGCTATAGTATTATTCATGGTTGAATTATTATTACAGGCAGCAAAAACAATTAAAAAGAATAAAAGAACGCTGACGGTAACTTTATTCATCATCTTATTTTTTTCCTGTTAATGATTTAATGAATTCAGTTTCTTTCGCATCATACGGCGTTCCGTCTTTCCTGAAAATATCATGAAACCAAACCCTTGGTTCTTCGCCACTTGGTATTGGTGTATCCCATGCATACATGGTATTGGTTTTGCCTGTCACCAGTCCCCAGTTTATTGCAACAATTTTGTTTGCTTTCAGCATGGGCATAATAGTAAAGAAAGTACTGTTGCGCAACCTCGCCATATATTCTGTACAAATTAAAGGCCTGCCATATTTTTTCAGTGTATCTATCGTTTGCTGGTGAATTTGTAAGGGATTGTAATCATGATAACTGATCACATCAGAGTTAGATAATTGATAAGCATTAAGCTGCTTTAAACCACTGTTCCATACACCTGCGGTTAATGGTTGATCCGGGTTAATTTCTCTTGCCCACGCAAATATATCTTTAAGCAGGGGCAAACTTTTATCCCCGTAGTCTGAATTGCCCGGTTCATTATAAAGATCCCACAAAAAAATTCTTTTATCATGCCTGAAAGTCGAAAGCACATCTTTCACATAAGCCTCAAGCGTATTCACAACAGCAGGGCTGTCATACAATAATTGTCCGGGTTCCTTATCCATCCAGAATTATGAATACCAACTTTTGGAACAGGTTGTGTACCCGCATGGTACGTTGGATTCCAGCAATCATCAAAAAAAACAAAGATGGTTTTTATACCATGCTTATCAGCAATAGATAAATAAGTCTTCATACGGTTTTTAAAACCGCTTTTATCTATCTGCCATGCAAGATGGTGCAGGAACACACGCATCACATTCATCCCTATCGACTGTGCATAACCAAGCTCACGGTCAATTGTTGCACTGTCAAAAGTCTCAGCCTGCCACATCTCTAATTGATTAATAGCAGTGCTGGGAATAAAATCACAGCCCCTCAGCCAACCATAATTTGCATACCATGCATTTGCTTTTTCTTCACTCCAGACAGCACGTGGTGTTTGAGCATAAACGTTTGTTGCCAGCAGAACAAACAACAACGCGATCGCAAACTGTACTTTTTTCATTGTGTCACTTTATCAATCGTTAATAATATGTCTTGTTACGAAGATACATGCTGCAAATTCTTCTATCTACTCCTAAGTTTGTTCTGTAACCCTGCTTTTGCAAATACCATCTAGTGCAGGTTTTATTCATAATGAAAAGAGGCTGGTTCGTTATGCTGTTGTTTTAATAATTTATTGTCAGTTAGATATTTCATCCAATAATTTGCTCGGTCTTGTGAGTTGCAACCATAGATCCCATTTGAGTTACATAGCTTATGGGGATAACCCAAAGTGGTCTTGTGAGTTAATTCTAACAATTTAATAATTGCGTAAACCTCATTGTCTTGTTTCCCGCCACCACCGCCTACAAATGCCTCTACAACATTATATTTTAAAGCATCGAATATTCTGTCATAGTCCAAAGTTTGGTCATTATTAAAGTAATTTAGCCCTGCTCTTACCAGCATATTTTTATAGAAATCATATTCATTATAACTATTGTAGTCTTTAAGAAAAGCCTGTCTTGTAGCAATAGCGTCAAAGTTGTCATAAGTGATGAATCCAAAATCTCTATCAAGAAATGAATATTTTTTCCAGGCAGCTTCTTTAAAAGTTATATTTTCAATCCCTGTGATGGCTTCCCCAATTTGACTGTAACTAATTTGTGATAGGAGTTCCGTTAAAGAATCCTCCATTTTTTCTGCATCACTTATTTTACTTACTGCACTTATTTTTTGTTTGATATTATTAATAGTATAATCCCTGTTTCCATCATTTATTTTCATAGTATCCTTAGGGCCTTTCAAACTTGTTTTACATATAGATTTTGCCTTGGAAATTTGACTATTTATTTCATTGTCACTTATTTTTAAAACACTTAATCGCTCAGTGCCTACTTCTTGTAAATTAATGAACTTGGTAAGATAATTATTGCAGATCCCAATAATACCAAGATTATCAAACAAAACAGACTTTTTTAAATATAATAGTAGTTGTTTTTCATCATTAAGAACTTCATTGAAATGTTTTGAATAAAAGATGTCTAAAATTCTTCCTGCAGAATATGTTAACCCCCACGATTCCTCATCAATAATTGCCCAATATTCAAATGCAGTAATATCATTAATCGTCAGTGAATTTATTAATCTATCTTCTAATTTCCTCCTTTCCGGAAAAGATAATTGTGTTTGAAGTAATGAAATGTTGCTCCGCAATTCTTTTGTCCCAACAAAGTCAATATTATTGGCTTTGCAATATTCTGTTAGTAATGCAAGTTGTTTCAAAAAAGCATAGGGGAAGATCGGAATAGACCCATTCATCTCAATACCGGCACTTTGGTATTCATCTACCATTTGAGTCACCCTTGATCGATCGCAAACCGTTAGTTTGATAAAAGCATCCATCGCAATAGAATCGTTTTCGTTATTGAGTAGTTGAAAAAGAAGTTCCTCTTTAGTGATGGGTTGGATTATTTGATTAGGATTTATAAATATTGCTTTCTTATCATCCCAGGTGTAATGAGTATAGAACTTGGAAAAATAAATGAGAAGGTTTAGCTTGGATTCGGGGTAGTAGTCTTTTTCAATATGCCAGGATATCTTTTTCTTTTCATTTTCAACCCCTATTTCTGTCCCTGTTAAGTATTGAAGCAGGTTAGTGAATTCCTCTCCGTTATAATAATAGCGGTTAAACCTGTCTCTGATTTTAAAAAGGTCGGAAGCAATTATTAAAAGCGAAATTGGATTCTTCTTTTTAACCAAAGAATCAATCTTATTTTCTTTTGCCCAGTGTCGATTTAAGAGTGCTTTTGCATTATCTTGAAGTTCTTGTTTTTTTGTTTCTGAAACTGCCCGGATTTCAAAATTTACCGTTCGTTTGTCAAGTGGAGTAATTAGAAATGAGGCAGCCAATTTTGAAAAAACGATTTTGTCTTTGTTCTGATTAAGAAAATCATCGAATTGCTTTGTTGTAGTGTAATCAGTGATTCTAAACTCGTTATTAGTAAACAAACAGTTTTCGGAAACAATTCTTTTTGCAATTGAAGATTCAGTTGTTTCAAATGCGTGGTAACCTAAGAATTCAATTACTTTATTTGTACTGTCAAAGTATCCTGATATTTTAAACAAAGCAGTTTTATCACCATTCATCAGTCGTGATTCAAGCTGATAAATAGGATTGTCTTTCTCAACAACAGGAAGGCTCTGTCCAACTGTTGATTTTGCAGTCAACCAGAATAAAAGTAATAGCGTTAATGTTCGTACAGTTCCCATAAAGTTGTGCTAACATCTCTTCTAGCAATCTGTATTCGGCGTAGTGAAAAAGACATTACGGTTATTCACTGCAATTTACTTAAATCAATATCACGCAAATGCATAAAGCCGATAAATATTTGCTGTTATTGGTGTTCTTCACCAACAACAAATATATGTCGCGCCGCCTCACCCCGTCTCTTGCACAGGCCTCCCGGCCCGTGCATTCATGTTACTTGACTTCTGTCCCACAGGGTTCGCAAAGCGACCCAACCGAATGCCATTCATGTTTTATTTGATGCATCAAAAGAGCATTGTCAAATTCAACAGAACCCTTCGGAAAAATACTTTTGTCTTCAAAGAAGCTTGAATAAACCGCTGTCACCTTCATTGGTTCAACCTTCCAATTAAACGTCTTGAGTTGCAGGCCATCATATTTGTTTCCGCTTGGAGAATAACCGACTCCTCCACCCTCAAAAAAATCAGAAGCTTCTTGTAAGGTTTTAAATATTGAGTTAGTATCAAGTTCTTCCGTCTTTTCCCCGTCAACCGAAATAGCTGTTCCGTCCGAACTCTTAAATGCTACGTGGTAATGACCCTGTTCCTCCCTTACATCAAACTTAGAATGGAAGTGTTTTCCTGGAAAGATTCTTCCACCTGCAATACTGTTTAATATTGATGAAGTGTCCCGGCGTGGAATAAAAACACCCTCTTTAACTTCATCATTCTCTGTCCATTCAACTGCTATTCTGTGGGCAGCATTTTCTGATGAAACACCAATATAGCTCGGTGACCCCTTAGGTCGGATTTGTTTAAGCCTGATCAAACAAATACCGGCAATAGCTTTTCCTTTATAGATCTTTGGGCGAAAAGGTGTCGGAATAACTTTTTTAATTACCTCCGGATCAACAGTAAAATTAACTAATACTCGCCTGTCAATAACCCCCTGTATGGTTGGAATTCTCATGATGATTGTGATTTCTTTTCCTTCGGAGTTGCCCTTCGTTGTCAATTTTTTGGCAACAATATATCAACAGGGGCAACTAGGAAGAAATTAATAATTCTCTATCGGTAGGTGTCCCCACCTACCGAAATCTCTTTGTTTGACGTAGTCTCTCTGACTACGTCACAATGTTTCGCCGTTGTTGGTGTTCTTCTTCACCAACAACACATAAACAGCAACAACAGCATAAAAGCCACCTCTCTCCGTCACTGCGAGGCACGAAGCAGTCTGTGCATTGGTCACTATAAGCCACCTCCTCCGTCACTGCGAGGCACGAAGCAGTCTCTGCATTGAAGTCAAGGTTAATTGTGATTAGTCAAGGGGTAATAATTCGCCATTGTTGTTCTACTTCATCAACAACACATAGAGAACACTAACAACCGCAAAAAAAATATAAATATCCCTCGGCTATTTTTTATTATACGGGCAAAAGTAAATGGACTTTTTTATCGCATTATGAAGGATGATAGTTGTTGTTAGTGAAAAAGAACACCAACAACGGCGGGAACTTGAATTTGAGTAGGATGCTGTTGAGGGTGACGTACAACGGCCACGGCTTGCCGATGTGGCGGCATTTGAAAAACGTCAGCCTGTAACCGTAGCCGAATAGAATTACTGATGATGAAGATAACAACTAAAGCTCAATAGTAAAAGTCAAGCCCGGACTGTTGCTGAATAGCGAACAAAAAGTTGAGAATATATTCGTCGCCACGCCATATTGCCAAACCGCCTGTTGTAGGCAGTGCATTTTCCGTCTTACTAATGTGTCCACTCAATTTTTTGAATTTTCATTTGTTTAAACTTTTCCATATCAAACTGTCGTTTCTCACTAAATTGTCTTGGGTGTTGTTCGTCAATAACAGGAATAACTTCAAGAGTTTTTCCATTGTTATAAGTAAGAAGCAAACTATGAAGTTTCCCAGGTGGCTCATCGGTCCAAACTAAGTTGCTAAAATAAATGAGTGTGTCATTATAAAATATTGAGTAAGCTGGATTCCCCTTGAAATGTGCCAAATTAATTGAGTTTACTTTCTTTGAAAATTTTGCCTTACAGGTCTTAATAAGTGAATCAAGTTTGTCAACTGGAATTAAACAACCGTCCCAACAAGCCATTGTTTTATTTGTGTCGCTGTTGCTTAATAATTTTGTTTGTTCAATTGGTTTAATTGGGTTTCCAAAGTTAAAATACGCTATGCGGCCTGACATTAATGGAGACCAAAGTCTAAAGTCGCTTTTAATTCTTTTGCCGTAAACTTTTATTCTGTCATAGCCGTCAATAATTACCAAAACTGTGTCGCCAATGAAAGGTTGATTTTCTGTCCAATTATTTTCTTCTTGTTTGTAAGGGAAATTCCAACCGTTTGTTATTTGTCGTCCACAAGAAGCATTATTAATTGTGTCTTTATACTTTAGTGATTGAAAATAAATTTTACCTTTGCCGTCATATTTAGTTATTACAACTTCATCAATATACTTTGCAGAACCTAAAAGGTCAGATACTTCAATTCTTATTGGCTTTGCAAATGTTTGAAGTTGAAAAAATAAACAGAAAGTCAGGATTAAGTATTTCACTTTTAAAATTTTAGGGTTCCTCCGCATTGCCTACAACGGCTCTACTCTGGAGCAGGTCTCCTGACCTGTTCCTATTCCTTACTTGATTTACAAATGAAACGCTTGCTAATAATAATCCTGTCGCCGCGTGTTCTAACTAACCGTTACTTGATTCCCTCTCAATTTTATTTTTTATTAGTAACTAATATTTGAAAAATATCTTCTTCCTTTAAAGGAATCTCGGTACTATCTCCAATACGGGTTATAAAGCCAGAATCTATCAAAACATGATCATAACGTCTTCTGTTTAATAAAAATACAGAAGTAAATTGATATCCCATTCCAGCTTCAGGTTGCGAAACAAGATATGATGCCCATTTTTTAGATAGTTGTAACACAGCTATTAAAGTTAAAATCAAAAGGAAATAAAACCTCTTTTCACTGCTCATGGTGTTATCCACCATCAACTTTTTTTGGCATATCTTATAACCAACTCAAAGCAACCCCACTTCTTATGCTTCACCAAATGCTCCTTCAGCGCACAATAGTAAGCGTTTTACCAGTGTCACAACAAAATAGTATTTGAACACTACTTAGATTTTTTCTTTTCTTTTTATTGCCGTTCTTCACCACCCACAAATATATGTTGCGTTGTTTCACTTATAATATCAAACGGGATCTTTGTATCACCATACACCTGCCACACCTTAATTTTAATGTCACTTACAATTATTTTCCATGCCGCAGGCAACCGCCAGTAATTTTCATTCTTCTCTGTTTTTATCCCTTTAAACGTTCCGCTTGCAAAACCAAAAGCAGCAACCATCCCGCCATCGGCAAAAATATCCGTTATCTCTATCCTATAGTTCGGTAACCATTGAAAATATCCTGCCCAACCAGCTTTCATCTTCTCTTTCCCAACCACCTCATTCCCATGCGCATCAATAAATACATGGTCATCCGCCATCAGTGAATACATCCTGTCAACGCTATGCTCATTAATTGCATTCACAAACTCATGCACAATTCCTTTTTCCATATAGTTTATCTTATCTATTTTGATATTCTTAGTTTATACGAAACCAAAGCACTTGCAACCAATGCTCTAACACCCGGCAGATCAATATCAGCATCCGTTCTTATCTCAACATACCGTGAAATTTTCCCTTCCCCTTTCAGCAATTTCTTCGGGTCAGGCAGGTCAACCCCTTTATAAAAACCAAGTTTTATCCCTTTTTTAGATGGAATGATCGTGCAGACCATTTCAATATATTTCCGCCCATAACAATAACCAACCATCCTCGCCGGTACATCAACCTTTTCAATAACGCCATCCAAAACTTCAAGAACAATCGCCCGAACTTTCAAAGCCATCTTACAAACAGCCGCATCATATTGCCCAAAAAACTCTTCTGCTTTAATATCTGCTGCCATAAGTTCCATATTATAAGCGCATTTGTCAGTTCTTCAACCAATATTTAAAAAATACTATTTTGCCATAAAACAAATATGTCCTACCTTCCAAACTTCCTCACAGATCAACCATTCCTGGAAGCAAATTATACATTTTCTCCCGCTTTCCACCCATTTCTCCCGCACATTTTACCCCCTTATAGAGACCTTATAGAGACCTTATAGAGACCTTACTCCCACTCAAAGCCCATCTAACTCCCCACCTAATGCCCACCCAAAGCCATTGCAAGTCCCTCAAATAGCCATTACCGACCCCACTGCCCCTCCTTTTCGAGTTATGAAACAATTATTGCGGCATAACTCTTGTTTACTGTTTGAATAACTACTTTTGTTCTCTGCATTTCTTAAAAATTAAAACAATAATACTATGCCATTTACACTTTCCCCCCTCCCTTACGCATACGATGCGCTGGAGCCATTTATTGACAAAGAGACGATGACTATACATCATGACAAGCATCACCAGGCCTATGTTGACAACCTGAACAAAGCCCTTGCCGGCACAGACAATGAAAACAAAAGCCTCGAAGAACTACTTGCTGGAGTAAGTAAGCTACCCCCTGCTGTGCGCAACAATGGAGGTGGCCACTGGAACCACACCTTCTTCTGGGAATCACTGGCTGCACATTCAGGCGCAGCCCCATTCGGGGAGCTGGGAAAGGCCATTGATGATTCCTTTGGCTCTTTTGATGAGTTTAAGACAAAGTTCAATGCCGCTGGAGTAGCCCGCTTTGGCAGCGGATGGGTTTGGCTTATCCCCGCTAACGGTAAGCTTGAGATCTCTTCCACACCAAATCAGGATAATCCTTTAATGGATATAGCAGAAGCAAAAGGCACCCCTATTTTGGGCATAGATGTGTGGGAACACGCTTATTATCTAAAGTATCAAAACAAAAGGCCGGCCTATTTAGAAGCCATCTGGAACGTAATTGACTGGGCTAAAGTAGCGGAACGCTACGCTACTGCTAAGTAATTAGGTTAATTGATAAATATTCTCAAAGCTCTGCTTTATGCAGGGCTTTTTTATTTAGGATAATGTTCTTATCCTATAAAGAAAATCATTTTAAGGAACAGACTAACATAACCGCTTCCACCCCGTGGATGGCAGCGGGATACTCTTTTTAAAGCTAACCAACTTCCTTTTAATAGGCCGTATTTTTTTAAAGCCTCTATTGCGTATTGCGAACAAGTCGGTATATACCTGCACTTAGGTCCAATAGCAGGCGAGATAACATACTGGTATATTTTTATTACCAATATAAACGGGAAGCTAAGTATTTGCAGTACTTTTTTCATTGAGCGTCTGTACTAATTTTTCAATTGCCAACGGCATTTTGTTTTTTATAACAGCCCGTTCCGGCAATGACTTATCAATATATAAGATAAAAACCACCACTTGCTTGCCCTGAGCAGTTAGGTACTGATGCAAAGGCAATTTTTCCGTCCGGTATGCTTCGCGGAGCAGGCGTTTGATACGGTTGCGGTCAACAGCCTTTTTGAAATTTCTTGTCACCGTTCCCACCCCTGCTTTTACGGGAAAATCTAATTGCTCTGTTGGCTGCATGTAAAAAACTTTAAGCGGGAAAATAGAAAATGTTTTCCCCGAGTCAAAAAGTTGCGTGATTAGCTTTCTGCTTTTGAGTTTTTCGATGCTGCCGTATGTAAAAACATTTGCCATTCTATACTAAAAAAGCCTCATCGCAAAGATGAGGCTTTAAATTATTTAACGTGTGTGTGCTCTATTTGAGTTTTCTTTCGTCAGAAACTGTGAGTTTGTGACGTCCTTTTGCGCGGCGGCTTGCAAGTACTTTGCGGCCATTGGCAGTTTGCATGCGTTGGCGGAAACCATGCACCGATTTGCGGCGGCGGTTGTGCGGCTGGAATGTACGTTTCATGATAATTATTTTACTAAACCAACAATATTATTTTCAACATCTCAGGCGTCAGGCACCATCCTGCACCTTGTGAAAGGGCAGCAAAAGTAATAGTTTTTTTGAAGATATAAGTACAAATTTCATTTTCGGCCAATCTGGTACTTCTTTCCTTCATCCCAATATCCTTTTAATAAAAACTCCTCCTCTTCTTAAGATAAGCATGCCACAATAAAAATGCTGCAACAGTCCGGTACGGTTTCCAGCGTTCGGCAAGTAATAAAATTTCTTCTTTGGTAGTTTGCAACGGCAATTCTTTTACTTCCTTCACGCTTTTGATCAAAGCAATATCACCAACAGGAAAGCGGTCATAACGATGCAAAGCCATCATCAGGTAAACATCAACCGTCCAATCGCCGATGCCGTTTATCTTTTTTAGTTGGCTGCTTATTTCACCGTCCGGCAAAATATTTAATCCTTCTATTGACAATTCTTTATTTAAAACAGAAGAAGCCAGGTGCTTTGCATATTTTATTTTTTGCCTGCTGAAATAACAGGCTTTCATTTCTTCATCGCTTAACGCCAATATTTTCTCTGGCATTATCTGCCCAATCTTTTCCTGAAGTTTCAGAAGGGCGGCCTTTGCTGAAGCAAGTGAAACCTGCTGTTCTAAAATGATATGTATAAGTGTTGCGAAGGATGGCTCGCGGCTCCAAAGGGGAGGATAACCATATTGCAGAATAATGTTTTTAAGATGCTTGTCTTTCTTTGCAATCTTATCACAAAGTGAATGAAAATTTTTCTCATTAAATGAGTTTATTCTTTTCAATTGACCTTCTTCTCCTTAAACTTCTTAATAAACTCCTTTGTGAAATCGCTCAGCACTAATTTTCCGCTTATGGCAGCTCGTTCATATAAAAGCTCATCCCAATGCTCAGTTCCTCGCCAAAACATTTGTTTCATTTCTATACTGGCTTCAGAGCTGTAATGCATCAAGGTGCTTAAAAGCCGTGCAATAGAATTTTCCATGCTCTCAAGAGTAGGGTGGAGTTCTGCAAAAAGGCCTTTTCGCCTTGCCCAATCTCCATTGCGCCACAAGCCTGCATCAATGGCCAATTGGCTAAATGCAGACAAACCAATTTTGCGCTCAACCGCAGGACCTACCACAAACGGTCCGATCCCCAGCGCAAACTCACTAAGTTTTATTTCTGCACCTTCAAGGGCAATGGCATAATCTGCTGCGGCTGCTAGGCCAACACCACCCCCTACGCACTTTCCATGTATACGGGCTATAATTAATTTGGGGCATTTGCGCATGGCATTGATCACATTCGCAAAGCCGCTGAAGAATTGGAGGCCTTCTTCTTCTGTTTTAATTGCCATCAATTCATCAAACGATGCACCGGCGCAAAAAGCCTTTTCTCCTGCTGAACGCAGAATAATAACTTTGGTTTGTTCATTGAGGCCTTCTGTGCGAATATGCTGTGCTAGCGATTCTAAAATGTTAGCGGGCAGGGAATTACTCTGTGGGTGAAAAAATTCTATGCTGGCGATCCCATTTACTGTATTTGTTTTTACAAACGCTTCTTTTAGTTTTTCTGTCATAATAGTTATGCATCATTGACAGTGCCGGTCTTTATTTTAATGGTATGGTAGTATAAAGCGAAATATTGCTCCAGTACAATGCAGGTTCTACTTCTTTTTTTGCAAGGCCTGAAAGGCTATGTTGATATTGTAGTCCAATTATTTTATGGTTTGGTAAAGTAACTACAATATCCTCGTGAATATTTACAATATAGTTGTTTGTTAGTGGATTGCAATAATAAAACTTATCATAGCGCCCATCTGGTATCAACCATTTATCTGTGGACATGTGCGCCACAGATCCTCCGCCTCTCAACTCCACTTTCACTTTACCGCGCGGAATTATCTTATATCCAAAGCCAACAGGCACTTCAAGCCAGGTCGCATAATTAGTGAGGTTAGTGCTAACACCATCCACATAATGATATGGTATTTGCACGTATTTTTGATTAGATGAAAGCGTGTCTGTAGCATTTGATATCTCAGATTCCTCTCTAACTTCTGTACCGGTACGCTGGTGGTTGAGCAGGAAACTTACTTGCAACCCTGAATAAAAACTCCAGCGTCTTGATAATGCAAGGCTGTATTGTATACCCACTCCCGCATGAAATCCGGGGTAAGCTGGCTTCATGCTTTTTAGTGTATCGCTCGCTGTACCATTATGGTAGATCAAAGGGTTGCTTTTCTTGAAAAAAGCGTTATTGTTGGTAGTATTGGTAGTGCCGCCGTCAAACAAAAAAGACCATGCTGATTTTTTGTTGCTCTTAATTTTTTGGGTTGAAGCGGCAACGTCCGAGGATGAACTATTGTTTTGTAAAGCAGGCATTTCTTTTTTATTTTCAAGAATATCACTTTTAATTTTATCGTCATTGGAAGAAGTAAATAAATTATTTGGCAATACTTGGGTTTGATTGTTATTGATGGGGCTTCCCAAAGTAACTACTGGCTTTTGCTGCAAAGTTTTAGGCATATAAGCATCGCCATTACCTCTTGAAAACAACTGCATATTATTAAGTGATTTGTTTTCATTTACTTCAGCAATTTCTTTTTGGGTAGAATTTAAATCAAATGAATTGGATGTTTCCGCCTTTGTCCCTTTGGCATTATCGATATTGTAAAAAGTACTATTGCCCGCAGAAGAAGTTATTAATTGGTTTAAATTTTGGGATATGGAATGAGTAAGAACCACCTTATTATTTACCGCTAGATTATTTTTGTCCGAAGTGAGCAATTTGTTACCTGCCATCCATAAACCAGTCCCCAATATCACAGATCCTGCAGCAATAAACCACCAGGCTGCTATTCGTCTTTTTTTAGGTACACTAAGTGCATCGGCAATATCATTCCAAACGTGCCTGGATGGTGCGATTCGAAGATCATGCAACCTCTTCTGCACTTGCTTTTCAAAATTTGTTTGCATAATTCTTTGTTTCTGTTACAAAATCATGTTTTTTCAAAAGCGTTACCAGCAACGACCTTGCCCTGCTGTATTTACTGCGAACTGTATTTTCATTAATATTTAAAACGTGAGATATTTCAATAAGGCTATAGCCTTCAACCGCCACAAGATTAAATATTGTCTGGTATCCGGAAGGCAGCTTTCGTACTATCTCCACCAACTGTTTTGTATCGATCGCAAGGTCTGGGCCATCCTCAGCAACAGGGTGCAGGAGAACAGCGTCAAGATCCATTTCTCTTTTATACCTGTTGTGTTTATTCAGATAAGAAATAGCTGTGTTTACCATTATCCTCCTTATCCATGCCCCCAGGTCCCCTTCATTTTTAAACTGGTGCAGCTTTGTAAAAACTTTTATAAACCCTTCCTGGAGAACATCTTCGGCATCAGCAGCACTTTTGGTGTATCTATAGCAAACACCCATCATTGTCTCCGCATATTGCTTATATAAAAGTTCCTGAGCCGCCTGTTTCCCGTCAAGACAATTTTTTATCAGTTCTTTTGTACGCATGCACGGTTTTTATCTGACTACTTTAAAACGAAATTCATTGCAAAATATATATTTTTAACGAAGTCGGTTCTGTGATTTTTTGTAAAGATAATTGATCTCTCATCTAACTGTTATTCAAAAAGTTGAATTTAAATCAATATAATTAATAAATTTGTACGGATATTATTAATATTTACTAATTAAAATCCATTTTTATGCCCCAGAAAATTGCTCGCTATGGCTGGCAGCCCGATTTACCTGACCAGCGCGACTTTGCTTTCGCCGCTCCTCGTTCAGTAACAAGAGCGCTTCCCTCAAAAACAGATCTAAGAAAAAACTGCCCCCCTGTTTACGACCAGGGCCAATTGGGAAGCTGTACTGCCAACGCCATCGGTGGCGCCTTTGAATTTGAATTAATGAAACAAAACGCACCTGTTTTTATGCCTGCCCGCTTATTTATTTATTATAATGAGCGTGTTATAGAAGGCACGGTAAAAACAGATTCGGGTGCCCAGATACGCGATGGTATTAAAACAATAAACAACCAGGGAGTTTGCCCGGAAACAATGTGGGCTTATGACACTGCTAAATTTGCCGCTAAGCCAACCGCGGCTTGTTATACTGATGCTTTAACACACAAGTCGGTAACTTATATGGCGGTGCCGCGCACGCTTAGCCAGATGCAGGGATGCCTTGCTAGTGGTTATCCTTTTGTCATCGGCTTTACTGTTTATGAATCTTTCGAAAGCGAGCAGGTAGCAAAAACCGGCAAATTGAGCATGCCCAAAGCGGGAGAGAAGGTCCTTGGAGGCCATGCTGTACTTGTTGTTGGATACGATAATTCTTCCAAGCGTTTTATTGTACGCAACAGTTGGGGAGATGCATGGGGTCTTAAAGGTTATTTCACAATGCCCTACGATTATTTACTCAATGCCAATTTATCGGACGACTTCTGGACAATAAGGCAAGTGGAACAAAGTCCGGCGCTCAAAAAGCCCACAAAGAAATAAACCATTGTTTTTATCTGGAATAGGGTAGCGCTTTATAGCGCTATCCTTATTTTTGCGTATGCTTGAACTCAGCTTATCAACTCTCCGCTTTTATGCCCATCATGGGTTATATAAAGAAGAAAAAATACTCGGTGGTGAGTTTGAAGTAAATGTCACTATTTGGCAACAGGAAAAAACATTCCCTGTCCTTCATTTGGAAGAGGCCATTGATTACACAGCAATATATTCACTCTTAAAAGAGCGTATGAAAAACCCAACGCCCTTGCTTGAAACATTCGTAACAACCATCGCTCAGGAAATATTGACAACCTTTTCACTGGCGGAAGAAGTAAAAATTTCCATAACAAAAATACACCCGCCTATTATTGCGTTCGGTGGAAGCGTAAGCGTCACTTATCATTTAAAACGAAAAGACCTCTCATGAAATATCTTTTATTAGCCATTACAATTTGCTTCGCTGTTACAGCATCAGCACAGGACGAAACCGTTTTATTAAAACAGGCAGACACTTATGAAAAACAGTTCAAGGAAAATGATGCCCTGGATACATATAAGTTCATCCTCTTAAAGGATTCAACTAACCTTCCAGTGCTTATAAAATGTGCCGAACTCTCCTGTAGTATTGGTGAAAGGCAACCCGATAAGATCGCCAAAGCAAATTATTTTCAGTCAGCTAAAACCTATGCCGATAGGGCGTTAACGATAGATCCAAATAACGCAAATGCCAATTACGCAGAAGCCCTTTGCTGCGATAAACTAACTGAAACCGAAACTGAGAATAGGAAAACAGCAGACGATGTTAAACAAACTTATTCATTTGCCCTAAAAGCTTTATCCATCGACCCCAACCATGCAAAAGCAAATTATATTGCAGGCAAATGGCATTATGATATGCTCACGCAGTCTTTAGCAAAAAAGCTTATCATAAAAACGATGGTTGGCGGCCTGCCAAAACCCGATATTGATTCTGCCATTTCTTATATGGAAAAATGCCGCAGCCTTGATGTATATTTTACTCCCTGCTATTTAGATCTTGCAAAAGCCTACCATTATAAAAACAGGCCTGCGCAGGAAATTGAGGTGCTCACAAAAATGGTTCGCCTTCCAAACCGCACAGCCGATGATGCCGCTTTAAAAGCCGAAGGCCAGCAAATGCTAAGCGCACTTCAGTAAAAATCTCTTCATTCAATTATCCATTCTCAATTATCCATTCTCAACTTGAATTACTAACTTTATCCAATGAAAAGACTATCCTGTGCCACGCTTGCGATCGTTTTGCTTCTGTTACTGGCATGCAACAAAACCAATTCAACTACTTCTAACAACAATAATAATAACACTCCTCCTCCTCAGGATACAACTGCAACAAAAGATACATCCTTTGCAAAAGGCGCAGACATAAGTTGGCTCACCCAGATGGAAAGTTCAGGATATGCATTTTATGACACTACCGGCACGCAGGCAGATTGCATCCAGGTATTAAAAGAAAAAGGCATCAACTCCATCAGGCTGCGCGCATGGGTCGATCCTTCTAACGGGTGGTGTAACACAAATGATGTTGTTGTGAAAGCCCTGCGCGCAAAAGCCCTCGGCATGAAAATAATGATCGACTTTCATTACAGCGATGTTTGGGCAGACCCCGGTCATCAAACAAAACCTGCCGCTTGGAATAGCCTGGCTTTCGATAGCCTGGTCACCACCATGTACAATTACACGCTGCATGTGATGGATACTTTACTCCAAAACGGCATCACCCCCGCTTGGGCACAGGTCGGCAACGAAACCAACGACGGCATGTTGTGGGAAGACGGGCGGGCATCAACCAACATGCAAAACTTTGCCACGCTCGTAAAGAGCGGCTACAGTGCAGTAAAAGCCGCAAGCCCCACAACAAAAGTCATAGTGCATATTTCAAACGGGTACGACAACAGCTTATTTGAGTGGATGTTTAACGGCCTCAAGGCCAACGGCGCAAAGTGGGACATCATCGGCATGTCGCTTTATCCTGCCACAAACCAGTGGCAAACCTACGACAACGAATGCCTTGCAAACATGAACGATATGGTATCGCGGTATGGCACGCCCGTAATGATCTGCGAAGTAGGTATGAGTTACAGCGACCCGACAGATACCGAAGCCTTCCTAAACGATATTATTGCCAAGACCAGGTCAGTGACCGGCTCAAACGGCCTTGGCGTCTTTTACTGGGAGCCTGAATGTTACAATAACTGGCAGGGCTACACCCTCGGCGCCTTTGACAACACCGGCAAACCAACCGCCGCCCTCGATGCCTTTGAAAATTAAGGGTGATAAATGGTTTCGCTACCTTCCCTCCTTCCCAACAGCATTCTTATAAATTTATTGGCTGGGGTATTTTCAGCGACCTTTACAGCTCATTATCTTTTATGTCTGCAATACCCATTAATTTCTTCTGCAAACCCTTTTTAAGGTCGTCATTTTTATGAACAGGCACCGCTATTATCAGGGTGTGCGTATATGTAATGACTGCCATTTACCCGTTTAAGTATCCAGCCCTTCCGCTCTAAAAGTTTGGTAAATTCTTTTCCCGTTACAGTTTTCATACTGCCAGTTCAAGAAGTTTGTCGTGAACGCCAATAGAAGATGGCAAAATATCTACACTCAGGCAGCCCCCTACTGCTTCATAAATATTCGGGATCAATTCTTCCATTGTTTCTGCCTGTGTTACACAACCGGGCAAGGCTGGAACCTCTGCCCACAGACCACCTTCTTCGGCAGTATGGATGATCACTTTTAATTTCATAGAATATTTTTTACGAAATTATACTATTAAGATGGAACTTTCCCCCGCTCTTCCCTTCCTTTCATTTCCCCGCAGATGTCTCTTAGCATAGCCTGTGTGCAGTAAGTACATTGCGGCTGCTCAACTGATTCAAAGATTGGTATCAATAATGACCCTATTTTTTTGCTTTGGCATATCCTTCCCCTCTAACCGTCTTTACTTCTTTTGTGATCTCATCCAGGGTGGGCGGCTGCTGTTTGCTTTTGCCCTTAATTTTTTCACAAGCGTTATAAAACCGTCATCCGCGGGTTTGCGAATGGAAATAAGCTTTAATGCTTCAAGGTCTTTAAGCAGTTTGCCTGCCTTTGGTTTTAATATGTCAATTTGCATGGTGCTCATTATTCAAATATACTCATATTTCAACTGTTAGTAGATGGCATAATTCTTTATTTATTCATTGATGAAAAACACCCAACTTAAAACGTTCCAATGCCTTTCTGAACACTTCTAAAGCTTCAGGGTTTCTCCGCCAATGTTGATTTTATTGACCAACAACATTCTATATTTATTCGTTGATGAAGAACACCTGATCAAAAACTCTCCAACGCCTTTCTGAATACCTCCAAAGCCTCAGGGTTTTTTATGCGTTTAAAAACCAAACTGCGTTTTTCTTTAGGTTTTCTCAGTTCAGCTAAAATTTCTTTGTCTATAAAACCGTGTTCCATAGATTCGTCTATAGTGTTGCTGTAATAAACGGCGCCGATCTTCGACCAGTAGATCGCTGCTGTACAAAGCGGGCACGGTTCCGCGCTGCTATATATATCGCAACCACTAAGGTCAGTAGAATGTATATTGTTACACGCATCGCGTATCGCCATCACCTCCGCATGAGCCGTCGGGTCATTCTCCGCAAACACAGCATTGCCGCTGCTGCCAATAATTTTCCCCTGCTTTACTATCACAGCCCCAAACGGGCCGCCACGCTTGCTGTCCAACGCATACTGGCTAAGGCTCACCGCCATCTGCATAAATTTATCCTCACCCCCGATTTCTTTTTTCATACCATAAGGAAAGAAATAATTATGCCACATGCTTGAAGCATATAAAGAAGGACATTGCGGCTTCCTTTCCTAACAGCATTCTTATAAATTTATTTGGTGAGGATACAATTGTTTATTGATAATCATCAAAATTTAATTTGTCAGGCAAAATAAATGTGCCACTGAAATTTTCTTTAAACTTATCAATTCCATTATCAAAAAATATCAATCCGGTAGATGCATAAGTAAGCCCTGATTTTATCGTAGCGTTGTCTTTAAGTTTTATTTCCAAAATTATATGTCCAGGTTTTTCCCAAAGCGCACCTGCAAATTTTGCTTTTTTTAATTTTTCTTTCAAACTAAGTAATTCGGTACTAGTTAACACATATGTTCCATGAATGTTGGTCACTTTTATTTGTTTAATATTATCAACTGGAAATATTGAATCTAACCTAGTTCCTATTTCCATAGGAATTTTTGTTTGGGCATACCCATGAGTAGCGCTTATATAGGTTATTAAAGTCAATAATACAGTTGTTATTAGTTTCATGTCTATTATCTTATATTTAAATTATCTAATCTAACCCAATCCCCTCCACCAAAAAAGCCGCCCCCTTTCCCCCACTCTTCCCCTTTTCCAACAGCATTCTTATAAATTTATTAGTTTGGAGAAAGTTCAGCAATTTCTTCAAGTAGTTTATTATAGTTTGAATACCAATCTTCATTTTTCTCAGCATCAGGAACATTGCACATATCAAATATTACATTGATTTTAAGTTTTGTCTTTAGAATAAAAGTTTGAGCATTTTGAAGCGTGTCGTCATAGTGTGTATGAAACATAAGTCCATAAATGCCTAATGTTACTGCAAAGGGGGCAGTGACACAGTTTTCTTCCAAAGTAATTCTTGCACCATTGATATTTTCATAGTCTTCTATAATATTTCCACCTTCACTTCCTATAGTTCCAATTGTTTCAGAATCATTATATAAAATCCAATTGACGTCATCAGACTGTTTCATGTATGTTTTTAATTATAAATTCATCTTTGGTCTCGGCAGGGCCTTCATTATATAGCTTTGTGCGAAAGCATGAGACCCTTCATATAAAGTTAACTAACTTCTCCCCCGCATTCCCTGTTTCCCTCTCTAAAAACCATTCTCTGCACACCCAAAAAACCCGACTTTATAAAGTATCACTCAAACTTCGTAAAGTTTAGGCCAAAAGCTGCAAAGCCAGGGACAAACTTTATAAAGAAAATCATTTTCCTAGTAAAGAAAACGAAAAACCTTGTAAAGTTTTCGGGAAAAGCTGCAAGGTTTAAGGCAAACTTTGTAAAGAAAATGGAATACTTTACAAAGTTTAAGTGAAAAGCCGCAAAGTCAGTGTTTAAGGTTCCAAAGCCGGTTTTTAGCCTCTTTGCTATCAATTGCATCTTACCAATAGAAATGTAATTGACACATTCGTTACTGTTTTCGTCAGCAACAACCAACCCTTGTTCTGCCAATATTTCAGTAAATAACTTTCTTTATTCCTCTTTTCAAGCATAAAAACCCTAAGCCGCAGCCATTCCACACCCCTGCCACATCCCTGCGTCCTTCCTGCCACCTTCACTAGGCTCCCACTTATCCACGCCCTCTTATCGCAAACACTACCACTCTGCCATTATTGCTTCCTGCAAACATACCCCAGCGAAGAACGAGCGAATGCACATCAAACCTGGAACACGCCTGTCTTAAAGTCTTCTATTTTCTTGTTATGGTTGGCAGCGGCGATTCCTTCACTTATCAATTGGCGCGTTTGGGCGGGGTCAATAATATCATCCACCCAAAGGCGCGCAGCAGCGTAATAAGGCGTGGTTTGCGTTTCGTAGCTGCCTTTTATCTTATCAAGCAAGGCTTTTTCTTCCTCGGGGCTTACTTCTTTGCCCTTTGCCTTCATGCTCGCCACCTGTATCTGCAGCAATGTTTTTGCCGCCTGCTCGCCGCCCATTACCGCGATCTTTGCGCTTGGCCACGCATAAATAAACCTCGGTCCATAAGCCTTGCCACACATGGCATAGTTGCCCGCACCATAAGAGTTACCCGTGATGATGGTTATTTTTGGCACAACGGAATTGGCGACTGCATTCACCAGCTTTGCGCCGTCTTTTATGATGCCGGAATGCTCGCTGCGGCTGCCCACCATGAAGCCGGTGACATCCTGCAGGAATACGAGCGGTATTTTCTTCTGGTTGCAGTTCATGATAAACCGGGCGGCTTTGTCTGCGCTATCATTGTAAATGACCCCGCCAAGCTGCATTTCCCCCTTTTTATTTCGCACGATAAGCCGTTGGTTGGCGACAATACCGACAGACCAGCCATCGATACGGGCGTACCCACAGAGGATGGTTTTACCGTACTCTTTTTTGAACTCATCAAAGTTAGAATCATCAACGATGCGCTCAATAATTTCCAGCACATCATAAGGCTTGGCATTATTCGCATTCATTATGCTGTACAATTCTTCTGCGTTTTTCTTTGGGGCAACGGGGGCTATGCGGTTGAAGTTTGCCCTGGGCATCTCGCCTATCCTGCCCATTATCTTCTTTATTTCGTCCAGGCACTCCTGCTCTGTTTTAAATTTATAGTCTGCAATGCCGCTGATGGCATTGTGGGTTTCTGCGCCACCGAGAGTTTCATTGTCAATGTCTTCGCCAATAGCGGCTTTTACCAGATAGCTGCCTGCAAGAAATATGCTGCCATTGCCTTCTACCATGAGGGTTTCATCGCTCATGATGGGGAGGTAGGCGCCGCCTGCAACACAGGCACCCATGACCGCTGCTATTTGGGTGATGCCCATGGCGCTCATGCGGGCGTTGTTGTAAAAGATGCGGCCAAAATGTTCTTTGTCGGGGAAAATCTCGTCCTGTAAGGGGAGGAAGACACCGGCACTGTCCACCAGGTAAATAACTGGCAAATGATTTTCCATGGCTATCTCCTGCATACGGAGATTCTTTTTGCCGGTGATGGGGAACCATGCGCCGGCTTTTACTGTCTGGTCGTTGGCGACGATAACGCACTGCCTGCCGCTGACGTAACCTATGCCTGCAACAGTTCCGCCTGCGGGACAACCGCCCTGTTCTTCATACATGCCGAAACCTGTAAAGGCACCTATCTCAACAAAGGGGGAGTTTTTGTCTATTAAATAATCTATTCGTTCGCGGGGGGTGAGCTTGTTTTTCTCATGCTGCTTGTCTATTGCCTTCTTGCCGCCGCCGAGTTTTATCTTATTGAAATGCTGCTGCGTTTGGCTCACTAATAGTTTCATCCAGTCTTCGTTGCGGTTTTGTTCTATGTTCATGCGGGCATTCGTTTAGGAACGCAAAGATGGGATAATTAGGGCAGCAAGAGGTTGGGTGCAGGGGGTGATGTGTATAAATTGGGGCGTTGATATAGCTGGGATAGGGTTAGCATGGCTTTGGGTGGGCATTACCATGCCTTTGGGTGGGCTTTGAGTGGGAGTAGGGTCTCTATAAGGTCTCTATAAAGTCTCTATAAGGTCTCTATAAGGGTAGTATTTGTTGGTAAAAATATGAAAAAGCGGGTAGTTTGGTTTGGGGAAAAGGCAGTTTTGATACCGGAATGGAAAGGTACATTAAACTTTTAGACCGGCAAAATATTTATAGGAGCGATGCCTAATGGAGCAATTTCACCGATAGTGAATAATGGAAGAAGATATTATACCACTTTAAAAGCTGCAAAATAATAGTTATTAGCTGTAGCTATCAGTTCCAGCTCTATATAATAGGATCGGGTAAAATATTGAAATACTTTAAACTCGTGGGTGGGGACAGCAAATTCATCAAAGAAAATAATATCGCCTTTTTTAAGGAATGGTGCGAAGCTTGTTAAGGCGTATAAAGCTGCAGAATATAAATCTGCATCCATCATCAGGACATTTCTTTTGGAGCATCTGAAGAGAAATTATGGAACATTATCAGGAATTGTTCGTAAACCCGGATCAAAAGGAGACAATAAAAAGAAGTATTATACAACCTTAAAGGGGGTAAAGCTGGTAGTTAAAGTTATTATTTAATAAAAAGCAGAAGGCCATACTTTCTCCTATATTTGGCGAAAATTAAATTATAAGCATGAAGTTTACGGCACATAACATTGTACTGAGCAATGGTAAAAAAACATTAGATGAAAATCAAATTGCACTGAATGAAACCGCAGTTTGGAAGTCAATTGTAAACACCCTAGAACTATTTAATTTATTACCACAGGGTGAAGGAAAAAGTAAACTGAAAGTGGTGGATCTAGGATGCCTGGAAGGTGGTTATGCTGTTGAATTTGCTAAATTAGGTTTCGAAACTCTTGGTATTGAAGCGCGAGAAGAAAATGTTGAAAAATGCAACTATCTTAAAGCTGATCTGAATCTTTCTAATGTAGAGTTTGTAACAGATGATGTTAGGAATTTAGAAAAATATGGAAAGTTTGATATTGTATTATGTTATGGGTTGTTATATCATCTGAATGACCCTATTGATTTTCTAAAAATATTAAGCGGCTGTACTAACAAACTATTATTACTAAATACGCATTTCGCTCCTGAAAGGGATCTAAGATATGATCTGGGTTTCCTGAATACCTATTTTCTTTCCCCCCTCCAAAAAAGAATTGGCAAGCTTTGGATCGATGCCAACCGCATGTTACATTACAGGATAAATTATAGGCTATCCCGATTAACATTGAATGAAGGCTACAAAGGAAGATGGAAGAAAGAATACAATAAAAAAATAAGCAAAAATAAACTTGAATCACTATTGTGGTCATCTTATAATAACGACAGATCGTTTTGGGTGTGTAAAAAAGACCTGACCAAAGCCATGCATGATGTTGGTTTCCATAGTGTGTTTGAGCAGTTTAATTTTACCGGCGATATATGGCCCGATGAATATACGGAGTACTATAACCGCACAATGTTTGTAGCAGTAAAACACTAATTGTTGTTTGCATTTGCTATGTGACCAATTATTGGCCTTACAATGGGATCAAGTTTTAGAGAATACTATGGATAGCACTTCGTGATGCTTATAAGTATTTCTTATTCTTTAATAAACTTTTTTGAAACAACCTGCCCGTCAACTATTAAACGAACCATATATAATCCTCTTGAAAGATCTCATTGTCAGACTACCTTAAAGGCTACAAAATAATAATTATTAGCTGTAGCCATCAATTCAAGGTTGATGTAATAAGATTGAGTAAAATCCTGAAAAACTTTGAACTCATGAGTGGGAACAGCAAATTCATCAAAGAAAATAATATCACCTTTTTTAAGGAATGGTGCAAAACTGGTTAAGGCGTATAAGGTAGCAGAGTATAAATCTGCATCCATCATTAATACATTTCTTTTTGAGGTATCAATTTCCTTTAGAAAGCCAGGCACTGTTTGCTGAAAAAGGCCCTGGTAAAATTTACCCCTACTATCCGTTATTTCCGGTATTTTATTGTCGTTGCTGAAGGCTCCTTTTTTGAAGGTGCCCCAATCCTCCGGTAAGCCATCGAATGTATCGAAGCCGTAGAAACGGCTGTGCGGGTTTTTGTTTTGTTCAAGGAACCAACGGAAAGACTGCCCGCTAGCGACCCCAAATTCAATATAGTTGATGGGTTCAGTGAGCTTTTCCTTTTCAATCACCCATTCATACATCCCATATCTTTTTTCATAACTCCACTTTGAGGGGAAGTCATTGTATGCACATTTCCTGTTCTTACGCGCCCATTGAGAAAACTTTGTTAGGTAAAAAAGATTTAAAAATAATGACGAGAATAATCCAAAAAACCTATCCAACTGCAAATAAATGAATGCAATTTTAGTGTAGCGTATAAAAAATAACTTCATGCGATAAAGAAAAGCTTTTTTATTAATTCATAAGCATTTATTCCTTAATAAACTTCTTAGACACTACCTGCCCGTCAACTGTTAAACGGATAAGGTATAATCCTTTTGACAAATTTGATAAAGAATTTAAAGGAATAGAATTGGTGCCTTTTTCAATCTGAACGTTTTGTGAAACAAGCGTTTGTCCCAAAGAATTTAATATAGTGATGGTGCTGTTGCTTTCACTTTGCGCTTGAAAAAGGAGCTGTATATTATCCTGTACGGGATTTGGCAGTACCTGAAAATTAATACTATTGCTCCCTGTTGCAAAGGATATAAGCAATATATTGCTATAGGTAAAATGACCATCCTTAGTTACAAGTTTAAGCCTGTAAAAAGCTTTAGTAAGTGATGTGGTATTTGCATCTGTGTACTGGTAGTTGCTTTGACCTGAATAGTTTTGCGCAGCAATATTTTTTACATTAGAAAACGTATTTCCATCAGGACTTTTTTGCAATACGATAGAAGAAAGTGTTGTTCCGCCTGTAATAGTCCAGGATAAATTAGCTGTGTTGTTGGCGGCAGCGCCATGAAGGTTTGCCAATAAAACAGGGAGTGAACCCTGGGATAGACAAATAACCAAAGCAGGTTTAAGGCTGTCAGGCGCCTGCCCTGAATTAAATATCATGCTGTTATAGTGTACTTCACTGTCTAAACGCAGCATCATTCCAAAATTAGCAGATGGGTTATTTATCCAGTATTGAACAAAATCTGTAACGTCTACTACATAGTTTTCTGCTGTATTAGTACTTTGCGGAAGCATTTTTTGACCAGTAGTATCTGTTGGAGGTTGATTAAGCCAACCTGTACTATCCTGAGACCAGTATTGTGTTATTTTTTGTAATTTCGAAGCATTAGCGCTACCATAAGTCGGACTACCAAAAAGACCATTTACGGCATTAGTTTTTGCATAGAGAAAGAAGTGAGCACTATCTACAACAGCATTCTGAGGAATAGAACTCAAATCATACCATATTAATCCCCTGAAATTACAAAGAGGAAACCCTATTCCGTTGCAAGTCCAGGCCTCTGATTGTATTTCCGTTTCACTTGGATCTGTTGTAGAATCTCCGTAAGTTGCAATGCTAATTTGTTTATAGCCACTAAATCCAGTATCGCCCTTTATAGTAATACAGGTATCGGTAGTTTGGGCTTTCGCATTGTTTAAAACAAATAAAAAAGCGAAGCAAAACAATGATGTTTTGATGTTGTGTAAAAGTTGTTTCATAAGTAGTCCAGTTTTAAATTTTTAACGAAAGTATAGTAATTGGTTAACCCAACAAATATTTTTTGGTTATTTTGTTATTATTTATTATAAAAATTACTTACTGTTGACGAGAAACTTGTCTTTCAGTTCTTCGTCGCGCTTTATTTTGTCGTGGTATTTTTTTGCTACGAGCAACATGCCAAAGCTTTCGCCATCGTGCTTTTCGATATGTTTATGGTGCATTTTGTGTGCCCAGCGAATGGATCTTATGTAGCGGTTATTGCTGCGTGTGAAAAGTTTGAAACGCTGGTGAATGATGATGTCATGTACAATAAAATAGGCGAGGCCATAGAGGGTAATGCCTGCGCCGATGCTTACGGAGAGCCAGTTGTGGCGCATGCAGCCGAGCATGATGCAGAGCCAACCCGGTATAGCGAAGATGAAAAAGAAGGCGTCGTTCTTTTCAAAAACGGTATCATTTTGTTTGTGGTGATCTTCATGGAGATACCAGAGAAAGCCGTGCATGACATATTTGTGTGTGAGCCATGTGATACCCTCCATGCAACAGAAAGTGGCGAGGGCGATGAAAGTATATAGAAGCCAGCTCATAAAAATGTTCTTAAAGTGAGAAAAAACAATAGCTGAATGATGAACAAATGTACGGCGAAATGGTTGTGTTTATTGAATTTCAGCCACCTGAAAACTGCTAATAATAAGGCGCTGATGACGAACCAAGAGGTATAATTGAACAAGGGAGGTTGACCATCAGCGAGCCATTGCCAAAAGCCAAGCTTGACGGCCACAGGCTCCATAAGCCAATCAAAGAAAGTGGCGAGCAAAGCTGCATCAATGATAAATGAAAGGGTGAGCATGACGGAGGAAAAATGGGCATCGCCGCTGAGTTTGCGCAAGATCCAATCGTCAAATATGGTGACGATAACACCTGCGTTATAAATGGTCACAAACCAGTTGATGCCTATGAGCAGGGGTACATTCTTGAGTTTTATGCCAAGGAGGTTGCCATATTTATAGCTGCCGAAAAGCAAGGAGGTGTTTGTACCGATGATCTCTGTACACATACCGACCGCCCATGCTGAAATAAGAAAAAGAAAGAAGTGTATGTTTTTTTGCTGTTGTGTCCAAACAAGCAAAAGCGACATAAGGAACAGCGTGATGAATGTATTTTGAATGAACCAATCTTTGTATGGCGTGCACAAAATGCCAACGAGGCCGCAGGCATGAAAAAGGATGGCTATAAAAAGAGCAATGTTATTTTTTTGGCAGGAAGCAATCACGTTGGAACATTAATGTTTTGAATGTTGCATGTCTTCTCTTATTAATTCGCAGGCAATTTTGGCGCTCCTGAGGCAAAGGGGGATGCCGCCGCCGGGATGGACAGTGCCGCCTGCGAAATATAAGTTCTTTATCTTTTTGCTAAAGTTAGGATGACGCAGAAAGGCTGTCAACATTGCGTTTGAGCTTGTGCCATATAAAGAACCAGCATAAGCTGCCGTGTTTTTTTCAATAGAAAGCGGATCGAGTATTTCTTCTGTTTCAATCAGTGGTTCAATATCTGTTTGCAAGATGCGGTTGAGTTTTTGAATGATGTTGCTGCGTGCCTGTTTCTTTATCTCCGCCCAATTTTGCCCGGCGTTTGCGGGTGCATTTACCATTACAAACCAGTTCTCTTTGCCGTGCGGAGCATGTATGCCAGGCTCACATTTGGATGTGATGTTGATGTAAACAGTGGGGTCGGTGTATAATTTTTTAAGCTTAAACAAATGATGGAATTCTGCTTTGTAATTTTTGCTAAAAAATATATTGTGCAACTGCAATTGTGGGAATTCCCTGTTGATGCCCCAATAAAAAACGAGGGCGCTGCTGCTGCGTTCTTTCTTTAGAATTTTTGTCGCTTTTTCTGCATTGCCTAATAAATTTTTATAGGTAAAATATACATCTATGTTGCTTAGAACAGCATCAGCTAAATGATTCTCATTGTTCGCTACCAGACCAAGCACTTTGCCTTCATTACAAATTATATTATCAACAGGGGTATTGAAATGAAACTGAACACCTTTCTTTAAAGCCAGTTGGTATAAGGCTTTTGGAATATTTGCCATGCCTCCTATTGGATAAGCGATGCCCTGATCGTGTTCAAGGTGAGGGATCAAAGTAAACATGCCGGGCATCTTAAAAGGGTTGCTGCCATTGTAAGTGCCAAAGCGGTTGAAGAGTTGTATTGTGTGCGTTTTAGTGAAGCTTTGCAAGTTGACACTGTGCATGCTTTTAAAAAGGTATTTGCCTTTTGCCGCGCGAAGTGCTTTGCTGATGTTTACCTGTCTCCATGTTTTTCTTTTATGAAGGGAGTTGTTGAGAAAAACTTCACCAATGTCGTTGTAAAGCTCTGAGGACCGCTGCAAGTAGCTTTTTATTTTGGTTTCATCTTCCCAAATCTTTTTATTCATTTCTTTGGCAAAGGCCTCAGCGTCTGTATAAGCATTAAGAACAATGCCATCTTCATAAAAATATTTACATGCCTGATCTAATGTTTGATAAGAAAAATAATCCTGAACAGGTTCATTTGCCAGTGTAAAAAGTTCTTCAATATTTTGAGGCTGTGTAAACAAGCTGGGGCCGGTGTCGAAAGAAAAACCATTGGAGGAAAAGCTTCCTAATTTTCCTCCCGGATAATCATTCTTCTCAAATACAATTACCTCAAAGCCCTGCACAGCGAGCCTTATTGCAGAGGCAAGACCTGCAACACCGGCGCCAATTATTATTGCTTTTTTGCGTGACATTACTAAAGATGATCTATAAAGATACGGGAGCTGACCTTGTGTTTCATAATTGCCGGGAAAGCAATATGGAACCATTCTGTATATTTTAAGGGATGGGTTAGCAATGAAGCTTCAATTTCCTGCATGGTTTTATAGCAAAAATCTTTTACTTCATTTTCTTCAGGAGAGATATTTTCATCATAATGACCGATAAATACATGGTCAAATTCATGCTCTGTTAACCCGTTTTTAAATTCTGATCGGTAAATAAATTCGAATAGTTTGGTAAGCGTTGTTTGTATGCCGAGCTCTTCCTGTAACCTTCGTTGGGCGGCCGCCGTTGTGTCTTCGTTGGGGCGTGGATGACCGCAACAGGCGTTAGACCACAAACCGGCGCTGTGGTATTTTTCTAAGGCGCGCTGCTGCAAAAGCATTTCCCCATTCCTGTTAAATATAAAAACACTGAAAGCACGGTGCAACATAGCTTTACGGTGCGCCTCCATTTTTTCCATTGTGCCGGTTTGTTCGTCGTTTGTGTTTACCAGTATTACTTCTTCCATCAATAAAATAGAGAATGATCGCCTTGTTGAAAACCGATCGGTGTTTATAAAATATTCATCCTGCTGCGGATAGTTGCTTCTGCAAGAATGAATGCTTTGCTGAGATCAGGGATGCGGATGCGGGTTTCAAATATTCTCTGTGGCTGTGTTCTTTTTATCTTTTTAAAAAGCGACAAATAATACCTGTATGCTACATACACTCCAAATCTTGCCTTCAAAGGTAATAGCGAAATGCCTTCGTACGCATGGTTCAGATCTTTTTGAATATCCGCTTCAATGGCGCGCTTATCTGCATCGGTAAAGTTTTGAAGATCGGCGTTGGGAAAATAGGTCCTGTTAAGCAGGTTATGATCTGACTGTATGTCGCGCAAGAAATTTATTTTCTGAAAAGCGGCACCGAGGCTTCGTGCAAAAGGGCTAAGTGTATTATATCGTTCTGTGTCGCCTTCGCAGAAAACAGAGAGGCACATGAGCCCAACCGTTTCAGCGCTGCCGTAGATATATTCCTCATAACCTACAGTGTCGTACTGTTTTTTATCAAGGTCAAGAAACATGCTGTGAAAAAAAGCATCGATGAGTTTATGATCGATATTATACCTGTTCACTACGAATTGAAAACTGTGAAGTATAGGGTTCAGGCTGATGCCGCGGGAAATGGCACTGCAGGTGTCAATTTTAAATTCATTGAGTAAAGCAGATTTGTTGTAAGCATGGAACGTATCTACAATTTCATCCGCAAAGCGCACAAAACCATAAATATTACGAATGGGAGCGCGCAGATCTTTGTGCAGCAGGTTGATGGCCGATGAAAATGAAGTACTGTAACGCTCAGTAGTTATTTTACTGCATTGGCGGCTTACTTCATGATACAGGTTTATCATTTTAGTTGCAATAGTTTCTATGGGTTATTAAAGTATTTCAACACTTCTTTCGCTGCTACTTCGCCACTTATTAATGCAGGAGGCACGCCCGGCCCCGGAACCGTTAGCTGGCCTGCATAAAATAAATTATTCACCTTTTCGCTTCTGCAGGAAGGCTTAAGCATAGCTGTTTGCGCCAGGGTGTTTGCAAGGCCGTAAGCGTTTCCTTTAAAAGAATTATAGTCATTTACGAAATCGGTTTGCCCATAGTTTTGCTTATAAATAATTTTTTCTTTAATTGTTTGTTGCCATTTATTTTCCATTCGTGTAATGATCATTTCGAAATATTTTTCACGCAAACTCTCGCTGTCATCCGTCAATCCTGAAGCAACCGGAATGAGCAAAAATAGATTTTCGCAGCCTTCCGGGGCAACAGTTTTATCAGTTGCAGAAGTGGCGCACACATAAAATAAAGGGTTTGATGGCCATTGTTTTGTCTCATATATTTCTTTGCCATGCGCTTCAAAAGGAGCATCAAAAAACAAGGTATGGTGTGCAATATTTTGAAGCTTTGTATTTAACCCTATATAATATAATAAGCAGGAGGGCGCCATCACCCTTGAGTCCCAGTACTTTTCTGAATAACTCCGCCACTTTTCCTGCAATAGCTTCTGTTCTATAAATTGATAATCAGCCGCGCCTACAACTGCGTCTGCTTCATAGGAGGTCGTATACCCGCTTTCCAAAAGAGTGGAAACTTTGCTTGCCTTTTTATTTTTGTCAACTGTGATCTCCGTCACATCTTCATTAAAATGAAATTCAACCCCAAGTTCGAGCGCTAATTCATGGATCGCTTCCACTACTTTATACATCCCTCCCTGTGGGTACCAGGTGCCTCCCTTTATATCGGCATAGTTCATCAGGCTGTATAATGCCGGTATTTTCTCCGCCATCGCCCCTAAAAACAAAACCGGAAACTCCATTAGCTGCCGCAGCTTTTCATTCTTAAAATACTTTGCCACATGCACCTTCATTGAGTTAAAAACATCCAAACGAAATATTCCCTTTATCAAATCAAGGTCAAAGAATTCAGTAACAGATAAAGATGGTTTCAAAACAAGTTTGTTGATACCCACTTGATATTTATAAGCAGCCTCTTCCAGGAATTTATCTAATTGTGCCGAACTTCCTTCTTCCAGCTTTTCAAAAAGCGCCTTTAATTCCTCATAATTTGCCGGAATATCCTGCACATCATCCTCCCAGTAAACCCTGTAAGAAGGATCCAGGCGCACAAGCGAATAATAGTCAGAAACTTTCTTTCCAAAGCAGTTAAAAAACCGTTCAAACACATCGGGCATCCAGTACCAACTTGGCCCCATGTCAAACGTAAAGCCGTCTTCCTTCAATTGCCTTGCCCTGCCACCCGGGGTAGCATTTTTTTCCAAAACCTTCACGCCACACCCTTCCTTTGCAAGAAAACATGCTGCCGACAAGCCCGCAAACCCGCTACCAATAACGATCATCTTTTTTCCCACGCAGCAATATAGGTTAATTATTGCCTTTCTATCTGAGCTTTTTCCATGCAGAAACGCCTTTTCCATGCAAAACCAATCTTGTTTCATGCAAAGTGCGCCCTCTTTTATGAAGATGTAGCCCGTCATCATCCATAATTCATCATTCTTTCCCCATTTGCCATATCTTTTGTTAAACATTCACCAAGCCTATAGTTTATGTATTAATTTGCTTTTTTATCAGCAAACCAAACAAAAAATGAGTTTTTTTTCATACTTCAAAAGGATATTCTGTTTAAGTGCCATCCTCTTTCTTCTGTCAGTGCAAAAGACTTCTGCCCAGGCTTTAGATTCTGTTTTAAATATTTATGCCAATGTATTTCAGCAGGAAAAAATTTACATCCAATTCGATAAACCCGCTTATGCCGCAGGCGAAACGATCTGGTTTAAAGCCTATTTGATGGCAGGCATTTATCCATCAAACATCAGCAAAAACTTTTATGTTGATTGGTTTGACGACAGCGGCAAAGTGTTAATGCACACCGCTGCACCCATCATAAAAGAATCTTCCCACGGCGAATTTACTATTCCCGCCAATTTTGCGGGCAGCGTCATCCATGTTAGGGCATACACAAAATGGATGCTCAACTTTGATTCTGCTTTTCTATTCAACAAGGAGATAAGAATTATTCAAAAACCTACAAAACCTACTCCCGCTCCGGTTGTAGCTTCTATTCAATTCTTCCCCGAAGGGGGCGATGCCGTTACAGGAATTGTGAATAAGATCGCTTTTAAAGCAAATGACCAGTTTGGAAAGCCGGTAAACGCAAAAGGCGTTATTCTAAACAGCAAAAAAGTAGTTGTTGATTCTTTTAAAGCCATGCACGACGGCATGGGTTATTTCTTTCTGCTTCCTGAAGCTAATGAATCATACATCGGCAAGTGGGTGGATGAACAAAAAACGGTTCATCAAACGGCATTGCCTTCTATAATAACAAGCGGCGTAAACCTGAAGCTGAGCATCGGCGATAGCAGCCGTAATTTTTTAGTGACCCGTTGTGAAAATGCCCCTGAAAACCTACAACATTTGCATATAGTAGCCACAGCACAGCAACAATTGGTTTATATGGCAAATGCAACGTTGACGGATAAAAACTATGTCAGCGGCACCATACCAACAGGGCAATTGTCTACTGGAGTTCTAGTAGTTACTGTGTTTGATAAAAACTGGCAGCCCCTTGCTGAGCGAATCACATTTATAAACAACCACGATGCAGAGTTTTCGCCTGAAGTAGGCTTTAGTGTTTTGGGATTACAGAAAAGGCAAAGGAATGTTTTGGTAGTAGATGTTCCTGATTCTATTGAAAGCAACCTTTCTATATCGGTAACAGACGCAGGTATCGGGACTGATTCAACTGATAATATTATTTCCCATTTGCTGATGACCGGCGACCTGCGGGGAACAGTATTTAATCCATCCTATTATTTCTCAGATGATAAACACGTGCAGAAAAATCTTGACCTTGTAATGCTTACCCATGGCTGGCGAAGATTTAACTGGCAGGATGTGGTGCAGGGAAAACTACCCGACCTGAAATATACAAGGGATACTGCTTTTCTTAATTTTTCAGGAAAGATATTTGGTGCATCCGCTACCCAGCTCCGGGAAGCTAAATATATCTTTACTATAGTTAGAGCAAAAGATTCCAGTCAGCATACTTTTACCATCCCGCTAAGATCCAACGGCACTTTTTCCAAACCAGACCTGCTTTTTTATGATACACTTAAAGTTTATTATCAATTTCCTTCACAAAATATGGCTGACATGACAGAAGTAAGTTTTTCTAACGGCCTTGCCGACGCTCCTCAACATATACACCTTAGTACTATCCATGAAAATACACTCAACGCATTTGATACCGCCGGAACCTACCGCAATTTTTATCTTGCCCGAGAACAGGAAAGGCTCAGGCTGCTGAGCCAAACCGGGATGCTCAAAGAGGTTATTATTAAGGCAAAAGAAAAAACTCCCTTGCAAAAGATCGACGAAAGATATACCTCTGCGCTTTTTAGCGGCGAAGGAGACAATATACCTTTTGATGTGCTCGACGACAAAAGCGCCTGGGCTTTTCCAAGCGTGATAGAATACCTGCAGGGAAAGGTGGCAGGCTTAAGCATCAGTGTAGACGGCAACAATAATGCAACCCTCACATGGCGCGCAGGCAGTCCAACGGTTTACCTGGACGAAATGCATGTTGATGTGTCGCAGGTTCAAAACATTCCCATGGCCGATATTGCTTATGTAAAGGTTTTCAGGCCGCCATTTTCCGGGGGGTTCGACGGGGCAAACGGGGCAATTGCTATATATACAAAAAAAGGGCATGACCAGGAAAATACTAATACAGCAAGCAAAGGGGTGCCTTATAAGTTTGTTGCCGGCTATACGTTGATGAAAGAGTTTTATGCCCCCAATTATGGCACATACGATCAAAAAAATGAAGCCGCCGATCTGCGATCAACCCTATATTGGAACCCTATGGTATTAACCTCGGCCGGCAAGCATATTGTCAGGGTGGAGTTTTATAATAATGATGTGACCAATTCCTTTCATGTGGTGCTGGAAGGGATGAGCAAGGACGGAAGGCTGGCGCATGTAGAGAAAACGGTGGAGTAGGGTACTATTGAATTATACTAAAAGGGAAAGCAATAAAGTTTTATATTTGCTTATCGCTGTGTTGCTATCTGTTTCTCCTACTATAAAAGGCTGGTAATCCCCAATAAATCATATATAAAAGACGAAGGATGAACGAAGGTGTGACGCAGGACTGATGAAGGTGGGTGGGCATTGGCCCGGAATAGGCATAGAGTAGGTAGGACTCCAGGTGGGAGGAAGCATGAAGTAAAGAAGAAATTTGATCAAGTTGTTACTGTGAAAAGGGAAGATGTGTATAATGTTTTATTTGATCGATAGACGTAGTTTGGAAAAATATGAAATAAAAAAGTTACGCATATTTATGAGCTACCTGGTATTGTAGAACGACACAGCACGACCGAATAACTTTTAAAAAAGCAATCTATGACGCAAGAGGGGCAAATAGAAATTCCATTGAGTAAAAATAAAATGACATTGACGCTCTTAGGTTCAATTGCATTTGTGGCTCTTGGAGTTTGGTTTTTAGTTAATCCACCCAAAATAGACAATCCAATCTTAGGAAACCCGACATTGATCTTTATTGCAGGACTTGCTTCTGTTATATTTTTTGGACTTGTGGCTATAACAGTTATTAGTAAATTGTTAGATAAAAAACCAGGGTTAATAATAAGCAGGCAAGGAATTATTGATAACTCAAGTGGAGTTTCGGCAGGACTTGTTTTGTGGACAGACATTGAGAAAATTCAAGTTTCACAAGTAATGAATCAAAAGTTTCTTATGTTCATTGTACGAAACCCACAAGAATATCTTGACAAGGTGACAAATCCACTTAAAAGAAAAACAATGGAAATAAATTATAGAAGTTATGGTTCGCCAATTAGCATTTCTGCAAATTCTTTACAAACGAACTTTGACAATTTATACAACTTGTTGACAGAAAAATTGAAAGAATATAAATCGTAATGAAAGCAACGACAGCTAACGAGGACTTTGAGTCAGGGGGGCTGAAGTGCGAAACCTGACGTTTGGAATTCTAAGATGGAGGATAGTTCTTTAGGGAATAGGCAAACGCGGGGTCGGCTGTGCCAGACCCAGCTACGACAAAAAATAATGGGCTGACAAAACGGCGGCGAAAATACCGACAATGGAAAAGAAATTAGAATACATAAATCAAGGACGTGGAGGTTATGTTATTTATAAAGACGGACAAGACGACATAAAACTATTTTTTGAATATGGCGGTGGTAACTGTGTTGCGATTATCTATGTTCCGATAATTGAAGAATGGACGATAAAAACGAATAGACCCATAGCCGAGCGAAATTTAATTTTGACTTTTGTTGCTGAACAAGTTATCAAAGACCAGGCACCAAAATGCTATTATGAGTTATCAGACACCTGCATTAAAATTTTTAGTAAAGAAACTATTTAGACAAATGCCATTTACTAAGAAAGATCTTGAAGATTTGCCAATCTCATTCTGTAGAAAAGATGATGTTTGGGTAATTGTCGGTCCTTGTAGTGCGACATACTGGAGAGACTATAAAATTGCACTTGATGGAAGGAAATATCAAACTGGAGGTACGATAACATTTAAAAATGGACAAGAGTTTAGAGCAAGTTTTTACATTGACACAACTACATTTGAATTTGTTAGCAAAGAAAGCATTTATTTGAGTATAGGTGATGATTGGTATCGCATTGAAGAACCTGAAATATTGACAAAATTAAATATCACTCAAGATGACATTTATCCTTTAAAGTGGCAAACAGACAGGCCATTAGACTATCATGTTAAAGCACCATATACTTTGACAAAATAAAAACACCTACAGGTGACAAGGTATTTTTCCACCTTCGTTGGTATTCTTACCAACAAATAAATAAGAATGCTTTTGAGGAGGAAGAACAAGAGTGCGAACTTGGTTTAAAATCGTACTTTGCCTTTTAAAATATGGTTGATAAAATACTAACTGTAGCGAAATATTTTAAACTATCAGTTTATGGATGACATAAATCAAAGTTCTTCAATTAAGGAGAGCGATCTGTTACTTACAATTTGGACAAAACCAAAACAAACACTTGAATTCATTTTACAGAATTGTCCAAAGAAATATGTGACAGCGTTGCTTATTCTTGGTGGCATTACAGATTGTCTTAACCGCTCCGCATCGAAAAATAATGGGACAGATATTTCTTTCATTATTATACTTATACTTGTTATTCTATTTGGCGGACTGGTTGGGTGGCTATTCTCTTATATTTATGCTTTTCTTTTAAGTTGGACCGGTGAATGGTTAAAAGGACGTGCGGAATATGATAAATTTATAATAGTAATAGCATGGGCAAATGTTCCAATAATTTGTTCTTTAGTCCTATGGGTATTCAAATTAGTCATCTTTAGAGACCAATTATTCAACATCGACACAGATTCCTTTACCGGCGCAGCCATATTTTTATATTACTCATTTGGAATTATAGACCTGATCTTAGGAATTTGGGCAACAGTTATCTTAGTAAAAGGAATTGCATTAATTCAAAATTTTACTATTGGGAAAGCAATATTAAATATGATTTTGCCCGGAATTGTACTTGCAGTTCCTATTCTTGTTATTATGGGAATTATGTTTATAGTTCATAAATAAAAATAAACGGCAAAAAATTAACCGCAATGTCCTTTCCAGCGCACGAAGGCTATGCTGAAGAGACATTGCGGAGAAGAAAGACTACGCCAAGCCTGAGACGCGGGGTGGGCTGCGCCAGACGCCGCTACGACAAACTTCTTTGGCATGGTTTTAATTATGTTTTAATTAAGAATAACATTGATCTATGTTTATAATTTTGAATGGTAAGTTTTAAAAAATAATTAATAAAATTAAAAAGTGTATTTATTTATGAAAAAGCCTAATTCTTTACAAACCTTGTTGGTTTTGGCCGCTTCCAGTTTAGCGGTATTTTCCTGTAGCAAAAGTTCAAACAGCAGTGTGGCTCCTTCTTCAGGTACAACGAGCCCTCAAACAAAAACCATGTTGATGCAAGCTACAAACAGTGTTTACCAAAGTGGCAGTATGGATGATGAGAATTTATCTGATGCCATGGACACGCCTGATCCTGACGGAGGAGTTGATGGTGGGATGAAATCATCATGCAGAGTCGTAACTTATAATCCTGCATCAAAGACCTACCCGTACGTTGAAACAATCGATTTTGGTACGGGCTGCACCGGCGCTGACGGCATAACAAGAAAAGGGATAAAAATAGTTACGCACTATGCTAACCCTGCTACCGCTGCGGCTGGAACTGAAGTGTCAATGGTAACTTATAATAATTTTTATGAAGACAGCAGCCAAGTTCGTGGTGACGTGAAAATGTATGTGAAAACAGCGGCTTCTCCCGGCCCATTGGTAATGGAAGTTGTGACAAATCAACTCTTTACTTCAACAACGGATGGTGATGCGAAGACGATCTCAGGAGTTCACTACCGGACAGAAACAACAAGGGATACTATAAATCCTAAAAATGATGTTTGGAGCATTACCGGTTGGGCTATTGGTGCTGAAGTATTGAGCCGTGATACTTTGTTTACGTATAAGTCAACTATTGATGCATCAAATCCTGTGATAAAAGATGCAAGTTGTGGCTTCAGAACACAAGGTGTTGAAGATGTATCAATATTTGTGATAGTTGGTGGCGGAGGAAAGTTTGATGAGACCCTTGATTATGGCACCGGTTCTTGTGATAATGTGGCTACTTTAACTGTTAACAATGGCACGCCGCAACAAGTTACTCTTCCGTTATTGTACTGGCCTTTATAAATTTCTGCTTTATTGTTAATCGTCATATAAACTTAGTTCTCAAAAAACAACCCCGAAATCAGGGGTTGTTTTTTTTATGTACTTATACAGGATAAAAATAAATACATTTATTGCTTGCAGGGTAAGTAGTTGAGATGATTTTCAAATACCGCTATGCAGCCAAGAAGAGTAGGCCTTTAGGGAATGGGCAACCGCGGGGTGGGCTGTGCCAGACCCAAGTACGACAAAAGTGTTGATGTTGAGAATGCAAATCAGAGATCTGCCTACATTGTGACGTAGGCAGGAGAGTACGTAAAGCCTGGGGGCGCCAAGGCTATGCCGAAGAGACATTCGGACAAGAAAGCAAAACCCAAAGTCCTGGTTATATTATCAGCGTAGTCATGAGAAAACGCCACGCACAAAAGAGGATAAGCCCATACACTGTTCTTTTTGTTCTACAATATTTTACCATTCTAAAAAAACATACAAGCTAACCGGTGTGGCAGGTGTTTTGTTGTTTTTTGAAATAAACAGCGGTTTCTGAATATCTATTGTTGCTAACTTTAAATTATTTACTATGAGTAAAACAGTTTCTGACTTTGTTGTTGAACGGTTGAAGGAATGGAAGGTGAAAAGAATCTTTGGATACCCCGGTGATGGAATCAATGGTATTATTGGTGCACTTGGACGGGCAGAGAAGGAAATCCATCTTGTGCAAGTGCGCCATGAAGAGATGGCTGCGTTCATGGCCTGTGCACATGCAAAGTTTACTGATGAAGTGGGGGTTTGTATCGCCACATCGGGGCCGGGGGCGATACACTTGCTGAATGGCTTGTATGATGCAAAGCTGGATCACCAACCGGTGGTTGCGATTGTTGGGCAGCAGGCAAGGGCTGCACTTGGCGGCAATTACCAACAGGAAGTTGACCTGATATCGCTGTTTAAAGATGTTGCAGGAGAATACGTTCATATGTGCAGCGACCCGCAACAGGCAAGACATTTAATAGACAGGGCATTCAGGATAGCGATGGCCGAAAGGACAGTTACCTGTGTTATTTTTCCGAATGATGTGCAGGAATTGAATTATGAAGAACCTGCCCACAAACACGGAACGGTTCATTCAAGCGTTGGATACAGCAGGCCGGTTATTGTTCCAACTGATGAAGATCTGCAAAGGGCCGCGGCTATTTTAAACGAGGGGAAGAAAGTTGCCATGCTTATTGGCGCCGGGGCAAAAGACGCCGAGGAGGAAGTGATGCAGGTTGCGGAACTTTTAGGCTGTGGCGTTGCGAAGGCTTTGTTAGGCAAGGCTGTATTGCCTGATGACCTGCCTTATGTGACAGGCTCAATAGGCTTACTGGGTACAAAGCCGAGCTGGGAAATGATGATGAATTGCGATACGCTCCTGATGGTTGGGTCTTCCTTTCCTTACTCTGAGTTTTTGCCTAAAGAAGGCCACGCCAAGGGTGTGCAGATAGATATTGACGGAAAGATGCTTGGCATACGCTACCCGATGGATGTGAATTTGCAAGGGGGAAGCAGGGAGACCCTGCAGGCTCTGATCCCTTTATTGGAAAGAAAAGAAGACAGAAGCTGGCTTAAAAAGATAGAAGATAATGTTGCTGACTGGTGGAAACTGATGGACGGCCGCGCACACCAACCGGCTGATCCTATTAATCCCCAATATATCTTTTGGGAACTGTCTAAGAGGCTTCCTGACAATTGTATCATTACGGCGGATTCAGGATCAACAGCTAACTGGTTTGCAAGAGATCTGAAAATCAGGAAGGGAATGAAAGCATCTTTGTCGGGTACATTAGCGACCATGTGCCCCGGAATGCCTTACACTATTGCTGCCAAGTTTGCATACCCGGAGCGTGTGCCTATCGGGCTGATCGGGGATGGCGCTATGCAAATGCTTGGAATCAATGGGTTGATCACTGTGGCTAAATATTGGAAAACATGGAGCAACCCGCAGTTTATTATACTTGTGCTTAACAACAGAGACCTAAATATGGTTAGCTGGGAACAAAGGGTCATGATCGGGGATGCTAAGTTTGAAGGCTCCCAAGATGTGCCAGACTTCGCTTATGACGAATATGCAAGGCTGCTAGGCCTAGAAGGCATAAGGCTTAATAAAGCTGAAGATGTAGAGAGGGTTTTAGACGAGGCAATGATAGCGAACAAGCCTGTTGTGATCAATGCATACAGCGATCCAAACGTGCCGCCAACCCCACCTCATATCACATTTGAACAAATGAAAAACATGGCAAAGGCTGTCTTTAAAGGTGACAGTGATTCATGGGATATGTTGAAGCAGAGTATTAAAGATGTTGTTGCATAATGAATCTTATGTAGTTAGCTTGAAAACTTTGATCGCTACCGAATAATGGATGCCCAGACGGTTTCTTTTCGAGGAAGTTGATGTTCATGCCGGGCTTGTAAAATTCTTCATTTAATTTTTGAAGCATGGCGCTGCAAAAGGTGATGTATTCTTTTTGACGGAAAGGGTGTGTCTCAATGCTCGCTTAATAATACCTGCAGGATACTTTGGGAAGTATATTAGTTTTTAAAAATTATATTTGCTTTCACCTTTTAACTGAATAATATGAGCAGTGATAATAATAACATTACATGGAGAGATACTGTGCAATGGGAATATGAAAGTGCGCGGCGCCGTGAAAGAATTTTTAAACAAACGCTGGAAAGGTTTGCACAAAATAAAGATGTGCAGGAATATCTTCAGAAATTTCAGCCATCTTCCACTCAGCGCACACTCGAAAGTTATGCATGGCAAAAAGCGAAATGGCTGGTAGATAAGCCTGCGTCTGAATGGGCACTGGAATATACCGGCCTGCAAACTCCTCTTGAAGCCCAAACCTGCCTTGGTAATATTCAACAAAAAAAATTATTTGATAAGCAATGTTTGTGGCGTGCAGAAATGTTTACACACCCGGCTATTGAAACTACTGTGGATTTTAATTACTGGGAACGCAACATTCTTAACTGCCCTTTCATAGATCCTATCACAGAAGATGATATTGAATTGTACATTGAATTTTTAAAAGAATACCTGGGAGAAAACTTAACTTTCTTAGCTGGCTGGCAGGATTATAATACGTACAATTCAGCTCATGCAACGGTAGCCAAAATGATGCAGCAACCACCTGAGGAAAAAAATGAAGAGGATGATGAAGCGTACGATGAGGAAGATGAGGAAGATAAGGATGAAAATAATTTAATGCCGCCGTGGTACACTTTTGTTAATCAGCGCCGTGGTGATGGCCATTATCTTTTACTGCCCGACAAACGACAGGAAAAAGAATGGTTTTATAGCAGGAAGGCGCATGCGGAGCAAAGAGATCTAGCTGAGGAAAAATTTAAACTGAATCCTCCTGATACGCGCCCTTTTTTTCATATCTATACAAAAGAAGAGATCGAAATGTTTGTCAATAATTATGAAGAAAATGCTGATGAAATTTTAAGGGCGTATGATGTACACCAGAAATTGTATAATAGCCCTGAAGAACAGAAAATGTATTGGGTGAACGAAGCCTGGGAAGAGCTAAAAGATTGCACAGAGCCTTTTGAGATAGCAGCGGGGGTAACTGACTGGAAAGAAGCTTTGATCAAAACTGCCAAGCAATGGACAAATACAAAATTGGTACGTATGCTGCCTTTCCATTATGATGAATACTTGTTTAGAAGAGCATCCGGAATAGCAAATCCATGCGATGAAGAACAGGCAGCTACCTATCGCCGCATGGCTGATGATCATAAAAAAAACATTTTGCGGGGAAGAGAACTAAGCGGCGAGCCTGAAGATCTGAATTTTTGAATCGTGTGTTTTTATCCTGGCATGTCTCACCCACTGTAAAATTACCGAAACATATTTTCAATGCCTGAACAACTGACCGAAGATGCCGACTTCCTGGTAAAAGAGTACCTGACGTTAGATATTACTTTTGCTGTTATTTTATATGTGGTGGTTGTATTAGGAATTGTGGGTGACCATTCCCCCAATAATATCCAGCATTTAATAATTGACAAAAGAACATTGGTTATCTTGTCTTTTGCCATTGGTTTTACGATAAAAGCTATACTAAATCAAACATCTATAAGGGTGAACAAAAGTGGTATTTACCATTATAAAATATTTGTAACAAATTGGAACAACTTTATAAATGCATGGGTTGAGGAACAACATGATCGATATGGAAATTATTATTTTGTTTTAATAGTGGCCTTTTATAAGGAGGGGGAAGAGGGAAGTTTTGAAAGAATAATGAAACTGGGAAGTACGCAAAACAAATCGGAAGAGGAAATTATAGCTGCAATAAAGTTTTTTGACGATGCTGCAAAAAAGGGGGTGGTTGCTAAAGAAACATAAATGGTTTTAGTTGCCAGCTATAAGTTTAAAATGTATATACGATGAAAATAACAATCCTGCTTATTGCATTATTTGCCGTCACCAATTGTTTTGGACAAACTGCCAAACCTGCTCAATCAACGGCAAAAGCACAAACGGATACATCAGCACGCAATGTTATTTTCTTTGATGACTTTAATAACAATAAAAATAACTGGACCATTGTTGATAATAAAAAGGAAAGCTCAAGGATTGAAGGCGGATATTATTATTTAACAGCTGTGGGACATGCGTATGGAGAAACACAGGAAATAAAAATTGATACCCGCAAAGATTTTGAAATAGAGGCAAGAATAAAAATTGTAAGTGGTGATACGGAGCATAAGTTTTATTACAGTATGCTTTTCTGGGGGCGAGAAGGAAACAATGGCAATTACTTTACATTCGCTAAGGATGGTTTTGCTTCTGTAGAACTTTGTGATGGTATACATCAGAATGATTGTATAACGAATAGCGGCTCCTTGAAAAGGACTACACTTGATCCTGGTGATTTTAATGTGTATACGATAAAAAAAACAGGCAAAACCTATTCTTTTTTTATTAATGGTGTGCAATTTTACCAAATGCCTTTTACTTCTTTCTTTGGAAATTTAATTGGATTTGGTGCCGGCAGAAAAGTAACTTTAGCAGTTGATTATTTGAAAGTAATGTATTTATAATTGAAAGCGCTGGTAGAGAACATTAAAAAGGGTGAAAAACAAAATGAAAAAAAAATACACGGTAACAATTGAGGTTGCAAAATCTCCGAAAGATGTTTTCGATCATGTCCTCAATGACGTTTCAAAATATTGGCCTGAAGAAATGGAAGGGGAATGTACCAAACTTAATGATGAATTTGTATTTAGGTCAGGGGATACGCATTATTCAAAAAACAAGGTGGTTGAATTTGTGCCAAATGAAAAAGTTGTATGGCTTGTAACGGATAGCATACGAAAAACCGACAACTTTGAATGGACGGGAACAAAAATGATCTTTGAATTAACTTCCAAAGGCGACAATACTCTACTTACATTTACTTATGATGGTGTTGTTCCTGAGAATGAATATGACAGGTTAGTTCAGATATGTGATATGGTGATCAAAGGGAATTTATACAAACTGATAGAAAGTTTTACAGCAACGATAGAAGTTACAAGATCGCCCCAGGATGTTTTTGACCGCATAACCAACGATGTTGCAAAATGGTGGGGTGGTAAGGACTTAGAGGGAAACAGTAAAAAATTGGATGACGAATTTGTTATTCACCATCCAGGTGCCCATTATTCCAAACAGAAATTAGTTGAAGTGATACCCGGTAAAAAAATCGTATGGCTTGTTACTGATAGTACACTATACTGGCTGGAGAAAGATAAGCATGAATGGGAAAACACAAAGATGATCTTTGAGATAACTACAAAAGGAGATAAAACCTTACTTCATTTTACGCATGAAGGGCTTGTGCCTGAAATGAAATGTTATGAAAAGTGTCACCAGGGTTGGAATATGGTTATTAAGGACTATCTGTTCAATTTAATAACTGCGGATAAAGCACATTTTATAATAAATCAAAATCTAAATTATGAAAACCAAAAATAATCTCAATTACCGAGTGGGAACAACTTATGGGTAGACATAGGTCAGACCTGTGCCAAGATTGAAAGCCACATGTACTTATGCACAGAGGGTTGGGCTGCATATTTGAGCGACTGAAAGGGCTGCGAAAGAAATAATTGATTTTGTAGTTGAAACAGTTACTGATGGATGAAACAAATCAAAGATTTGTGCTAATTTGCTTCAATTAACAACTCAAACACAACACAATCAAATGGTGAAATATAGCTTGATCTCTCTACTTCTGCTGCTTACTTTCGACAAGGTAACCGCGCAGGATAAGCCAGTTGCAATAATTGGTGCCACAATCATTGATCTGAGCAATTACGGCAACGGGTCTGGCGATATCGCCAATTCTGTAGTGATCTTGCGGCATGGAAAAATTGTGGCTGCTGGTTCTAAAACCAAGGTGAAGGTTCCTGCGGATGCTACGTTGGTACATGCAGAAGGAAAATTTATTATTCCCGGCCTGATAGATTGTTTTTCGGTGATAGGCACACAGGGACAGGCCAATTCCCATTTGTATTATGGAGTAACCACCATTGTAGCCGGCCCGGGTGATGAAGGCAGAAAAGGCTATTTACCTAATGGAAACCCTTCGCCGCACATAAAAATGCTGACCACTATTCCTTCCGACAGCTTTGAAGATGAACTGGAAAAAAAGGGAGAGTTAGCAGCAGAAGATATTTCTAAAGTCAGCCAGGAAATTGACCGCATTGATTCTTTAAAAAAAGCCGGCATTAGTACTATTTTGTTGCAGCACATGTTCCCTGAAGAACTGATGCCGAAAATGGTTGCGCAATGTAATAAATATGGCATCAATACCATTGGGGAAATGCAATATGCGCATTACAGTGCAGGTTTAAAAGATGGCGTAAATTCATTTGTGCACACCTCGCGGTATATCCTTGGCGCTTTTCCCGATAGTGTTTTCCTGGCTAGCCGGAATGAGCATGATTCATTAGCTAATGTACGTTTTGGCAAGTATTTTTATAGATTTAATATCGATTCTGATGCGTTATTTAATAATTACGCCCATGCTATTGCAAACTCCCATACGGCGTTGATGCCCACCCTGGCCATGCTGTACACTTCGCTACCTGACCACCAAAATATCTGGAAACAGGCAGGCGCCTACCTTACCGACCCTAAAGATGTGTTTTTGCCGATGGATACCTCCACCGGTAAATCTACCAGTTGGATCAGTGCTAAAAACGCGGCAAGGCAAATCGAATTTGAAAAAGCTTTTATTAAAGCTGGTGTCCATTACATTACCGGCAGCGGTGCGGACGCTTTCGGAACTTTGCCGGGCATATCCGAGCATATTGAAATACAAATGCTGCATCGTTATGGACTAACCAACAGGCAGGCCCTTGCAGCGGCAACCAGTAACCCATCGGTATTTAATCATTGGCCAAATATTGGATCAATTCAAGCCGGCCGCGACGCAGACCTATTGGTGTTATCTGCTAACCCACTTGATGACCTGGAAAATCTAAAAGGCATTGATATGCTATTGCTAAAGGGTAAATTAATTGACCGGCAAGCTCTATTGCAACTAATAAAACAAAAATGATAAAGTCAATTGGCTTATCCTTGTTTTCTGTTTTAACCTGTTTGGCTGCACAAGCGCAAAATACTTATTCGTTCGGTGTGCGAATTGTTGGAAAAGGAAAACCGATGATCCTTATTCCCGGGAATAAGGGTTCGGCGGATACCTACAATGAAGTGGTGGATCATTATAAAGACCATTACAAATGCTATGTAATTACTTTGGCGGGGTTTGCGGGGCAACCTCCTTCGGGAGTTCATGATCATTTATTAATGAAACAAAGGGATGATATTATCCGGTTCATTACCGATCATCATTTACATAAGCCTGTTCTGGTTGGTTTTAGCTTTGGCGGGGCGTTAGCCACCTGGATCGCCTGCACCCGCCCTGACCTTATTGGCCCCTTTATAGACCTGGACGGAACACCTTTTGATGCTGCCGTGGATGTGGATCACCTTGACAAGGATTCGCTGGTCAAGGCTGATGGTGCAATTTACGCCAAAGTGCTGGCGCAAAGCCCTGCCTATTGGAAGAAACGAGACTCTGCCTACCATTCGGATGCTAGTTATCAAGCCGGCATGGTTGAGATCGAAAAGCTGCTTTCTGATAGCGGACGTATAGCTGAAACATGGGTATGGGATAAAGCGAGCGATATGAAGAGCGGTGCGCTGATGAACCTGGAAGCTGATACGCTGGATCTGCGGGAGGCAGTGTCGAGGATACAATCCCCGATATTGGTACTTGGGTCATGGAGGGGATATGATTTGATACAGTCCAAGGCTGAAGGGGAAAAAAGATATGCAGCGCAATATGCAAAAGCTAAAAATGTGACGCTGGTATTTTCTGAGAATGGCAAGCATTTTTTGATGTGGGAAGACTTTGACTGGATGATCGGGGAAATGGATAAGTTTTTACAGAGGGCGAATTAATTTAATGTGATATTATGCAATTGAACAATTATCTTATTGACACATTTAATTATAATGATGCGACGAATAAGAATCTGTTGAAGAAAATAAAATTACTCAGCGAACCACGAGAAGCTATAAAATTGTTTAGCCATTTAATAAACTGCCAATACAAGTGGTTTGCCAGAATTAAACAGGATGCCCGCGCAAAGACAATGAGCTGGTGGGAACCTGTTTACCAATTTGACGAACTGGAAAGAGAGTGGACAATAAGTTTGGATCTTTGGCTAAACCATATATCTCAACATACAGAGGATGAACTATTAACTGAAGTGACTTTTATTGGCTTTGACGATTCGGCCTGGGCCGCGACGCCAAAAGACATCGCCCTGCAGCTAAATTATCATTCTATTCATCATAGGGCACAAATTCAAACCATACTTCGCCAACAAGGAATTGAACCTGATTTTGTTGATTATATAGGGACGAAGTACAGGAAGCTTAGTTAATCAATTATTGTGAGGGCAACAGCCGAATACCTTGAAGGATCGGACAGACAGCGAAGATGCCAGAACTGGTGACTGGGGGGACAGCCGCTGAAACAATTTTACCATTTATTCCAATTTGTTATTTTTACCTCGAAAAGATAAAATCATGAAAACAGTAGTTATTGGAGAATCATCCGGAGCAACTATGGAAACAATAATGTCAGTTTATCCAAGGCACAAAGTTGTTGTTGAAAAATACGTTGCTAAAGGACAGATTATTGGAATCGGGCCATTTGGTGACAGGGGAAATATGGCAATATTCAAAACCCGTGAGGCAGCCGAGCTATTTGTAACCGAAGACCCCTTCATACTTGAAGGGATAGTAAAGTCATTTGCTATAAGGGAATGGAATGATACCATGTTGCCTGAATAGTTATTGAAGTTAATATTGGATTATGATTCTGGCAAAAGCAGAACATGTATTGAACGCTGGAGCTTCAACCTCTCTCCAAAAACCAACGGCACTCCTATTCTTCTAACTCTTACCTCCCAACTTCTGATTGCCAGGTAAACTCCCACCCTTCCCACGCAATCCTATTTGGCTCCTGTGGAAACCAATTTCCTTCCGAAGGAAACTCATTTGGCAGTCATGCAAACTCATTTGGTTACAACGGAAACCAATTTGGTTCCGGCGCAAACTCATTTCCCTTCGGTGGAAACTCATTTGGTTGTCGCGGAAACTCATTTAACTCAGGCGGAAACCAGTTTGGTTGCGGCGGAAAGGTTAAAAATCAATGTTTTATGATTATTTACTTGGTAGGTGCCAGTCACAAATACAATTCATATTTCATAATTCTCCGTTTCCCTACATATTTCTCCTGTACTGGCCCCCCACTGCATACAGCGCATGTGTTATCTGCCCGAGGGAGCAGTATTTTACTGTTTCCATTAGTTCCTCAAAGAGGTTGCCGTTGTTGATGGCGACCTGTTTTAGTTTATTGAGCTTTTCTGCAGTGAGATGTTCGTTGCGTTTGTGGAAGGCCTGCAGGTTCTGTATCTGCTGTTCTTTTTCTTCTTTGGTGGCGCGGATGACCTCGCCGGGTGTGATAGTTGGGGAGCCCTGTTTGTTTAAAAAAGTATTCACGCCCACCAGGGGTAGCTCGCCTGTTGATTTCTGCATTTCATATACCATGCTTTCTTCCTGTATCTTGTTGCGCTGGTACATTCTTTCCATAGCGCCGAGCACGCCCCCACGCTCTGTGAGCTTGTCAAACTCAAGGAGTACAGCTTCTTCAACAAGGTCAGTTAGTTCTTCAATAGCGAAGCTGCCTTGTGTGAAATTCTCTGTTTTAGCGCTGCCCAGTTCACGGTTGATGATAAGCTGGATGGCTATGGCACGGCGCACACTTTCCTCCGTTGGCGTAGTGATGGCTTCATCGTAAGCGTTTGTATGCAGGGAATTGCAGTTGTCGTAAATGGCATACAAAGCCTGCAGGGTGGTGCGGATGTCGTTGAAATCAATTTCCTGCGCGTGGAGGCTCCTGCCGCTTGTTTGTATATGGTATTTTAGTTTCTGGGAGCGCTCATTAGCCTTGTATTTATGCTTCATGGCTTTTGCCCAAATGCGGCGCGCTACCCTGCCGATGACGCTATATTCGGCATCCATACCGTTGCTGAAAAAGAAGGAAAGGTTGGGGGCAAAATCATCAATGTTCATGCCGCGGCTGAGATAATACTCCACATAAGTGAAGCCGTTGCTCAACGTGAAAGCAAGCTGGGTGATGGGGTTGGCCCCGGCTTCAGCAATATGGTAGCCGCTGATGCTGACGCTGTAAAAGTTCTTTACGGAATGGTCAATGAAATACTGCTGCACGTCGCCCATTAACTTTAAGGCGAACTCCGTGGAGAAAATGCAGGTGTTCTGCGCCTGGTCCTCTTTGAGAATGTCAGCCTGCACCGTGCCGCGTACTTGTGATAAGGCTTCGGCTCTTATTTCTTCGTATATATCGGCAGGCAATACTTCGTCGCCGCTTAAACCAAGGAGTTTTAGACCTAAACCATTGTTGCCTTCCGGCAATCTTTCGGGCGAGGAAGGATTGTAATAAGAAGGCTTGGAACCCTGTTTATATTTATCTTCAAAAGCCTGTTCAACAATTTTCCATTTTCCATTCTCATTTATCCATTTCTCGCAAAGCTGGTCAATGGCAGCGTTCATAAAAAACGCAAGGAGCATGGGAGCAGGGCCGTTGATGGTCATGGACACGGATGTTTTTGCGTCGCAGAGGTCGAAACCGCTGTAGAGTTTTTTTGCATCATCCACCGTGGCAATGCTTACGCCGCTGTTGCCAATCTTACCATAGATGTCAGGGCGGGAATGGGGGTCTTCACCATAAAGCGTAACGCTGTCAAACGCTGTGCTGAGGCGAATGGCGGGCTGACCAAGAGAGACATAATGGAAGCGTTTGTTGGTGCGTTCAGGGCAGCCTTCACCAGCAAACATGCGGGTGGGGTCTTCGCCAGTACGCTTTAGTTCAAATACACCAGAAGTAAAGGGAAACTCGCCGGGGATGTTTTCCTGCAGTTGCCATTTTAGAATGTCGCCCCAGTCTTTGTATTTAGGTAAAACAATCTTGGGAATCTTAGTACCGCTCAAGGATAATGTAGTAAGGGGTTGCCTAATAGTCTTGTTTCTTACCTGGTATTCAAAGAAGTCTTTGCTGTATTTTTCTGTAACGCTGTTCCAGTTGTGAACTAGTTTTTTACATTCGGGGTGGAGTTGTTCTTCTAATTGGTGGTAGACTTCATTCAAACCCTCTCCTTTGGAGAGGGCTTTTGAGGAGCCTTCTAATTCCTGTAAGTTTATTACTCCGTTGATTTGATATAGTTTAGATGCGATGAGGCATTGTTCATTGACCCATGCATCATAGCTGTGATTATTTTCTGCTATTTCAGAGAGATAACGGACGCGTTTTGGAGGGATGATCTGTGATTTGGTGGTGGTGGCTTCATCGACTGCTTTTGTAGATAATAATGGTGGTATGCCAAAGCCAACTCTGGTTTTCTTTTCTACGGCAAGCATTATTTGGTCAAATAATTCATTGACGCCTGCATCGTTGAATTGGGCGGCAATAGTTCCTACTATGGGAAGGTCTTCATCTTTGGCTGTCCATAGGTTATGGTTGCGCTTGTATTGTTTGCGGACATCATGCAGGGCATCGAGCGCGCCGGCTTTATCGAACTTGTTGATGGCAATTACATCGGCATAATCAAGCATATTTATCTTCTCTAACTGAGAGGCAGCGCCATACTCAGGGGTCATCACATACATGCTTACGTTGCAGTAGTCAAGAATGGAAGCGTCGCTTTGACCAACGCCCGCGCTTTCTAAAATAATGAAATCATAAGCGGCGGCGCGGCAGATATCAATGGCTTCCTGTACATATTGGCTTAGGGCTTTATCGCTTTCACGGGTGGCAAGGGAGCGCATGTAGGCACGCGGGTGGGAGATGGCATTCATCCTTATACGGTCGCCTAATAATGCCCCGCCCGTCTTTTTCTTGGAGGGGTCAACAGAAATGACGGCGATTGTTTTGTCAGTGTAGGCATGCAAAAATCTTCTTACTATTTCATCGGTTACAGATGATTTGCCAGCTCCGCCGGTGCCGGTAATGCCGAGAACGGGAATAGTTTGTGGTTTGTAGTTTGTGGTTTGTGGTTGACCATTCTCTGCGTTGGTTATTTGACGGGCAATTTTCCTGATGTCATGAACTTCTCCGAGAGTCATTGCTGTTTTATAATCGCCGTTGCCATTTAAGCTAAAGTCACATTGCTTAAGGACATCTTCAATCATTCCCTCTAAGCCCATGTGGCGGCCATCGTCAGGAGAATATATCTTAGTGATGCCGTAGTGCTGGAGTTCCTGTATTTCCTGTGGTAAGATGGTGCCCCCTCCACCGCCGAATATCTTAATATGCCCGCAACCGTTTTGGTCAAGCAGGTCTTTCATGTATTTAAAGAACTCAATGTGGCCGCCCTGATAGGAGGTGATGGCAATGCCCTGGGCATCTTCTTCTATGGCGCATTCGACAATCTCCAGGACACTACGGTTGTGCCCTAAATGGATGATCTCTGCGCCTTTGCTTTGCATGATGCGGCGCATAATATTGATGGCGGCGTCATGGCCGTCGAAAAGGCTGGCGGCGGTGACGATGCGCACTTTGTTTGTTAAATGAAAACTCATAGTAATATTAGGGAGTGCAAATTAAATTATTAAGTAAACGATTGTTAGTTTTGTATGAGTCTTTTCTTTATTTTATGGAACAGGTAAAAGTGGCAGGAAGTTTAATGGTATGAAACTGGACTGGCGGTTGAGTAGGAGTCCAGTGAAGGTGGCGTGAAGGACGCACGGATGTGGCAGGGAGGTGGAAGGAGGTTAGCAAGGGTTAGAAAGGGAAGTTTATTGCAGGTAAAACATATATGATAGAGACATAAAGGCAGGGAGGAAAGTAAAAAGTAAAAAACAAAAAGTAAAAATGGGGGGATTTAGGTGATGAACCACAAAGGACGCAAAGAAAAGAGACACAAAGGATACGAAGGGATGTTTTCGATATTGTTTATAAACGGCTTGTAAGGGTTTGCCTATATTGTTGATTTTTGTTATTTATTTAAAACAGATTGTATGCGATTTGAAATTAATAAAATAGAAAATAAAATTATTTTAAAAGATGGCGTTTCAGGAACGAGTGCGGAGGTTTTTGCATTTGGGGCATTGTTGAATAAATTCTCTGTTGTGAAAAATGGGGAGGAAACCAATGTTATTAACGGTTTTGAAGATGTTGCTGATGCTGAACAGAATATTAGGAATGGGTTTAAAAGCGCTAAGTTGTCGCCGTACGTATGCAGGGTAAGAGACGGAGAATATTCATTTGAAGATAGAAATTATAAAGTAGATAAATTCTATTTAAACAAAGAAGCGATACATGGTTTGTTGTTTGATGCGATGTTTGAAATGACGAGAAAAGAAAGTGATGATGAGGGGGCGATGGTTGCATTGCTTTATCATTACAATAAGAAAGAAGAAGGGTTTCCGTTTGAGTATGATATTGAAGTAACTTATACTTTACAAAAAGAAAATGTGTTGTCGGTTATAACAACAATAACTAATAGAGGTGGCACTGACATGCCTTTGTGTGATGGGTGGCATCCGTATTTTAAGCTTGGGGAAAAGGTTGATAATTTGAAAGTTCAAATGAATACTAAGCAGTTAGTAGAGTTTGACGCACGGCTGTTGCCAACAGGGAAGATATTGCCGTTTGACAGGTTTGGTTCACC
>CAVYTF010000007.1:0-14993 GCA_963771435.1 uncultured Bacteroidota bacterium | reverse complement strand
ACCAGCAATAGCTGGATCAAATATACTTTTAATAAAAGCTTTGCCAAAGGTTTTGGGTTTGCGGTTGGCCATTCGCAGGTAAGTAAGAGAAATACCCTGCAGGATGGTATTACATTACCCGGTTACTGCATCTTTAACGCAGGTGTTTATTACACCTTTAAGCGTTTTATGCTGGCAGTTAACCTTAATAATATTACTGATAAAATATACTGGGCAGGCGCCTACAACAATGTAAATAAATGGCCCGGCCCGCCCCGCAATGCAATGATAAACCTAAGCTGTAAGTTTTAAAATAGAAGTCAGTTATTAATTTACCTGTTTATAAATATCTTACTCGCCTGCATCGCCCCCTTAGCATTAATAACTTTTACCACGTATACACCATTCTCAAAAGTAGATGGGATATTCACGGTCATAATATCAGAGGCGTCATTGGTTTGGTGGTACACCATTTGACCAAGCGTATTCAATACTTCAATAGTTACCTTATCCCCGTTTGTAAAGTTGTTGTTGTTGCGGATGAATATATTTGTAGTGGCAGGGTTAGGATAAATATCAACAATATCAAAATTGAATTTTACCATTACCGGCGTTGAATACGATACATTCCCTTCAGCATCGGTTTCTTTTAAACGGTAGTAGTTGATGCCGTCAATAGGCGCTGCATCAGTGAAAGAATAGGTATTCGCTTCAGCGTTACTGCCTTTGCCTGCTTGCGTAGTGAGCGTTTCAAAATCAGTATTCACCCCGCTTCTTTCTACAGTATAGTTGCTGCTGCCGCTTTCTCCTGTAGTAACCCAGTTCAACAAGGTAGTCTTGTTATTAGCGTTCTGCCCTGTAAAGGTGGTAAGGCCATCGGGCGCTTTTATAGGTATGGAGGTGGTAACATTATCAACAACAGCCTCCCCGGACAGGCTATTATCATGCGTTGTATAAGCTAGCCCCACGTAAGGATAAGTTCCCAAAGCAACCGTAACAGAATCAACCGCCGTCCAGGTGCTGCCATCAGGTGAAACATAACCAACATATTTATTGGAAGTCTGTATGAGCCTTACCCAATATGGTGCAGCAAGGCCGCCGGAAGCTACATTAGTTGTGACAGCGCTTTGCGAAAGCCTGCTTTGAAAGGTTGCCCCGTTGCCATAGGACATTGCCATAAATACATACGCAGAACCGGCATCAAGGTTTGCCCGGAACATAACGCCGCATTTAGCCCATGGGTCTGTATCGCCAATAGACTTTACCCTTGCTGTTATTTCTACAGAGTTGCCTGTAGAAGCCTGGTACACGTAATGAAAAGCATCGGCAGAATTCCATATATCATCGCCGGAAGCAGTAATGGTAAAAGTACCGCTGCTGTCACAAACGCCGCCTGGATAAACTACATAACCAACATCAGCGCTCTTCCATGGAGCAGGCAAGGTGTACTTGCACGAGGTCTTTTTAGAAGGGCCTATGCCATACACATTCAGTCGGTTTGAGAAGGTTGCCAGGTACACTTTCCCATTGGCAATAGTGGGCGGCACGAACTTCGCAAAGGTGCCTACTGCATCCCTTGCCCCATCCATATTGCTGTTCCATAGTTCCTGCGTAATATTATCTGCGGAGAACGCCTGCAGTATGCCTGGTACATTGCCCTGGTTAGCATCCCCGTTAATAGGGTGCGATGCCCACACAATACCCGTTTTAGCCTTTAAAGCATCAGAAGAAACAGCAAGCATAGCGCCGGGCATTCCTTCCGGCAAGGCGGTATTGCCCACTATTTGGTTGAGCGTATCAAATAAGCCGGTTGACCTGATAAAGGGGAACTGCTTCAACAAACCTCCTTCCGCCCATGCGTAAATATATTCGTCTTTAGCATGGTTTTCAAAATAAACCGCAGAACCATGTATATGTTTATCCGATGCAGTGCTGGACGCGTTTATGTTAAGCATCTCTTTCACATTGGCATTGGTGGCATTGTAGCCGCCCATACTGCTGTTGTTGATCAGGTACAAATAACTTTCTTTACTGCCTGAAAGGGATAAAGTAGTATTTGGTATCAGCATTGCGCCATCAGAACCATAGTCTAAGTCTTCGTTGTTTAAATAAACATAATCATCCGGGGTAAAGAAATCAACAACCTTCAGTTTGCCCGATGCTGTAGATAATTTAAGCAAACTCTCCCCTCTTTCAGTGGTATCATTAGGGTTGGAACCTGAACCAACTGTACCATTGCCAACTACCACGTACATAAAACCATTGGCATCAACAGCAGGCGCCTGCCCGCTCATCCATATCCCCGCCTCGCTGCCATTGGGCGAGTCATTGTACACGTACTTTTGGGCAAGCGTCGTTTTATCATACCCTATTATCCAGCCATGGTAAGGCGACCAGTCGCAATGGGAAGCCCATGAGATATAAACTACGCCATTATACAGCAACAGCCCCGGCCTTGGGTTTTCTCTTTCCTCGTCAAAAGACAGGGTACCACTCACACTGCCATCTCCTGTGCCGGGTACAGAAGCAGTAATAGATACAGGGCTGCCCGCTTTCTCAGCGCCCGTTGTTACATCAAGCGCATGGAGGTACTGTACAAAAGTCAGCCCGTTTTGCGTCACGCTTCTTGCAACCACATACATTGTATTGGTCGTGCTGTCAATAACAGGCGTGCCAACTATCCCAAAATTTCCGGCAAAATCTTTATAGTTGCCGCCGCAGGCTCCCGTTTCGTCTGTATTTTTTGGCGAACGGTAAGCATTTGTGCCACCAGGATTGTATGTAAGGCTTACCTGCCAGTAGGGCTTGGTGATGCTGGCAGTATCTGCGTCGTATGCATATACAGAATTATTAACTGTGGCAACAATAACAATATTATGTGTACCACCGCCTATCTTCACCTTACTGTACACCAGCGGCTGTGCATATACCTGGTCATCAACGGTGCGCGTAAATAGTTTGCCAAAGTTGCCCGCACTTACGTTGGCTTGCTTTAATTGGGTTTCTGTGTTATTCCACCCTGTCCTTCCTAAGTTATTGTGCTGGGTAAGTACATTGGTTTGCGCACGCACAGTAACAGCATTTAAACACAATGCAAACGGAATAAAGAAAATAAGTGTAGATAAATTTTGACGGTTTTTTGTAAAAACAGGGTACATAAAATTTGGTATTAATCGGGTTTAATAAATAAGGAGCTGATTTTTAGTAAATTTAATACCTATTGAGATATTAACAGCATTAAATTTAAAAAAAATATTGATGGCATTTTTCTATGGATAGTACAATACGGTGTAGCAGCTCTTCTTAAGCATCAACTACTAAATAAAAGGCGTTTTAAACCGTGCAACCACTCCCCCTCTACCTGTTCACAAATATCTTCCTCGCCTGGAACGACCCCTGTGCGTTAATAACCTTCACCACGTACATCCCGTTCTGAAAAGTAGTCGGAATGTTTACTGTTATAATACCCGGCGCAGCATTATCCTGCTCATACATCCTTTGCCCCAGCGTATTTATAATTTCAACGGTCACATTTTGGCCGCCCGTAAAGTTATTATTATTACGGATGAATATTTGCGTAGTCGCAGGATTAGGATAAATATCAATAACGCTCAGGCTAAACGTTACGGGAACAATATTGGAATATTTAAAGCTGCCGTTGGATTCAACTTCCTGCAGTTCGTAATAATTAATGCCATCGAGGGGTTGCAGGTCATTGAACGTATACTGGTTCGCCGAGGACGAATCACCCTTGCCCTTCACAGTCCCTATAGCCGTAAAGTCAGTCGTGCTGCCGCTTCTTTCCACCACATACTTACTGCCGGGCAGTTCGCCTGCGGTAGTCCAGTTCAGCTGGGCATAAACATTATTAATATTCTTACCGGTAAACGTAGTAATATCTATAGGTGTTCCACTCCCTATTATAACAGAAGCATTATCAACCAAAGCAATTCCCTGTTCACCGTTGTTATGCGTGGTATAGGCCAGCCCCACATAGGGGTAGGCCCCCAAAGCAACCGTTACTGAATCAACTGCGTTCCAGCTAACGCCATCCTGCGAAATATAACCTACATACTTATTGGCGTTTTGTATCACGGTCACCCAGTATGGCGCAGTGATGCCGCCAACTGCCAGGTTATTAGAGTTCCCGCTTTGCGACAACCTGTCCTGGAAAGTAGCCCCGTTGCCTATCGTCATAGCGAGGAATACATTTGGCGCACCCGCATCCAGGCTTGCGCGGAACATAACCCCGCACTTTGCCCATGGGTCTGTGTTGGCAATGGAGTTCACCCTTGCAATAATTTGTACGTTGTTACCCGTATAAGATTGAAATACATAATGGAAGGCATCTGCGGTATTCCATACATCATCGCCCGAAGCCGTTATGGTAAACGTGCCGCTGTTGTCGCAAACTCCCCCCGGGTAAGTAACATAGCCAATATCTGCACTATGCCATGGAGCAGGCAACGTATCCGTGCAGGAAGATATATTCGGTGGGTTCAGCCCATACACATTCACTTGCTTGGAGAAGGTAGCCATATATACTTTGCCGTTAGCGATAGTAGGGCACACAAACTTCGCAAAGTTGCCAATACCGTCCCGCGCGCCATCCCAGTTGGTGTTCCATAATTCACGCGATACATCATCTGCGGAAAACGCCTGCAATATACCGGGCACCGTGCTCTGGTTGGCATCGCCATTAATAGGGTGCGATGCCCACAATATCCCGCTCCCTGCATGTAGCCCGTTGGATGAAACAGAAAGCATGGCTCCGGGCATACCCTGCGGCAGGGCAGTACTGCCGATTATTTGGTTGAGGGTATCAAATAAACCTGTCCCCCTGTTAAAGGGGAACTGCTTAAGCAAGCCCGTTTCTGCCCATGCGTAAATAAATTCCTGGTTATTGCTGTTTTGAAAATACACAGGCGAACCATGTATGTGTTTATAATAAGAAGTGCTGGATGCATTCTCGTTCAGCAACTGTCTAAGGTTCTTGTTGGTGGAGTTATACCCGCCCATCGCCGAGTCATTCACAAGGTACAAATAGCTTTCTTTACTGCCCGAAAGTGATAAATTAGTATTAGGTATCAGCATTGTGCCATCGCTGCCGTAATCCAGGTCCTGGTCATTCAGGTATTCATAATCATACGGCGTAAAGAAATCAACCGCTTTCAGGTTGCCCGATGCGGTGGACAATTTCAGCAAGCTCTCCCCTCTTTCAGTAGTATCATTGGCGTTCCCGTTCACCCCCGTAGTGCCGTTGCCCGTGGTTACATAGATAAACCCGCTATCGTCCACAGCAGGCCCCTGCCCGCTCATCCATATACCCGCCTGGGCGCCGTTGGGCGTAGCATTGTACACATACTTTTGTGCGAGCGTGGCGGCATCGTACCCCATTACCCAGCCATGGTAAGGCGAGCAGTCCCCGTGGGATGCCCACGCAATATACACCACCCCCTTATACAGCAACAACCCCGGCCGTTGGTTTTGCAGTTCAGCGTCAAAAGAAACAACGCCCCCGTTGCTGCCATCCCCGTTGCCCGGTACGGAAGCCGCTATAAGCACAGGGCTGCCCGCTTTTTCCGCGCCCGTGGTTATGTCTATCTCGTGCAGGTATTGTACAAAGCTCAGCCCGTCCTTAGTCACGCTCTTTACCACTACGTACATCGTGTTGTTGCTGTCTATTACCGGCGTGCCAACAATGCCCATGCTGCTGCCAAAATCGTTATAGCTGCCGCAGAACCCTAAAGCCGTAATATCGCTATGCGTCGGCGAACGGTAAAGGTTACTGCCCCCGGGGTTATAGGTAAGGCTCACCTGCCAGTACGGGGTGCCGGCGGATGCGTTATCAGCGTCAAATGCGTACACCGTATTATTTACAGTGGCAACTATCACAATGTTATGCACCCCGCCCCCGATACTTACATTGCTGCAAACCAGCGGCTGCGCATACACCTGGTCATCCACCTTAAGGGAAAACAGCTTTCCAAAGTTGCCGCTGCCCACGTTCGCCTGTGTCAACGTTGTTTCCGTATTATTCCATCCCGTTCTTTTTATATTATTATGCTGCGTAAGCACACTGGTTTGTGAATGAAGTACAGCAGTGTTTAACAAAAGCGCGGGCACAATAAAGAAAATAAACCTAAGCAAAAAGGAGCGGTTCATCATAAAAGCAGCGTGCATATTGTTTATTATTGACTTGAGGAAGCAGTAAAATTTTGGTAAATTTAAGATGAATTCCTTTACCATATCAACCTACTTAGCACACAGGGCGACATGGCAGTTGGTGGGCTTTGAGTGGGCATTGTGTGGGAGTAAGGTGGGCTTTGAGTGGGAGTAGGGTCTCTATAAGGTCTCTATAAAGTTTCTATAAGGTCTCTATAAGGGTAGGGAAATCAAAGTTGAAAATAAGAAAAATATGAGGTTGATTGCAATTTAGGTTAAAGTTGGTTGGCGACAAAATATTTGTTGGGGGGAAGTGAAAAGGAAAAAATAAAAAGGAAAAAGAGGAATGGTGTTTAATCGCATTTTTATTAATGGTGGGTGGACTCTCCTAAAGACGTGACGCTCAGCTTCATTTTACGCCAGATGTTGTTTGAAAATAGCATTATTAATACAAAAGACAAGGCAAAGTAAACTTAAACCGCAGGGTCGTTGCGCAGACCCTGCGACGCCAAAGAAATTCTTGGAATATTATCTATTACGGTCAATCTTTGTATTAATTGATAAAATTAATATGTATAGCATAAAAGCGCTCTTCCTCTCCTCTTTCTTATTTCATATTTCAACTCAGGAACTTTGCGCACAAGAGATACCAAGAGTTGACGCAATGGTTGGAGCGGGTAAAAGTGGTTTTATAAAAGCAAGAGATTTTGAGGTGCAGCTTGGCGTTAGGGCTTTAAGATGGATAGATAATGTTGAGGCTGTTCCATCAAAAGAGGTTGATAGCTTCACGCTATGTGTTATGCGTGAAACCTCAATAATTTTTTATAGAAAAAATACGGGAGCATATTTTAACCCCGATATAAAACAGTTTATAAAGAATTTAAAAGCAGGAGATAAAGTTCTTATCTACGACATCTATACAACTATAATGAATAAAAAAATATTAATAAGCCCTTTAGAATATTTGATAGAGGAATAAATTCACCTATCGGAAGGTTTCCATCTAACACTCTTCAATCAGTTTATAACTTTGAAAATAATTTTAAAAATTTCCCTTTTGTTATTAATTCTGGCTCTCGCCGGGATTTACTTCAGTAATAGAATAATTACCAGAAGTGCCGATGGCAAATTATATTCTAATGTAAATGAGATTCCCTACAAAAGAGTGGGTTTACTTTTGGGGACTTCTAAATTCGTTGGGCCAGATAAAAGGAATAATCCATTTTATAATTTCAGAATTGCTGCGGCTGTCCAACTCGTTAAAGCAAGAAAAATAAAATATCTTATCATTAGCGGTGACAATGGCAGAAACGATTATAATGAGCCTGCCTCAATGCGGGCTGATCTAATCAATGCGGGAATTGACCCGGCGGTTATTTATTTGGATCATGCCGGTTTCAGAACTTTTGACTCAATAAAAAGGTTAAAAGAAATATTTAGCCAGGATTCCGTAACGATCATTTCCCAGCAATTTCATAACGAAAGGGCAATTTATATCGCATCCAGGATGGGGGTATCGGCAATTGGATTTAATGCACAAGATGTAAGTAACTCAACGGATCTTAAAACAAACATTCGCGAAAAATTTGCAAGAGTAAAAGTCTTTATTGATTTTTGGTTTGGAACGAAGTCAAGGTACTTGGGAGAAAAAATCAGTATTCCGCAATAGTACCGATTGTTAAATCGATCAAAAACATCCCAAAGCTTTTTATACATAGTAAAGAAGATGAACAAATACCTTTTGCAGAAGGGCAGTTAGTGTATAAGAATGCGCTAACACCAAAGGCTTTCTTTGTTTACAACGGAAACCACTTGCAGGCATTGAGAGTAGACCCTTCGGGAGTGCTGAAAGAAATTGATAAGTTGATCGGGGAGTAAGATCTAGTGGCAAAGTTGGAATTATAAAAAGTTGTATAATTGTATTGACGCAAAGGATAAAATATCAACAAATGAAAAAAAGAATATTGATCAGTTTGGGCCTTATCGCCACATTCGCATTGGGATTCGCTTTCAGATCTCTGATCACATACAATAAGGACGAACAACCGAGGGCAACAGGCATTGGCGGTGTTTTTTTTAAATGCAAGGATCCCAAAAAAGTGAGAGAATGGTATAAAACACATCTTGGGTTAAATACAAACCCGTATGGGGCAGTTTTTGAATGGTACCAGGGAGCAGACAGCACAAAGAAGGGATTTACGCAATGGGCCCCGTTTAATGAAAAAACAAAATACTTTGACCCTTCCACAAAAGACTTTATGATAAATTATAGAGTTGAGGGTTTGGATGCGCTTGTTGGCCAGCTTAGAAAAGACAGTGTAACGATCGTGGACACTATAGAAACGGTTGACTATGGTAAATTTGTCCATATTCTTGACGTAGAAGGAAACAAAGTTGAATTATGGGAACCGAAGGACGTTGAATATGAAAAATTAGGTAAACAGATGGGCGCAAAGACAACGAAATAATGGGCAGAAAAAACGTCAAACTTATGAGCAGAAATATTTTTATAGATTTGTAATTGCTTAAAAGATAAAAAATGAAGACCGCAGATATAAATACAAGCTTGATAGACAGCTACTTTACGTTGCTGAAAAACCTGAGCCCAAACAATAAATTAGAACTTATAGCAAAGCTTTCAAAGTCGATGAAAACGACAAAAAAAACGAAAGATATTTCCTGGAGATCATTGTTCGGAGCTTTGGAACTTGACAAATCGGCAGATGATTTTGTGGAAGATCTAAAAAAAGACAGAAATTTCAGCCGTAAATCTATTGACTTTTGAAAAAGTATCTTTTAGACACCAATATTTGCGCTTATTTCCTAAACGGAAAATTCGATCTTGAAACAAAAATTGACGAAGTTGGTTTTGAGAATTGCGTTGTATCTGAAATAACGATCGCTGAACTGAAATACGGCGTTGAAAAAAGCACAGATAAAGAAAAGAACAGAAAAACCCTTGAAGCCTTTTAAAAAAGTTTGATGTAATTCCAATTTTCCCTGCACTTGACATCTATGCAAAAGAAAAAGTACGGTTAAAAACAAAAGGAAAAATTTTAGACGAATTTGATCTGCTGATCGGTTCAACAGCTATTTTCAATGATCTTACCTTGGTTACAAGGAATATAAGCGACTTTGACCGACTTGAAAAAATTAAGATCGAGGATTGGACATCGTAATAAAAACTTAGGAACAAACGCCTTATCATCTTTCTCCCCTTTTCGCCCAAATAACCTCTTTTTCATAAACTATAATCTTCTATTTTTGCTGATCTTTTAAAAAAGCATTATGAGACAGATAGCCTTTAGGGAAGCCCTCCGCGAAGCAATGAACGAGGAAATGAGAAGGGATGAACGCGTTTTTTTGATGGGGGAAGAAGTGGCAGAGTACAATGGCGCCTATAAAGTGAGCCAGGGAATGCTTGCTGAATTTGGGCCTAAAAGGGTTATTGATACCCCTATCTCAGAGCTTGGTTTTGCGGCTGTTGGCGTTGGCGCTGCACAAAGAGGCCTTCGCCCGATAGTTGAATTCATGACCTGGAACTTTGCCGCTCTTGCACTTGACCAGATACTTAACAGCGCTTCAAAAATGCTTGCTATGAGCGGCGGCCAGATCGGTTGCCCGATAGTGTTTCGGGGCCCTAACGGTAGTGCCGGGCAGCTTGGCGCACAGCATTCCACAGCATTTGAAAGCCTGTATGCTAATATACCCGGACTGAAGGTAGTTTCTGTTTCCAATGGTTATGATGGCAAAGGGCTTCTTAAACAAGCTATCCGCTACGAGGAAGACCCTGTTATTTTTATGGAAACCGAACTGATGTATGGCGATAAAGACGAAGTGCCCGAAGAAGAATATTATATCCCGCTTGGTAAAGCCGATGTAAAGAGACAAGGCTCACAGGTTACTATCGTTTCCTTTAATAAAATGATGAAGGTGGCGTTGGATGCGGCTGCTGAACTGGAAAAAGAAGGCATCAGTGCAGAAGTAATTGACCTGCGCACCATCCGCCCGCTGGATTGGCACACCATTCTTGAAAGCGTTAAAAAAACAAACCGCCTGGTTATTGTTGAAGAGCAGTGGCCTTTTGCATCGGTTAGTTCTGAGATTACTTACCAGATACAAAAAGAAGGTTTTGATTACCTTGATGCTCCTATCCGCCGCATCACCAGCGCAGATGCGCCGATGCATTATGCCCCAAATCTTGTAAGCCTGTACCTGCCAGATGTTTCACGAACGGTGAAACTTGTTAAAGAAGTAATGTATTTGAAGAAGTAGTTCGCGGCAGTCACAATTCTGTTGCAAAACAAATAACTTTAGACTTTTCTTTAATTTCTTACAGCGATATATTTATATTTTCGTGCCCCTATATTTTTAGGAGAATAGTACCATAATTATAAAAAATTAACCCCATGTCAAAGATCTTGATAATAGATGATGAAAAGGCCATCCGCAAGACACTAAGCGAAATACTGGATTATGAAGGTTTTAAAATAGAGGAAGCAGCCGACGGAGAGGAAGGATGGAAAATGTTTTGTGAGAGAAGCTATGACGTTGTGCTTTGTGATATAAAAATGCCCAAGATGGATGGCATTGAATTTCTCACCAAGGCAATGGAAAAGAAAGGGGATACGCCCATCATAATGATCAGTGGCCATGGTAACATAGAAACCGCTGTAGAAGCTGTAAAGAAGGGCGCTTTTGATTATGTGTCCAAGCCGCCTGACCTCAACAGGCTGCTTATTACCATCCGCAATGCGATCGACCGAACGGTTTTAAGCAAAGAAACAAAGACCCTGAGGAAAAGGGTAAACCGCGTTGAAGAAATGATCGGCGAAAGCGAGGGTATCAAGCGTATAAAAGAAACAATCGAGAAGGTAGCCCCAACTGATGCCCGTGTATTGATTACGGGAGAAAATGGCGTGGGAAAAGAACTGGTGGCCAGATGGATACATGAAAAAAGTGCACGCCATGACGGCCAATTAGTAGAAGTAAACTGTGCGGCGATCCCCAGTGAATTGATTGAAAGCGAGTTGTTCGGGCACGAGAAGGGTTCTTTTACTTCAGCTATCAAACAGCGTATCGGGAAGTTTGAACTGGCCAATGGGGGTACTCTTTTTTTAGACGAAGTAGGCGATATGAGCCTAAGCGCACAGGCGAAAGTATTGCGCGCTTTACAGGAAGGTACAATCATGCGCGTTGGCGGGGATAAAGAGATCAATGTGGATGTTCGTGTAGTGGCTGCAACAAATAAGAATTTGCTTCACGAAGTAGAACAAAAGACTTTCCGTTTGGACCTGTACCACCGCCTCGGAGTAATATTGATACACGTGCCCTCTTTGAATGAACGTAAAGAAGATATCCCTTTGCTAGTGCGGAGATTTCTTGAGGGCATTGCTGTTTCATACGGACAGGTAAAAAAAGAAATAGACAAAGCTGCCATGGAAGCCCTGCAAAAACACAACTGGACAGGCAATATCCGTGAACTGCATAACATCGTTGAAAGGCTTGTGATACTCTCAGGAAAGACGATCACGCTTGAAGATATCACCAATTTTGTGTTGCCTAAATAACACGGCCGCTTTTGTTGAAGCAGAAAAGAAATACCGTTATCATCTTATGCGGCGCTACAGCAGTTGGTAAAACTTCTTTGTCTTTGCAGCTGGCAAAACATTTCAATACATCTATTATTTCTGCTGATTCTCGGCAATGTTTTAAAGAACTGAATATTGGCGTTGCAAAGCCTTCTGTAAAAGAACTTGAGGAAGTGAAACATTATTTCATAAACTCCCATTCTATAATTGAAGAAGTGAATGCGATCGTGTTTGAAAAATATGCTTTGGAGAAGACAAAAGACATTTTTCAGGCAAACAATATTGCTGTAATGGTAGGTGGTACAGGGTTATATATTAAAGCGTTTTGTGAAGGAATGGATGATATGCCCGTTGTACCTAAGCAAGTAAGAGAAGCTATTGAAGCGAAATATGCAGTGGAAGGCATTGAATATTTACAAAAAGAAATACAGGAAAAAGATGCGTTATTTTGGGAAACTGCAGAGCGGCAAAACCCGCAGCGCCTCATGCGTGCCTTAGAAATAATAGAAGCAACCGGAAGATCGATCACTTTGTTTAAAAAAGGAACAAAAGCAAGTAGGGATTTTAATATTGTAAAGTTTGGGTTGGAATTACCAAAGGAGCAATTGTATGAAAACATCAGCACCCGTATTGATGCAATGATAGAACTTGGATTGGCAAAAGAAGTAGGATCATTAACAGCTTATAAGTACCTGAATGCATTGCAAACAGTTGGCTATAAAGAATTGTTTGAACATTTAGAAAATAAGATCTCTTTGGATGAAGCCATTGACCAAATAAAAAAGAATACCCGCCATTACGCAAAAAGGCAAATGACATGGTTTAAAAAAGATAAAGAAATAAAATGGTTTAATCCAGCAAACGTTCAAGAGATATTCAATTATAACTTTGAATAATTTACAATCCCATGAACATCAGGGAAGCATTACTGAAAGATAAGATCCATTTAAAGGAAAAGGCGATAACGATAGCAGCCTATTCATGCAGCTCACCTGCACAGTTTGCAGAACTAATGAAATGTTTTCTTGCTAATGAATACCGCTTAGCACAACGTGCAGCATGGAGCGTTAGTTGGGCAGCAAGAAAAAAGCCCGAAATGATAAAACCCTACATCAAAGACCTGGTTGCACAACTGCAAAGAAAGGATGTTCACAATGCAGTGATAAGGAATTCAGTGCGCATTTTGGAGGCTATTGACATTCCTGAAACATATCATGGAGAAGTAATGAACGCCTGCTTTACTTTTATTGAACAACCATCCACACCCATTGCTGTTAAAGCGTTTTCGCTAACTACGCTGTATAATCTTTCTAAGTTTTATCCTGAAATAAAAGCGGAGTTGCAGCTAATTATAGAAACCAATTGGGATAATGAAACAGCGGCTTTTAGAGCCCGTGGTAAAAGAATTTTAAAGGCATTAGCCAAGAAAGAGAAATAACAAAGCAGCCCTTTTATGCAGCATATTGTTCACTACTTGCCTGTAACCGGTAGAGTTCGGCATAATATCCATTGGCAAATAACAATTCCTCGTGGGTGCCTTGCTCAATAATAGTTCCGTCCTCTATAATAACGATCTTATCAAAGTTCAGCACAGTAAATATCCTATGCGTTATCAGGATGGCAGTTTTGTTTTGCAGCACATCATACAAATGCCTGATGATCTCATTCTCTGTTTTAGAATCAACAGCGCTTAAACAATCATCAAACAACATAATATGCGGCTCTTTTATCAATGCACGCGCAATAGATATACGTTGCTTTTGGCCGCCGCTGAGTGTCACACCTCGTTCGCCAACCAATGTGTCATAACCCTTATCAAGCCCAAGTATCTCATTATGTACACTTGCATATTTTGCCGACTGTTGTACCTCTTTTGGTGTAGCCGGCTCCGATAAGCCAAAGCTTATATTGTTTGAAACCGTATCGCTGAAAAGAAAAACATCCTGCGGCACATAGCTTATTTGTTCGCGCAGGTTTTTTAGCGGTATGTTCTTTATATTCTTTCCGCCGATCATTATTTCGCCTTCGTCCGCATCATAGTAATGCAATAATAGTTGCGCTAATGTTGATTTTCCACTGCCTGTGCGCCCGAGTATGAGCACCTTCTCCCCTTCCTTCACTATTAATGAAAAATGCTGCAACGCTTTAATTCCCGTATGGGGGTAAGTAAAAGAAACATCATCAAATACAATATCCCCATTTAGCAAAACAGGCAGCGCATCTTCAACATCCTGTATAGCTGGTTCTGTTTGAAGGAATTGGTTAAGCCTTTTTTGCGAAGCCGCTGCGCGCTGTATCATGCTTGCCGTCCAGCCTATTGCACTAACAGGGAACGTAAGCATATTTATATAGATCACAAACTCCACAATGGTTGAAACGCCTATCTTTCCTTCCATTACATACCGCCCTCCTATAAATATAGTAACCAGGGTACTAAGCCCGATCATCAGCGTCATGCTTGGGAAAAAGATGGCTTCTACTTTTGCCAGGTTCACCGTATTCTTCCTATAATCTTCGCTGTTCTTTTTAAAAAAGCCAAGCATTGCTTTTTCCTGCACAAAAGATTTTATCACACGTATAGCCGAATAAGACTCCTGCGCATTGGTGGTAAGGTCAGAGAGTAGCGCCTGCACTTTTTCGCTCTTTTTGTTAATAATAGTATTGACGGTATAGATCGTGATCGCGAGCAATGGCAATGGCGCCAGCACATATAAAGTAAGCATTGCATTTTCCTTAAACATAAAGAAAACGCAAAAAGCAATGGTTGAAGCTAGATTGATAAAATACATCAGCGCAGGGCCACTATACATACGCACACGGCTCACATCTTCAGCAATACGGTTCATCAGATCGCCTGTGCTATGTGTTTTAAAGAAGCCTGCATCCAGTTTTTGATAGTGGGCATACACTTCATTCTTTTGATCATATTCTATATGCCGGCTCATCACGATGATCGTTTGCCGCATAAAAAACATGAACAGCCCCTTCAGCAATGCAAGCAGTAAAATAACCAAACTGCTGATAATGACCAATTTGCTTATATCCATTTCGTTCACCCAACGCTCCAGCGCAGCCACTAAAACATCATGCGCATGTGCTGGCGGCTGTGGTTTTGCACCCGGCAGCAGTTGTTGCACCTTGCTGACAATATAGCCAGTTATTTCCGGGGCAAGAACGGAGAAATAATTAGATGCAACAACAAAAAAAACGCCGCCAATAAAACGGTAGCGGTATTTCCAGAAATATTTAATGACCATT
>CAVYTF010000006.1:0-129590 GCA_963771435.1 uncultured Bacteroidota bacterium | reverse complement strand
GGTAGCATTAAGGCTGTAGGTGTATGGTGATACTCCGCCGGATGGTACCGTAGATATAGAAGTGGTCGCTCCGTAACATACCTTTAAGTTCCCGGTGATCGCTGAGGTCGTGAACGTCGGCGCTTTTACTGTAGCTGTGCTGTATGCTGTGCATCCGTTCATGTCTTTTACCACAATGTTATACGTCCCTGCTCCAAGCCCTGTAAAGCTGTTCGAGGACTGGTAGGTGCTGCCGTTGTTCACGCTGTAGCTGAAGCCTCCATAGCCTCCTGCTGCTGTTATCGTGATGCTGCCTGTGCTGCTTGCACAGTTCGCATTCGTTGTTGCTGCTGTAAAGCTTACGCTGTGATGGCTGTGTGATAACTATTGCAGGTGGTGTATAAGTACAGCCTATATTGTCTTTTACTGTTATAGTATGGCTTCCCGGTGTCACTGTAGCAAAGTAGCGCTGTGAACTGGATACAAAGCTGCCGTTGTCAAGGCTGTACAGGTATGGTGGTGTCCCGCCTGATGGTGTGGTAGTAATTGTTGTTGTACCCCCATAGCAGGCTTGTGTATTGCCTGTAATGGCTGAAGAGCTCAGCACATACTGTGATACCGCCTGTACTGTCGCTGAACCGTTTGCTGTGCATCCGTTGGCATCTTTTACCACAAGGTTATACACCGTCTGTACCGTTGGTGCAAGCCCTGCAAAGCTGTTGCCTGCCTGGTAGCTGCTGCCGTTATTGTCGCTGTAGGTATAGCTGCTGCTGTAGCCTCCTGCTGCCGTCACTTTTATCGTGGATGAACTGCTCGTACAGCTTACTATGCTTGTCGTTACTGCTGAAGTAAAGCTTAATGCCGTTGAGGGCTGGGTAACTGCTATCGTATCTGTATTATAAGTGCAGCCATGGCTGTCTGTTACAATTATATAATAGCTACCCGCTCCTACCTGGAAGTAACGGTTTGCTGCCTGTTGTGCTGTGCCGTTCGTGCCATTGGTGTTCAGCGTGTATGTGAACGCCGGGTTACCGCCTGCCGCATTAGTTGTAATGGTCGTCGTACCTCCATAGCATATTGCTACTGAGGCCGGGGCTGTGGCGCTATTGATAAGTACCGGTTCCTTTGTCAGTTGACTAAGTATTGCTCCCTGTGTACCGATACAGCCATACACGTCTTTTACTGCGTAGGTATAACCTCCTGTGCTTAATGAACCAAACAGCGGGTTGCTTACATATGTCCCTGACGGGTTAAATGCTCCCGGATTTACCTTATAAGTATAAGGTGATGTGCCGCCTGTTACCGTGTTCGTCGTCAGTGAGCCTGGGTTGCCATGGCAATCAGGGTTCACCTGTGTCAGTGTTACTGCTATAGGTGCTTCTACCGTCATCGTGCCGTTGGTATAAACGATAGTGTAATTGGCCAACCCTGTTCCTACTGCTGCACTTGGCGTAATGCTGTATGGCCCTGCTGCTGCTCCTGCTGCTGCTCCTGCGCTTGCCAATGTCACACTGCTTACTGCATCGACTGCTGCTAAACCTGCAGTAGTGAATTCGGTGCCTGCAAACGTATAGGTCGCTCCGTTACACTTGGTGATGTTGTTCGCCGTAATGGTTAAGCTCGCTGCTGTGATATTAGCGGTTGTCGTTGCAGTTGTATTGCTCAGCGTATAGTTGCCTGCGTCAGGCCCGCTGATGCTGATACCGCTCACGCTCACTGTCTTGCCATTGCCTACGTTCTTATCGCTAAAGCTTGCACTGGTGTAATTGTCTGTTATATTATCGCCTGCTACCCTGTTGTCGCTTAAGGTCACCGTGGCTGCTGTGGTCCCGTCATATACCTTGTTCACTCCGGTTGCTGTTACGGTTAAGGCCGCTCCGGTAATATTTGCTGTCGTCGTTGCAGTTGTATTGCTCAGCGTATAGTTCCCTGCATCCGGCCCGCTGATACTGATACCGCTCACACTCACCGCCTTGCCGTTGCCGACATTCTTGTCGCTGAAGCTTGCACTGGTGTAGTTGTCTGTTATATTATCGCCTGCTGCCCTGTTGTCGCTTAAGGTTACCGTGGCAGCTGTGGTGCCGTCATATACTTTGTTCACGCCTGTGGCTGTTACTGTCAGGCTCGCTCCGGTAATGTTGGCTGTCGTCGTTGCAGTCGTATTGCTCAGCGTATAGTTCCCTGCGTCAGGCCCGCTGATGCTGATACCGCTCACGCTAACCGTCTTGCCGTTGCCTACATTCTTATCGCTAAAGCTTGCACTGGTGTAGTTGTCTGTTATATTATCGCCTGCTGCCCTGTTGTCGCTTAAGGTTACTGTGGCGGCTGTGGTGCCGTCATATACTTTGTTCACGCCTGTGGCTGTTACTGTCAGGCTCGCTCCGGTAATGTTGGCTGTCGTCGTTGCAGTCGTATTGCTCAGCGTATAGTTCCCTGCGTCAGGCCCGCTGATGCTGATACCGCTCACGCTAACCGTCTTGCCGTTGCCTACATTCTTATCGCTAAAGCTTGCACTGGTGTAGTTGTCTGTTATATTATCGCCTGCTGCCCTGTTGTCGCTTAAGGTTACTGTGGCGGCTGTGGTGCCGTCATATACCTTGTTCACTCCGGTTGCTGTTACTGTCAGGCTCGCTGCGGTGATGTTGGCTGTCGTCGTTGCAGTTGTATTGCTCAGCGTATAGTTGCCTGCGTCAGGCCCGCTGATGCTGATACCACTCACGCTAACCGTCTTGCCATTGCCTACGTTCTTATCGCTAAAGCTTGCACTGGTATAGTTGTCTGTTATATTATCTCCTGCTGCCCTATTGTCACTTAAGGTTACCGTGGCAGCTGTGGTGCCGTCATATACCTTGTTTACTCCGGTTGCTGTTACAGTAAGGGTCACGGCTGTGATATTCGCAGTCGTTGTTGCAGTTGTATTGTTCAGCGTATAGTTGCCTGCGTCAGGCCCGCTGATGCTGATACCGCTTACGCTTACTGTCTTGCCGTTGCCTACATTCTTATCGCTAAAGCTTGCACTGGTGTAGTTGTCTGTTATATTATCGCCTGCTGCCCTGTTGTCGCTTAAGGTTACTGTGGCGGCTGTGGTGCCGTCATATACTTTGTTCACGCCTGTGGCTGTTACTGTCAGGCTCGCGGCGGTGATATTTGCTGTCGTTGTTGCAGTTGTATTGCTCAACGTATAATTACCTGCGTCAGGCCCGCTGATGCTGATACCGCTCACGCTCACTGTCTTGCCGTTGCCTACATTCTTGTCGCTAAAGCTTGCACTGGTGTAGTTGTCTGTTATATTATCGCCTGCTACTCTGTTGTCGCTTAAGTTTACTGTGGCTGCCGTGGTGCCGTCATATACCTTGTTAACCCCTGTAGCTGTTACGGTTAAGCTCTTGCTCAAGATCGTTCCTACTGCACCGCTTACAGATGATGCATTGCTCAGCGTATAGTTCCCTGCAGCCGTTCCGCCTAATACAAGTGCGGTCACTGTTACTGTCTTGCCCGTTCCAACATTCTTGGTATCATAAGTGCCGCTTGTATTTGTTACTGTCACCTTACTTGCATCTAGTGCCAATACTCCGCTCAAGCTGTAATTAGTTGTTGCTAAGGTAGCTGTTGTAGTACCATCATATGTTTTAGACACTGTTCCTGTCAGGCTCGCTGTAATGCTCACCGCTGTTATTGTCCCTACCGCCCCGCTTACGGATGAAGAATTGCTGAGCGAATAATTACTCGCCGCTGACCCTCCAAGTGCCATACTGTTTACTGTTACGGTCAATCCCGTACCTACATTAGCCGTACTATAGTTACCACTCGTAGTAGTTACTATCACATTTCCCGCATCTGCAGCTACTACACCACTCAAACTATAATTGCTTGATGTTAACGTAGCCGATGTGGTACCGTCATACACTTTAGACACTGTTCCTGTCAAGCTCACCGTAAGGGATTTAGCAGTAATGGTTCCAATTGCACCGGTTATAGGGCCAGCGGCATTAGTCAGCGTATAGTTGCCGCCCGCCGAACCGCCCAATGTTAAATTACTCACACTTACTGTCTTGCCTGTTCCTACATCCTTACCACTACCACCAGTATAAGTCCCGTTTGTAGTTGCTACGGTAACATTACCCACATCGCCGCCCAACACCCCGTTCAGGGTATAATTAGCTGGCGTTAAGGTAGCATTTTTGGTGCCGTCATAAACCTTCGATACGGTGCCTATCAAACTACTACCAACAGTGATACTTAAAGCTGTTATAGTTCCTATTGCACCGGTCGCACTGCCCGTCACTGTGTAATTGCCTCCAGCCGAACCGCCTAATACAGGACTTGCCACTGTTACTGTTATACCGGTACCCACATTTGTGATGCTATAAGTGCCGCTGGTACTAGTTACCTTTACATTAGCTGCATCGCCGGCTAATACCCCCGTCAGGGTGTAATTAGTGGAGGTCAAATTGCTGGCTGCAGTGGTCCCGTCATACACTTTAGATATTGTTCCGGTCAAACTTGCCGTTATGCTCAAGGCTGTTATCGTTCCCACCGCTCCGCTAACAGACGCTGCATTGCTAAGCGTATAATTGCTTGCAGCAGTGCCTCCCAAAACAAGGCTTGTTACGGTTACTGTAATTCCTGTGCCCACAGATGCGCTGCTATAAGTTCCGCTGGTATTGGTTACCGTTACATTTTCCGCGCCCACTACGCCGCTCAGGCTGTAATTAGTAGTCGTCAAGGTTGCTGTTGTAGTTCCGTCATATGTCTTCGATACAGTTCCCGTTAAGCTTGCAGTTAGAGGCGCTGCTGTAATAGTTCCTATTGTTGCATTTATTGAGGCCGCATTACTCAGCGTATAATTGCCTGCGGCAGATCCGCCCAGCACAAGGCTAGTTACTGTAACCTTCTTGCTTGTGCCTACATTTTTATTAATGTAGCTCCCGCTGGTATTGGTTACTACCACATTACCCGCATCCCCGCTTACCACGCCGCTAAGGCTGTAATTGGCTGTTGTTAAAGTAGCCGTTCCTGTCCCGTCATAGACTTTAGATACTATTCCTGTTAAACTTGCGGTCAGGCTTGCAGCAGTAATAGTTCCTATAGCCCCGTTTACTGACGCAGCATTACTCACAGTATAGTTACCCGCTGTTGTCCCGCTCAAAACAAGGCTTGTCACCGTTACGGTTATTCCTGTGCCAACGGAAGTGGTGCTATACGTGCCCGCCGTATTGCTTACCGTCGGCAGATCCCCGTTTAATAGGCCGCTTAGGCTGTAATTGGCTGTTGTTAAAGTAGCTGTATTGGTCCCGTCATAGACTTTAGATACTGTTCCTGTTAAACTTGCTGTTACGCTCGCAGGATTTACTGTCAGGGTACCGGTCGTAAAACCTACATTATAATTACTTGCTGAGCCTGTTGAAAATACCGGTGCGGACGGAGTAATAGTATAAGAACCCACTGCCGCAGTTACAAGGTTGCCCTTAGGGTTGCCGCTGAATGCTAATGTCACACTGCTCACCGCATCCGTACCTTGTAATCCGCTTACCGTAAAAGTACTGTTCAATACACCCGTTGTTGATACACTTGTTCCGTATATTTTACTATTTGCACTGGCAGTTATAACCAAAGTAGCAGCGCCCACAACATTGCCGGAAGCGGCAGTTGTTACAGTGGCATTAGCTGCCCCGCTTGATGATAAGGTAATGATTTGGCCGTTATAAGTACCGCCAACAGTAGCTGTAGCAGCCAAACGTATATATAAAGTACCGCTGGCATTGCCTCCTGATTGAGTAAAAGTTGCTGTACTGCCATAATTAGTACCGTCACTTGAAACTTCAAAACCCGTTGGCGCGGCCGAAGTAGTAATATTACCCGTAAGATGCGTTCCGGTTATAGATACTGTTTTAGCCGCTGAAGCTGTCCCGTAAGTAGTAACCATGGCGGCCAAAGTAGTGCTTGCAGGCAAAATAGTTGGTCTTGTCACAGTTATTGTAAAACTAACTGGAACCGTTGTTTTGTCCCCGTAATATGCGTATGTAGTAACGGTTGCAGTACCCGCGCTCGTCGGCGTAAAACTAACAGCGCCGGTACCCGCGCCGGCAGTTCCGGAGCCTATTGTACCATTACTTAATCCTGCAATAGTGCTGCCACTTATGACATACTCAACCGTTGTATGAGCAGAGGAATTAATAGTTACCGATTCAGGTGTGCTTATACCATTAAAACTTTGGTTCCCGGGGTTGGTAATGCTTATAGCAGTTGCTAAAGGCACAAAAGCGGGGCTTCTGAAAGCAATATTTGCACCGGCTGTAGCGATAGCTGTAGCCGCAGCGCTCAAACTGCTCGTATTAGCGCTCGCATCTGTCAGGCTGTATAAAGTGCCTGATGTTCCTGAAGCGCCGCTCCCGGTTGCATACAGGAAAACCGTACTGTCAACCACTGTGCCGGTTAAGCCATAAATATTTGCAGCGGCTGAAGTGCCACTGGCAACCCATGCACTACCTGTATATATATATTTATTGATCCATCCTTCAGAATTTGCAAAATAAACAACGGGGGTAGAACCTACGGTTAAAAACACAAAACCATTCGGTGCAGCAGGCGATGCACTATCAGGATAATTATTAGTTGTTTGCTCTGAGGTCGTCGGTTCACCGGTCCCCATTGTAGTAATAACACCCCGGTTGCCGCTGCCACCATTGCCGGATTGCGATGAAAAAAACAACTGGTATTGGGGAGTTGCTTGGGTAATGTCATAAGCAAGGTTAACCCCTCTTGTATTCAAAAAAGCTGTATTCAATACTGTGGTTGTAGCGCCAGTACCTGTGCCACTCGTACCCGATACATACTGCACACCCCCGCCCGTGCCGGCCGCACATGTCAGCCATAACTCAGAGCCATCATTGCTCACTGCCCCTCTCGGGTTAACTGCATCAGCAAATCCGCCCGCAGTATTAAAAAATACAGAAGTATTAATAGAAGGTGCGCTGCTCACTAATCCCGCCACACGTGGAATTACCGTAGCGCTTTGGCTGGCAATAGTGGATCCGGATGTTAAACCATAACCCAGCATGCTCAGGTATTGGCCATTTTGAGAGAGGTTCATTTGCCCTTCACTTGCAGCCGTTACAGCCCCGCCGCTTGCTACCAAACCCTGGTTATTGCCGCTGATAGAATCAGGCATGGGGACAGATTGAACCAGTGTCCCTGCAGTTGTATATTCATCTAAGTAAACCGTATTACCTGTAGCTGCTAAGGTCTGAATACCATCTCCAACATGATATATCGCTATATTGCCGGGTGTAAAAGCAGATGCATTTAGTGTTCCCCTGATGATTACATTATCTATCTTGCTGGTACCTCCAGCGGCAACCGTTCCTCCGTTTATAGAGGTAGTATTTAAGTCTTCCAACCTGAAATACACCGTTGCGTTATTGTTTAACGCAGTGAATGTGCTTAAGCTAAAATTATACGTGTAACCTGTTGCGTATGTGCTTGCTGACCATATCAAAAGAGAACCTGCACCGTTTTTAATAACAGTGTAAGCCGCAACATTTGTGAATGGGCCGGCAGCACTTGTACTATATTGCAATTCAAAATTAGCTGGCCCTGAAGCTGAACCGGTTTGGTCAAACTGGATAGTAATATTCTTATAACCCGTAGTGTTTACTTCAAACTGAAAATAATTATTGGGATTCCAGTTGGTACCAATATAAGAATTAGCAGAACCATTGCCCACGTTGCTTGTGAAGGTCGGGCCGCTGCTGCCGCTAACTATCCCCGAACCAAACTCAGGATTAAATGGGCCTGCGGTCGTAGGCTGGCTTGTTTCAAAAGTATAGGTAGCAATTCCATTCTGCGCAATGCCTCGCAGGCTGCAGGCCAAACTGATAATAAAAAAACAAACAAACGGCGCAATTACTTTAGAGCCTTTAAAACAACGTATAAATTTTTTCATAAAAAGCAGGATTTTTATTTTGTGAATTTGTTATGCAGGATAAATTTTAGAATATAACAGCAATTGTATTTTAGTGAAGAAAGTCATATTAACAATCTCAAACATTTTTGGCAAACCTAAAAGCATCAATTTCAAACTTTTAAATAACAGCATCATCTACTATTAACCGATTAGCATTATGGAAAAGAAGAGCCATATCATTAACACACAATTAGAGCTCTCCTTAATATTGGCGGTAAATGTAAATAATTTTATTTTCAAACAACCAAACTTAAAATAATATTTTTTTCTGAGAATATTTTTCCCGTTAACAAAATTTAACCTAGCTTACACTTTATTGACTATCCGGTCTATTTTCAATTACAGCCTCACATTTTCTTCACTACAATTTCCCCTTATAGAGACCTTACAGAGACTTTATAGAGACCTTATAGAGACCCTACTCCCACTCAAAGCCATTCCAAGTCCATGCTAAATAGCATATAAGTACATCTCGTACTTACTACATTTTAGAAGAAAGCATAATAAAGTATTATCCCTTTTTTAAGGCGTATATATTCTGTATAAAATTTCTTTTTATATTTCCACGCAATCCCGTAGCTTTGCACTCCTTTATTTTTGGGCAAAGTATAAAAAGGACTTTACTGGGATGAACGTTTTTCCCAAATTTCTACCCCAAAACGTACAAGTAAAACCGTTTAAATACATCTATGTCATCAACAAAAGTGCAACACAGGGTTAGCTTTGGTAAAACAAAACACCTTGCGGAAACCCCTGATTTATTAGACATCCAGTTAGAATCATTTCGCGAGTTTTTTCAGCTTGAAACAACACCTGACAAACGTAATGTGGAAGGGTTGTTCCGTGTGTTTAAGGAAAACTTTCCTATTACAGACACACGTAACATTTTCATGCTTGAGTTCCTTGATTATTTTATTGACCCGCCACGTTATACCATTGAAGAATGTATGGAACGCGGATTAACTTATGCCGTTCCGCTGAAAGCAAAACTGCGCCTTAGCTGTAATGATGAAGAACACGTCGATTTTCAGACTATTGTTCAGGATGTTTTCCTTGGAAATATCCCTTATATGACTCCGCGTGGTACTTTTGTAGTAAATGGCGCTGAGCGTGTAGTAGTTTCACAGTTACATCGCTCCCCTGGTGTATTCTTTGGGCAGTCCGTTCATCCAAACGGTACAAAAATCTATTCTGCCCGCGTAATTCCCTTTAAAGGTGCATGGATGGAGTTTGCTACTGACATTAATAATGTAATGTACGCTTACATTGACCGCAAGAAGAAATTCCCTGTTACTACATTGCTTCGCTCGATTGGTTTTGAAACGGATAAAGATATTCTGGAATTGTTTGGTATGGCAACAGAAGTGCCAGCCGATAAAAAATCTTTGCAAAAGCACATCGGCAAAAAATTAGCTGCACGTGTTTTAAGAACATGGGTGGAAGACTTTGTTGATGAAGATACCGGTGAAGTAGTTTCTATTGAGCGCAATGAAATAGTAATGGAGCGCGATACCATTCTAGATGAAGAAGGGATTGATACTATTGCCGAACTTGATACCAAAAGTGTTTTTATTCAGCGGGAAGATGTTGGCGGCGACTATGCTATCATATATAATACATTGAACAAAGACACATCCAACAGTGAATTGGAAGCTGTTCAACACATTTACCGGCAGTTGCGTGGAGCAGATGCGCCTGATAACGAAACCGCCCGCGGCATCATTGATAAATTATTTTTTAGCGATAAACGGTATGATCTTGGAGAAGTAGGCCGTTATAAAATTAACCGTAAACTTGATGTTCATCAAAAGCTTGAAAATAAAGTTTTAACAAAAGAAGACATTATTGAGATAATCAAATATCTCGTTCGCCTTACCAATGCTAAAGCCGAAATTGACGATATTGACCATTTGAGCAACCGCCGTGTACGCACAGTTGGCGAGCAGCTTTATGCTCAGTTTGGTGTAGGCTTGTCCCGTATGGCAAGAACTATACGCGAAAGAATGAATGTACGTGACAATGAAGTTTTCACTCCTGTTGATTTGATTAATGCAAGGACTCTTTCTTCTGTTATTAATTCATTTTTTGGTACATCACAATTATCCCAGTTCCTAGATCAAACCAATCCATTATCAGAAATAACACACAAACGCCGTATTTCAGCCCTCGGGCCTGGTGGCTTAAGTCGCGAACGGGCAGGTTTTGAAGTGCGTGACGTACATTATTCCCATTATGGTCGCTTATGCACAATTGAAACTCCGGAAGGCCCAAACATCGGTCTGATATCTACATTGTGTGTTCATGCGAAGATCAATCCCATGGGCTTCATTGAGACCCCTTATCATAAAGTACATGAAGGCAAGGTTGATTTGAAGCATCTGAAATTTTTAAGTGCAGAAGAAGAAGATCCTGCAAAAATTGCGCAGAGCAATGTACTACTTGATGAAAAAGGAAATTTTGTTGAAGATAAGATCATTTCAAGGCAGACGGGTGATTTCCCCATACTTGAGAAAAATGAGGTGGAATATATGGACGTTGCACCAAACCAGATTGTTGGTTTAAGCGCCTCCCTTATTCCATTTCTTGAGCACGATGATGCAAACCGTGCTCTGATGGGTTCAAATATGCAACGTCAAGCCGTGCCGCTCATTCTTCCTCAAAATCCAATTGTGGGGACTGGGCTTGAAGCAAAGGCAGCACGCGATGCACGTATCCAGATACATTCAGAAGGTAATGGCGTGGTAGAATTTGTGGACGCAAAAGAAATTCATGTCCGTTACGATAGAAACGATACTGACCGCCTTGTAAGTTTTGACGAAGATTTGCAGATTTATAAGCTCACAAAATTTATCAAAACAAATCAATCAACCTGTATAAACCTTCGCCCTGCGGTAAAAAAAGGACAACACGTAAAAAAAGGCGATTTCTTAACGGAAGGTTATGCTACAAAAGATGGTGAACTGGCCTTAGGAAGAAATTTACAGGTTGCCTTTATGCCTTGGAAGGGTTACAATTTTGAAGATGCCATTGTTATCAATGAAAAAGTAGTGCGCGAAGATTGGTTCACTTCTGTTCACATTGATGAGTATGAACTTGAAGTACGGGATACAAAATTGGGTGAAGAGGAATTAACATCTGATATTCCAAACATCTCTGAAGAAGCAACAAAAGACCTCGATGAAAATGGTGTTATCAGAATTGGAGCACAAGTTCGTGAGGGCGATATTTTAATTGGAAAGATTACGCCAAAAGGCGAAAGCGATCCTACACCTGAAGAAAAATTGCTTCGGGCTATTTTCGGCGACAAAGCCGGTGATGCAAAAGACGCTTCTTTAAAAGCGCCGAACGGAACTGAAGGTGTAGTTATTGATAAAAAGCTTTTTCAGCGTGCAAAAAAAGATAAAAACGGAAAGATTCGCGAGAAAGCACAGTTAGAGAAAATAGAGAAGGTTCATCAAAAGAATGCTGAAGATATTAAAGAGGTGTTGTTGAGCAAACTACAGACTTTGTTGAGAGACAAAAACTCAGCAGGCGTAAGCAATAATTTTGGTGAAATGATTATTGGCAAAACTGCCAAATTCAACGTAAAGAATCTTACCACTATTGATTTTCTTAACGTAAACCCCTTAGGCTGGACAGGCGACGCACCTGTTGATGAACAGATCAATATTCTTCTTCACAATTACAGCATCAAATACAACGAAGAACTTGGCCGTTACAAAAGAGAGAAATTTAATATTTCTATCGGTGATGAATTGCCTGCTGGTGTCTTAAAACTTGCAAAAGTTTATCTCGCTGTAAAACGCAAGCTTAAAGTTGGTGATAAAATGGCCGGCCGCCACGGAAATAAGGGAATTGTAGCAAAAATTGTACGTGCAGAAGACATGCCTTTTATGGAAGACGGCACCCCGGTTGATATTGTTCTCAATCCATTGGGCGTTCCTTCCCGCATGAACCTCGGGCAGATATATGAAACCATTCTCGGTTGGACTGGCAAGAAACTCGGCCTTAAATTCGCCACACCCATCTTTGACGGTGCAACCGTTGATGAAATAGCTGAATACTGTGTAAAAGCGGACATTCCTTCCATGGGTCACACTTATTTATATGATGGCGAAACCGGCGAACGTTTCCATCAGAAAGCAACTGTGGGCGTTATTTATATGATTAAGCTGCACCACATGGTTGATGATAAAATGCACGCACGCTCCATCGGGCCATACAGTTTAATTACGCAACAGCCGCTTGGAGGTAAAGCCCAGTTCGGCGGTCAGCGTTTTGGTGAAATGGAAGTATGGGCGCTCGAAGCTTATGGCGCATCCAACATTTTACAGGAGCTGCTCACCCTCAAATCTGATGACATTATCGGCCGTGCAAAAACTTACGAAGCCATTGTAAAAGGCGATAACATTCCGAAACCCGGCATCCCTGAATCATTCAACGTATTGGTTCATGAACTAAGAGGCTTAGGCTTGGATCTGAAATTTGAATAAGCCAAATTCACTTTTAATATTAAAGATCCCGGTCGCTATTGCAGCCGGGATTTTTTTTTAAACATAAACCCCTCCTACCCTTTTCATAATTTTTAGACGCCAATTAAATTACTTTTGTACAAACCCACACAATGGATTCCAATAATATTTTAATTATCATTATCGCTGTTTTAGTATTAGCATTGCTTGCCTCTCTTTCCGGCCTTTTTAAAAAAGGTACATCCGCACAGACCAGCACTCCATCTGACCTTGCTTCTACCACTAAAATGATGCAACTTCAAGCTTATGAGCGCCTCTCTTTCCTTGTAGAAAGAATTGCTTTGCCAAACCTCATAGCCCGCCTTGGGCAAACAGGTACCACCGCGCGGGAAATGCAGTTAATACTTACGCAAAACATAAGGCATGAATTTGATTACAACATTTCCCAGCAGGTATATGTGTCTGCTGATGCATGGAACGCAGTAAAAACACTCAAGGAACAAAACCTTCTTGTTATCAACCAGCTTGCTAATACTTTGCCTTACAACGCCACCGGCCTCGACCTTAACAAACAACTTCTTGAATATCTACTCAACGATAAAAAAGGCTCCCTCCACGAAGTAGTAAGCAACGTAGTAAGCATTGAAGCAAAGAAGATATTGTAGCGTTAATAGAGGGATCAGAACTTACTGAAATAATTAGAAATATCAAAATAAACACTCATCTCTACCCCATCTGCCGTTTTGATCTTTAGAATATCGTAAGGCTTGCCATCGTGCTGGTTCAGCGATTGCATTTCCACTTTATATCCCGGGTAATTTTTTCTTAGCCATGCATATTCCGCATCCACCCCTGTCGTCTCTGTTTTCTCAGCGATGACGATTGCTTTTTCATACGACGATCCGTCTCCCCCTGTCGATTTCGATTGACTGATCTGGCTTGCAGTAGCTACTTTTTTATTTGTTGCACATGAACCCATCAAACAAATAAAAGCAAAGAATAAAAATATTTTTCTCATTTTGTTTAGTTTATCCAAAGCTAATAATATTAAAGACGCTGTTCATTTAGTTAGTATATTTACTAAAGAATCATTTCCGGTCAATTTCCATAAATTCCAAACAAACCATTTTTATAGATCAAAAAAATATACACCTCATGTTTAAAATAGTAAGAGTACAGTACACCACAAATCCGGAGTACGCAGCACACAACAAAGAAAATATCTCAAAAGTCATGAGCGATCTTAGAGAGATCAACAGCCCCGGCATCAAATACAGCACTTTCCTTGAGCCTGATGGCAAAACATTCATGCACTTTGCCATCTTTGAAAACGAAGAAGGCGAAATACTCCTCAATGCCCTCGACTCATTCAAACAGTTTCAAATGGAGTTAAAAGCAAGCGGCCCAGAAACCCCTCCAAAAGTCGCTCATCTATCCCTCGTTGCTTCCTGCTATGATTTTTTTGAGTAAAGTTTATTCGTTAGTAAACACATCAACAAAGGCGTAATCCTTTTGCATTGGATGAAATTTTCTTATAGTTTTGAATTATGAATAAAGTTTTAGGATTCTTTAAATTTTCGCTTGCGATATTTTGGATTGTTTTTATTAACTGTCGTAGAAATAGAGGAATTTAATAAGCAAACAGGCGTTCTAGTGATTGTTATTACATCTCTTATTCTGTATTCAGCAATAGGTATTTACTGTTACTATTTAATTAAGACTGGTCTATGGAATTGGAATGAAAAGATCTATTCGATAAATTTTGCACTTATAGTAGGCGTTATCTTTCATTTAGCAATTACCATTGCTCTTATAATATATTTCAAACACAGATTCATTGATAATCCAAATCAACTTGAAGTGTTTTTTACTGCTTTTCCATTCTTTATTTGCTTTCTTGTTTTTGGAGTTTACGATGTGATTAAATTCTATAAAGGCTGGAAATTAAAACATTTAAACCCTATAGAATAATCCCGCTCTCCCAAGATGTTACAATCTCTTTCAACAAACCTTGCTATGATTTTTTAGTACATTTATTCGTTGGTGAGAAAACAACCAAGGTGGAATTATTCATTTGCTTTCATCGCTGCAAGAAAGTTGCCAATCGTAACGATCTTAGTTTTACCAAACTTTTCTAAAACCAGTAGATCTTTGTCCCCGGTAAGCAAATAGTCAGCCTTGCTGTCCTTTGAAAGAGCAAGCAAGAAATTATCCTTGGTATCACGGCAAATAGAAACATCACTTTCAACTTCTATAAGGTCAATAAACGGCTCAAAGGCTGAAAGCATTTCAACAAGGGCATTTGTTCCAAAATATTTCTTCAGCTTAGGCTTTTCTATTGTTTGCTTAATTTCAGACATAAGCTCTGTGCTAAAAACGATCCTGGCTTTCTCAGCAAACAATAATGGGTCAAGCAGGTTGTGTTTATTGGAAATAAGAAAGCTTATCCAAAGGTTAGTATCAATAACAAGTTTATGCGGCTTACTTTTTGGCATAGCGCTTTGCTCTTACTTCCTCAACAACCTTAGTTATTTCGTTCAAACTTGGCGCCTCAGAAGAATGCCGCCTCATTTTTTTAAGATAAGCCTTCAGCATAGACTCAGGTTCATCGCTAACCTTGATCAGGTTTAGTTCCTGCATACCTTTAATAAGCTGCAATGCTTTGGGGTTAATTATTTCAATCCTTAATGCTTCCATAATTCAAATATAACAAATTTTGAAGGAGGCGAACTGCATTCTTATAAATCTATAAACATCCTCTTTAAATTATATCTCATACCATTCTTCTTCTCTTAGTGGATCATGATTAGTCCAATAAGCCGACTTTTTATTTATTTTCTTTGCAATTTCTCTAAATTTCGGGCCATCATATTCCAAGAATTCTTCTTCCTTATCATAAAAAAGCGCTTTTTTATTATAGGCTTCAATAATTGTCTTAACCATCGCTTCTAGTGAATCAAAATAGCCAATTGGATGATCAATATAAAGCTGTGATACTGAAAATAAATACAATTTCCCATAATGCAAGCCAGGTTTGGTATTAAACAAAAGAGACTCTTCTCCATTATCGGTAATTAATGCTATTAAGAATGGATCATAAAAATTGTAATGTAATTTACTTTCTTTCACTGCATCAAGAGACATTAATCCTCCACGTTCTGTCATTTGGCAATATGAGTCTTCTTTTTCACCATTCTTCCATTGAAATAATGCCTTTATATTTTCGTCATTGATACCTAATTCTTGCAAGCTTTTATCAATTTCTTTATCAGTCAAAGGCAGCTGAAGTTTTTCATATTCACTCAAATTGTATTTTCTAAGTACGGTATCTAATTTACTTATTAATGTTTTAAACGTGTTCATTATCTATGTATTTTTTCTTAATCGGAACAGAATCCTCCTCAAATCTACACAAAACAAAAAACATCCCGCTCTCACAGGATGTTTACAATTCTCTATTAACCTAAAACTTTTACCCCGCCACCAACTCCACTGCGATCGTCCCGATCGTTCCCCTTCTCTATCGTCAGCAACAGCGTCTGCGTCACATAACCCACCGCGCTGAACGCCACATGATACGTCCCCGGTTTCATCTTAATAATTTCCGCCATCCCGTTAATATCCGCCACTCCCGTCTTTTCCAGCGCCTCGATCGCCATCACGCCCCCTTCCAGCCCGGCCCCCGTCACCGAATCCGTCATCGTCGCGCGTATCCCGCTATGGTGTACCCCGTCGTTATCGATCACCCTGTTGCTCAGGTACGTTTCCACCAGTTCATAATTACTCTCCATATAAGTGTGTTCCAGCAGGTCATCAATAATTACAAGGCTCTCGTCAATAGCCGCCATCGTTTCCACCAAACTTTTCCGCGCCCCCACCCTTGCGCTCACCGCATTGCTCGGCAGCGGTTTCTGCGTTGCATAAGTCGTAAGCCCCGTCCCTATCGCAGCAATATCGTCCGCGCTCACCATATAATCCGCCAGGGCCACCGCGTTATCATTCAGGATCGTATAAATATTTTGAATACGCGTCACGGCATTCGTTTCCGTTGCCTTCTCAAAATCATCCACTCTCACATCCAGCGTCGCCTGCATAGCATCATCACCCTGGTCTTTCGCATACACCAGCGCCTTGCGCGACGCAGCCACCGTGTTCGCCACCAGCGTGTCAAAAACACTCAGTTTACCTTCCGTTATCCCCGTTATCACTTGTCCCTGCTGAGTAATAAAACCGTCAAGGTCACCGTTCAGGTCCGTAAAATTTGTTATCTCCGTCAGCAGGCGCTTAAATCCTGCAAACACTGCAAGGCTTACAGTAAGAAAGCTCAGTACACTCTTGTACATTTTGTTTTTCGCATTTTGAACTTGTGTCATGTTCTTTGTTTTTATTTGTTTTTTAAAATTGGTTACAATTTTTTTCCTCTCTTTCAGGATAAATTTGGAGGTAAGGATCATCTTTTTTCGCTCTTCCCTCATTTCGCTTCCACGAGAAGCACTTTCGTTCCAACGAGAAGCCATTTCGCTATCGCGAGAAGCGCTTTCGCTTCCACGAGGATCACTTTTGTTCCAACGAGATCACATTTCGTTTCAACGAGAAGCCATTTCGCTATCGCGAGAAGCGCTTTCGCTTCCACGAGGATCACTTTCGTTCCAACGAGATGTCATTTCGCTCCAATGAGAAGCACTTTCGTTTGCACGAGGATCACTTTCGCTAAAATGGTGGACAAATTTGCAGTCGCTATGCCATTTTAGCAGCCACACATCTCCTTTTTTCTCTTTTCCCTAACTCCTCACTCCCAACTCCCCGCTCCCTCTTCATTGACAATGCAAAACTAAACCTTCTCTATTTCTTAAAAAACCGTATTTATACGGTTTTTTTTACCGTATTTTTACGGTATCGGGTACCGTATTTATACGGTAAAGTTTACCGCATAAATACGGTATTATTGCTTCGCTAAAACCCATATTTGTATTATAATGAACGATGAACCCATATATACCGACAGCAACATCGAAATAAAAAAGCTCTACACCACCGCCGATGTAGCCCCCTCCACCCCCGAAGAATTCCCCGGCCAATTCCCCTTCACCCGCGGCGTACAGGCAGACATGTATCGCGGCAAGCTATGGACCATGCGCCAATATGCAGGCTTCAGCACCGCCGAAGAAAGCAACCGCCGCTACCATTATTTACTTAGTCAGGGGGTTATGGGCCTCAGCGTCGCATTCGATCTCCCCACCCAGATCGGCTACGACAGCGACCACCCCCTCTCCGAAGGTGAGGTCGGCAAAGTAGGCGTCGCCATCGACAGCCTCGAGGATATTGAGTTATTATTTAAGGATATAAACCTACAGGACATCTCCACCTCCATGACCATCAACGCCACCGGCTTCATCCTCCTCGCTTTCTACGTAGCCCTCGCCAAAAAACAGGGTGCCGATTTGGGCAAAATAAATGGCACAATTCAAAACGACATACTTAAAGAATACGCCGCCCGCGGCACTTATATCTACCCGCCCAAGCCTTCCATGCGCATCATCACTGACATCTTCGAATGGTGCAGCAAAGAGCTCCCCAAGTGGAACACCATTTCCATTTCCGGCTATCATATCCGCGAAGCCGGCAGCACAGCCGTGCAGGAGGTTGCCTTCACGCTCAGCAACGGCAAGGCTTACGTTAAAGCCGCCCTGGAAAAAGGCTTGGACATAAATGTATTTGGCAAACGCCTGTCTTTCTTTTTCAATTCTTATAATAATTTGTTTGAAGAGGTGGCCAAATTCCGCGCAGCCCGCCGCCTTTGGGCAAACATGATGAAAGCCCTCGGCGCCACCGACGAGAAAGCCATGATGCTACGCTTCCATGCACAAACCGGCGGCAGCACTTTAACCGCACAGCAACCCTTAAACAACATTGCGAGGGTAACGGTTCAGTCACTCGCGGCTGTTCTTGGCGGTGCCCAAAGCCTGCATACCAATGGTTATGACGAAGCCCTCAGCCTCCCCACTGAAGAAGCCGCACGCATCGCCCTCCGCACCCAGCAGATCGTTGCTTTTGAGAGCGGCGTCGCCGATACCGTTGATCCTTTGGCAGGAAGTTATTTTGTCGAATCCCTCACCAGCGAAGTGGAAGAAAAGGCTAAAGAATTAATTGATAAAATTGATGCAATGGGTGGCAGTGTCGCCGCCATCGAAGCCGATTTCATGCAAACCGCCATCGCCCAAAGCGCCTACGAATACCAGCGCAAAATAGAAACAGGAGAAAAGATAATTGTAGGAGTAAATAAGTTCCAAAGCGCCGAAACCCGCTCCACACCTTCCTTAAGGATTGACGACAGCATCCGCCTCTTGCAAATAGAGAAGTTAAACAACTTAAAAACACGCCGGGATAATGCAAAGTTAGCCGCCTGTTTGCAAAAAATATCCACCGCTGCTAAAGGCACTGATAACCTAATGCCCCTCGTCATCGAAGCCGTAGAAAACTACTGCACTCTCGGCGAAATTGCAGATACCCTTCGCCATGTCTTTGGTGAGTATAAATAAAAAAGCCACGCTTCATCAACGTGGCTCAAAGAATTTAAGGCTCAAATTTTAACCTTTTTTCTTATCCTTCATCATTTTTTTAGCACCTGCCGCAGAGTCATCCATCATTTTCTTTTGAGTTGCTGCAGCATCGTCATCTAATTTTTTCTGCATAACTGCGGCGCTGTCCATTGCCTTCTTGCTGTTTGTCAAAGAGTCATTCATGGCACTCGTGCTGCTGTCAGCATTTTTTACCATGGCGTTGGCTGAAGAATCATTTGCTGCGCTATTGCCACTTCCACCTGAGCATGCAGCAAACAAGGCAGAGATAATTAAAATTGAGAATAGTTTTTTCATATAAATGTTTTTAGTTTAATAAAAGAAACAAAGCTATTGGGTTTTATTAACAAATAAATTAACTGCTGCTTATTTCTTTCTAAAAAATATCCGCACCGGCACACCTTTGAAGTCAAAATTCGTCCTCAGCTGGTTCTCTAAATAATTCCTGTAAGGCGTTTTCACCTCTTCCGGAAAATTGCAGAAGAACGCGAACGAAGGCACCACCGTCGGCAGTTGCGTTACAAACTTTATCTTGATAGGATGCCCGCGAAACACCGGCGCATGGTAAGCTTCAACAGCCTTCAGCATCACATCATTCAGCTTGCTCGTAGTTACTTTCTTTTTCCTGTTGTCATACACTTCCAGCGCCACTTCCATCCCTTTAAAGATCCTCGTTTTGTCTTTCGCAGAAATAAAGATCACCGGCACATCCGTGAACGGTGCGATCTTTTCTTTCAGCTTTTGTTCATAATCTCTTGAAGTATTCGTGGACTTTTCCATCAGGTCCCATTTGTTCACCAGCACCACTATCCCTTTGCCCTTGCGGGTGGCAAGAGAAAAGATACTCACGTCCTGCGCTGTAATGCCTTTCTCCGCATCGATCACCAACAAACAAACATCCGCCTCATCCATCGCTTTAATGGCACGTATAATGGAATAAAACTCCAGGTCATCCTTCTCTTTACTTTTTTTGCGTATGCCTGCCGTATCTATCAGGATAAATTCTTTCTGAAACAGTTTATAATGCGTGTGAATAGTGTCGCGTGTCGTTCCGGGAATATCACTTACGATTGTTCGCTCCTGCCCTGTCAGCGCATTCAGCAATGAAGATTTACCCACATTTGGTTGCCCAATGATTGCAAACTTTGGCAACGCATTATTATCCTCCTCTTTTTCTTCTACAGGTATTAGTTCCGCAATTGCATCAAGCAATTCGCCCGTTCCGCTACCGCTCATGCTGCTCAGGAAAAATATCTTCTCGAACCCCAGGCTATAAAACTCTGATGCTTCAAGCAATCTTTTATTATTATCTACCTTATTCACCGTCAGGAACACAGGTTTCTTCGCTTGCCGGAGCAATTGAGCCATCGCTTCATCCAGCGTGGTAATGCCAACCGCCGCATCAACCATAAAAACAATAGCGTCTGCCTCATCAATAGCAATTCTCACCTGTTTGCGTATCTCCGTTTCAAACATATCCGTACTGTCAGGCACAAAGCCACCGGTATCTATCACATTAAAAGGCTTTCCGTTCCAGTCAGTAACCCCATACTGCCTGTCGCGTGTCACCCCGCTGATGTCGTCCACAATTGCCTTGCGCTCTTCCAGCATACGATTGAAGAAAGTACTTTTCCCCACATTCGGGCGGCCAACTATTGCTACTGTAAAACTCATAATTAGTAATTAAAAAAGTAAAAGTAAAACGCGGATATAATTTTTCATTTTTACTTTTTACTTTTTACTTTTCATTTAATAATACCCATACTCCTTCAACTGGTTCTCATTGTCACGCCATTTAGGTCTCACTTTCACAAACAGTTCAAGAAATACTTTCTGTTGAATAAAATCTTCTATATCCACCCTTGCCTTCGTCCCAAGTTCTTTTATCATTTTCCCGCCTTCGCCAAGCAAGATAGCCTTTTGAGTTTCGCGCTGCACAATTATATCAGCCTGTATCTTCACCAGCGAAATCTTTTCTTTATATTCATTGATCATCACTGCCGTGTGATAAGGTATTTCATCGCCAAACAAGTCATATATCTTTTCTCGTATCAACTCTCCCACAAAAAACTTAGTAGGCAGATCGGTCATTTCATCCTCGCTGTAAAAAGGCTCTGCCTCCGGCAATAGCTCAATGATCGTTTTTAGTAATTGTTCAATATTATATTCCTTAATAGCAGAGACCCCTATCACTTTTTTGCAATAAGGCTGCTGTTTAAAGAAAGTTTCTGCTTCCTGGACGTTATCCGCATGTGTTCCATCCGTTTTATTCAGCACAACTATCGCAGGAACATTCAATTTTAGCGCACTAAATATCTCATGGCTCTCTGAAATATCATCTTTTACATCCACCATAAGCATGGCAACATCTGCATCTTCCAGTGCACTCTTACAGCTCTGCATCATCTTTTCATGCAGCTTATATTTTGGCTCAATTATGCCCGGCGTATCCGAAAAAATAATTTGGTATTCCTTAGTTTCGTAAGAAAGCCTTTGATGCGATGCCGTGTTGTCTGCACCTTGGATGAAACAATAGCCAGTTTCTCACCCAGCAGCGCATTAAGCAAAGTGCTTTTTCCTGCATTTGGTTTGCCAAATATGTTTACAAAACCTGCTTTCATTTTATTATTGACAGATGAGGGTTGACAGATGACAGTTGTTACGGCCTTACAGGGGTATTGAGATAGCTCAAAAGATTTATTTATGGATCATAAAACTAATGATCCCTATAACTGAACCAACTATTGCAAGAAATTGAATAAGGCTTGCCCAAAAAATAGCTTTTGTCACTTCACCTTTAGTTTGTTCTATTTTTAATTCAAGGCGATGTATTTCATCTTTAAAAAATTCTCTGTTTAGTGTAGAACCATTTACTGCCGTCATATAATTATATAAGTAGAACAAATTTAAAATAAAAAAAGGACAACAACAATGTCGTCCTTTTTCAATCTTTAGTTGCGAGAGGAGGGTTCGAACCTCCGACCTTCGGGTTATGAGCCCGACGAGCTACCGCTGCTCTACCTCGCGATTTGGGGAGCAAAGATACAGCGATAACGCTTACCAGCCAAACATTTTAAAACGTTGGCTACCCTTTTTTCTTCACATTAGAACTTCCGCTTACGTCCATGTTGGTTATTACACCACTTCCGTCATAATGAATATTGCTCGCGCCACTTGCCCTTGCGTCAAGGCTTTTGCTTACGCTTATATTTATACTCGATGCCCCCGGAGCTTCTGCTTTACACGCTGCTGTACTGCATATCGTAGCCTTTAAAACTACTCGCACCGGATGAAACTATGCACGCGCATTGGTAAATCCCTGCAGATCCACAGTGGAGGCACCACTAAGATCAAAATTCATTTTGTCTCCGGTCATTGAGCCTTTATTTCGCTTGCGCCGGTAAGGCCACTTTAAAAGAACTACCTGTAAAATTCACTTTAGAATCAGCTGCGCCACTTACTTCCACTTTAAAATTACCGCCTTTGATAGTGCCTTTTGCATCGCTTGCACCAGAGAGTTCAAAATCAAGATCGCCCACACAGATGGATCAACGATTTGCACATCGCTTGCTCCTGAAGCCTCAAGCATCTGCAGGTCCTTAAAGGTTACATACGCTTTCATGTGTTTGTCGCTCCAGTTCCAGCCATTCCATGCACCATTCTCAACATAAATTCTAAGTACGCCATTATTTACTTCTGTTTTTATTTTGGCCGTATGCTCTTTATCGCCTGCACTAACTGCTACTGCTTCAGTTGACCCTTGCGACAGGTAAAGCGTTATAGCATTTGATACACGTATTTTATTAAAACTGCCAACGTTTCTCACATCTGCATTGGCATCATGCACAACATTCTGCGCTCTTAAGGTAGAAGAAAAAGCGATTAGCAACACGCTGAATGCGATAATTATTTTTTTCATTGTAAAAGTTTTCTGTAAAACGCTTCTCTTAAAAAAAGGTTACTGATAAAATAAAATTTCTTTATTTACTTTGCAGTTCAATTCCCGGGGTGCTTGCGCAAATGCGCAGGCTGAGATCAAACCCGTAGAACCTGAACAGGGTAATGCCTGCGAAGGGAAGGCGCTCTTCCATTTTCCGCACTTCCGTTTTGCAATTTCCTGTTCTCAAATAATTTTTTACTCACGTTTAAAAACAAACGAATGAAGAAAATTTTGGGAACCATCACAGTCTTAGTGATCACTGTCATCGTTCATGCACAAGTTGCCGTAAAAGGTTTTGTAACCGACACGCTCCGCAAACCCCTTGCGGGTTCTACTGTTTCCTTAGAAATTAATTCAACAGAAAAGACCTCGCTCGCTACTGATGAGAACGGCTTTTTTGAGTTTAAGAATGTTCCTGTCAACTCAAAAGCAAGGATAATTGTGCGGCACGTTAGCCGGAAAACAGCCGAGCAAACTATTGATGTAAAAGATAAATCCGTAGAGCTGCATTTCTCTCTCGAAGAACTTTCTTATTTCCTTGAACCGCTTGAAGTAAAAGCTGTTCGCGCAGGAGACAGGACGCCTTTTACCAAAACAAATATCTCGCAGGAACAAATTGCCAAGGCCAACCTCGGGCAGGACCTGCCTTTTCTCTTAAACCAAACACCTTCGCTATATGTAAGTTCTGATGCTGGCAACGGCGTTGGCTATACCTACATGCATATCCGCGGTTCAGATGCCACCCGCATCAACGTTACGCTCAACGGCATCCCTTACAATGACGCCGAAAGCGAACAGACTTATTTTGTTGACCTTCCTGATTTTACATCCTCTGTCAACTCTATTCAAATACAGCGTGGCGTAGGCACTTCCACAAATGGCTCCGGCGCTTTCGGCGCAACGATTAATCTTAGCACCAACGAATTTATTGATACGGCTTATGCCGAAATAAACAACAGCTACGGCTCTTTCAACACATGGAAGAATACCATTAAAGTTGGCAGCGGCTTGCTTGATGACCATTTCACCATTGATGCACGCCTCAGCAACATCTCCAGCGACGGTTATATTGACCGCGCCACTTCTAACCTGCAATCCTTTTATTTATCAGGCGCATACATCAGCAAGAAAACTTCCATCCGCCTGAATGTTATATCAGGTAAAGAAAAGACCTACCAGGCATGGTACGGCGTGCCGCAGGATTCGCTTGCCACGCACAGGACCTTCAATCCCGCAGGAACGGAAGACCCTAACGGCCCTTACACCAACGAAACCGACAACTACTGGCAAAAACATTTTCAATTATTCCTCAACCAGTACATCAACCCGCATCTCTCCTTAAACGTAACTACCTTCTATACACGCGGCTATGGCTATTATGAAGAATACCACGGCGTAGCGGCTGAAACCGCGGCTGGCGATAACTCAACAACGGCTTACTCTTTTTACGGTTTGCCAAATGTCATCCAGGGCACTGACACCATCACCAACACTGACCTTATCAGGCAGCTTTGGCTCAGCAATTATTTTTACGGGCAGGTAATTTCCCTGCAATACAAAAAGAACAAGGACGAAATTACATGCGGTGGAAGCTGGACTGAATATTACGGCAAGCATTACGATGAAGTAACCTGGGCGCAGTTTGGCGGCGTGCCTGACCATTATATTTATGCCAACTATCCCGCCTACAAAACCGACATAAACGTGTACGCCAAATGGCTGCACCAGCTAAACCCCAATTGGAGCCTCTTTGGCGACATTCAGTACCGCTACATACGCCACGAAATGGATGGCTTTGAGGGCAACCCCGATTTGTTCATTACCCGCGAATTTAATTTTCTCAATCCCAAAGGCGGCATCAGCTATTACAAGAACGGCTGGGATGCCTATTTCAGCTATGCCCTCGCGCACAAAGAGCCTGACCGCGACGATTTCCAGGCAAGCCCGGAACAGCAGCCAACTTATGAAACCTTGCATGATTTTGAGGCAGGCATCTCCCGCAAAACCACACGCTTTAACTACGGCGCCACGCTTTTTTACATGCTTTATGTGAACCAGTTAGTGCTTACCGGCCAACTGAACGATGTGGGCGATTACACCCGTGTGAATGTGCCCAATAGCTACCGCGCAGGCATTGAACTGGAAGGCGGCGCAGTCATCAACAAATTTGTAAACGTGACCGGCAACCTCAGTTTCAGCAAGAACAAAATTCAGAACTTCACTGAATATTTTGATGATTACGACAACAACGAACAGGTCGCGCAGAATTACCATAACACAGATATTTCCTTCTCCCCCTCCATCATCGGCGGCGCCACCATCAGCCTCCTGCCCGTGAAAAAGGTGGAGATTGACCTGCTCAGCAAGTACGTGAGCAAGCAGTACATGGACAATACCGGCGATGCCAGCCGCAGTCTTGCAGGCTTCTACACCGAGGATGCGCGCGCCATTTACACCATCCGCCACTGGGTGTTCAAGGAGTGGAACATCATCGCGCAGGTCAACAACATTTTCAACAATTTCTATTCCCCCAACGGTTCCACTTACCCCTACATTTATGGCGGTGTGCTGGTGAACGACAACTATTATTCCCCCATGGCGGGCACTAATTTTATGGTGGCGGTGAATGTGAAACTATAGGAAAATAGCATACCGCAAAATAAAAAAAGGCATGCTTTATCTACTGCCGTTCTTGTTTAAACAATTATCCTGTTTTGAGGTGCGCTGCGCTAATACCTCGAAGAATTAAGGGGTTTCAATCTTTCACATCATCAAATTTATTATTATAGTAATCAGTAAAACCCGTTACATCCATAATGTTTTTAAGTTCTTGTATTTTTGATATATTTTGCGAAAAATCAAAATTATAATCGGAAGATTCAGGAACTATATTGCCAAATCCTATTATAAATAAATCGCGGCCTGGCAATGATTGATTCTTTTTATTTGCTTCAGTTATCATTTCTATATAAGAATAAGTATCACTATATGAATTTGTTCTTTCTATTATTTTTGGATCAGCAAAATGTATTCGGATAGGGGATAATAATGAAACTAAATAGCTGCGCTTTAAATCTTTAGTATAATAAACAATAATACTGTGAATAAGTGATGTGCCAGGTGCAAAGAGTCCATTAATATTATATTCTATTTTGGCAGGCAAATAGCCGTAGCCTTTATTTATTATAAAATCAGCCTGACTTTTCTTTATTTTATGAAGATAATTTTCAAGGCCTTCATTAAATTCGTTACAAAATGCTTCGCCATATACATCTACTGTATCCTTTATAAACAGGGCTTCTCTACTTTTTAAGTTTTCATAGATAACTTTTCTTCTTTCACAATCAGCAATTTTACCTTCTACATCAAGTTTAATATTTACCAATTCAAGGTATTTATCGTGTGGATAATTGTTTTTATCAACCATTTGGAAAAAAGTAGTTAATAGTTGAAGCTGTTGCTGGTTGTTTTTCAAATTGTTGCTAAATACTCCACTTTTTAAAGCATCATCTGTATTTTTTATCCATAAATAAAGAATTTTTGGATTGGGAGATGCTAATAGTTTCCATGTTTTTTGCAAGTTGTCTTCACAATCATGGTATTGCTTATTTTCATAAGCATCTTCTGCTTTTTGATAGAGTGCCTGCGCTTCGTCCTCAACGCTTTGTGAAAAGCTATGGTTTACTACTAGTAAGGTAAAAAGGAAAAATATAACTTTTTTCATGATATCTTTTTAAACGAATTGATAGTTTAGTTACTAATCTTTCACATCATCAAATTTATGATTGTAATAATCAGTAAAACCTGTTGCATCCATAATATTTTTCAGCTCTATTATTTTTTTTATATACGGTGTAAAATCAAAACTATATTCTGGAGACACTGGAGAATCATTTGAAAACCCTATTCTACTGAAGTAAAGTGCATCAGTATTACCTTGCTTTATAAGTTGTGCTTTGTCTTTATCGTTATTAAAGTCTAAATAGGAATAAGTCAGTAAATTCCCTTTAGGGTAATGTATTTCAATTAAACTCAATAGGGGTATAACGTAACTAGCTTTTGCTTCTTTATAAGTTGCAAAAATACAATGTGGGTCTGAAGTATCAGAATTAGGATCACTAGAAATACCGCTATTATAATCCAGTTTATCTGGAAATCCGCCATAACCTGGTTTAACAAGATATCCGTGAACAATTTTAGAAATATTATGCAAACGCTTTTCTAGTCCTGTGTTATAATCATTACAAAAAGCCTGTCCATACAAATCTACCGTATCCTTTATAAACAGGGCTTCTCTACTTTTTAAGTTTTCATAGATAACTTTTCTTCTTTCACAATCAGCAATTTTACCTTCTACATCAAGTTTAATATTTACCATTTCTGAGTATTTTTCAGGAGGATAAGTACTTTTATCAACCATTTGAAAAAAAGTAGTCAATAGTTGAAGTTGTTGTTGGTTGTTTTTCAAATTGTTGCTAAATACTCCACTTTTTAAAGCATCATCTGTATTTTTTATCCATAAATAAAGAATTTTTGGATTGGGAGATGCTAATAGTTTCCATGTTTTTTGCAAGTTGTCTTCACAATCATGGTATTGCTTATTTTCATAAGCATCTTCTGCTTTTTGATAGAGCGCCTGTGCTTCATCTTCAATTGTTTGTGCAAAGCCGTTATGTACTATGACAATAGCTAAAAGAAAAATTGAAATTGCTTTCATTATAATAATTTAAAAGATTGAAGGATATTAATTGTTCCAGAAATTATTTGATTGTTGAGTATTGGTTTTTGCTTGCGCATTTAATATAACTATTTGCAGGCCTGCATTAGCAGCGTTTTGCTTCATGTTTTCAAACGCGTTATTTACGTCTGATAAAGAGGTAAAATAACCATATACTGTTGGCGATACATTATTTATCCCTTTGCTTATCAAAGCAGTTGTCATTCTTTTTTCAAAGTCGTTGTACATTGGCCATGTGTCATCGCTGTATTTATTCATTGTGACAGGTGAAAATATATAAATAATTTGGCTGTTGTATGCTCTGTACCATGCGGTATAATATATAGCAGCAACATTACTTTCAGTAACCTGCAAAGGCTTTTTTAAAGGCATATTTTTATAATAGCTTGAAATGCTATTATCAGTTTGTTGATTCCTGTTTTTTTCATCTGCTTCCTGTTGTCTTTCTTGTTGTTCTTGTTGCTCTTGCTGTTCACGTTCTTGTTTTGCCTGCTCATCCCTTGCATCCCTTGCTTTTTGAACATCAGCTATCGCACCTTGCACCTCATCATTTATAGCTGTTTGAGATTGCTGTTTTTGTTGGTTATAATTATTCACAAAATTATTTCCCCACGTTTGCTGTTGCTGGGCAATACTTTGACTGTTTACATTTGGTTTTATTGTATTAGGTTTTGATTGACTATTGCTGTTAGATACATTATTCTGCCTACTGTTATTAGAAGCATTGGAGTTGGCAATATAATTCACATAATTTGTTTGCTGTTGGGTAAGCCTTGTTTCTTCATTTTGAATATTGTCAAACTCTAATTCAATTTGATTAAGATTATCGGCAGTAAGGTTGTTTACCATATTTGTAAGTTTATTCGCATCTTCTGGCGCCTGATCAAGCAAACTTTTATATTCGTCATAGACCGCACCTGGTTTATAAGGTTCGCCATTGAAATATCGTTTGTAATTTTCAATTTCAGCTTTGTATCTCTGCAGAAAAGGAAGGATTTTATTTTTTAGGGCACTGATTGCAGCTGTATTAGCATTTAAACTACAGAAGTTTGGATCATCTAAATAAATTTTATACTTTTTATTATCATAAAAATAACATTGTCCATCAATCCAACTAGTAGGTTCTTTTTGTGCTCCTTCTAAAGCTTTTTCATATGAACTATAATCATTTTCTCCTCCAGAAGTTTTACCGGGACAAGGTTCAAAATGCAATGCCCAACATTGTTTACAAGCATAATTTTCCGGAACACATTGAGTAGATGTTGTTCCATTGCACTTTACGTTTTTTTCTTCATATCCTACAGGGCAGCCCTGCTGTGCTTCTGTTTTATTCAAAGCAATCAATAAGAAAAATAAGGAAATGTATTTTTTCATATTGTTAATTTTTAGGTCATTTTCTATCTTTTCTGCAAAATAAAACCCTGTAAGTTTTCTTCAATCCTACAGAGTATTTAAAATTATTAATTACTTACAATCCTGCTTATAGGAGGATGGAAGATTTGGAATAAAAGGGAAATGATTTAATGACTGCATAGTATGAATCTTTTGCTAAAAGTAAGAGGTTTATTTCTAAAAAATATAAAAAAGGAGTTTTTTTCGCCGTTTTTGGTTTTCTTCACCAAAAACGAGTTACTATTGCCGACTCCCCCCCGCTCTGGCGCAGGCCTCCCGGCCTGTTGCCTGCCCGTTACTTAATTCCCTAACCAGTTCGACTAGGTGTCAGTGCAGCGCACCTCGAAGCAGTGAAAAAATAATTCTTCATAATTATGCCTATGCCGTTATTGTTCTTTACAATCAACAACCAATGCAATTACGCATTTTTACTTTTTATTTTTTCCTTTTTACTTTGCCCCAACTAATATTTTGCTGCAAACGAACTTTATCCTAAATTACAATCAATCTCCCATTTTTCTCATTTCCAATTACCATTTTCCTACCCTTATATGATAAAAGAACCAAAAAATGTTGACTTCTTTGTCTTGGATAAACCCTGGACAGAAGAAGAACGAAAAGAATTTAGCGCCTATATTAAAGAGCGCAAAGCTGAACAACAAAAAGAAAGAAAGAAAACATCTGGAAGGAAAAAGAAGGTTGCTCTTTAGCTTATACTTATATTATACGTGACCACACCTTTTTCGCCGTTTTGGTGTTCCTCACCAAAAACAAACTACTGATGCGGCCTCCCTTTGTGCCTTTGCTGCTGAAAAATTAATGTCAAATAATTTTTTGCCGCCAACCAACTTTCTCCTAAATTGCAACCAACCTTACGTTTTTCTCATTTCCAACTACCATTTTCGTACCCTTATAGAGACCTTATAGAGACTTTATAGAGACCTTATAGAGACCTTACTCCCACTCTAAGCCCACCTAATGCCCACCTAAAGCCCACTCAAAGCCCATTTAAAGCCATCAAAACTGCGTTTCCAATCTATTAAAACTATCTTTGCACCTTATCAATTACACCATGCAGTTCTATTGTAATTCGCTCACTTCCTATTCCCGTTTACAGACCCGCGAGGTAAATATTGGCGGCCTGCTGCTCGGCAATTTCCACCCCATCCGCCTGCAAACCATGACCACCACCGACACGATGGACACCATTGCCACCGTGGAGCAAAGCATTCGCTGCATTGAGGCTGGCGCAGAGCTGGTGCGTATTACGGCGCCATCAAAAAGGGAGGCGGAGAACCTGCTGAATATTAGAAACGAACTACACAAAAGGGGCTACCATACGCCACTGGTGGCGGACATCCATTTTACGCCAAACGCGGCGGAGATAGCTGCGCGGATAGTGGAAAAAGTGCGCGTGAACCCCGGCAATTATGTGGACAAGAAGAAGTTTGAACAGATAGAATACACCGACGCGGAATATGGGGAAGAGATCGAAAGGATCACGGAGCGGTTCACGCCGCTGGTGAAGATCTGCAAAGAGTACGGCACGGCGATGCGTATCGGCACGAACCACGGCAGCCTGAGCGACCGCATCATGAGCCGCTATGGCGATACGCCGATGGGGATGGTGGAGAGCGCGATGGAGTTTTTGCGGATAGCGCGAGGGGAACATTACCATAACATTGTGCTGAGCATGAAGAGCAGCAACCCGCAGGTGATGGTGCAGGCATACCGGCTGCTGATAAACAAAATGGATGAGGAGTTTGGCGAGATATACCCGCTGCACCTGGGTGTGACGGAAGCGGGCGACGGGGAAGATGGCCGTGTGAAAAGCGCTGCGGGCATCGGCAGTTTGCTGGAAGACGGTATTGGCGATACGGTGCGCGTGAGCCTGACGGAAGACCCTGAATTTGAAATTCCGGTGTGCAGGGACCTGGTGAAGAGGTATGAGGATGCAAGTCCGAAAGACGGGAAGTCAGGAAGTCGGGAAGTGCCTTCTTTCGGACTTTCTGACTCTCAGGCCTTCGGACTTCCTTATTCCCCCTTTGAGTATAAACGTAGGGAAACTTTTGCGGTGGATAATATTGGCGGACATCATGTGCCTGTAGTAGTGGCTGATCTTAATAGGATAAAAAGTATTACGCCGCAGCACCTGGAAAGCATTGGCTATAAATATGACGCAAGGACTGACAAATGGAATATTGGCGATGCAGCGGCTGACTATATTTTTTGTAATGAAATAGTACCATTCGCACTGCCGGGCACACTGAAAGTTATTTGCTACCAGGAGATATGGATGAATGCTGCTGATAAGACAAAGTACTTCCCTATTCTTGACGGCAATAAATATTTAGATGACAAGATAGAGAGATCAACAGAATTGAATTTTGTGATGATCGATTGCTTCTCGCACAGCGTTCAGCAACCTTTTGTTGAAAGTATGATTGCAAAGCTGAAAGAAGATAAAACAGTTGTGGTTTGCCTTTTCTCCAATAATAAAAACGCCATGCAAAGCACCCGCAGGATGTTTGTGGAAATGCAGAACCATAATATTCAAAACCCTGCTATCATCATCTGCAACAGCAACTGGCAAACGGCTGATGAGCATCTTATTCATTATGCCACCGAATGCGGCGCGATACTGCTGGATGGTTTTGGGGATGGAATTAGTTTGAGCACTAGCTCATCTACTATAAACCCGCAATTCATAAACTCCATAGCTTTCGCCATTTTGCAGGCAACACGCACACGTATTTCCAAGACAGAATACATCAGTTGCCCAAGTTGCGGAAGAACTTTGTTTGATCTACAGGAAACTACTGCTAAAATTCGTGCGCGCACCAATCATTTGAAAGGAGTGAAAATAGCCATCATGGGCTGTATTGTAAATGGTCCAGGAGAAATGGCAGATGCGGATTTTGGCTATGTGGGCAGCGGCGTTGGCAAGATAACTTTATATAAAGGCAAGGAAGTTATCAAACGCAATGTAGATAGCGCAATTGCTGTAGACGAACTTATCGGGTTGCTGAAAGAAAATGAAGCATGGATCGAACCTGCCTCTTCTCTCTAACACTCCTTCATTCCAAGTGGTATATGGATCGCAAGGCCGCCGTCAGCGGTTTCCTTGTACTTACTGTTCATGTCGAGTGCAGTGTTCCACATGGTTTTTATCACTTTATCCAAACTTACTTTGGCATAATCGGGAGAGCTCTGCAAAGCAAGTTGCGACGCTGTGATGGCTTTTATGGCCCCCATTGTATTCCGTTCAATACAGGGAATCTGCACCAGTCCACCGATAGGATCGCAGGTCATACCGAGGTGATGCTCCATTGCTATCTCCGCGGCCATCAATGCCTGGCGCTGGCTGCCTCCAAGGCTTTCCGTAAGTGCAGCAGCAGCCATCGCTGATGATACGCCTATCTCTGCCTGACACCCGCCCATTGCAGCGGAAATAGTTGCTTCCTTTTTACAGATGCTGCCGATCTCTGAAGCCGTTAATAAAAACCGGGTTATCTTTTCTTCACTATTGCCATTACAAAAGATAATAAAATATTGCAGCACGGCAGGTATCACGCCGGCGGCTCCATTGGTGGGCGCAGTAACTACGCGGCCGAAAGAAGCGTTTTCTTCATTAACTGCCAAAGCAAAACAACTAACCCAATCGAGAATATATTTAAAACTTTCCCCACCAGATCTGATCGCCACCAGCCATTCGTCATAATTACTGTAGGTCTTGCCTTGTAATAATTTCTTATTAAGATCATAAGCTCTTCTGCGTACATGTAGGCCACCGGGCAATTCGCCGCGGCTATGACATCCACGGTAGATGCAATGGCGCATCGTGTCATAAATGCGCATTACACCATTCTTTGTTTCATTTTCATTACGCCATGCGCTTTCATTTTCCAAAACCACTTCGCTTATAGAAAACCCTGTTTTCATGCACCAGTGCAGCAATTCATCCGCTGTATTAATAGGAAATGGAAGGTCAACAAAAGCTTGCTGCTTATCATTTTCACCCTCTTTTACCACAAAGCCTCCACCGATAGAGTAATAAGTTTCACAAATACTATCGCCGTTTTCAAACTGTGCAAGGAAGCTCAATGCATTGGGATGAAAAGGGAGCGATTCACTAAATAAGAAGTGAATATCGACAGCAGGATCAAAAGAAACAGGGATCTCATTGTTGAGAAATATTGTATTTTCAATATTGATCTTATCGATTTTAGGGGTAATTGAATTTACGTCGATCGTTTCAGGGTCTTCATGGCATAAACCAAGCATCACGGCAATATCAGTTCCATGCCCTCTGCCCGTTTTTGCAAGCGATCCGTACAATAAAATAGAGATCTTCTTTACATCATGTAAAGAATGGTTAGATCGAAGGCTGCCAATAAACCGCATAGCAGCACGCCACGGCCCTAGCGTATGAGAACTTGAGGGGCCTACCCCGATCTTAAGCATGTCAAAAACAGAAATGGCTTCGTGCTGCATTAAAATGATTTATGCAAATTTAGCTTATCTGTGCACGCAAGTGATGGGTGCTATTACAGGATGATCTTGATATTTCACATAACAAAAATCATTACAACAATTCTTAACAAAAAATGCTTTGTTATGCAACATATTTTTGCCGCGGATAGCTCTTATCAAGATTTTGAAATTATCTTTAGCTGAAATGACTAAGAATATTGTAAAGAAGTTTTTGTTTGGTGCGGCAGGAATAATTTTATTATTTGCAGCTGCCTGCAATATTACCAGCACTTTAAAAGTATCACCAGGCTCAACTTTTTTAGTTGCGCAGGAATCTCCCGCACCACCAAACCTTTTGCTTAACCTTTACGTGAACGGCACAAATTTCATCCCTAATATCCCCTATACAGGATATTCAGGCTATTCCTCTGTTGCGCCAGGGCCTTACTTCTTCCAGCTTTATTATGCTGATTCTAATTTCTTTTTATTAAACACAGATGTGACCTTACAGTCAGGATATAATTATTCCTTTTTCTCATTTGATTCAATAAATACCATCCAGAGCGTTTTGGTTCAGGATAATTTAACTATACCGACAGGGGATTCTGCCAAAATACGTTTCATGCAGTTCTCACCTATAGGAACAGGTGATTCAATTCCGGATTCCACAGTTCAATTTGCAATTCATGACAGCACCGCCATTCTTTTATCAGGGAACAGATCTTTTAATGATGTCAGTTATAACCCTGCATTAGACAATTTTATGAGCATCCCGGCAGGGCCCCATACTTTCCAGGTGGCCCTTGATAGCGCGCTCACCAATATAATTTACACTTCCCAGGATACACTCCTTGCAGGTAAGATCTATACACTTGTGCTAACGGGATTAACAAGCGAAGCAGGCACTATTGCACAATTGCACACCTATCTCGTGAAGCATAACTGACCATAAAAAATATTTTCAAAAAGACCTGAATATTTACTTAACAAAAAATTGAGCCACCCACTTAAACCTATGGTAAGTTATTTGTCTAATATTGCTTTATTACAAATAAAAAATCTTTGATCGATTATGAAAAGAATCTTTGTTTATGTAGCTGCCCTGGTTTCTTTAATGGTTTCAGTAAGCTGTAACCTTAACACCTCAACCAACACCAACACTGTTCCTGCGTCTGCCTTTAAGGTTATCCATTTATCCCCCGATCAGGGGCCGCTGGATATTTATGTAGGCGGAAACCTGGCCGCTTCGTATTTAACTTACACCTACTATACTTCCTATTTGCAGGTTCAACCGGGAACGTACAGTTTTATATGTAATGCTGCCAACACCAAAAATTCTGTGCTTACTACCCAAATACCTTTTTTATCCAATACTTTTTATTCCGTCTTTATCATAGATTCTGCACTCGCAATACAAACTTCCGTTGTGCAGGATGCCCTTAGTGTTTCCACTGATTCAGCAAAGATCCGCATACTTGATTTTGCCCCGATCGGAGACACGGTAAATATTGCCACCATTGATACTCCGCCAATGGCAGTTTCAAGCAATGCAAGAACTTTTAACGACGTTGCAACCAACACTTCCTTTGCAAACTTCATTTCTGTTCCTCCGGGCACCTACACTTTTAATGTGGTGCAGCCAAGCACTTCCACAGTATTGGCTTTGCAGGCCGGGACAGGAACACAAACCTTCCAGGCAGGCAAAATATACACGGTTGTGCTCACAGGCGTAATAAACAATCTCTTCAACACGCAATCCCTGGGCATAGTCAGCATTTCAAATAACTAAGTTCTGATCAATTTATATAACAAGGCCTTCGCAAATGCGGGGGCTTTTTTTGTGGCATTCACCTATTTTTGCCATGAATCAAATTAAGAATTCATCATGCAGCTATCTTCTCTTTTGGAAAGATTTAATGAACCAGAAACCCTAAAAATGGCCAAGCTCGGCCGCGAACTTCGCGCGAAAGGGGTGGACGTTATTGACCTCAGTCTCGGCGAACCCGACTTCAATACGCCCCAACACATCAAAGACGCCGCCATAAAAGCCATCGCTGACAACTGGAGCCATTACACACCGGTAGCTGGTTTTCCTGACCTGAGAGAAGCCATCTGCCAAAAGTTCAAACGTGATAATAACCTGGATTATAAACCCGAGAACATCGTCGTTTCCACCGGCGCAAAGCAAAGCCTGGCAAATGCCATCCTCGCTTTGGCTGATGAGGGCGACGAAGTGATCATCCCCACGCCATATTGGGTCACTTATTCCGAACTCGTCAAGATCGCAAAGGCAAAAGTGGTCGAGAATCCGCTCGCGCGTGGAAGACGGTTTCAAAATTTCGCCCGCGCAACTGGAAGCTGCCATTTCTGCCAAAACAAAAGTGTTTTTGTTTTCCTCGCCATGCAATCCCTCGGGCGCCGTTTATAATAAAGAAGAACTCCGCGCGCTCGCGGAAGTGTTTAAAAAACATCCGGAGATACACATCATCTCCGATGAGATCTACGAATACATCAATTTCGTGGGCGGCCACGAAAGCATTGCGCAATTTGAAGAAATAAATAACCGCGTCATCATCGTGAACGGCCTAAGCAAGGGGTTCGCAATGACAGGATGGCGGTTGGGTTACCTCGCTGCAAGCCTGGAAGTGGCAAAAGCCTGCGAAAAAATACAAGGACAATTCACCAGCGGCGCAAATTCCATCACGCAAAAGGCAGCCGTGGCGGCGCTCACAACCGACCTGCGCCCGAGCATGGAAATGGTGAAAGAATTTGCGCGAAGAAGGCAGCGCGTGCTGGAACTGGTGAGCGAGATCCCGGGCATTAAATGTTTTGAACCGGAAGGCGCGTTTTATATTTTCCCCGACGTGAGCGCTTATTTCGGCACAACGGACGGCGCAACAACCATTACCAATTCGGCGGACTTCAGCATGTATTTGCTGAACACCGCCCATGTTTCGTCGGTGATGGGTGACGCTTTTGGAGAGCCAAACTGCGTTCGATTCTCCTTCGCGAACAGTATGGAAAACATTGAAAAGGCTTGGGCGCGGATAAAAGAGGCGTTGGGGAAATTGAAAATGGAGAATTGAGAATGGAAAATTGGCTCGTCCGTTTATAAAGGATCCTTTTTATTAAAAAATATAAAAACGCCGCTCCGGCATGATGGGGCGGCGTTTCTTTTTGTACTAAATTGATAGTGCTATTTTATTTTAATATGCCAAGTTACTAATAAATTAATACAAGTTATTAATAAATAATACCAAGTTATATATATATTGTACCAAGTTATATATTTATTATACCAAGTTGTATATTTTTTATATCCAGTTATTAATTTATTACACCAAGTTATTAATTTATAATACAAAGTTATCAGTTTGTTGAAGCAAGTTATTATTTTATTAAACCAAGTTATCAACAAATCAATCATTTATATTATTTTACCGATCCCAAAACAATAACTGGCGTTTATTTTATCCCAACGATGGCTTCCTAAAGGGCATTTCGCGTCGCCTTATTTATTTTTTAGTATGAAAAAATGGCAAAGAGGGCTTGCAAAATGTCTTTGGGGATGAAAAACGAGATCTGTTTGATGGAAAAATGTTAACGCTGGCTTCCGCGAAGGTTTTGAGCCATAGAAAAAGTAAAAAGTAAAAAAGAAAAAGTAAAAATTAGGGGCTTATTTTTGAATAAATTGAAACGGGCGTGGAAAATTCTGGTGATAAAATGGAGATGTTCAGGAACCGGTTTGCAAAGGTTTGGCGGCATCGGGCAAAACTGGCGCGGCGGCTTGGGGTTGCATGTTACCGCCTGTATGACCACGACCTGCCGGAGTTTCCGTTTTGTGTGGAATGGTATGGGGGCCGGATCTATTTGGCGGAATACCTGCGGCGGCACGGCATGGACGATGGGGAGCACGAGGCTTGGCTGCAGGATTGTGTGCGCGCCGTTGCAGAAATGACTGGGGTGGCCGGGGAGGAAATTTTTGTGCGCGAGCGGCGAAAAATGAACCATCGCGAGCAGGGGCAGTACGAAAAATTGGACGGGGCGAACCGGTTTTTTAAAGTGGAGGAGGGCGGCCTGCAGTTTTTGGTGAATTTGTGGGATTATGTGGACACGGGTTTGTTTCTCGATCATCGCGCGACAAGGCAAATGGTTCGCGCCGAAAGCGCGGCGAAGCGGGTGCTGAATTTATTTTGCTACACGGGGTCTTTTTCGGTTTATGCGGCGGCGGGTGGGGCGGCTTCGGTCACTTCGGTTGACCTCTCAAAAACCTATTTGAACTGGGCGGAAGATAATTTTATCATCAATAATTTTAAGGATAAGGGCAGGTATTTTTTTATTCATGCTGATGTGAAGCAATACCTGAAAACGCTGGAGCCAAACAGCTTTGACCTTGTGGTGATGGACCCTCCTACTTTCAGCAACAGCAAAAGAATGAAGGATTTTCTGGACATCCAGCGCGATCATGTGGAGTTGATAAATGATGCGCTGGCTGCGGTTTCAGAAAAGGGCACGCTTTATTTCAGCACGAACTTCAGCAGGTTCATTTTGGATGAAAACAACATAAAAGCTGCCACTATAAAAGACATAACGAAGGCAACCACGCCGTTTGATTTTGAAGGAAAGCTGAAAAGATGGTGTTATAAAATAGAGAAGTGAGCCTAATGTGCAACCGCTGCTTTTGAGGCTGCCAAAGCAAGGAGTTTTTCGTGAAGTTTTATCACCTGCGGGATGATTAGGGTTTGCTCATCGTTAATAATTACCGCGTCGCAGAGGCGCATTTTTATTTCTTCATCAATTTGTTTGGACATCCGTTTTGCCACTTCGTCAGGGGAAATATTATCACGTTCCATTGCTCTTTTGATGCGCAAATGCTGGGGGGCAGATACGCCGATCATAAAGTCTATATTGGCTGCCGAGGCGGATTCAAACATAAGCGCAGCCTCTTTTATGGCGTAAGGGGTGGTTTGTTGTCGCATCCATTTTTCAGCTGCCGCAATAGTTGCAGGATGGACGAGGGCATTTAGTTGGTTTAGTTTTTCGGCATTATTAAAAACGATGCCTGCGAGATATTTTCGGTCTAATTTTTTGTCTTTATAGGCTTCTTCTCCAAAAGCTTTGATGATTTTTTTTTGAAGATCCTCATCTTCATTCATAATGTTTTTGGCAGCGGCATCAGCATCGAACACAGGAATGCCAAGCGTGGCGAAAATATTTGCAACGGTAGTTTTCCCGCTGCCAATGCCCCCTGTTATGCCGACTTTTAGGATCATATTTTGAATGATAAGGCGAGAAATAATGGCAAAAATAAAAGGAAACCATTGCGAGATGATTTCCTTTTCTGAATTAATGGATGGTAATTATTTTTTGTCGGCCACCACAGTTGATTTGTTTACTGCCGCGCTCCATTCCTGGCTGATGGAAGACTTTTCTATTTTTAGATAAGTGCCGGGATTTACTTCCAATTGCAAAGTGCCGTCTTCATTCACTTTATTGATGGTCCCATGAATGCCTGCGATGGTTACGATCTTGTCGCCTTTGCCCATATTTTCTATAAATTTTTTCTGCTCTTTGGCTTTTTTTGCCTGCGGGCGGATCATAAATAACCAAAAAACCAAAATAATGGCGCCCATAATAGCGGGCTGAACCCAACCTGCGCCACCTTGCCCACCCGAAGGTTGCATTAAGAAAACTACATTCAACATTGTCATTGTATTTTATTTTTTATTTGAAGATTATTTTGCCGGCACCACTTTCCCGGTAAACCTGAGCGTGTAGCGGACAGCATTTTTTGCATTGCAGGTTACATCAATTGATTTGTTCACTTCCTGTACCCCCTCGCTGGCGCGGTTGGTATCGTACTGCGCCATCACTTGCCCCTGCTTTCCGGGCATGATGGCTCCTTTGGTAAAATCAACCACAGTGCAGCCACAGCCGGGCCTCACGTAAATAAGGTATAGGGGTTTATCACCGGTATTTAAGCACCTGAAAACGACTTTTGCGGGCTCCCCCTTAACTACAGTTCCAAAATTTAGGGTAGAATCCAGCCATTTGATAGTAGTATATTTTGAAAGATCCTTTGTGTTGTCAAGCAACGTGGCAGGATTGAAGGAAGCGGGATTTTTGTCCTGTGCATTATTACATGCGGCCAGGATGGCACTGAGGGAAAGAAATAAAAAAAATATTTTTTTCATGATAAAAAAATTACCGGCGGCAAAAATAGGCTAATCTTTAGAAGCCTTTTTATTAAAATCAACTTTACGTATCTTTTTCTCCTCCACCAATTCTTTATGAATGCCATCAAGAATACCATTTATGAACTGCCCGCTTTGGGCTGTGCTGTATTCTTTTGCGATATCAATGTATTCGTTGATGGTTACTTTTGGCGGAATTGTTTCAAAGTATAAAAATTCGCAGACACCCAGTTGCATCAGTATCATGTCCAGCATTGCGACCCTTTCCATATCCCAATTCTTCAATTTTGGTTTAATAAAAGAAGAAAGATGCTCTTTCTTGTCGATCGTTGTTTCAAGAAGGCTTTTGGCGAATGACCATTTTTCATCCCCGAGCATATCTTTCAGGTCATAAGATTGCGGCTTTTGCAGAAAATTGAGCACAAGCTGGTTCATCATTTCTGCATCATCATCCCAATTGGCAAAGTTTTCTTCAAGGTGGGATATTAAGACCTCGTCCGGCAGCATTAATTTGGTAAAAATAAATTCGAGCATTTCTTTTTCCAACTTCTTTTCCCTGCTCTGCTCTGAAATGTAGTTTTTGTAGGTCTCCGTCTTTACCAAATCGTTGTAAATTCTTTTCAATAAATCTTTATTAATGACCAAGTTTGGTTTATAAGCAGCAACTGCGTTTTTGAAAGAATCATTTTCAAAGATCTTCCATACCAATTCATTGCCGGTTATCTTAATATTAATATTGCGGTCACTTTCTGATACAAGGTTTTTTGAGGATTTAAGATAAGCGTCGGTTTCTGCATAACGCGCTACTTCGGTAATAAAATAAACCAGGTAAATAAATAATTCTGTAGTGTCTTCAAAGCCTTTTTTTAAAGTTTTTACAGAACTACTTTTCTCTTTCTGCACTTCCAGAGTTTCATTTGCATAGAGCGTCTGCATCACTTTAACCCTTATATTTCTTCTGCTTATCATCGAGATAAAGAACTTTTTTGCGCGGCGAAGATAGGTTTCAAAACCATGTTTTGAAATGAAACTTTGTCATTGATAGAACAATAACTTCTTTTATTCCTCCTCTTTATTTGTCAGGAATGTCTTCAAAACTTTCCAAAAAATGCAATTTTGTCTTTAAAAACAGGGTGGCATGGTAATAGCAAACCGATAGTTCATTCAATATTTTATTAAATAAAAAAATACAATTATGTCCACAAAATTAAACATCACCCCGCTTCATGACAGGGTAATTGTGAAACCAGCCCCGGCTGAAGAAAAAACTGCAGGCGGCATTATTATACCTGATACTGCAAAAGAAAAACCACAGCGTGGAACTGTAGTAGCTGCCGGCCCTGGCAAAAAAGACGAGCCTGTAACTGTAAAAGAGCGGCGATACCGTTCTGTATGGAAAATATGCCGGAACTGAAATCCAGGTTGAAGGCGGCGAATATCTCATTATGAGAGAAAGCGATATTCTTGCGATTGTTTAAACTAATTCATCCGGCAATTAGACAGTGTGCCGGTACAATACATTGTCAATCATCTAATCATTAAATTACAAAACAAATTTTATGGCAAAACAAATCTTCTTCGACATCGAAGCAAGAAATAAAATGAAAAAAGGCGTTGACACACTTGCCAACGCTGTTAAAGTTACCCTCGGGCCAAAAGGCCGTAACGTGGTAATTGATAAAAAATTTGGCGCGCCGCAGGTTACTAAAGATGGTGTTACTGTTGCAAAAGAAATTGAATTGGAAGATTCAATTGAAAATATGGGCGCTCAAATGGTGAAAGAAGTAGCTTCTAAAACTGCAGACATTGCAGGTGATGGCACTACTACCGCTACTGTTTTAGCTCAAACCATCATCAGCGAAGGTTTGAAAATGGTTGCTGCTGGTGCAAATCCGATGGATTTGAAACGCGGCATTGACAAAGCAGTTGCTTTAGTGGTTGAAAACTTAAAAGCTCAGAGCCAGACAGTTGGCAGTGACAGCGAAAAAATTCAGCAGGTTGCTACTATTTCTGCCAACAACGATGAAACGATCGGCAAACTGATTGCTGAAGCTTTTGCTAAAGTTGGCAAAGAAGGTGTTATCACCGTTGAAGAAGCAAAAGGCACGGATACTACAGTTGATGTGGTAGAAGGTATGCAATTCGACCGCGGTTATATTTCTCCATACTTCGTTACCAACAGCGAAAAGATGGAAGCTGAATTGCAGAATCCTTACATCTTAATTTATGATAAGAAGATTTCTGCCATGAAAGACATTCTGCAATACTTGAAAAAGTTGCACAGAGTGGCCGGCCGTTGCTCATCATTGCAGAAGACCTTGAAGGCGAAGCGCTCGCAACATTGGTAGTAAATAAATTACGCGGCACTATGAAAGTTGCTGCTGTAAAAGCTCCTGGCTTTGGCGACCGCAGAAAAGAAATGCTCACGACATCAGCATTTTAACAGCCGGCATTGTTGTTAGCGAAGAACAGGGCTTTAAATTGGAAAACGCAGACCTTACTTATCTCGGCCAGGCAGCTTCTGTAACCCTTGACAAAGACAACACAACAATTGTTGGCGGCAAAGGGAAGAAAGAAGATATCACTGCACGCGTAAACCAAATTAAAGCGCAGGTAGAAAACACTACTTCTGATTATGATAAAGAAAAATTGCAGGAACGCCTGGCTAAATTGGCCGGTGGAGTTGCAGTTTTATACATTGGCGCAGCTACTGAAATGGAAATGAAAGAAAAGAAAGACCGTGTTGATGATGCACTTCACGCAACACGCGCTGCTGTTGAAGAAGGCATTGTTCCCGGTGGTGGAGTTGCTTATATCCGCGCCATCGAAAGCCTTCATGCAAAAGTGAAAGGACAAATTGCTGACGAAGAAACAGGCATGGCCATTGTTCGCCGCGCTTTGGAAGAACCACTTCGCATACTTACTGCAAACGCAGGTATCGATGGTTCCATCGTGGTGCAGAAAGTGAAAGAAGGCACCGGCGATTTTGGCTTCAATGCACGCACTGAAGTATATGAGAACCTGTTCCAGGCAGGAGTAATTGACCCAACAAAAGTGAGCCGCATAGCTTTGGAAAATGCAGCCTCTATTGCAGGTATGTTACTGACCACTGAAGCAGTTATTGCCGACAAACCTGAACCTAAATCTGCTGCCATGCCACAAATGCCCGGCGGCGGAGGAATGGGAATGGATTATTAATATAAAATTCAACCTAAATAAAAGCCCTTGCTTAATCAGCAGGGGCTTTTTTATTTTGCCAATATTATATTTTTTAAAAAACTTCCCTTTTTTGTTGTTTGTTAAATAATCCGCTTACTTTAGCAAAAGATCATCACCATGAAAGCAACACACAATATCATTTCTTTTTCACACCAGGCAGCAGGCAGTCATAACTCTGGTTCAACTTCTCTTTTTCTTCCATTCTATTTTCTATTTTTTCTGCAAGCGGGTACTCACTTCGCAAACTATCCGTCATTTTCGTGGTACCGAAAACCATTTTCGGTGAACCGAAAACTTCTGTCGTGGTACCGAAAATCATTTCCGGTGAACCAAAAACTCCTGTCGGTGTACCGAAAATTATTTCCGGTGAACCGAAAACTGCTGCCGGTGAACCGAAAATCATTTCCGGTGAACCGAAAACTCCTGTCGGTGTACCGAAAATCATTTTCGGTGAACCGAAAACCCTGTTTTACGTCTATTTCAGCCATTTTGCAACCTTTTTTCTTATAAAACAATATTCATAAACTAAAAATCAACAACTATGATCGAACGCGTATTAACAGGGTTTGGTGAGCTGGGAGATGGCGAGCTGGACCTGGCGGCCTCAAAAGCCATAACCGGCCTAAAAGGCAATCCGGCCATTGTTTTCACCGGCACCACTTTAACCGATTTTATTAATGGGGAAAGCACTTATCACGACAGCCTCGGCGCGCTGGAAACAGGCGGCAAAGTAGCCACCGCAGAAAAAAACATAGCACGGGCTGACCTGCTGCCTTTGTTTTCTGCCGTGGCAATTGTAGTTAACCAACAGGCCGCCGGCAATTTACCCGTGCTGCTGACCACCGGCATAGCGCTGGCGGCTCATAAGGAGCATCACGTACAGCCAAAGCCTATAAACCTGCAGGTGAACAACGGCGACAACGGGGACATGCTGGCAAGCGTAACACATAGCCCCGCGGGCGACCACGGAACGGTGTTTGCCTTTACGCCCGCAACCAGCACCAACACAGACCCGAACACCTGGACACAGCTAACGGTAAACGGCCACAAAGCCACCATCACAGGCCTTACGCCCGCAACAGCCTATTTGTTTACCGCAGCCTACAAAGGCCTGGACGACGAAGCGCTTGTTTGGGCGCCGCCGGTAAACAGGATAGTGAGTAATTAATGAAAAAAACCCTGTAAGGATCGAGGAAGACTTGCAGGTTTTTTATTGATTCTCATTTTAATCTTTATAAGTTTAAACAAAAATGGCAGGAGATAAACCCTGCCTTTTTTTATTTTGCAACACTTCTCGCTTCCAACTCATCGCTTCACATTAAATTGCAGCGCAAATAATAACGGGCAGCAACATGAAGGTTTTAAAATTCGGGGGTTCTTCAGTAGCAAATGCGGAAAATATAAGGAAGGTGGTGGGCATTATTCGCGCGGGCAATGAGGCGCAGGTGGTTGTGCTGTCAGCATTAGGAGGTGTAACTGACCTGCTGATAGAAGCGGGCTTGCTTGCAGAAAAAACTGATGAATCATATAAGACGATCCTCCACGAGCTTGAAAAAAAGCATCTTGATGCAGCGAGGGCATTGCTGCCGGTGGCAAATCAAAGCAGTTGCCTAAGTTTAGTTAAGCTACATTTTAACCAGCTTGAAGATATCTGCGACAGCATTTTTTATTTGAAAGAATTGTCGCTGCGCACAAAAGACCGGCTGGCAAGTTTTGGGGAATTGCTCAGTTCAAAGATTGTTGCCGCCTACCTGCAGTCAATAAACGTTGAACACGAATGGCTGGACAGCAGCGCGCTGATAAAAACCAACAGCAATTTTGGTTCGGCAGAGGTAAATCTTGAGGAAACAAACAGGCTGATAACTGAAACAATACATGCATCTTCCAGGCAATTATTTATTGTTCCGGGGTTTATTGCCAGCGATGAAAACGGCAACACCACTACTTTAGGTCGGGGCGGCTCTGATTATACGGCAGCTATTTTTGCGGCAGCCATTAATGCAACGTCGCTTGAGATCTGGACCGATGTTACCGGCATGATGACGGCAGACCCCCGCTGGGTACCGAATGCAAAAACCATTGCACATATTACTTACCGTGAGGCTATGGAGCTTTCGCATTTCGGCGCAAAAGTTATTTATCCTCCCACCATTCAGCCGGTGATGCACAAGAATATTCCCACCTGGATAAAAAACACATTTGAACCGGAAGAGGCGGGCACGAGTATAAGCCATACATCAAGCAATATTATAGAAGGCGAAGGGATTATCAGCGGCATATCAAGTATCAACGCTGTTGCATTGCTCAGCCTTGAAGGAAGCGGTATGGTTGGCATTCCCGGCTTTTCAAAAAGATTGTTTGAGGCTTTGGCAAATGAAAAAATAAATGTGATACTAATAACGCAGAGTTCTTCGGAACATTCGATTTGCGTTGCAGTAAATGCTTCTGACATTGCTAAGGCCAAGCTGGCTGTCGATGCAGCTTTTGCAGTGGAAATAAAGCACGAAAAAGTGGAGCCATTGATACTGGAAAAAGAGCTTTCCATTATTGCATTAGTTGGCGATAAAATGAAAAGCCACCCCGGCATCAGTGGAAAAATGTTCAGCGCGCTTGGAAGAAACGGTATCAATATAAGAGCGATAGCACAAGGTTCATCTGAACGGAATATTTCTGCAGTAATTGCTTCTGCTGACGTTAAAAAAGGAGTGAATGTGTTGCATGAAGCTTTTTTTGAAACTGCTTACAAACAGTTGAATGTGTTTATAGTCGGTACAGGTAATGTGGGGAGTAAATTACTGGCGCAGATAAAACAACAACAACAGTTTTTATTAGAGCATCTTCATTTGCAGTTGCGCATAACAGGCATTGCCAACAGTAAAAAAATGTTTTTAGCAGAAAATGGAACCGAGATAAGCCTGGGCAACTGGAAAGAAATATTAAATGACGGAGAAGCAATGCAGTTAAATGAATTTGCTTCAACCATCATTACAAAGAACCTGCGCAATTCAGTGTTTGTGGACATTACAGCGAATGAGGCTGTTGCTACTGTTTATGATGCTTTATTGTCAAAAGCAGTTTCAGTAATTGCCTGCAATAAAATTGCTGCATCATCCTCTTATGAAAAATACAGCCATTTAAAATCACTTTCACGTGAATATAATACACTGTTTCTCTTTGAAACCAATGTAGGTGCAGGCCTGCCTGTAATAAGCACTTTAAATGATCTGAGAAAAAGTGGTGATAAAGTAAATAAGATAGAGGCTGTTTTATCAGGGACGCTGAATTTTGTTTTTAATAATTATGACGGCACAAAAGATTTTGCAGATATTGTGAAACAGGCGCAGGATGAAGGATATACAGAACCTGACCCACGTCTTGATCTGGGCGGAACAGATGTGATGCGCAAGATATTGATACTTGCACGTGAAGCAGGTGAAAAGATTGAAATGAGCGAAATTGCAAACAATTATTTTTTACCCAAAAGTTGTTTTGAAGGAACTGTTGACGATTTTTATAAAGAGATGAAAAAGCAGGAGCAGCATTTCAAAAGTTTATATGAGGAAGCTGCGAAGAAAAATTGTAAGTTGAAGTTTGTTGCAAGGTTTGAAAGATCTTCTTTAGATGAGAGAGGTTTCAAAGCATCTGTAGGTTTAAAACATATTCCTGCTGATTCTGATTTTTATCATTTATATGGCAAGGATAATATTGTGTTGTTTTATACGCAGCGTTATTACCAGCAACCATTGGTTGTAAAAGGCGCTGGGGCAGGTGCTGATGTTACTGCAAGCGGCGTTTTTGCAGATATAATAAGGGTTTCGGGAATATAAATTAAAGCATGAAAAGTATTAAAGTAAAAAGCCCTGCAACTGTTGCAAACATTGTTTGCGGTTTTGACATTTTAGGCTTTGCATTAAACGAACCATGCGATGAGCTAACACTTGAAATTAGTGATGAGGAAGGAGTACACATTATAAATAACGATGCTTATAATTTGCCAACTGATGTCGAGAAAAATGTAAGCGGCGTTGCATTACTTGCATTGCTTGGAGAAGCAAAAGATATAAAAGGCTTTACCCTTACTTCGACTAAAAATATTATGCCGGGGAGTGGCATTGGTTCAAGCGCCGCAAGTGCTGCAGGGGCGGTGGTTGCAGCCAATCATTTGCTGGAAGGGCGTTTCAGCAAAGAGGAAATAGTTCGTTTTGCTATGTTTGGAGAAAAAGTTGCCAGTGGGGTCAAACATGCAGACAATGTCGCGCCATGTATCTATGGAGGTGTTACGCTTATTCGCTCCATTCACCCTCTTGATATAATTCCTTTAGATGCTCCCCCTTTGCATGTTACGATTATACACCCTCAAATTGAGGTGCGCACTGCAGATGCGCGTCAAATTCTTAGGCAACAGGTGCTTTTAAAGGATGCAATTAAGCAGTGGGGAAATATTGCTGGTCTTGTTGCCGGTTTTCTTAAGCATGATCATGATTTGATAGCCCGCTCGCTTGAAGATGTGATCATTGAGCCGGTGCGCAGTATTCTTATTCCCGGTTTTGAGGAACTAAAAAAGATCTTGCAAAGAAGCAGGAGCACTTGGCGGTGGCATTAGTGGCAGCGGACCTTCCATTTTTATGTTGAGCAGGGATGCGTTCACAGCAAGGGTTATAGAAGATGTGATGAAAATTATTTACAACAAAATTAGAATAGCTTATCATACTTATGTTACAACAATTAATAAAGAAGGAGTGCAGATCTTATATAGTAAGCAGTAACCAGGTTTCTCAGTAACCATTCACAATGAAATATTACAGCCTTAATCACATATCGCCAAAAGCAACATTTGCAGAAGCTACTTTAAAAGGTCAGGCGCCTGATAAAGGTTTGTATTTTCCTGAAACAATTCCACAGCTGCCAAAAGGTTTCGTTGATAATTTAAAAGCCTATTCAAAAGAAGAAATTGGTTTTATAGTAATGAAGCCCTTTGTACATGAAAGTATTGAGGACAGCACCTTACAGCAGATCGTAAACGAAACAGTCAACTTTGACTTTCCTTTAGTTAAACTGACTGAAAATATTTTTTCGCTTGAATTATTTCATGGGCCAACGCTTGCATTCAAAGATGTCGGCGCACGATTTATGAGCCGTTGCTTAGGTTATTTTAACCGTAATAATAACAATCAAACAACAGTGTTAGTAGCTACCTCAGGCGATACAGGTGGCGCAGTTGCAAATGGGTTTCACGGTGTTAAAGGAGTAGAAGTTGTTATTTTATACCCATCAAAAAAAGTGAGTGCAATACAGGAATTACAATTGACAACAAATGCCGAAAATATTACTGCTATTGAAGTTGAAGGAAATTTTGATGATTGTCAGGAGATGGTAAAACTGGCATTTTCAGATGATGATTTAAATAAAAAACTATCCCTTACTTCTGCAAATTCTATCAATATTGCAAGATGGTTACCTCAGCAGCTATATTATTTTTTTGCCGCTCAGCAATGGGAACAAGAAGGTGCCGCAATTTTTTCCGTTCCAAGTGGCAATTTTGGCAATATCTGTTCCGGCATTCTTGCATGCAAAAGCGGCTTGCCTGTTAAACATTTCATTGCTGCCTGTAATACAAATGATATTGTTACTCAATTCCTTAAAACCGGTAGATATATACCCAAGCAAGCAACAGCAACAGTCTCAAATGCAATGGATGTAGGAAACCCGAGTAATTTTGTGCGCATGATGGAATTGTTTGAACAAAAAGTGGAGAATTTTAAATCTTTCATTAGCAGTGTAAGCATTGATGATGCGACAACAAAAACAACTATCACGAATGCCTTTAAAAAATACAATTATATATTAGACCCGCATGGTGCTATTAGTTTTTGGGCTTTGGAAAAATATTTGGAGACCGCTCCGGAAAGTAAAGGAATTTTTCTTGAAACAGCACATCCGTCCAAATTCTTGGAAACGGTGGAATATGCAATCAACGCAAAACTTCCTATCCCTGAAAGTGTAAAATACTTATTTAATAAAGAACATAAAAGCATTCAAATGGAAGCGAATTTCCTCTCATTAAAAGAATGGATGATGAATAAATAATTTAAATTGGAGTCGTTCTAATGTTAAAGAAACTGCACATACAGAATTATGCTATCATTGATGAAATTGAAATTGATTTCTCTGACAAACTTAATATCATTACGGGTGAAACGGGCGCAGGCAAAAGCATTGTGATTGGCGCGTTGAGCCTAATTCTTGGTTCGCGCCTCGACACTTCAGTCTTAATGAATCATGATAAAAAATGCTTCATTGAAGGGATTTTTTTAATGCCAGAAAAGGAGGAAATAAAGCTTTTTTTAAAAGAAAATGAATTGGAAGGGGAAGAAGAATTATTGCTGAGAAGAGAAATTACTCCCAGTGGCAAATCGCGTTCTTTTATAAATGACACACCTGCGACATTACAACAGCTAAAAGCGCTTGCTTTACTTCTTGTAGATCTACACCAGCAGTTTGATACACTTGAATTGGGCGATACAGATTTTCAGCGCGAAGTGTTTGATGCACTTGCAAAAAATGAAAGGATTTTGAAAGAATATCAAAAGATTTTTTTAGCATCGCAGGCAGCAATGAAAGAACTTAAAAATTTACAGAATCGACAAAATAATTTTAATAAAGAGCTTGATTATAACCGGTTCTTATTTGATGAATTAATGGAAAACTCTTTTACAGAAAATGAACTGGAGAATTTGGAAAATGAATTGAAAGCATTAAGCAATACAGAAAATATTAAATTAAGTTTATCTAAAGTTTATTTTGATTTAAATGAAGCTGAGCATCCAGTTTTAAAAACCATTAAGCAATTAATTAATGAACTTCAGGCACATGCTTTTTATCAAACAAATATTTCAGGATTGATAGAACGTCTGCAAAGTGTAAACTTAGAGCTGCAAGATATTGCTACGGAAGCATATGGAATGAATGAGGAGGTAAATCATGATGAAAAAAGAATAGAATATATCAATGAAAAACTAGGTGCAGGGTATAAGCTTTTGAAGAAACACGGTGCGAAAACAACGAATGAATTAATAAATATTCAAGTAGCGCTTAAGCAAAAATTGCATGCTGTTTTAAATATTGATAAAGCGATTATTGCCAAAGAAAGAGAAATTGCTTTATTGTATCAGCAAGCTGAAGAATTAGCTTCGGAGATTTCGAATGCACGGAAAAATCAGATTATTTCTTTCGAACAAAACGTAAATACACTTCTTGTGCAAGTTGGGATGCCAAATGCAAAATTGAAAGTTGATATTAACGAAACTGCTTTGCATTTTTTTGGAAAAGATGCCATCGAGTTTATGTTTGACGCTAATACAAGTAACCGGTTTGAACCTTTACGAAAAGTAGCAAGTGGAGGAGAATTGAGCAGGCTCATGCTTTCAATTAAGTCATTAGTTGCAGATTCTATTGATTTACCAACGATGATCTTTGATGAAATTGATACCGGGATTTCAGGAGAAGCAGCAAAACAGGTTGGCATTATAATGAAAAAACTCGCCGCAAAAAGGCAAGTCATTTCTATTACCCACCAGGCACAGATTGCAGGCAAAGCTGATGCTCATTTTTTTGTTTATAAAGAAATAAGAAATGATAGTATTAAAACAAATATCAGATTGCTATCGGAGGAAGAGCGCATAAATGCTATTGCACAAATGCTTAGCGGCGAAAGACCAACTGCTGCTGCATTACAAAATGCAAGAGAAATGGTCAGAAATTAATTGCTTTTTTGGTACTAAATTTTATTTCTTATAGTGTTTCACTTTTGGTTTTGGCTTTACCACTTCAGTGTTTTTTTCATCAATTACCCATTCATAATCAAGCTGACGTTTATCCAGATTTGCGGCGATTAGTTTTATAAAAACTTTGTCCCCCATTCTGAACTGCCTGTTGCTATGTTTACCAAGCAAGGAATAATTTTCCTCAATCAACCTAAAATCATCGTATTCACTAAGACTTGCAACCGTCACCAATCCTTCGCATTTGTGTGCCACAGTTTCTGCCCAAAAACCAAAAGCAGCTACGCCGCTTATTACTGCTTCAAATGTTTCTCCTAGATAGCTGCGCATGTACTCTACCTGTTTATACTTATTGGAAGCGCGTTCGCAATCCATTGCTGCTCGTTCCCGTTCGCTGCAATGTTTGCATTTTTCCTCCATTTTTTTATCAATAATAGGACTGTTTTTTAAGATCGACTCAAGTATGCGGTGCACCTGCACATCAGGATAGCGCCTGATTGGAGAAGTAAAATGGCAATAATAATCAAACCCTAAACCATAATGACCAACATTTTCCGAAGTATAAATTGCTTTTGCCATGGTGCGTATACCGAGTTGCTCAAGTACATGTTGTTCCGATTTCCCTTTTGCATCAGCAAGCATTGTGTTGAAACTTTCAGCAATTTTTTTAGGAGAACTGGTATCAAATTTATGGCCATATTTTTTTGCAAATGCAATAAAAGGTATAAGCTTTTGTTCATCGGGACTGTCGTGAACACGATATGGAAAAGGAATATCTTTTTTGTTCACTTTTGTTTTTGCCACATGTTCAGCAACTGCTTTGTTTGCAAGTAGCATAAACTCTTCAATAAGTTGATGTGCTTCTTTGCTTTCTTTAACCAAAATTCCTGTTGGCTTTCCTTTATCATCTAAAATGAACCGAACTTCCTGTGACGAAAAATTTATGGCTCCTTTTGCAAAACGTTTATTTCGTAATTTTTGAGCAATATTATTCAGCAATAAAATTTCCTCCTTTAATTTTCCTTCCCCCTGTTCAATTATTTGCTGCGCATCTTCGTATGTAAAACGATTATCGGAATGGATGATTGTCTTTGACAGTTTTATGTTTTTTACTTCAGCTTTTGCATTAATCTCAAAGATGGCAGAAAAAGTAAGTTTGTCTTCGTGGGGGCGTAAAGAGCATAATATATTTGAAATATGTTCGGGTAGCATAGGATTAACTCTATCAGGCAAATAAACACTTGTTGCCCTTTTATATGCTTCTTCATCTAAAATTGTTTCAGGTTCTACAAAATGACTTACATCAGCAATGTGTACACCGATCTCATACAAATCATCTTTTAATGTTTTTATGGAAATGGCATCATCAAAATCTTTAGCGTCAACAGGATCGATCGTAAAAGTAAGTGTATCTCTAAAATCAATACGTTTGATTATTTCACTTGCACTTATTTCATTCGCCAATCGCGCGGCTTCTTCTAATACAGCATCTCCAAATACAAGTGGAAACCCGTTTTCTGCAAGTAACTCTTTCATAGCACGGTCATTCTCATCTTCTGCTTTCAATACACTAATAACCTCGCCTACTGGTTTTTTATCTCCCTTTTCCCATTGCAATAAGCGGACTGCAACACGCTCTTTATTTTTTGCGCCATTAATTTTATCGAGCGGAATAAAAATATCAGGAACAGGCCTTTCTGAATCAGGAATAAAAAAAGCAAAATTTGTTGATAGCTTGAGCGTTCCAATAAACTCCGTTTGTTTGCGCTGTTCTACCGCCATGATTTTTCCTTCTTTCCGCCCTGTGTTAATGTTTTCTTTTACAACTTTTACCTTCACAACATCACCATGAAGCGCATTTCCAAAATCGCCGGGACGTACTAATACATCTCCCTTGCCGTCAGCGATCACCACATAGCCAATACCTGATCGTGTTATTTCCAATGTTCCTTTTAAATGATGGCCGGACTGGACTTTGGCCTTTGCTTTTTCTTTGCCCTTTCTTTTACTCATGCTGCTTTCTTTTTTGCTGGCTTGTATTTAAGCTGGCTCAAATGTAAAGTTGTCTATAAAATCAATAATTCTTTGATTAAAATGTTCTCCTTCATTAAATAGAAATTTTGGTTGTATAGGGAGAACGTATAAATTCATTCCCTGTAATACTTCCTGGAACTTCATAAGACGCACTGCATCCTTTTCTGTAGTTAGTATAAATTTATTCTTCGATTGTTCTATCTGTTCGTAACGTTTTTGAATGTCTTTTAAATCATCAATAGAAAAAATATGGTGATCACTATATGTCATTTCATAGTAAGTAGATGCCTGTTGATGTAGATATTCTTTTAAAGGTTTTGGGTTAGCAATGCCGCATACTAATAAAATTTCATCCTGCTGAGAAATGGTTATTGGTGATTGATGAAAAATGTGATATGGATCTCCATATTCGATTATTGTAAAAAATACTTGCTGGTGCGCAAAAGGCTTTATTTTTTTTATTACTCCTGCTTTTTCTTTTTTTGAAATATTGCTCGAGCATTTGGTTACTACAATTACTTGCGCGCGCTTATACGAGGAACGCTGATCCCGGAATATCTCCAGTTGGCAGAAAGAAATCATCTGTAAAAAGATCGCTGTATTCCGTGAGCAAAATATTAAACCCAGCTACAATTTCACGATGTTGAAAAGCATCATCAAGTAATATGGCTTGTGTATTTGGTTTGTCATGAAGTATTTGAGGGATAGCAACAATTCTTTCTTCACCGACAGCAACGGCTACGCCTGGAAATTTAATATGAAACTGCATTGGCTCATCACCAATCTCAAGCGCAGTACTATTTTCAGAAGCGAGTACATAGCCTTTTGTTTTGCGTTTATAACCACGGCTCAAAGTAGCAACCTGAAATTTATCCTTAAGTAATTTTATTAAATACTCCACCATTGGAGACTTTCCTGTGCCGCCTACAGAAAGGTTGCCGACACATATCAATGGAAAATTAAATCTTGCAGCATGTAATATTTTTTTATCATACAGCCAATTTCTGATAATCACAATGAAAGCATAAACCAATGCAAAAGGCATTAGTAAAATGCGGAATGATCTTAAAAAAATGGCATTCAAATTCATATTCTTATAGTAAGTTAATTAATTTTTCTTCAATAATATTTGCTTGCTCTTTCACAAAAGCTTTATCAACTTTCCCGGCTGCGGGTATAGAAGCTATTTTGTGAAAGCCACTCCAGCGTTCAATTTCTTTTTCATAATTCAAATACTTGTCATTAAATATCCAGCCAGAAACATCAATATTTTTTGTTTTGCAGATCTCTGCAGTGAGCAAAGAATGATTAATGCTTCCTAAATAATTTCTACTTACTAAAAGAACTTTTGCATTCAGCTTTTTTATTAAATCAATTACAAATTCATTTTCATTTAGCGGAACCATTATACCACCAGCTCCTTCAATGACTATGTGTCGGTCGCTAATTGATAGTTGGGTGTAATGTTCACAAATTTCATCAATACTTATCGCAATATTTTCTTCTCTTGCAGCTATATGAGGTGAAGCAGCCAACTTTAATTTATATACTTCATCATGTAAAATACTCTGGGTATTGCTTATTAGATTCTTTACCATTTCCTTATCGGTTCCTTCAGCAAAACCTGCCTGTATTGGCTTCCAATAATCCGCTTGCAATGCTTCTGTTATTATTGCAGAAACAATTGTTTTGCCTACGCCTGTTCCAATGCCAGTTATAAAAATGGGTTGCATTGATTAAAGTTACTTTATTGCTTTAGGTTCAAAAAAAGAAAATATCGTTGTGCCATAATTCCTTTGAAAACCAAAACCTTCATAACTTTTATAATCATTGCGGGGCGTATGTTCCAGCACAAAAAAACCATTATCTGTTATCATTTTCTTCCTTTCAATTATTTTCGGTATCTCATTTATCTTTTCAAGCGCATATGGTGGTCCAGCAAAAATAAAGTCAAACTGTTCCTCACAATTTTGAAGGAAATTAAACACATCTTTCTTTACTAGCTTTACATTTTCAATTCCCATTTTTTCAATATTTTGCTTAATAAAAGTAAACATCTGTATGTCTTTTTCAACGATAGTTAAATCCTCCGCCCCGCGCGATGCAAGCTCATAACTGATGCAACCAGTTCCGCCAAAAAGATCGAGTGTCTTGATGCCTTCAAATGCCATCCTGTTCTGTAAAATATTAAATAATCCTTCTTTAGCTATATCTGTTGTTGGCCGCGTGTATGGCATTTTCGCAGGCGGGTGAATTCTTAAGCCTCCCCATTTGCCTGAAATAATTCTCATGCATAACTATTAATAAAAGAAGAAAAATAATGCGCCGGATATTCTCTGAATCCTTCTGTCGCAAGCATTTCAGAAGGTGGTGACAAAAAATTTATATTCAGCAGGTATAAAGAAAGTTCTTTGTAAAGATTTGACTTCATATCAAGCAAACCTGAAAAATAAAAATCAATCTTTTCTTTATCCATGCTCAGTCTTGTACAAACATTTAAGATATGATACACTGCATCTTCAGGTGTCTGATAAGAAAAACTATTTATTAATTGCAACTTTTTTTCTTTCATTGCCATTAAAATAAAATGGCTTGTATAAAATAACAACTGCACAACATCAGCGTCAGTTTCCCTTTTCGTCCATTCCTGAAGCATCAAATTATATTTATGCGTTGAAGTTGCCGCAGGAAAATTATCATGCAATAAATTATACTGATATTCGGGCATGCGATAAAGCATAACCTTATCGCCTGCCTCTTCTTTTTTATTTAAAGAATGATACTCATTTCCAAACATTAAATTCAAATAACCTTCGCTCATTTCTTCATCATATAACTGATTTGGCACGCATATACATTCATTATTAGCCCAAACAATTTGCACAACAGCAAAAGAAAGATCCAGCAATTTTGATTGCTGTTTTATGTTATTGAATTGCTTTGCAAATTCCTCCGGCGCTGTTTTATCAAACTGAAATAATTCCAGTGCCACAACCTTCCCGGTGTCAATTTCCTTTTGAACACAGGCAAGATAGTCTCTGCCCGCTTCAATCGTCAATTGGCAGGCCGCGGTTGTTTCCCCATAAATTACAAAAGTCTTCTGAACCATAATTATCCATTCAGTTTTGCAATGATACTAATTGTTAGCGGCAGAAATGTAGTTTTGAGCGCTCATGCCAAACAAAACTTCTAATAATTTACAGGTACATGTATCCTACAGGCAGATACTAAAGATAGCTTTGCCCATTTCCGTTTCGGTTTTGATACCGCAGGTAAATTTCATCACCAACAATATTTTTGTCGGCGGCCTTAGCGAGCAGGCACTGGCAGTTGCAGGTATCACAGGCGTGTTTTATTTGATTTTTGCCGTGATGGGTTTCGGGCTAAACAACGGCCTGCAGGCTTTGATAGCAAGGCGTGCAGGCGAAAACCGCGTGGACGAAATTGGCAATCTTTTTCACCAGGGCATATTGATAGCTCTTGCGTTCGCACTGCTTGACATTGCCATTGTATTTGCCATCGCGCCCATCATTTTTAAAGCCACTCTCATCAACCCGCTGGACGTGCAGATGGCCACTAAGTTTCTCTATATCCGCATTTGGGGGCTGCCTTTTTTATACATGTTTCAAATCCGCAACTCGCTGCTGGTTGGCGCCAACAGAAGCAAACTCATTATCTGGGGTTCTCTCGTGGAAACCATCGCCAATATTTTTCTCGATTATAGTTTTATTTATGGGCATTTTGGTTTTCCAAAGATGGGTTTTAACGGCGCTGCGGTAGCTTCTGTTATTTCGGAGGTTATTGCTTTTCTCACCGTTTATGCGGTTATACGCTGGAAAAATATCGCCCAAGAGTTGCATATCGCTGCTCGCATAAAATACCACGCCGCCAATGCAAAGCTCGTGCTCACGCAATCTGCGCCCTTGATATTGCAGTTCGTAATAAGCGTTGGCAGTTGGGAATTCTTTTATATTTTAATTGAACATCATGGCTCGCGCGACCTTGCCATCTCCAACATTATGCGCAATATTTTTGGCCTGTTCGGGTGCATCACCTGGGCGTTTGCTTCCACTGCCAACATGATGGTGAGCAATATTATCGGGCAGGATCTTCATCACCGCGTCATCGAGCTTATACTCAAAATAATGAAGATGAGCATGGGTTTCGCCATCATTGTGTTTATCATCCTCAACATCTCCCCTGCCTTCTTTTTGCAGGTGTTTGGGCAGGGCGATGATTTTATTAATGCCGCCATACCTGTTGTGCGCGTGGTTTCCGGCGCGCTGGTTGTTATGTCTGCCGCAGTTATCTGGCTTAACGCCGTAACGGGCACAGGCAACACACGCATCAACCTGCTGATAGAACTTATCGCGCTCGTGCTTTACTGCATCTACGCCTACACTGTTTTGCAAAAATTATTTCTGCCCATCACCTGGGGCTGGGGCGCGGAATGGGTTTATTGGACCGTCATTTTCACGTGCTCCTTTATTTACCTGCAAAGCGGGAGGTGGAAGATGAAGAAGATTTGAGGTAAAAAATAAAAAGTAAAAAGTAAAAATGAAGCGGGATGCAGCAATTTTTTTACTTTTTACTTTTGCCTTTTTACTTTTCTCCTCTACAGTTCCACCTTAAAACTCCCTTCCCCAACATTGTCAGTATTCACCACATGCAGGTAAGCATTGGTGGCGGGGCCAAAGGCAGATGCCGCTACCGTTCTGCTTTCGCCGGGGTTTAGGGAAATGATGGTGTACATGCCCGGCGCATCATGGTTACCGGCGGAGGTGAAAAAATTAAGCACCGTTAATCCCGTATTGGTCAATACAAGCGTATCAACAGGCGCAAAAGTGTGTTTGAAAATGGTTTTATTGCGCAGCGCAGTAAGCGTACCTGTAAAAATAGATTGTTCATGGTTGCGCACCAGTTCCATATAAAAAACAGCTTCGATCACGGTGGGCGTGGCGGCAAACTGCGCAATGCAACTGCCGAGAATACTGTACAGCGCCGTCATAGCCGCAAGCACTGCAGCGCTTACATCACTGCTGTTGGTTTTTGTGCCGCCAATATCGCCCTGCTGTGCATCGCGCGCGTCTGTAAGCTGCCCGTAAAAAGTGTTCACATCCGTAAACGTAGAAGCTAACGCCAAAATGCCCGAAAGCGATCCGGCCAGTTGGCCAACCGCCTGTATGCGCAGGTCTTCGCTGCCATTATGAAAGGGCTTGTGCCCCTGCGGAAAAATGGCCACATAGCCCGGCGTGCCTTTAGGATAAGGGCCTGTTACATCACGTTCCCAGTTAACCAGTTTGCCCGTAAGCAGGCCAAGCAACTGGCTGACGGTGAGGGTAGAGCCTTTCTGCGTACCGCCCTCGCTTTTCCAATTGTTGTAAGCCTTTACCAGCGCAAGATGAAGCGGGTTATACATGGTAAACAGCGGGCCATAAAACGGGTCGACCTGGTTTGCCAGCAAAAAAGAATTGGTGTAAGTGGAAATGAGGAGGGCTTTTTTGTAGCTGTTGGTAACTCCCTGCAAAAAAGGGTTAACGAGGTAAAGCCATGTTTTTTTCATAATGGTAATTTTTTAAGTTATTAATTACCCGCTAATGTAGGATTTTAATTTAAAATAATTTTCATTTTGGGGGCTATTAATGCTAATTTTCACCACATGTTCCTGCATAGAAAAGCTAAAAAAGTGTTTTGATACCATTCCTTGCAAGGAATTGGCCTAAAACACGTGTTTGGATACACTTCCCCGCAAGGAATTGGCCTGAAACACGTGTTTGGATATACTTCCCTGCAAGGAATTGGGTTGAAACACATGTCTGAATATACTTCCCTGCAAGGAATTGGTATAAAACACGTGTTTGGATATACTTCCCCGCAAGGAATTGGTATAAAACACGTGTTTTTGCTTAATTCCCTGCAAGGAATTGCTTAAAAACAATTTTTTGAGGGTTGAGGGGAGAAAGGAAGGGAGTTTTGTGGGATGATGGGAAGAGGGTAGATTTGAAAAATGAATATAAAAACTCTTGAAACCCCGACAAATGAGCTTATAGAAACTTATAATACTAAGTTTAATAAAAGCGAGCGCTATTTTATAGGCGACAAAGCAATTATTAATTTGTTTGAAAAATTCCCCGAAAATAAAAATCTTGAGGATATTCTTTTAAAGACCACTGTAATAAATGATCTTTATAGTACAAACATTTATGCAACCTTTCGTATGGCAACGCATATCCAAAATTTACAAATAGACGATTCGCTAAAGGCTGGAATACTTCAATAGTTAATAAAATTGCGTTGGAAAGCGGAATTGGTAAATCGAAGGAAAAGAAAGGGATAAATTTTTATTCATTTGCAACAAAATATTGTAATTGGCATAATAAAGAGGCATATCCAATTTATGATGGCTTTGTTGGTAAAATACTTATTGCATATCGGAGAGAAGATAAATTTTCTAAGTTTAAGAATGCTGACTTAAGGATTTACGCAACATTCAAGCAAATAATTGCTGACTTTCAAAACAGATATTTATTGACTGGTCATAATCTGAAAGAAATTGACAAATTTCTTTGGTTTTATGGAAAGGAAACTTTCCCATTTAGGAACAAAACAAAGGAAGTTGACTTAGATTCCTACTAAACCTCCGTTTCAAACACCTCTTTATGTTGGCGCATCAATCGGAAAGTAAGAGAGATATGCACGAGCAGCAAAACGGCAAGCGCAAACATTACATAAATAGTTCCCCTCATCACCTGCGTAATATATTCGGCAGTAATTGGCGCGTTGTGTGTTGAATGGGCAGCCATAGACATGCCCATATCCTGCGCCTGCTTTTGAAAACTTTTGTCACTTAAAAAAACAAGCCCTTGTATAAAACTCAGCACGGCAAACGCGATGCTCACAAAGGCGTTCACGCGTATCCAGTCGCGCAGAGATGGCTTACATCGCCCACCGGCAATAATGCCTTTTGATAAAAAAGAATAGCTTGTGAAAACGTAAATAACAATGCCCGCCAGCATGAACACCCCAAGCAAAAACCCGGGATTGCTAAGCGCTGCTAACAATGCAAAAAACCCAAAGAGCGCGATGAGGGCTGCTATGGGCAATAATATAAAACTAAGAATGCGGTAAAAACTGAGTAAGCCTTTCATGATTTTTTTATTTGAGATCCAACTTTATTTGCAACTCCTGGAATTGTTTGGCATCAATGGTTGAGGGGGCATCCAGCATCACATCCCTGCCGGAATTATTTTTTGGGAAGGCAATAAAATCGCGTATGCCTTCGCTGCCGCCTAGAATGGCGCAAAGCCTGTCAAAGCCAAATGCCATCCCACCATGGGGAGGGGCGCCATATTCAAAAGCGCCCAGCAGGAAACCAAACTTATGTTGTTGTTCCGCTTCATCCATGCCGAGGGCGGCAAACATTTTTTGCTGTAGTTCTTTTTGATAAATGCGGATGGAGCCGCCGCCAACTTCGTTGCCGTTCAGCACCATGTCGTAAGCATTGGCTTTGATGCCGGCATAAGGATGCTTTAAATATTCAGCAGCATTTTCAATAACGGGGTTGTTGTTTATCATCACTTCAATATCCTCGGGCTTTGGCGATGTGAAAGGATGATGACGAGCCACCCAGCGGTTGCCATCTTCATCATATTCAAACAGCGGGAAATCCAATACCCACAATAGTTTGAACTCATTATCTTTTCTAAAACCAAGACGTTTTCCCATCTCCAAACGAAGCTCGCTGATGGCCTTGCGGGTGCGTTCTTCTGCGCCGGCAAGAATGAAAATTAGATCTCCTGGCTTTGCATTTGCAGCTTCAGCAATAGCCTTTAATTTTTCTTCGGAATAAAATTTATCAATGCTGCTTTTGAAAGTACCGTCTGTATTGCATTTAATAAATGCCAAACCTTTCATGCCTATCTGCGGACGTTTAACCCATTCCATCAGTTCATCCGTTTGCTTGCGCGAATACTCACTGCAACCCGGTACAGCAATGGCAACAACAGTTTCAGCAGAATCAAACACCTGGAAGTCCGCACCGTCAATTAAATAAGACATACTCTTCTTGTTTAAGAAAGCATGTTGTGGAAATTTAAGATTGCAGATCTTCATGCCAAAACGAATGTCAGGTTTATCGTTCCCATAATGCCACATAGCATCTTCCCAAGTCATGCGCTCCACTTTTTCTGTATAGTCAATTTGTTTAACGTCTCTGAAAATCCGTTTTACCAAACCTTCAAACATATTCAAAATGTCTTCCTGCTCAACAAAGCTCATTTCGCAGTCTATTTGTGTAAACTCCGGCTGCCGGTCGGCCCGCAGATCCTCATCGCTAAAACATTTTACTATTTGATAATAACGGTCATAACCGCTCACCATCAGCAATTGCTTAAACGTTTGCGGGCTTTGCGGCAATGCATAAAACTGCCCGGGGTTCATACGCTGAAGGCACAACAAAATCTCGAGCGCCTTCCGGTGTGGATTTAATCAGAAAAGGCGTTTCAATATCCATGAAATTGTTTTCATGCAAATAATTTCTCGTACTACGGCTTACAGCATAACGCAGTTCCAGGTTTTTTTTTACAGCATTTCTTCGTAGGTCAAGAAAACGGTATTTCATACGCAGGTCATCACCACCATCGGTATCATCCTGTATGGTGAAAGGCGGTACTTCTGATCTGTTAAGGATCTTAAATGACTGCACATTTATTTCTATTTCGCCGGTAGGAATGTTTTTATTTTTATTGCTACGCTCGCTTACAGTTCCTGTTGCCTGAAGCACAAATTCACGCCCTAAAGGATTTTCAGCAAGTTGTGTATTTAGTGCTTCGCCAAATAATAACTGCGTAATACCATACCGGTCGCGAAGGTCAACAAAAGTGATAGCCCCAAATTTGCGAACCGTTTGTACCCAACCGGCAAGTTTTATTTGCTCATTTATATTTTCAATTCTTAATTCTCCGCAAGTGTGTGTCCTGAACATGAAATTGATACTATTTGTTTTAAAGGCGCCAAAGATAAGGATTGAAAAAAATGAAGGGCTACCGGCTTAAAGAAACATTGCCGCGACCTCCTCCCAATTGTTTGCACGGGTATATCCTTCAATAAGTGCGTTATGAGGTGCTGTAAAAAGGATCTTTTTGCCATCAAAGAATTCAAGGTTTTTTATATGGTCATCTATCATGTAGTCGCCCTTGACGATGCGTTTGCTGCCACAAAAAGTAACCTGTTGCCAGGTGATGAAAGAAAAATGCTCCTTTAGCCAGCCATGCTTTTCTGAAAGCGATTGCGGAAACTCCATAGCCGCAGAAACGATAAATACTTCATACCTTTCATTTAGTTCGGCAATTACTTTTTGGCTGCCTTCAATCACTTTCGCAGTCCTGAAAAAGCCGGGCTTAAATAGAAAACTCCGCACGAGTTCAGGGTCTGGAAAGCTGCCCAACTCGGATTTGCCCCATAATGAGGAAGAATCTATTGAAACGCCTGTATATTCCTGGTACCAGTCAATAAATTGCTGGGTAATGTTAGCCATTACATGATCCATATCAATGATTATTCTTTCCATGGTTGTTGCTAAAGGCGCAAAAGTAAAGCAATAACACCGCTTGTTACCGGTGTAATAAGAAATTAAATTCAATGAAACTGAATAAAGTTTGTACTTTTACTACGCTGGCCTTTAACGCAATTTGCTCCCTCCTTTCACTCATTATTATCCCATAAATACAGGCATAAAAGACGAAGGATGAACGAAGAATTGACGGAAGACTGACGGAGGTATGCGGGTATAGCCTTAGCACTTGCATAGAGTATCCATCATGGTGAGTGGGAATAACAATGGATCTATGAAAAGAAGAGCGGTATTGTTTGTTAAAATTAAATATGGTTATGCTTAGATATTGGAGAAAGGTTTGAGTAATATTGAAAAGCAAAGATCCCGCGGTGGGCGGGATCTTTAAACGGGATATTATTTTTTTTATTACCTTAAGAACAACATTTCGCGGTATTTGGGGAGTGTCCAGTTTTCATCAGCTACTAAATGTTCGAGTTTGTCTACGTGATAGCGGATCTCATCAAAAAAAGGCGCTTTTACCTGGCTTTCGTAGGCAATCGCCCTGGTATGTGAATGAGACATATTATTTACTATTTTGCGGGCTTCAACCATTTTGTCGGTCTTGGTATAAATAGCCTGTATATGGCTGGAAATTTCTTTTATTATTTCTAATTGAGCGGTATAAGCTTCTTTTTCCAGGCCGGCATCCTTCAACCCCTTTATGTTTTCAATCAATATATTCTGATATTTAACGGCAATGGGAATAATGTGGTTGATGGCCATGTTGCCCATAATGCGGGCTTCTATCTGAACTTTCTTTATGTATTTTTCCAGCTCTATTTCATGGCGCGCCTCCAGCTCAATGTGATTGTAAACGCCATTGGCCTCAAACAAATGTTGCGCTTTTTCAGTAATCATTGCATCGAGCGCAAGGGGTGTAGTTTTTACATTGGGCAAGCCTCTTTTCTCGGCTTCTTTTTCCCAGGCTTCGCTATAACCATCGCCTTCGAACAAAACTTTTTTACTGTCAACAATATATTTATGAATAATGTGCATGATGGCAATTTCTTTTTTCTCGCCTTTTTCAATCAGTTCATCAACTTCTTTCTTAAATGTTTTGAGTGTTTCGGCAACAATTGTATTCAGCGTGATCATTGCGTTGGCGCAGTTTGCGGAAGAACCAACGGCACGAAACTCAAACTTGTTCCCGGTAAATGCAAATGGGGAGGTGCGGTTACGGTCGGTATTGTCGAGCAATAATTCGGGGATACTGCGGTGAAGATCAAGCTTTAAAATGGCTTCATCCTGTTCATCAAACTTATTACCCACACGGGCTTCGATATCGTTGAGCACTTTGGTTAGATATTCGCCAATAAATACGGAAATAATAGCAGGCGGCGCTTCATTCGCACCAAGACGGTGGTCGTTTGCGGCAGAAGCAATGGATGCTCTTAACAGACCTGCATAATCATGAACTGCTTTGATGGTATTAACAAAGAAGGTCAAAAACATCAGGTTTGTCTTTGGCGTTTTTCCGGGAGCGAGCAGGTTTACCCCTGTGTCGGTCGCCATGCTCCAGTTGTTGTGCTTTCCGTTCCCGTTTATGCCTGCAAAGGGCTTTTCGTGGAAGAGCACTTTCAGTTTATGGTTTTTAGCTACCCGGCTCATTACATCCATCATCAAAACATTGTGGTCCACAGCAATGTTCACATCTTCAAAAATAGGCGCACACTCAAACTGTGCAGGGGCTACTTCGTTATGGCGCGTGCGTAAAGGGATGCCAAGTTTATAACATTCGTTCTCATAATCACGCATAAAAGCGTAGACCCTTTCAGGGATAGAGCCAAAATAATGATCTTCCAACTGCTGGCCTTTTGCAGGCGAAGCACCGAATACTGTGCGGCCACATTGCACGAGATCTGGGCGTGCATTTGCCAAGCCTTCGTCAATAACAAAATATTCCTGTTCCCAGCCCAGCGTTGCGGTTATTTTAGTAACGTTCTTGTCAAAATAATTAGCCACATCAACAGCCGACTTGTTTAATGCTTCAAGGGCTTTGAGCAAAGGCGCTTTATAATCAAGCGATTCACCCGTATAAGAAACAAAAATGGTAGGAATGCATAAGGTTTTGCCTGTTCCTATTTCCATAATAAAAGCTGGAGAAGATGGGTCCCAGGCAGTATAACCACGCGCTTCGAAAGTTGCACGCAAGCCACCACTTGGGAACGAAGAAGCATCCGGTTCCTGCTGTATCAGCGCTGCGCCGTCAAATTCCTGAATAGGTGTGCCGTCACTTTTGAGGGTAAAAAAGGAATCATGTTTTTCTGCAGTGGTACCTGTCAATGGCTGAAACCAATGCGTGAAATGAGAAACGTTTTTCGCTTCTGCCCAAGAACGAATACCGTTTGCAATTTGGCTTGCTACTGCACGATCAATTTTTTTGCTGCCTTTGATACTTGATGACAGGCTTTTGTAGGCCTCGTCGCTTAAAAATTCTCTTGCAGTTTTAAGTGTAAATACATTTTCTCCGAAAATGGTTGAAATTTTGGATGAGCCAGAGACAGATGTTTCATCAACTGCTCCGGTCAGGTTGTGTATTGCCTGGAATCTTAATGACATTTTTTTGGTTTTTTTTCAAGGCAAAAGTGGTATAATTTAAAATAAATACCAAGTTTTTAATAAAAAAGACGAGGAAATAAAGATATTAAGATTTAAAATATTACATGATATATTTAATAATATAAGTGATAAATTAAATAATTGGGGAGGCGTGGGTGCTTTTAATCCGTAAGATGTGAAGGAGCTTTTTTTCATCAAGCAATACTATGAACGCTGTTATGAGTAAGGGCAAAATAATGCTTTTGTATCTTACAATGGAACCTGAAAAGGTAACTGTATAACCACAAACAATTAAAATATTAAGGCAAAAAAAGATGCAAAATAAGTTTATAGGCAGGATCTTTACTTTTTTTATCTCTGACCAAAATGCAGCATACAATTAAAACTATTAAAAAGAGATCCTCAAGAGCGGCAAATAAGTAGCTGAGACTTTTTGCTTCGTTTAAATGCGGCCTAAAAAAAGCAATGTCTATTGCTGTTGGCAGAAAATGAATAAAACTTGCCACAGTCGGGACTAATTGAGGAACAATAATAGTTGAATTTCCTGGTATTTCTTTGAACTCAGACTGCTTGTTAATTATGTATTGCGGGAAATTAAGTGATAGGCTGAGGTGAGGAAGTGCAAAAAATAGAATTATTGTTGCGGCATAGACCGAAGTAAAAACAAGCCATTTTTTTGAAGGGGCCCCGGAAGCAATAAACCATGCGAATAAGGCTGGTATTAAAAAAAATAATAAAAAGTTCCTTAAAGAAAATAACAAAACTGAACAGGCAAGGATGACAAGGCAATGTTTTAATATAATCTTTTTTTGCTGCAATTGCTTATTAAAGAGATAAATGATGATCGCCATTGAGGAAAAGATCAAGCCATCTTTATGAATTCCACTGCACCAAAATAAAAATGATGGAAGCAGAAAAACACTACAAACCAGTAGCCATTTCTTGTGTGCATAATAGCTCATCATTGCGCGAAAAAAAGCTATAGGGCCAAAAAAGAAAAGGAAGTTGAAAAAAATGAGATCTGCATAATAATTTTTACTTGTAAAAACGTTGAAAACTGCCAGAAGCTTTATAACTATAGCAGTTTTTAAATCGTTCCAATAAGAATTTTCTCCTGAAAATAGGTTTCCGGACTTTGTATAGCCGTAATTAAACAGATCTTTTATAAACCCAACAGGATCATGCAGGAGCCAATGTGTTTCATTTTTACTTAATTCAAAGAACTTCCAGGTATCATCCTGTACAAAGGGCAAATGGGAATAAAACCATGCATAAACCAAACCAGCAATGATCTTTAAAAGAAATAAACCTATCAGCCATGGGCTGTTTAAGCCTGACTTTTTAAAGAAAGGAATTTTTGTAATAAGCCAACAGAAAAAAAGCAGGTACAATATAAAAAAGATGATAGCCAGATAGTAAGTTTGGGGCAAGATATATATTTCTTCAAACTAAAATGCCTTTTTACTTTGTTGTTATCAATTTTGAAATAGTAAAAGCATATTATCCCCGTAGAAGGAGAGAAATTAAAATCGTTTCAAAAAGCCTGTACTTATGGCAGAAAGCTATGGGTGCAAAAACCGGAAGAGGATCTTCGGGGAGCCTAGTGAAGGTGGCAGGGAGGACGCAGGGATGCGGCATGGGGGAGGAAAAGATGTGTAAAGGGATAAATATGCTTTTATACCTAAAAAGAATACTTTGAAAATAAAACTTCCGGCATTTTTGCCAGGGTTGTTTATTTATTGATGAGTTGCCTGTATTCGGGAATGCCCATGTCTGTAAATAGACCCCTTAGGATGGACCATAAGTCGTTGCAATAAAATCCTTCATTTGGCACTGTATGCCCACTGATGTATTGATAACTCATGTGGTTATCCATTGTCATGCAGAAGATATGGGCGATGTGAGCAAACTGGTCCTCATAGGCAGGCTGGATGAAGGAGCCACGTGCTGTATTAAACTCCAACATGAACTGTATCTGCTGCCGTTGAAACTGGAGCAACTGGCGGTGTTTTTGAGCGATATCATTATAAGCCCTTAATACTTCCAGCGTATCAACATAAAAAAACCGGTACTGCTGCTGGAGGCGATAGACATTGCGCAGCAGGGCGTCAATATCTTCAAAGAGGGGTAGCACTCTGAATTCCATAAGCAGGAGCTCTTGTTTTTTCTTAAGCCTTTCATACAGAGTTGATACAATATCTTCTTTGTTCTTAAAATGGTAGGCTAAATGGCCAATGCTTACAAAAGCGAAGTCAGCAATATGCTGCAGACGCACGTTTACCGCGCCCTTTTCATTAAAAAGCAATAATGCTTTGTCTGCTATATATTCTTTGGTAGGTTTGGGCATTAACAATGATACGCCTATTCCTTAAGGCTGTTATATTTGAATATTTACAAAACTATCGTTTTATATAACTACCCTGTTTATTATAACTTATATTGAAGGGATGAAAATGTAGTTGAAAATCTAATAAAGTAATGGCAATTGGCGCTTCATAAAAAAATATCCCGGTTTAAGCTATAACATTAATTATTCTGTATAGATTTGTCGTGTTAAAATCAATTTAACAAGGTTAATAATTTTTACTTATTTCTAACTTGCATTACCAAAAACTAAATTCAATTTATTATGAAAATTTTGTTACACTTTTTTAAACCATACAGAGTAAATATCCTGCTTGTGTGTTTTTCTATTTTTAGCCTAACGTTCAGCCAGCGTGGATTTGGCCAGTTTGTATCCGGGAACTTAGCAGTGGACGAAGTGGGAAATGGTTTATCAACTGACACTTTATCTGCAAGCCAGGTGAGAATTTTGCAATTCTCTCCAAATGGAACTCCCCAAACACCAACTGCTTATTTTGGTTCTACGGGCATTCCTACAAAGTATCCTTTTAATCTTGTGCAAAGTTATTTTGCCAATGACGGTTTTATCAGTTTATCAGGTAGTAAACAATTCATCCTTGTGCCAGGTTATAACGATTCAACCGGCGCCGCCAATATATCAACAAGTACAACCAGCAGCAGTTCTACTGAGGCAGGAAACTGTTGGTAAAGCGCTTGCGAACGGAAGCCTTACAACAAATGGAACTTATGATGCTTTGTCGGGCGGGAATTACAGTTCCTTGCTTAACCGAGGCGGAAATTATTGGTTAGGCGGCTCAACGGGGATCGCTTATTCACATGGAGCTAAGACAAAGGGAATTAAAACAGCGACTGTGCTGGCAACAAATAATGTGCGTGTTCTTTATGCTTTTAGCACAACCCTTTTTGCAAGTATTGACACAGGAACCGGAGCAAACCAGGTGAGCGGGATCTTCCAAGTTGGCCTATCTGACACCTTTCCTACTTCGGGTACGCCAGCGATAACGAATATTATTAATACAGGCGAAGGTTCAGATCCTTATGCTTTTGTTTTCAACCCTTTTGGAACAACCTGTTATATTGCTAATGGCCCGTCTGCAACTAATGCCGGAATTCAAAAATGGATCTACTCGGGCACGTTCACCGCTGCAACAGGCTGGACAGGCGGAACATGGTCTTTAGCCTATACCTTGAGCACAGGCGACATGGCAGGTGCAAAAGGCTTAACGGTAGATTTTACCAACGTTTTGCTGCCAATTATTTATGCTACAACGGGTGAAAAATTTAATAACAGAGTTGTTTCGATCGTTGATGCGGGTTCTTCTTCAGGAGCAACGACGCTTGCAACCGCACCGGATTATTATGCTTTTAAAGGCATTGCATTTGCACCTGAACAAGCAAGGATAAGGCTGATGCCATTAACTCCAGATTCTATAAATACTGTTTATGGCACTGCATCTTCTAATATGGTTTTAAATGTAGGCGGTATTAATACAAATGCAGGGGTTACGGTAACGGCACCTACCGGCTTTGAGCTATCGCTGAACGCAAGTTCAGGCTTTGGCAAATCAGTGGTAGTTGGCTCTGCGGAAGATACTATACCGTATACACCTGTGTATGTTCGCCTTAAAGCTACTGATGCGGTTGGTACTTATACAGCTGCCATCGTGTGTACGAGCCAGGGGGCCTATTCAAAAGATGTATTAATTGGAAGAAGCAATGTGACTCCAGCAGCATTGACGATAACCGCAGACAATGAAACAAAGTGTTTTGGCGCTACTTATAACTTTACCGGTAATGAATTTACTTCATCCGGTTTGCTAAATAGCGACGCAGTAGGCAGCGTAACGCTTACAAGCGCCGGGGCAGCAGCAGCGGCAGCAGCGGGCACCTATCCTATTGTTGCCAGCGCAGCTACAGGGACAGGGTTAAGCAATTATACTATCACTTACGTGAACGGCACTTTGACAGTAGAATTGCTGGCCATAACATTGGCACAGGTTACTCCTGACTGTAATGCTACTCTGGGTTCTCTTTCAGGTACAGTAACGGGCGGAACGGCACCGTATACTTATAAGTTAGTGAGTGTGCAGCCGTTTAGTGTAATAACTTCACCTGATCCGCTTTTCAGCTCTTTGCCTGAAGGTGAATACAGCTATTCAGCAAAAGATGTCTATGGTTGCTCAGTTACAGCGCCCGGAGTTGGGCTTAAACCTTTAACGCAAACTTCAATTATTGTAACAACTCCAGGGAACAGCACACAGGTTTGTTATGGTGGAAGTGTTACAATCACTACGAATGTACTTGGAGGCAACGGACCATTCAGCTACAGCCTTAATAACGGCCCTTTTGTGCCAAGCGCGAACAGGTATTTTAATGTGACAGCTTTGGCGGGAACCTATACCATTACAGTAGAAGATAATAGTGGCTGTTCCACAACTACGGACCCTATTACGATAACACAGCCTTCAACACCTGTAATTTTCAGCGCTCAAGGGGCGACAGGATGCAGTGGTGAGGCCGGAAACAGCATAACAATAAATGCATCGGGCGGCTATGGCGGCTACAGTTACAGCGATGATGGTGGCGGAAGCTACCAGCCTGGTTCAGTATTTAGCGATCTTGCAAATGGAAGTTATATTGTTGATGCAGAAGATATGCAAGGTTGTAAAGCTGTAAGCCCGCTGACAGTTAAATTAAATGGATTAACATCCTCCGGTATCATGGGCAAAATCCAGGTATGTACCGGTGGCGGCACAACTATTTATACTGTGCCATCGGGAGGCGCTTCGCCTTATACTTACAGCCTTAACGGCGCAGCGTTTGTGCCAAGTTCTGAAAGGTATTTTTATGTGCCTGCAGGAACTTATACTATAACAGTTATGGATGCCTCAAGTTGTACTTATACAACACCTTCAGCAACTGTAACATCGGTTAGTTGTTTCGGCGGAGAGCCACTGGGCAGTTCAAATAATAATAATGCTGTGGGGGAAGGTTCAGCAAGTTCTCCAGCACATGCTATTAATAATAAGGTTGTTGCAAGTTCCGGATTTGCAGCACACCTATCGCCTAATCCTGCGCCATCAGCATTTCATCTGCAAATGGAAAGCAGCAGTAAAGATGATGTGGTACTTATGGTGACCAACATGATGGGAGTAAAGGTTTATGAAGCAAGGGGCGGCGTTGACGGCTCTTATGAGTTTGGGTCTAACTTCCCAAGAGGTATGTATATTCTGCAGATAATGCAGGGCAATACAGTACACACTGTTAAGCTGATAAAAGGGGAATAGATAAGAAGTATTTATAAAAATACAAGCGGGTCATTTTTAACTGACCCGCTTTTTTATTGTTTGAGGTTTAAGCGTTTTATACCACAGGCGTGAGCAGTAAAATAGCCGCAATAAAAGTTTATTGCTGATTGGTACATTACAAGAACACGGTCAACTTCAGCCTTGCAAAAAAGGGAACACCGGGCGTATTACTCACCTCATCTATGGGCGCTGGTTCGCCTTTTAGCTGAGAAACATATTCAAACTGTGCTTCATTCCATGCCTGGTTAAATAAGTTTTCAATGCCAAGGCCAATTTCATACTTCTTTAATCTATAATTAGCCGAAAGGTCGGTAATAAAATATCCTTTGGCAGTAAGTGTATAAGTATTGTTTGCAGCCCTGTCATGCAGGTACCTATAACTAATGCCCCCGTTGAAACCATTCTTAAACTTAACAAATAAACCTGCAGTGCTGGTAAAGGTGGGCGCAAGCGGAAGGTATTGATGCCCAGCGGCACTATCCAGAAACTTTGGGTTTGCATAGTCTAAGTTCAGGTTGGTGTACAACCAGTTATTGATTTGGTAGCGCATGGAGAAATCAACGCCTTTGCGCACTGTTTTCCCGCCAGGCTGCACACTTTCGTTGCCAAAATCTGCACCGTAAGTAAACTCCTGCTGCAGGTACAGGTACCACAAGGCAGTATTGATAAATAGCCTTGGAGCAGGTTTCCAGTTCATGCCAAGGTCGGCACTGTATGCAGCAGGCAAAATCTCGTACCCCTCGTTAGCAATAACTACACGTGCATCGTTCGAGTGAAAGCCCTTTCCGGTTTTTACATAAAGCTGCACTTTGCTGCTGAGCGTGTATTGTATATTTATTTTAGGGCTAACAATTGATTTTTCCTGGGTAGGGTTCACGCCATTATAAAAAATGGCAGCAGTATCTGATGCAGGGGCTGTACTAAGATAATAAAAATTAAAATAATCAAACCTTGCGCCTACATTAAAGAGCCATTTACCGCTTTCCAGCGTTTCATCAATGTATGAGTATGCATCGGCTTCTTTCACAATGCCGAGCTGTATAAAATTAAGTATGCTGTCCTCAAACGTATGTGATAACCAGCTTGGGTTTGTGTGGTCATATCTTATGCCTGCACTTACTGAAGAAGTGAGTGTTGCATTTGCAAAAAAGTTCTGGTGCGTGAGTGTACTTTTATAGCCGTATAAATCTCTTTTTTCGTGCTGCCCGAATTCATCGCCATTTACAGGATCTGCATAATAAAAAGTAAAATTGCTTATAAGGTTGAAATAGCAGTGAGAATAAAACACCTGGTTTTCAAATGTAGTGTTGTTCCCAAGCTGTGAAGTAAGGCGGATGTTTGCATTAGCCCTTGTTACATACCCTCCCTGGAAACTGTCAATGCTTCCAAATGCATCCTTTATATAGCCTTCCGCCTGTGCGCGGTTTGGTATTTCCCCCGCAGCTTTCCATCTTGATGTCATGGAAGAAAGAATAATGTTCAGTTTGCTTTTGCTGCCAATAGGGGTAATAAATTTACCAAAAATATTAAAGCGGTTAAACTGTTCAGGTACATCAAAAGGCCCTCCATCGGAATACAATGCTTCACCGGCTATATAAGCACTCTGGCCTTTTTCTTTTGCTTTTTCGCTTAACAAATTGAACATTGCAACACCACGTATCGTGTTATACATGCCACCCTCTATTTTTACCATATTCGTATCCAGTACATTTTTGGTATTGTATGCTACATAGCCTGCAGTGCAAAAATCTCCTTTGCCTGTGTAATAAGGCCCTTTGCCAAAATCGTAGCCTGCAATGGTTTCCGGGATTACAAAGTGTAAATCTGCATAGCCCTGCCCGTGTGCCTGCGATACTAAATTTACAGGCAAGCCATCAATGCTTACATTCACATCAGTGCCATGGTCAGCATCAAAGCCACGGAGAAATATTTGCTCTGCCTTGCCGCCTCCCTGATGTTGCGCAATGAATAAGCCGGGTACAAGCCGCATTAGATCCTGTGCAGACTTTACAGGCTGCAGGTTAAGGTCAATGGCTGAAAGCAAACGAGAGGTGGTTAGGTTGTTCTGATGGGTAGTGATGATCACCTCTGATAGTTCCATTGTGCCTTTCAACAGATCAATAATCAAGGGTTGCTTTTGATCACCGGCAATAATAGTTTTAGATGCATAGCCTATAAATGTTATTCTGATTGAATCACTTTCAGAAATGTTTTTCAGGATAAAATCCCCTTCCCTGTTGGTTAATATGTTATTTTGGGTCTTTGTATCAGTAACAACAGCAAGTTCAAGAGCTTCTTTTGTTTTAGCATCTTCTACCTTTCCTTTAATGATGTTTTGAGAGAAGGCAGTTAAAGTGATCAATTGTATGATAAAAGCTGGTAGCGCAATTATAAATTTCTTCATAAATAGGTTTTAGTAACAATAAATATTCAATTAGCAAGAACAGGCATAAATCCATCATCACCAATTGCATTAAAAAAATAAATACAATGATTTGAAAAGGGCACTAACCTGTGGAGAATTTGTAAGACTTAACTGAGGAGCTCTTTGGGAGGGGGAGCTAAAACCTGCATGAAGGATCCAGGTAATTTGGCTGCATTAGAATTAAGGTATGACCTCTTAAATGAAGAGGCGATGAATTCTTTATCAATTTGCTGAGCAGAGATGTGAACAGCAAAAACCTCATCCTGTTTAAGCGAAGTTTGGTTTTTGTTTGCTCCTTCGCTGGTTGTTGCCAAATCTTTTTCAAGGTGGTTGTTGCCATACTTAGCATGTACTGTAGCAATGTGATAGGCTTCTGCAAAAGTGTGAGCAAACGCATCTTCAACCAATGGGATCAATGGCTGAAACATGACAGTTGTATAAATCAAACAGAGGTAATATGCTATCGTAAACTTCATTGGTTCAATTATACTCCAGAGAAAACTGTTTTGTTTTAGAGTACTAAGCTAAATCTAATTAAGAAAGGCGACCTTATCATATTCTTTCCTTAGGAAACCATTTCTAATACAAGTCTATACGCTTAAGTGATCAAAATACTTACGCAAAAAAATCTTAAAGAGTTTTAAGAATATTTTAAGAAAGTAAAACCAGCTTTAACATTACTGCGTAACTGATAGTGCCATGGCCATTATAGAAAACTGACCTATCACCGTAAAATCATTTTCGAAAAATTATAAAACAAAATTTCTATGAAACTAAATTTGATTCTCAAAAAAAGCATTTTGCCTTTTATGGGTTTAGCCGTTACTGCGGCTGTGCTCATGTCATCAAGCCACAGAGAGGCCCCGATGATCGCCAATGATCCGCTGGCAGACAATACGGATGTTTATGCATTCCGCAGCCCGGAAAACCCGAACAAAATTTGCATCATTGCGAATTATGTTCCTTTCCAGTTGCCTTTCGGTGGCCCTAACTATTATTCTTTTGGTGAAAATGTGCGTTATGAAATTCACATCAAGAATAATATGACTACTACGGGAGATGACATCATTTACCGGTTCACATTTAGCAAAACAAATGAAGACCCAACTACTTTCTTTAACATCAGGCTGGGCAAACAAAACCTGAAGACCACCTATACTATGGAAAAAAGTATTGATGGCGGATCGTCTTTCAGTACGGTTGTTAGTAATGGCGTTGTGCCTCCTCCAAACATTGGATACAGGTCTATTGAAAGCTCTGTAGGCTTGGGAGCAAAAAGCTACAAACAATTATCCGAAGAAGCTGTTGCTGAAGCAAGCAGCGGAGAAAAAGTATTTTGCGGGCCGGTTGACGATCCTTTCTTTGTTGACCTGGGCGGCATATTTGACCTGGGCGATGCGCCTCGCCAGGGATATAAAGATGGCGGCGTTCCACAGGATGGCTTAAAATGCCTGAATGTTTCCACTATTGCCTTACAGGTAGATATTTCTACACTGCAAAAAGATCATCTGCCTGTTAGAAAAGCAACGAGCATTCTTGATCCTAACTTTGTTATTGGTGTTTGGGCTTCTGCAAGCAGGCAAAGCATTTCGGTTTTAAACGGCAACGGCACTAAAAGCGGTTTTGGAAGATGGGTACAGGTTTCAAGACTTGGAATGCCATTGACCAACGAAGCAGTAAATCCTATCGGCGTAAAAGATTACTGGAATTCACTTACTCCATACGAAGACCTCGCTCATATCTCTACTTTCGGTAATTATTTTTACAATCCTGAACTGGCTTTGTATATGGATACTACAGAGTTTGCCGGCGCTGTGCCTGCGTTCTCTTTGCTTCGTATCCAACGCAATTCTTTAGGCTCGTTTGGTTTTAACAACGGGCAGGATGGATTGTATGGTTTAAAAGGAAATGCGGCGCTTAACGGTACTGCACTTGCAGAAAGCGCTTTTGGCGGTTTGCTGTTACCTGCTGCAGGTGAACCACGCTCTGTAGATATTTGGCCTATATTTAATACAGGCGTTCCTAATGAAGCGCCTTATCAACTGGCAACAGGCAAAAATGGTAATCCTCTTGCAGTAGGCAAGCCTTTTATCAATAACTTTTTGCCTACTGGTGGTGATATGCTTCGTTTGAATATGGCTGTTCCTCCAACACAAAGAAATGACCCGAACTTTAGCTCAGAAGGGCTTGTTTATGCAGCAGTGCTTGGATTGACCGATCCGGCTTATGCAGGAAGCGACACGCTCCAGTTCATCCCTAACATGGACGGTTTCCCTAACGGAAGAAGGCTGGAAGATGATGTTACCCGTATTGAATTGCAGGCTGTGAGTGGCGTGGTATTGGCTGCTATTGGTTTGTGGTATGATGATTATGTGCCGGGCCAAAGCCCTGTTACACAAGACCTCGTGAATGTATTAACTTACAGCACAGGTATTGACGGGAACGACACTACTTTCCGCGACCATTTCCCTTATGAACAATTACCATGGGAAGGAACGCATGTGTGCAGTTGCACAGTGTCTCCTATTAAAACTGCAACAAAGGTTGGCGGTGCAAATATTAACCAGCCACAACCTGTGACTGAACAAAAATTAGACCTTGGCGCACCTTCAAATTTTGCGGCCATTTATCCTAATCCTTTCACATCAAGCAGCGTAATGAGATATAAGGTTGATAATGCATCAAACGTAAATATTACGGTGTATGATGAATCAGGCAAGGCCGTGCAGACGCTGGTAAATAAAAACCAGCCTGCTGGCATTTATACTTTGCCTATCGGTAACACCAGGCTGTCAAGCGGTATCTATTTCGCCAACCTGATAGTGAACGGACAAGTACAACAATCTATTCGTATAGAAAAACAATAAGCGGCTTTTGTTTATTTGGGTTAAATAAAAATCCCGCTTTAAAGCGGGATTTTTTTATGCGCTTATATTGAGCACATCCGGCGTCTATTCTTTGTCTTTTTCTAAACCATAGCTGAACTGGATAACTTTTTCACCCTGCCCACCTGTAGAATGATAGAATTCCACCGCTTCTGCATCTGCTTCATGTGCCTGAACAAACATTGTGTTTATTCCATTCTCAAGGCAATATTCTTTTAGGATCGCAAGCAATTGTTTTCCCAGCCCTTTTCTTTGAAAGGCAGGTTTTATGGCAATATCATAAATAAACATTTCGGAGCCTTCAGTGTAATACATAGGCAGTTCATATCCTGTGAGGCCGCCAACTATTTGGCTATCTATAATAGCAGCAAATACAACAAAGGAAGGTTTTTCTAATAGCCCTGTTAGATAAGCTTCATCAACTTCAGATGTTACTTTTGTTTCAAAAACTTCATGAAAAAGCTTGATGAGTTTATAGAAAGCATCAACATCTTGTTGACTTAAGCGTTTTATTTCGAATCCCAAGTTCATAGTACGAAGGTCAAGATATTACCTGACATCTGGCAGAAGACATACAGCCGCCTTACCTATTCAATCAAAAGCTAAAGCAAATGATTGAATTGCCTTACCTATTCAATCAAAAGCTAAAGGAAATGATTGAATCGCCTTACCTATTCAATCAAAAGCTAAAGGAAATGATTGAATTGCCTTACCTATTCAATCAAAAGCTAAAGGAAATGATTGAATTGCCTTACCTATTCAATCAAAAGCTAAAGGAAATGATTGAATCACGTCTTAAAACAGCTTTTTATTCCCCCCATCAACTTTTCCCCTTTTTATTTTTCCCTTTTTACTTTGCTTCTCAAACCTAACCCCCTCTTATTTCGTTTATTTAATCACTATAAAACAAATGTCATTATGAAAAAAAATTCTATCTACACTATTTCTATTATTGTATTTATAGCCCTGATAGGGTTCATCCTTTTAAAATATTACGGAGACCAGCAAAAACAGGATAATACCAATTACGGGTTGCTGGAACGCACAGGCGCTTTGGCGCAGGTGGACGACTGGAAAAAGATACGCCTGCAGGCAGCTGACCTGTTACGGAAAATAAATGCCAACCCGAAAGACATTAAGTCAATGACCTCGCTGGTTACTATCTTTATCCGCGAAGCGCGTGTAACGGGCAATTATGCTTATTACGACATGGCTTCCCTTAAATATCTTGCTGATGTTTTAAAGATAGAGCCAAACAATTTCCAGGCGCTTACCATGAAAGGCACCATTTATCTTTCCCAACACCATTTTGCAGACGGGCTTGCGCTGGCCAAACAGGCAAGGGCTATTAACCCATACAATTCTTTTGTTTATGGGATGATCGTGGATGGTAACGTGGAAATGGGTTATTATGATTCTGCAGTAGCAAGCGCACAGCAAATGGTAAACGTTCGTCCAGACCTACGCTCTTATTCACGCATTTCTTATATAAGGGAAATATATGGCGACTATCCCGGCGCTATAGAGGCCATGCAACTGGCCGTGAAAGCTGGTGCACCGGGCGAGGAAGGAACTGCATGGACAAAAGTGCAACTGGGGAAATTGTATGAAGATATTGGTGATACTGCACATGCCGACATGTATTACACCATGACGCAGGACGAACGCCCCAACTATGCCTATGGTCTTGCAGGACTTGGACGGCTTGCTATTTACAGGAAGGATTATCCTACCGCAATCACTTATTACTCGAAGGCAGACACCCTGATAAATGATTTTAATATAAAACAATCTTTGGCCGATGCATATGAATTGGCTGGGCAGAAAGACAAGTCAGGCGAACTGATGAAAGAAGTGATAGACAGCATGAACAGCCAGGCACAAAGCGGGAACAATAACGCAAACATCGGGCACTATGTGGATAAGGAATTAGCGTACGCTTATGTAAAAACAGGGGATTTTGACAAGGCGTTGGAGCATGCGTTGCTGGAATATAACCGCCGCCCGGATAATATAGATGTAAATGAAGCAGTGGCATGGGTGTATTATTGCAAAGGAGATTACGCCAAGGCGCTCCCTTATATAAAAACGGCTTTAAAAACAGGTAGCAAAAACCCTACACTGCTGTGCTATGCCGGTTTGATATATGACAAAAACGGTGATAAGCCACAGGCTAAAGCGAACTTTGCCGAAGCACTAAAAACAAACCCAATTATGGATGAGTCTTTAAAAGAAAGTAGCCTTGCGGCAATGCATACTTTATAAAAGTAATTTTGAACTAAAAAAGTGAAGCGTCCTTATTCTTCCTCCAAAACTATGGTTGCATTGCTGCTGCTTACGGGCGCTATGTTTCTTCACACCCAGGCAGCGGCTCATCCTGTGGTGAACTATGCTATGGAGCATGCCCCAACCAAGGACGTTATTTGGTTTTATATAAAAATGGGCATCCTGCATATCATTCCGCAGGGGTTTGACCATATTTTGTTTGTAACGAGCCTTTGCCTTTTAAGCACAAAAATAAAGACCATACTGTGGCAGGCTTCGGCCTTTACTGTAGCGCATTCCATTACGCTTGCGCTAAGCATGAAAAACATTATTGTAGCTCCGGGGCCTGTAGTAGAACCCATCATTGCTTTGTCCATAGTATTTGTAGCGCTTGAAAATATACTGCTTACAGAATTAAAGCCCTGGCGTGTGCTGATAGTATTCTTCTTCGGGCTGGTTCATGGCTTAGGTTTTGCCAGTGCGCTTAATAGCGTTGGGCTGCCTCAAAATAATTTCTTTACTTCTGTAGTAGCCTTTAATGTTGGTGTGGAACTTGGGCAAATAGCAGTGATATTGATAGTATTTGCTTTAATAATTATCCCCTTTGGCAAAACACCGCATTATAAAAAGCGGGTTGTTTATCCTCTTTCTATTGTTATTGCTTTAATAGCCGCTTACTGGACGGTGCAAAGGATCGCATTGATTTAGAGAAATTATCAATATAGAATCTGAAATACATTTTTCGTAAATTATTTTTACCGGTTAATTTCCACCAGCAAAACCCAAGCGTCAATAATGGCTTTTATAAAAGACAAAAGGATACCGGGGACTATCCAATAAATTCCTTTTTCTCCATAAACAAGAGTAACAAGGCCTCCGAATAAATAAGGCAATACAGACAGTTGGTTAAAGATAAGGCTGGTAAAATATTGTTTCTTGTAAAGAATATCAGTATTCTTATAGATGCCAATATCCATTTTTGTAACAAGGATATACATGGAGAACCCAATAATAGAAATTTCAATACCTACTGCCATATAAGATTGCCCCGGCACAAGTATCAGAGATGAAATAATTAAGATGGTCAACAGCAAAAACAAAGAAAGCAACGCGCGGTCCGGCAATTTAGCTAAGGAAAGTATTTTTGTAATATTAATAGAAACTCCTACAAATATCAACCCTGTTAGAGCCGCTGCAGAACCTGCAGTAGCTACAAAGAAATCGTGCCATTCGTTTATATCCATGCGCTAATGTATGCAATTGCAATATACAATTGATTAAACCAGATGTTGCAGCAAATAGCTTTGATTTAGGGAAAATCATTTATTCTTTATAAAGTATATTTGTAATTCAATTTTGAATGCATGGCACACGTTGTAAAAAACATAAATGAAATTAAAAGCCTCTTTCCCGATGAATGGGTTTTAATTGGGGATCCTCAAATGGATAATTCGGAACTTAATGTGTTAGCCGGCATCCCTGTGTTGCATAGCAAAGACAAAAAAGAAGTTTGTTATTTAGGCAAAAGCAAAACAACTGACTTTAAAACTATCACTATAATTTACACAGGTACATTTAAGCCAACCAGGACTTTAACGGGAATCTTTACCAGCACCAAAAAATGACGTACAATTTTGAAAGGATGCCTAATGGTGGGCTGATCATTGTAGGCGTAACGCTTGATGGAAAGAGCAAGTTCAGGATGATACTTGATACGGGTTGCTCCCACACTACGATTGACAGCAACGCATTGTATTTATCGGGATATGGTTTAAAAGATACGGTTGAGATAGTCGAAATTGAAACAGCAAACGGTATAGTAGAATCGGAGATCTTCGAGATCGATCATGTTCATTCTCTTGGGATAACAAAAGAAAAACTCAGGATACAGGTTTATGATTTTCTTGCTCACGGGATCTTTTCTAATTACGACGGGCTTTTGGGATTGGATTTTTTAGAAGGAAGGAAGTTTTGTATTGACACTGTCCTAAACCAGATCACTATTGACTAAGATAATTTTGAGGTATGTTAATATACTTAGACATAAAGAAGGAAAATCTTCAACCTAATAACTAAACACCTTCTTCAACCTTTCAACTACCTTACTCACAGTAGGCAGCATCGCGGCTTCAAGCGCAAGGTTAATGGGTACTGCGGGCAAGTTTAGTGCGCCAAGTACTTCTACCCTGCCGTCAAGAAATTGATAGCAATTATAAGTGATTCGGTAGGCAAGGGCTTCTGCGAAAGAATTGTTTTGCTGTTCTTCAGTTAAGACAAGGCAACGGCCATGCCTTTTTACAGTGATGTAAACAAGTTCTTCGTCAAGAGGATAAAGGGTTCGGAGGTCTATAATTTCTATTTGTCCGGGGTAGTTCTTTGTGGCTGCCTTTGCCCAATAAACGCCCATGCCATAAGTAATAATGCAGGCGCTTTCTCCCTTTTTTATAAGGGTGGCATCTGCCTGTTGTACCACGTTGCCCTTGCCAAGAGGAAGGATATAATCTTTGTCAGGCTCAATTGTCTTAGCTTCTTCCGTTCCTTCCACCTTACTCCAGTATAAACCTTTATGCTCGAGCATTACAACGGGGTTAGGGTCATAAAAGGCGGCTTTCATCAGGCCTTTAATGTCGGCGGCATTGGAGGGATAACAAACTTTTATTCCTTTGATGCTGAGCAGGGTTGATTCAATACTACCACTATGATATGGCCCACCACCGCCATAAGCGCCAATGGGTACGCGCAGTATCATCTGCACAGGAAACTTGCCGCCGGACAAATAACTTGACTTGGAAATTTCAGTAACAAGCTGGTTGATGGCAGGATAAATATAATCCGCAAACTGCACTTCCACTATGGGTTTCAGGCCAACGGCGCACATGCCAACCGTGGAACCAACGATATAGGCTTCCTGTATAGCTGTATTAAAAACACGCCTATCCCCAAACTTTTCTGCAAGCGTTGCGGCCTCGCGGAATACACCACCAAGGGTTCTGCCAACATCCTGCCCGTACAGCAAGCATTCAGGGTGTTCCTTCATTATTTCCTCAATTGCATGAAGTGCGGCATCAACCATGATTATCTTCTCCCCATTCTTTGGCTGGCGCGTGCCTTTTTCTGTAAAAACAGGGTTTTCAGCAAAAACATGATTCGCGACTGTAGAAGGGTCAGGATCTTTTGCAGCCATCGCTTTCTCAAAAGATTCACTTGCCAGCCGTTTGGCTTCAGCATCAACGGTGTTTAGTACGTCATCTGTAAAACCATTTTGCAACAGTAAGTTTCTAAGTTTTGGATAAGGGTCATTCAGGGCGTGCTTGTCAAGGTCTTCCTTACTGCGGTAAAACTCTTTGCGTACACCGCTGGTATGGTGCCCAAGCAGCGGCACAGTTGCATGAACCAAAATAGGCCTCCGCTCATCACGAACAAAAGCAATGGCATCCTTCATGGTGTTATAAGAAGCCTCAAAGTCGCTTCCATCAACCTGCACTCTTTCCATACCTTTAAAACCTGCTGCATATTCATACGCATTCATGCTGCGGGCTTCGGCGGCAGAAACGCTGATACCCCAACTATTGTCCTGCACCAAATAAATAATGGGCAATTGTTTCAGCGCCGCGAACTGGAAAGCCTCGCTCACCTCTCCTTCGGTAATACTATTGTCCCCAAAAGAACAAACAACAACAGGCGCCTCCCCTCCTATCCCCTTCTTCAACAGCGGTGAATTTGTTTGCTCCAGGTACTGGATGCCTTGCGCTACACCCGTAGTTGGTATCGCCTGCATACCTGTTGCGCTGCTCTGGTGGATGATCTGCGGTTTATCCTCTTCTTTGCTGCTGGGGTGGCAGTAATAAGAACGGCCACCTGAAAATGGGTCATCCGCCTTTGCCAGTAACTGGAGCATCATCCGGTACGGCTCAAAACCTATGGATAAAAGGATGCTGTCATCACGGTAGTAAGGGCTTACAAAGTCACAGGGCAGTAATTGCAGCCCCGTAGCTATCTGTATGGCCTCATGTCCCTTGCTGGTGGAATGTACATATTTGCAAACCTGCCTGTTGTTTTCATATAGGTCAGCCATGGCGCGGGCTGTGCTCATCAACCTCCAGGCACTGGCAAGAACATTCGTTGCGATCATTTGGCAAATATCGGGATGTGTTTTGGCTTTTTGCTTGCCGTTACCAATAACAAGTCAAAAAAGCAGGGTTACTGCTCAATCTCCTTACTTCTGAAACAACACATAAGCAGAAGTCCCTTCTATCGTAATTCCATCATGAACAGGCGCTCCTATCCCTACTTCATTTATTGTTTCTCCATTTACGGCAACCATCCAGTCTCCTTTTGGTAAGTTAACCTGTTTGGGGGTGCTGTTGCCATTAAAAAACACTAATATATTTTTCCATTTATCCCCATTCGCATGGCCTTTTAACAGGTAGCCGATAACAAGGCTGTCGTTTGTTGGCACAAACGCAAGGTTCTTTTGTATCATTTCTGTGGTGGGCATACGGAAAGCCGGATGATTTTTGCGCAAGCTTACCAGCCCTTTGTAATACTCAAAAACGCTTTTATATGTGGTTTTTCTGCTCCAGTCGAGTTGGTTGATAGAGTCCGGTGAAACATACGAATTGGCAACGCCCTGCTTTGTTCCAAGCAGTTCCATGCCTGCCTGTAAAAAAGCAACGCCCTGGGAGGTAAGCACCACGGCCGCAGCCAGCTTATCCATCTTTATAATATCCGCCTCAGGCGAATGTGGATTAGAAACTTTCAGCCTGTCAAACAAAGTATTATCGTCATGACAGGAAACATAAGTAATGGCCTGGCTCGGCTCCTTTGCCCAAGGCGCTTTGGAGTAATTAACGCGGCTGTAATCAACCTGCGCATTAAAAGTGGAAGCAACAATACCAAACTTTACGCTCTCCGTCATAGCAGCGTTGCCGCTTACAAAACCATTCGATTTTAAGTCACTATACCCGCCACGCAAACCATCTCTTATATCATCGCTGAAAGCAGCCACCTCATTCACCTGCGGCATATTCTTTTTTACAGCCCTTAAACTTTCAGGCATGGGGCTATTGCCTGCCGCCCAACCTTCCCCATAAATAAAAATAGTTGGGTCAATTTTATGCAGCGTATCACTGATAGCATTCATCGTAACGATGTCATGCACCCCCATCAGGTCAAACCTGAACCCGTCCACATGATATTCCTTCGCCCAGTAAACCACTGACTCAATCATAAACTTACGCATCATCGGCTGTTCCGACGCTGTCTCATTGCCGCAGCCCGTGCCGTTTGAGTAACCCCCATTTTTATTATGGCGATAAAAATAACCCGGTGCAAACTGTGTAAATACCGCATTATTTACATTGGCTGTATGGTTATAAACAACATCCATTATCACCCGCAGCCCGTTGGTGTGCAGCGTGTGTATCAACTCTTTAAACTCCTTTATCCTCACGCGGCCATCATAGGCATTTGTTGAATAGCTCCCTTCAGGAACATTATAATTCAACGGGTCATATCCCCAGTTATATTTTGCATCGGGCTTTGTTTCGTCAATGGAGTTAAAATCAAAACAGGGCAGCAAATGAATATGCGTCACCCCCAACTGCTTTATATGGTCAAGCCCCGTCGCTTCTCCTTGCGGGCTTTTGGTACCCAACTCTGCAATGCCCAAAAATTTACCCTTATGCACAATACCTGAATTGGCATCCATAGAAAGGTCCCTCACATGCAGCTCATAAATAATGATGTCCGTAAAGTTCTTTTGCACGGGCCTTTTATCCTTATCCCAGCTACGCGGGTCGGTAGCGGCAAGGTCAACTATCTCACCGCGCCTGCCATTTACCCCAACCGCTTTCGCATACATATCGGGGCATTCTAACTGCCATTTCCCCGCTATAAGGGTTTGAAAAGTATAATACCTGTTTTGTAAGTCTCCCTGCACTGTTGCCTGCCAGGTGCCTGAACCGGCCTTATTCAGCTCAACTACGCGTGTTGCTTCGCCACCGTCCCCTGCGTTGTAAAGCCTTAGCCTTACCTCGCTTGCATCCGGGCTCCAAACCTTAAAGCTTGTAGAAGCGGGTGTATAGCTAACTCCCAGGTCTTTGCCGGTATATACAGGCGCATTCGGTTCTGTGGTCAATTGGGCAAAATTTTGTTTGAATGAAAATAAGGAGCAAGCCAAAAATAGAAGCGCAGCCAGCCTGCCTCTGTAATTTGTTTTATATTCGTATAACATGAGGGCAAGATAATGAATCTGCAATTTCAACAATATGCACCAACAAACTCAAGCAAGGAATACTTTGCTGAACCTGCGGCAATGACAGTACATTTTAATAAAAGCTTTTTTGGTATATTTGTAATATGAAACCGAAGCAAAAAAAGAGTATAGTTAAATCCTCTTCAAGAGAACAAATATTACGTTCTGCTATTGCGTCATTCAAAATTGAAGGCATTACTATTTCTGCTGAACAGGGATTAGAAACTTTAAAAAGAGTTTGACAAAAAAGACCTCGTTCAATAAAAGCCACCTGGTTAATTTTAAAATGCTCCTTACCACATCAATACTTGATACCTATCACAGTAATACTTGCTTCTAATTTTCTCATATATACCTGCAATGTATCAACACTCCATGTTCACTCTATGAAAGCGAACAAGGAGCGAACATGTAGTGGACATGTAGTGCAGAAATGAAGAAGCATGTACGGTTGATGTACGGCTGATGCAGGGATGAAACAGGGCATAAATTTATATAAAACATAAAAATGTACCTGCGGACGGGAAGATAAAGAAACAGTTTTTTTTGTTGGCAGGCTTTTGGACAGCTTTGCTACAAAACAATTTTTTTATTATGAATAGTTCAAACGATCCTGGCAAACCAACAAGCCGCATACAGAACGCTGCGCGCGTTGTTCTTGGTATTATGCTCTCATTTGCGGGCACTGCCCATCTCACTATTGCGCGAAAAGCCTTCCAGGCACAGGTGCCGGATTGGTTTCCTTTGAGCAAAGACCTCACCGTTGTGCTTTCCGGCGTGGTGGAAATAATGCTGGGCATGGCAATAGCTTTTTGGGTGAAGCGGCGTGTGTTTTGGGGATGGCTGGCCGCACTGTTCTTTACGCTCATTTTTCCCGGGAATATTGCCCAGTTCGTTGACCATCGCGATGCGTTTGGCCTAAACACCGACCTTGCCCGTGGCATTCGTTTACTATTTCAGCCGGTACTTGTTGCCTGGGCTTTATGGAGCACAGGGGCATGGGCGAGGAGGAGGTTGGGGTGAGGGAAGGGAAAAAATAAAACAATTAATGCGCTATTCGCAATTAGTTAATAAGGGCATAGATTGTAGCTATGAAAACTTAATTCTTTCTACCAGCATTATCCCTAAGTTCAATCTCTTCAATTGTGCTTAATCTATAAATTGGTACATCCTTCTCATTTATCGTTGCAATAAGCTTATGTGGCTTTCCATCAATTTTCTTATAGTATGATTCGTCATCTACATCCCAACAGATTACGGCCATTACTTGATTAGCATTATGTCCATGACTGTAAAAATTTTCAAAAGTATGTTCTACTTCTATGGGAGCATATTTGTTTGTGAATGCGTCTGGTGTTTCCCGATAATTTGCAATGATATCTATTCCTTCTAGGTTAGTATGTTCAAGACTTATAAATTCATCAAAAGGAAGCAATTTTAATGCTTCTAACTTCCACATTAAGGCTAGAGTATCATGTTCATTTTTCGGAAGCCGATGTAATAATTGGTTAGTTTTTTTTACATACACGAATTGCTGGTCTGGTTTTTCTAATTCGTCTTTTCTTCTATCAATATTTAAACGCTTGTTTTTTTGATTTTCATCTTCAGCTTGTTTTAAAAAGTTTTTATATTCACCTTTTTCAGATAGTTCATTAAAACACTCTTTTAATGCTTTTTCGAAATTAGCAGTTTGCACATTTTCTAAATAAGTATTTCTCGCAAAGTCCATATTAGAAAATAACTCATCACATTCTACAACAAACCTTACAAACTTATATTGCAATCTACTAAAGCTTCCTCTGAATTCATTAAAATCTAGCTGAACATATGGTATGCCTTTTATCGATAAAAAAAGACCATATGCACCTGCGCGAAGAGTAATCCCATTGGTTATTTCCATGTTACCTGTTTCAAGAGTATAGCCTCCTTTTAGAGTAACCGTTACAGCGTTATTACCGTCACCCTTTTTCTTAACAATTGGTTCTTCCAATATATAAGTCTTCCAATCAGATTGTTTAGGATTTTTAAGAAAACAAAATCCAGGGTCTTCAATTCTATCCTCAGTTTCAACTTTTAAAATAAAATTTGGCAATTTTTTGTCCCGGGTGTACCCAACAATAGTATTGAAATATAAATAAAGCTCAAGTTTATTTATTTCAAACGATGATGAGCTTTCTCCATATTCATAACCTAATATTTTTAGTTCAGTACCATGAGATGCTAATCCTGCACCAACAACCATTTTATAAATAGGCTGCTTACCTTCTCTTAAGGTTTTCATTGGTTCGTCAATAAAAACAAAATAGCTGTTATTGGTTCCTTTTACAGTTGTTTTTATTTCTAGTCGTCTACAATTAAGTGCTAGTTTTGAACCTAGCCCTTTATGTCCAAATTCATCACTTTTTAAACCGGCATGACCTCCATAAGACACAGCAGTAAATCGGTCTAACCTTCCAGGATTTTCCATATTTCCAGTATAATTCATTCCTATGCCATCATCAGATAAAACTAAAGAAGGACCATAAGAGGGGTCATTATAATAAACTATCCGAACATTTTCTGCTTCTACTTCTTGTGCGCAAGCATTACTCAGATATTCCCTTATTACATCTCTGGGGTCCCTTCTTGATTCGATAACTTGTGAAACTAAATCCCAAACGTTTACTTGCATCCCTGATTCTACTGTATCTAGTTGTTCAGTGCTCATTTTTGATAGTATTAAATTATTTTTATTGATATTAATTACATTTCTGTGTTTCTATCACGGTAAGGGCTTTATTACTTTGTTTTATTAGACGTGATAATGTCTTAAGTTGATACAACATTACTTAAATTCTTTGTAATGAACATCTTTAAAATATTTTCAATAGAAACAACTATCCTTAGCTGATTATTAAAAAAACTTTCTTTACATCACTATCTGTACTGTATAAAAAAGATATTTAGCATTTTAGGGCATTTATCGCATAGTGCTTTAGCAAACCACGAATGAATGATATTTGCAGCCAAAACCAAATATATCTTCATGGAGGAGCATTTACAGGAAGAGGAACCAAAGAAGAAAAAGGGATTATTAGACAGGGCCATCACAACGCGGGAGCTTATATTTTTGCTTGCATTTGTTTTTTGTTTATCACCGTTGATATCTCCGCCAATAGGGTTGTTGATGGGATTGGTGATTGCGCAGTTTATCGGGCACCCTTATCTTCACCTTAACCATAAAGCTACGCATATCTTTTTGCAGGTGTCAGTAGTTGGTTTGGGCTTTGGAATGAACGTTACAAGCGCGCTAAAGGCTGGTGAGCAGGGCATTATTTTTACCATCATTTCTATAGTAGGCACTTTGCTTATCGGCTACGGCGTGGGTAAGCTGCTGAAGAATGACAGGAAAACCTCTTTTCTTATTTCGGCGGGTACAGCCATCTGCGGCGGAAGCGCCATAGCGGCGGTTTCTCCCGTTATCAAGGCAGAGGAAAAGCAGATATCTGTAGCGCTTGGTACTATTTTTATTTTAAATTCCATCGCGTTGTTTTTATTCCCGGTAATTGGCCATAGCCTTCATTTATCACAAACGCAGTTTGGCTTATGGTGCGCAATTGCGATACATGACACAAGTTCTGTAGTGGGTGCGGCAAGTAAATATGGGGCCACTGCGTTAGCAATAGCCACCACCGTGAAGCTTGCAAGGGCATTATGGATAATACCGGTCACCTTTTTAGCGACGGTGCTGTTTAAGAATAAAACAAGCAAAATAAAGATACCTTATTTTATTGGGATGTTCATACTGGCGATAGTGGCGAATACTTATATACCATTGGTGCAGCATTATAGTGGTTACATAGTTGATGTTGCAAAGGCCGGTTTAACAGTTACACTCTTCCTTATCGGTTGCGGCCTCTCCCGAAAGGTGTTGCAGTCAGTGGGCTTTAAGCCTTTGATACAGGGAGTTATCCTTTGGGTAATTATTTCTCTTTCAGCATTGTGGGCGGTTACTTCTTTTGCGCAGTAGGGGTATATATTAAAACCTATTTTTTCAATGCAGCGAGCATTTTTGCTATATCGTCTTTAGATATGTATTTCCCGTTTACAATAACAGCATAAATTTTTTGTGTATTGCTGATATCCTCAAGGGGGTTAGCATTCAGTATAAGAAGGTCAGCCAATTTGCCTGCTGTCACTGTGCCCATTTCTTTTTCTTTATATAAAAATTTTGCGGGGTTAATAGTGGCGGTTTGAAGTGACTGCAAGTTTGTTAAGCCGGCATTATGTAGATTAATTAATTCCTGCTGAAGCCCAAACCCCGGAACACAGAAAGGGTTATTTACATCGGTCCCGGAAAGAATGAGGACTCCCTTGTTGATGAGATATTTTGCAGCCGCCCCGAAAGACTGTTCAAATTCTGGAGGGAAAACGGGGGTTTGGCGCATCCAGTACTTGACGAAGCGGGGGGACAGGTATTCCAGGCCTTTTGTACGCTTTGCCATTATATCGGCGCTTGTACTACGTCCCTCGTCGAGAGTGAGCGTGGGAACAACTGCAACCCTGTTTTTTATCATTTTTTGCTGCACTGCCACGGGAAGGTTGAAGTCTTTTTCAGAAATACCTAAAGGCTCCGTATGAACCATAAATTGTACATCTTTTGTAGAATGCACCGTATCTAAATACTGACGAGCCCATTTTATGCTGGCAGGCTCCTTCCCTGTGAGGTAACGGTTGATATTGAAATTGTGTTCAATGCTTCTTTGACCTGCATCCATGGCTTCTTCAAGGCCTACCTCAATAGGCAGATGCCCCTCCAAAGGAAGCCCTTTTTTTCTGCATTCATCAGCCATTGCGAGGAAAACGGGTTCCCTCACGAGGGAATATATTTTTATAAAATCATAGCCGGCATCAGACAAACTATCTACATAGTGGCGGCCCTGCATTTCAGTTTTGGCGGACAAGGCATCATCAAAAAATGGAGTAGCCCCGTCAATGATAGGGCTTCCTACTATCATACGTGGGCCTGTGAACCTGTTGTTATTGATGTCATCCCTGAGTTTCAACATCTCTTCGCTGCCCCACATATCCCTTATGCCGGTAACGCCGTTAGCCAGAAATAAAGGAATATATTGATAGCGGGTGGAGCTATCCCCGCCGTCATGAATATGCATATCCCAAAGTCCCGGTATTAAGAATTTGCCGGTGCAATCATACACCTTCAATGAAGGGTCTTTAACAGGTTGCGAAAAAATTGATTTTATAAGGTTGCCCTGTACACAAACAGTTTGGTCTTTGAGAATGTCTCCATTAGTTACATCAATAATATTTATGTGTTCAAAGCAATATTGAGCATTCCCAGAGAAGAATGATAAGATAAAGAATGAGAAAAGGAAGTAAGTTCTGCTCATTTTATTATTGTTTCTCTACCTTCAACACCTGCTGTGTGTTTTGTTGCTGCCAGATGATATAATAAGCTCCGGAAGGTAGTTTGCTAATGTCCATTTGCTCAATAGTGCTATTGCTTTCAACATTTTGTTGCATTAATAATTTGCCATGCTCATCATATAACAAAAGGCTGGAAGCAGTAGTCAGGGATGGCAAATACACATTTATTATATTAGTTGCAGGATTTGGATAGACCTGCGCAAGGCAGTTCTTAAAATCAAGGGCGATTGTTTTTGAATAGTTGTAAGCGCCGTCTGCATCTATTTCCTGCAAACGGTAATAATCAACGCCGGGTATGGGTGCATTATCAGTAAAGGAATAATTGTTCAAAGCGATACGGTTGCCTGCTGCGGCCACTTTGCCAATGTTTGTGAAATGGGTGCCATCACTGCTTCTTTGCACCACAAACCAGGTTGTATTTACTTCATTGGCAGTTTGCCATTGCAACAGGGAGGTGTTATTGACAGCGTTGCCGGTAAAGCTTGTATAGGTTACGGGCGTAACGAAACCCGCACTTAATGTATCGCTGTTAAGGATAAGCCCGGAAGCAGGAGTAATGATCTTATTAGATACCTGCACATAATAAGCGCCGGAATCAGTAACTGTTAGGGTAGAGTCGCCAACAATGGTTTGGTATAAGATATTGTTTTTATACCAGTTAAAGGTATCATTTGCAAGCGTTCCTCCGGCATATACTGAAAGCACTTTACCATTCAAATGCAGGGGTATAGGCGCCTGTGGGGTATCTGCTATACCCGTAGGATGCAGGGTAAGCACTTGTTCAAGGCTGTCAAAGTTGAGCATATTATACCCTATACCTGCGTAACCATTTGCCGCAAAATGCCCCAATGCAGCGGGTACAGGGCTGACCAGCTTGTTTTCGCTTAATGACATTATGAATATATTAGGGAGGTTTCCCAGTGAGGCGGGAATAGTACCTGTTAATTGGTTGTACTCTAACTCCAAAATACTCGCTTGAGCAAGGTTTCCAAGAGAAGCAGGAATACTACCAGTTAATTGGTTAGCATTTAATTCAAAAGTTTGAACCGCAACCATATTACCAAGCGAAGCCGGAATGTTTCCGGTTAAATTGTTACTGTTTATGTATAGCGTTTTCATGTTGACAAGATTGCCTAAGGATGCCGGTATGGTATCGGTTAGTTCATCATTTGATAAATTTAACTGTGTAAGGGCAGTGAGGTTTCCAAAGGATTGCGGTATGCCAACATTGAATTCATTGACGCTTAAATTTAAAACACTTAAATGGGGCAGGGTGCTTAATTGCGAAATACTTCCTGATAGAGAATCGCTGTTGAGGCTAAGCGTGATGAGGTTGGTAAGGTTTCCAAAAGATGCAGGTATGGCGGTGCCCACAAAATCATTAGCTCCCAGGTCTAAATAAGTAAGATTTGAAAGGCTACCAAGAGAAGTGGGTATGCTGCCTGATAAATTATCAGCAGCAAGGTTGAGATACGTCAAATTGGACAGGTTGCCGAGTTCAGGAGGAATCGCACCTGCAAGGCTCCCCAAAGTAAAATTAAGGCTAAGATCAAGATAAGTTAAGCTGGGAATACTACCCAACGAGGACGGAATGCCGCCTGTTAAACGATTGAAATCTAAATCCAAACGGGAAAGAACAGGCAAACTGGGAAGCCATGTAGGGATATTTCCGATAAGCTGGGATATACCTAAATTTAAAATTTGAAGCTTTTTCAGGTTGCGTAAAGTATCAGGGATGGCCCCTCCTAATGTTACATCACCATTAAGGTCAAGGTCAACAAGGTTGGTAAGATTGCCTATTGCATTTGGGATGCCGTTTACAAGGCCAAAATTACCTCCTAATACAAGGCTTTCCAAGTTAGATAGATTACCTAAAGAGGATGGGATGCTCCCTACCAGTTGATTATAGCCCAGGTCTAGCTGGATAAGGTTAGAAAGGTTGCCAAGAACCACAGGTATGCTATCGCTTAGCTGGTTGTTAGATAATTGGAGGTATTGAAGGTTGGAAAGATTGCCAAATGTAGGGGGGATACTATCACTTAACTGGTTTCCATACATTGATAATTGCTGAAGTTCAAACAGGTTGCCAAGAGTAGAGGGTAAAGGGCCAACAAGATTGTTGCTGTCTAAAATAATTTTAGTTACCCTGTCGAATATTACTGTTACACCATACCAACTGCTAACAGGCCCTGAAAGCCAACCTGTGTGTATGTACCACGAACTACCTGCGGTACTGTCGTAGAGGTTCACAAGTGCTAAAGAATCCTGGACATTTACCTGGGCTTTAATATCAGAAACTTTACAAACGGAGGCAGCAATAAAAAAAAAGAATATAATTTTTTTCATAACAGGTTTTTAGCAAGTACAAATGTAAAAAGACTTTTTTGTTTGTTATCAAAAATAAAAAATGATGAATTTGGAAAACACCGACGTTGACAGGAGTTGTTTCAATTCATGATAATGAACAGACTTTAGATATTTGTGTTGGAATGGTTAGTCGATCATTTATTAAATTCTTTTTAAACAAAGGTCATTCTTGTTTTAATTGACTGTTTATAGCCGCAGCCTCTTTATTGTACCCTAAAAATATTTTCAAAAAAACTTTCAAAAATATTTGTGCAACCAAATTGTTGCATGTATTTTTGCAACCAATTAGTTGCAAGTAAATATATAAAAGTGATAAGAAGAGATGTTTTCCAGGCAATAGCAGACCCTACGCGCAGGGCGATACTGGCATTGATCGCGCTGCAGGCAATGACGCCTAATGCATTGGCTGAACATTTCCATACGAGCAGGCAGGCAGTTTCTAAACACATAAAAATGTTGACCGAATGCCAGTTGGTGCAGCAGGAGCAGTCAGGCAGAGAGATCTATTATCATTTCAACCCAAATAAAATGAAAGAAGTAGCAGATTGGTTGGCGCCCTTTACCAAAATGTGGGAAGATAAGTTTGACCAATTAGACAATGTTTTACAAAATTTAAAAACCCAAAATAATGGAAAATAACAGCAAAACAAAGGTCACCAAAGACCTGCAAAACAAAAAACTCCTCATAGAAAGAGAATTTGAAGCGCCTGTACAAAGCGTTTGGAGCGCATGGACAGAAAGTGAATTGTTAGACCAATGGTGGATGCCAAAGCCATGGAAGGCTGCCACAAAAATCTTGGTTTTTGAAGTTAGTGGGCATTGGCTTTATTCCTCAACAGGGCCTGATGGCACAACAATGTGGTCTATTGCAGAATTCACCTCCATTGACAAACCCGATAGTTTCAGCACAGTATGTTCTTTTTGTGATGAAGAAGGCAATAAAAATTCTGAGTTTCATCCCATGTACTGGCAGAATGCGTTCAAAGCAACAGCTAAAGGAACAAGAGTAGAGGTGGAAGTTAGTTTCAATGATGAAGCCGATATGGAACAGATTATTAAAATGGGCTTTGAATCAGGATTTACTATGGCTCTTGCGAATCTTGAGGAGTTGTTGGCGGAAAACATTAAACAAGAGGAAACAATATAAAAACTTAAAAAATAAACAGTATGGCAAATAAAACCACTATAACAGCCGAAGAAGGCAAGCAGGAGCTGTTCATCAACCGGGAATTTGATGCCCCAAGACAGTTGGTCTTTAAGGCTTTTTCAGACCCGGCCCTTTTGGTTCAATGGATGGGGAATGGCCAAAGCCCCATGGTAGTAGAAAAGTTAGACAGCAAAACACATGGCAGTTGGCGTTTTGTTGTTACGGACAGCTCAGGCAAAACTTATGGTTTTAACGGGGTGATACATGAAGCGCTGGAACCGGAAAGGATAATACGAACATTTGAAATTGAAAATGCATATACACCGGGCAATGTACAGTTGGAATTTACAACTTTTGAAGAACTGGAAGGGGGCAGGACCAAGCTGACCATACACACCCTCTACAGATCGGCGAAGGACAGGGATACAATGCTGAAATGGGGAATGGAGCAGGGCGCTAATATGGCGCATAACAGGTTACAGGAGTTATTAAACACTTTAAAATAAATTCAAAATGGAAAAAAGAAAACTAATTTGGTACTGGATCATTACAGGAATTTTATCTTTCTGTATCTTTTCGGGTGGCCTCGTGCAGTTCCTGCAACTGAAACAAACTATTGAAGGGTTTAAAGTTTTGGGCTACCCGGCCTATTTTCTTTCCATAATTGGTGCATGGAAAATGTTGGGAGTGATAGCTATATTGGTTCCCAAATTCAAATTGTTGAAGGAATGGGCTTATGCAGGGATATTTTTTACAATGACCGGCGCTGTTATTTCGCATATAGTTTGCAACGACTGGCATTTACAGTTGATCGCGCCGTTGGTATTAGCAGTATTTACAGTTTTGTCATGGTATTTGAGGCCGGCTTCGCGAAGGATCACTTTCAATAAAGAGATAGGGCAAAATTCTTAATTTCCTCCTACCTTTAAAGCGGGGATATAGTAAAAACTTTATTTTACTCCTACCTTTAAAAAAAGAATGGAGTAAACTCATGCTAGGCATATACTGCTTAAAAAAAGATAGGAGTAAAATAATGTTAGGCATATACTTTTTAGAAAATGATAGGAGTAAATAAATTAGTTTACTCCTATGATTAAAAAAATGATGGAGTAAACTATCATTAGGCATATAGTGCCTAAAAAAAGGTAGGAGTAAACTCATAAGTTCATCACACCGAACAAATAAAAAGACGGGTAAATCATTTTTGGATGGTTAATTTGGAATATTAAACCTGGTGATGACATTTATTTCTTCCTTCAAAATAAACTGATCTTATAATGCTGATCACATAAATGTATGTAACTTCATACCCTTAAACCTTTCCCATGACAAACAGTAATAATTTACCGCTCAGGCTTCGCCGCAAAATAAAGATCGCCATCATCATTATCATTCTTGGTTTATTATTAAACGGCATCACTGCCATACCCCTGCGTTCGGAATTAAATTTTCTTTTATCAAAACCTGATATGCTGCCGGATGTTTTACGAGATTGGTGGATGTATGTAAATAAAGGATTGACACAAACAAGCGGCCATTATCCCTTTATGCGTTATGGATTTGACTGGCTTGCATTTGCGCATTTGCTTATTGCAATAGCCTTTATTGGCCCTTTAAGAGACCCGGTTAAAAATGAATGGGTGATCACCTGGGGGATGACCATATCCGTATTAAGCGTGGTAATGGCATTAAGCTGGGAACGGATGCGCGAAATACCTTTATGGTGGTCTTCAATTGATGCAGCAATTTGTTTCGTAAGTTTTATTATTCTCCTGCTTTGCAGCAGGTGGATAAAGAAATTAAAAGCTTCTATTAACCAAGCAGGTTTTACAGGTAATTACACTTCTACCGTCTGAAAATATCTTCTAATTATTTATAAAACTCTTTCCATGCTACTGTTCTTCCTGTTTTAGCGGAAAATTTGGCTGCTTCAAGAATCTGCATCACAATTTCGTTGTTAGCAGGAGCAGAAAGGTCGTAGGTGCCCATTTTGATATTGCCCCTAATTACATTTACAAAATACATAAAGGGGTCACGGCTGCCTTCAGGCATAGGCGCAGCTTTTACAGTATCTTTTTCCATTTTACCATTGCGCATCAGTATCATATTTTCTTTGTCAAGGCAAAATACATAACCGTCTTTACCATATACTTCCATACGTTTCCAGTTATAAGGCCAATTCCAGGAAGCCTGAATGATCACCTGCGCTTTTGGATAAGTAAGCACAATAGTTGCCTCATCCTCTACTTTTGGATACAGTTCCGGTTTTATTTGTTGTGTTATTGCAGTTATAGTTATTGGATGTTCGCCTTTCATCAACCATGTGGAAAGGCCTGCACCATAACATCCAAAATCAGTAAGTGAGCCGCCGCCATTTAATACAGGATCGGTAAGCCATGCTAAGAATTCAGGGTTGCATCCTATTTCTACGGGCCCGGGATGCCCTGTTTGAAAAACTATTTTTCTTATATCCCCTATTTCATGTTTATCGTTGATTATCTCCCATGCTTCTTTGTTGCTTCCGTACCAGGAAGTTTCATAATTCGTGAGCAGGTAAATATGATATTTATTAGCAAGGATAAGCATTTTCTCTGCAGCTTCAAGGCTTACTGCTAAAGGTTTTTCAACCATTACATGAATGCCGCGGGGAGCGCAGTATTCTACTGTTTTCAGGTGGTCATAAATCGTGTTAAATGCAAAAACAGCTTCCGGCTTTGTTTTCTCAACCATCTCTTCAATGGTATTATAGACTATGCTCATATTAAAGCCATGCTGTTTGGAATATTCTTCCGCTAATTTGCGGTTGGGTTCTACAATACCAACTATTTCAATATCTCCCATGTTTGCCCGGCTCAATATCCCATGAACATGTGTATGAACCAAGCCAATAACACCTACTCTAAGCGGTTTTATTGTTGTAGTGTTGCTTTGTGCCAAGATCATATTGCCTGCAAGCAATGAAATTAAAAAGATGATGGACATTTTATTCATATAGGGCATTTAATTGCGGATAAAAATAAGATTAAAAGAGATAAGGTTTGCTTAACTTCCACTCTAAAATGTTTTACTAAAGCAACCTTTGCCTTTTACATTCGTATATATAAATTATTAACCCAACAGGAAGGATTGACAAACATTTATCAAATAGTTTCAGGTTGTGAAAAAAATGATCACAATTGCCAGAAGGTACTCTATCAGAAATATTATGGCTATGCCCTGAAAATTGTTTTCCGTTATATCTATCAATATGATAAGGCGGTGGATGTAGCGAATGACGGGTTTGTAAAATTGTTCCGCAACTTCAGCAAGTTTAAATGCGAGGAGCCTGAAAACATAGAGATGATACTGATGGGGTGGATCAGGCGCATCATGATAAACACAGCGATCGATCAGTTGAGGAAAAACAGGCTTATGCCAGAGATCGGGGGCATACCTGAATATGTATGGGAGCAGGCGGACAGCTCTGCTACTCCGGAACAGGCGCTTCTTTATAAGGATGTTATTTCGGCGGTGAAACAACTGCCGCCGGCATACAGGATCGTGTTTAATATGTTTGTCATAGACGGGTGTTCGCACCAGGAAATTGCAGATTCATTGGGTATATCTGTTGGAACATCGAAATCTAATTTATCGAAAGCAAGGATACTCTTGCAGAAATTTATAAAAAAACAGGAGGAGCAGGACTATGCAACTTCAGGATAACAATATGGATGATCTATTTCGTAAAGCTGCGGCAGATTACCCGCTGAGAACAGACAACGATGACTGGGACTCAGTTGGGGGGAAACTGCCTAACGGAACAGCCTTGGGAGAAGGCGGAAAAGCCGTTGCCGGAAAAGGTTACAGCAGGTTATTATGGTTGTTGCTGTTGTTGCCGCTTGGGGGTATTGGGGTAAACTATATATACCACCAACAACAACAACAGTTGAAGGTAAATATAGTAAATAGTACTGATCAAAAACAAAAGCAATCATTGCCAAATGGCGGGGAAAACAAAGTTGATGTTGTTGCAAACCCTTTACAGCAACGCCTTATAACAAATGATGAAAGCAATATAAAAACAGCAGAAGTTCAAACTATCAATAAAAATAATGCGAAAGCAGAAAATGCAGATCATCAAAGTACAGCTTCACCTGCAACAGCAACTGACCTGATAAATAGTTCTTTGAATAAAGAAAATGTAAACACCAGTAATAAAGTTGATAATTCTACTACTGAATTATTACTTAACAGCAGCAGCAAGCCTTTGGGGAATAACAATGATACTAAGAAAGAAGAAGCATTAATTATAAATAGTAATAAAGAGAACTCAATAACGAGTATAGCTACGATAGCTATAAAAAATACAGACAGTTCCCTTCCTGCACGTAGAGAAGGGAACACAGTTTCATCAACAAGAAAACAACATTTCTTTTATGCAGGAGTAATGGGAGGAGTTGATGCAAGCACAGTAAAGTTTCAACCGATAAACGGGGCGGGGTACACGCTTGGATTGCTTCTGGGGTACCGTTTCTCTTCTAAATGGTCATTGGAGGCAGGGATATTGTGGGATAAGAAAAAATATTATACTGACGGAGAATATTTTAATACAACAAAAGCAAATATACCCGCTGGTGTGCAGATACAGGATATGAACGGCAACTGCAACATGTTTGAAATACCTATTGATGTAAAATATGACTTTGTAAAGAAAGGAAGCGGGCATTTTTTTGTAACCGCCGGTTTATCTTCTTATGTTATGAAGAAAGAAGCATATAACTATACGGCTGTTTACTATGGACAACAGTACAATGCCAATAAATCTTACAGCAATTCATCGCGTGATTGGTTTTCTATTGCACAGTTTAGCGTGGGTTATGAAAAGCAGCTAAGTAAAAAATATAATTTCAGGATAGAACCTTATTTAAAAATCCCTTTACAAGGCCTTGGTATCGGTAGCCTTCCGATTACGAGTATGGGGTTAAATGTTGGTTTAACGAGAAGTTTCCATTAACAGTTTTATTTAATCAGGATATGAAAAAAAAGCTTTTAGCTTTTGCAGGGATATTATTGCTCTGTGGTGTAGGCTGGGGATTCTATTTGTATAACAAACCGCATAGCGGCGTTGAGAATATCACCCCTGCCGTAACCATTGCTGCGCCTGCATTCTACCAGCAATACAGCGCAAATGAAAAGGATGCCGATGCAAAATTCCTTGATAAGGTTATTGAAGTAAGTGGAACTGTAAGTGATATACAGAAAACAGATACCACCATTAATATCATTCTTAAAGTAAGTGATATGGGTGGCGTTAATTGCAGCCTGTCTATCAGGGATAATAAATTACAGGTGCCTTCGGTTGGTTCAGCTGTGATACTTAAAGGCAGATGCACAGGTTACTTGATGGATGTAGAATTAGTTGATTGTATAATAGAAAAAAATAAATCATGAAGAAAAACATCATTCTCTTTTCTCTTGCAGCATTAATTGTATTAATAATAGCAGCGTGTACCAAAGCAAGTGAGGATGTGCTTTCGGCACAAAACGGAGGCAGAACAAACACCTGTGATACGACAGGCGTAATATATAGCACTACAGTAGTTTCAATTCTCCAGGCCAATTGTTACAGTTGCCATGGTACTACAACAAATACCGGCAGTGGCGGTATAGTGCTCGAAGGATATTCTAATTTAGAAAAATGGGCGGCCAATGGATATCTCATCGGCGACATTACACATGCTCCTGGCTTTGTTGCTATGCCTTTTAATGGCGGTAAATTATCCGATTGTGAGATAAGCCAAATACAGGCATGGATAAACCAGGGCACATTAAATAATTAAACATTTAAAATTTACAACTATGAAAAAAGCCTTTTTATTAAGCTGTTTGCTTCTTTTCTTTTCTTGCAGCTACAGCCAGCTATTTATTACACGCACCGGGTTCACCAGCTTTTATTCCCACACATCTTTAGAAGATGTAAAAGCAGAAAACAACCAGGTCTATGCCGTTATTGATGCCACAAAGAAAAACATCGCTTTTATGTTGTTGATGAAAAGCTTTGCCTTTGAGAAAGAATTAATGCAGGAACATTTTAATGAGAACTATGCTGAAACAGATAAGTTTCCCAAAGCCACCTTTAGTGGTACTTATACTGGCAATGTTGACCTAACTAAAAATGGTACATACAATATCGTTGTCTCGGGTGCGCTTATTATACACGGGGTCACAAAAAATGTACAGGTGCCTGCAACGCTGGAAGTAAATGCCAGCACACTTATTGGTAATGCACACTTCCAGGTGAAGCCCGAAGACTATAATATTATTATCCCTTCCTTAGTGCGCGATAAGATATCGCCTATGATGGACATCAATGTAAAAATCAACTGCACCCAAACAAAATAAATCAACATGAAAATTATTGCACCCATTCTGTGTATCACCTGCTTATTTCTTTTAAATATTGTTCATGCACAGGACTCAACTTTGTTGAAAATACTTGCTGATTCTTCCGCAGTAAATAAACAAACCACCAATGTTAAAGGCACTTTCAAGGGAACGCAGTTCATTAATATGGAAACTATAGAAGCCCCCGCGCAAGGCGCCCTCAACTTCCTTATCATGCACCGTTTTGGCGCTATAAACAGCGGGGCTTACAATTTTTTTGGTTTGGATGTTGCAACCATTAGGTTCGGTTTGGACTATGGCCTCACAGGCCGCCTTTCCATTGGCTTTGGCAGGTCTTCTATTGATAAAAATTTTGATGGGCATATAAAATACAAACTCCTGTTGCAAACAGATGGCAGCAACAAAATGCCTGTAACAGTTGACTTACTTGGAACCATTGATAATTACACCCAGCAATATCCTGACAAGTCTTATCTCAACGCCACCTACCGTACCTCTTATACTACGCAGTTATTGATAGCACGAAAGTTCAAATATTTTTCGCTGCAGGTTACACCCACATGGCTCCACAGCAATTTAGTGCCCACTGTCAACGATGCAAGCGATGTGTTCGCCCTTAGCATTGGCGCCCGCGTTAAACTAACCAACCGCATGAGCATTCTTGGGGAATATAATTATTTGCCCGATGGCCAGGTAGTCTCAACTCCGGCTTATAATTCCATGTCGTTTGCCTGGGAAATGGAAACTGGCGGCCACGTGTTTCAGTTGGTATTCTCAAATTCACAGGGCATGGTTGAGCCTTATTATCTTACAAAAACAACCAATAGCTGGACCAACGGCGGCATTTATTTTGGCTTCAACATCTCACGCAACTTCAATCTCACCAAGCATTCAAAGAAGGCCTTGTAGCTATGAGCTTTGAGCCGTCAGCGATAAGAGATCACTCCTTGTATCTGAATTTAAAATAAAGTAAGGTAGAGGAGAGCAGCAGCGTCACTGCGTTCGCGATCATTACAGGAAGATCATTTACCATTATCCCATAGATCAGCCAAAGCAACGTCCCCGTGCAAAAAATCATAAACATGCTCAGCGAAAGGTCTTTGGCAGATCTACTTTTCCATGTTTTTATTACCTGCGGAAGAAAGGAAATGGTTGTGCCTGTTGCGGCGAGGAGGCCAATAACGGTTGCGAGTGTCATTTTTTTATGTTGTTTGCGGTAAAAGTATGACAAGGGCGATGACTTTTTGAGTTGGAAACACTGATCTGCTTATTAATTTTCTGTTTAGCACCTTCATTTTTATTTATTTGCTGATGGCTTTTCATTTTCCAGGGAATGAAGGGCAGGATATTGGAGTGAATTTGAAGGATGGAAGAAGAGTTTAGGACAAAAGGAAGGTGAAATTGCGCGAAAGGGAGTTGAAAAAGTGAACAATAAGGTTAAAAGTAAAAACATCGAATTGAAAATCAAAAATTATGTTGTGAAAAGTAAAAATTAAATAATTAAAAGTATTATATATAAATTGAAAAGCATAAATGACAGAAATAAAAGCATAAAAGATAAAATTAAAAGTGAAAAATACATTATGAAAAGTAAAAATTATGAAATGAAAAGTGTAACTAATAGAATGAAAAGTATAAATAATTAGAATAAGGAGGGAGAAATGAGGGTGAATTGTGAAGATAGGAAGGCGGCAAGAGGAGTTATGAATTATGAATCATGAATCATGAATTATGAATTGAAGGGTTTCTGAATCGAGAGTGGGGTATTTGATAATGAGCATCGGTGTGCAAATTTGGAGGATGGTTTATTGTGGTTTGAAATTGAGGTTGGCCGAGTTTAGTTGCTGAACAGCGTTTCGCTGCTGAAGGCTGCCGGATGGTAGTGGAAAGCCCGGTGAAGGTTTTGTGTTTAGCTTTTGTGCGGGACTTGTAACGGACAGCTAGAACAGATGATGGATGATAGATGACAGATGACAGCCCCAATAAGTTTGTAGTTTGTAGTTTTTGGTTTGTAGTTGGGAGTTAAAATTAGGAATTTGACAAGTTATTTATATCGAAATTTGTGGGGAACTTCTAAAAACATTATACTATGAAAAAGCTCATTTTTCTTTTATGTTCGATAGTTTTTATTTCCAGCGCTTATGCTTTCGACAGAGATTCCATGCGCATTAACCCCTCTGCGTTAAAACCCGATGCAAACAATGCAGGTTTAAAACTGCCCATGGGTTTTGGTGTGCTTGTGGTGGCGGATGGCTTTGGAAAGGCGCGCCATATTGCTGTTACGCAACAGGGGGATATTTATGTGAAGCTTGATAATGTTTATAAAAAACACACCATTTATTACTTGCACGATGAGAACGGGGATGGCAAAGCAGATGTGGTGACGGGTTTTGGAAACTTTACAGGAACGGGCATGGCGATAAAGAGTGGTTATTTGTATGCAAGTTCGAACACGGATGTGTTCCGTTATAAACTGGATGCGGGAGGGCATGTGGTGAACCCTAACGCGCCGGAGCATATTGTTACGGGGCTGCTTGCGCGGCATGAGCATGAGGCAAAGGCGATAACGCTGGATAACGCGGGGAATCTTTATGTGGTGGTGGGGGCTTATTCAAACTCCTGCCAAACGAAGGACAGAACGCCGGGATCGCCGGGAATGATGCCCTGCCCGATACTGGATTCTGCCGGAGGCATCTGGCAATTTAAGGCTGACAGGCTAAACCAGACTTATGGCGATGGTGTGCGGTATGCTACCGGCCTGCGGAACGTGGTGGGATTGGACTGGAACACTGATGTGAACAGTTTGTTTGCGATGCAGCACGGGCGGGACCAGTTGCATGACCTGTTCCCAAATTTATATACAGACCAACAGAGTGCTGAACTGCCTGCGGAATGTTTGTACCGCCTGAAACAAGGCGATGATTGCGGATGGCCTTATATGTATTATGACGAATTGCAGCACAAGAAAGTATTGATGCCTGAATATGGCGGGGATGGAAAAAAGGCGGCCGGCGAAAAGGCGATAAACCCCTTGGTGGCGTTCCCAGGACACCTCGCACCAAATGGGTTGCTGTTTTATACGGGTACAATGTTTCCAGAAAAATACAGGCACGGCGCGTTCATTGCTTTTCATGGCTCCTGGAATCGCGCACCGGAACTGCAGAAGGGATTTTTTGTTGTGTTTGTTCCTTTTAAAGATGGCAAACCAAACGGCGACTGGGAAGTATTTGCTGATGGTTTTGCAGGAGCAACAGTTGTAAGAAGCCCGGGAGATGCAAAACACCGCCCATGCGGATTGGCACAGGGGCCTGATGGTTCGCTGTATGTGACGGATGACAATAAGGGAACTATTTACAGAATATTTTATACAGGGAAATAAGGGAGGACGAATGTTTTTTTTCTTGTTTGAGTTTTCTGTTTCATATTTGCAAGACATGGATCAAATTAAAAATATCAATTGGTGGTGGCAAACAAACCTTATACGGGGCTTGTAATGTCAACACTGTTTTTAAAATAAACCAGAGCCTCGACAGATTGTTGAGGCTTTTTTGTTTGTAGTCTGAATAGGGAATTATGAAAAAGATAGAAATAAAAACAACTTATAAAAAATTGCTGAGCGATGTGTATACGCCTGTGGGCATTTACCTGCGGCTTCGCGACCGTTTCAGGGATACCATCCTGTTGGAGAGCGCAGACAGCCATGCAGCAGAGAATAGCTTTTCTATTATTGCAATAAATGCTGTTGGAGGAATTGAGATAAGCAATAATGAATCGCTTGAACTGAAATATCCAAATCAGAACAGGGAGAAAAAGAGTATTGCGAAATTGACAGACGTGCCGAAGATGCTATGGTATTTTATGAATGTCTTTCAGGCCTCGCATGTTGAGGAGAAGATAGTGCAAATAGCGCAAAATCTTTTTGGATATACCACTTATGATGCGGTGCAGTTTTTTGATACGATCAAACTATCAACTACCAACCACCAACCATCAACTATTCCATTGATGCGCTACCGCTTGTACCAATACGTGATCATCATCAACCATTTTAAAGATGAAATGTTTATTTGTGAGAATGAAATAGCTGGACTGGAAAGCGAGCTAAGTGTTGTGGAAGCATTGATAAAGAGTAAAGATGTGCCAACGTATCCGTTCAGATCTGCAAAGAATGAAACAAGCAACATGAGCGACGAAGCATACATAGACATGGTGAAGAAAGGAGTGCAAAGTTGTTACCGTGGAGATGTGTTCCAAATAGTATTAAGCAGAAGGTTTCAACAGAATTTTACAGGGGATGAGTTTAATGTTTACCGCGCTTTGCGGAGTATTAACCCAACTCCTTATCTTTTTTATTTTGATTATGGCGATTATAAATTGATGGGCAGCAGCCCAGAATCGCAACTCATCATCAAAGCCGGCAAAGCAGTAGTTCACCCAATCGCAGGCACTTTTAAAAGAACAGGTAATGATGAAAAAGATAATGCCCTTGCCGCAGCTTTATTAAAGGATGAAAAAGAAAATGCTGAACATACGATGCTTGTTGATCTGGCGAGGAATGACCTTAGTAGGGCATGTAGCAATGTGATAGTAAGCAGTTACCGGCAGGTGCAATATTATTCACACGTAATTCATTTAGTGAGTGAAGTAAAGGGAGATGTTGCAACCGAAACAAACCCTTTTCAATTGATAGCAGCAACCTTCCCTGCAGGAACTTTAAGCGGCGCTCCTAAGTTCAAAGCAATGCAATTGATCGATGCAAATGAACCAACTGCAAGGAGCTATTATGGTGGCTGTATTGGCTCCATTGGTTTCAACGGCGATTGCAATCATGCGATCATGATACGTACTTTTTTAAGCAAAGACAATACATTGATCTACCAGGCAGGTGCAGGCATTGTAGCTGCATCTCAGGCAGAGAGTGAGTTACAGGAAGTGAACAATAAATTGGGTGCGCTGAAAATGGCAATAGAAATGGCAGAGAAACTATAAATATTCAATCAACAAAAATGAAAATATTAGTTTTTGATAATTACGACTCATTTACTTATAATCTTGTTCATTTGGTAGAAAAGATAATGCACCAAAAGATAGATGTTTTCCGCAATGATGAGATCGCTTTAGAGAAAGTGAAAGAATATGATAAAATAATTTTATCTCCCGGACCCGGCATACCTGAAGAAGCGGGCTTGTTGCTGCCGCTGATAAAAGAATATGCTTCAACTAAATCTATAATGGGCGTGTGTTTGGGGCACCAGGCAATTGGGCAGGCATTTGGAGGAGCGCTTATTAATTTATCAACAGTCTATCATGGAGTGGCAACAGACTGTCAACTGTTACCTGTCAACTGTCAACTTTTCAAAGGATTACCTGAAAGTTTTCCTGTTGGCCGTTATCATTCGTGGGTCATCAGCAAAAAAAATTTTCCTGCTGAATTAGAAATTACTGCTGAAGATGATAATGGGCTTATTATGGGATTGCAGCATAAAACTTATGATGCACAGGGAGTACAGTTCCATCCTGAAAGTGTACTTACACCAAGCGGTGAAGCAATTATGAAGAATTGGTTGAAAATGTAATGACAAGAATTAACATGAAAAAGATCTTACAATACCTTTTGGATTATAAAACCCTTTCCAAAGAACAGTCAAAAGATGTGCTTATAAACATTGCGAAAGGAATGTATAACGAAAGTGAAATTGCTTCATTTATCACGGTGTATTTAATGCGCAGTATCACCATTGAAGAATTAGAAGGCTTTCGTGATGCGCTGCTTGAATTATGTATTAAAGTTGATTTAAATGGCGCTGAAACCATTGATATTGTTGGTACTGGCGGTGATGGTAAAAACACTTTCAATATTTCAACACTCGCATCTTTTATTGTTGCAGGCACAGGGCAGAAAGTTGCAAAGCATGGAAATTATGGAGCAACTTCTGTCAGCGGTTCATCAAATGTGATGGAACAGTTAGGATATAAATTTAAAAGTGCTAATGATAAGCTAAACGCAGAAATTGAACTTACTAATATTTGCTTTTTGCATGCACCAATTTTTCATCCTGCATTGAAAGTGGTTGGGCCGATAAGAAGGAACCTTGGCGTAAGAACTTTTTTTAACATGCTTGGACCGATGGTAAACCCTGCCATGCCTGCGTTTCAACTTGTTGGTGTTTATAATTTAGAAATGGCGCGCATTTATAATTATTTATTGCAACAAACTGGCAAGTCATTTACCATTATTCACAGCTTGGATGGATATGATGAAATTTCATTGACCAACGATACAAAAGTAATTACCAAACAAGGAGAAAAGATTTATTCGGCAGAGCAACTTGGCAAGCGATTGGTAGAGCCAAATGATATTTATGGAGGCAACAGCACAGAAGAAGCCGCTAAGATCTTTTTAAAGATAATTAAGGGTGAAGGAACATGGGCACAAAATGCAGTAGTGCTTGCAAATGCAGCAATGGCATTGTACTGCACAGAAAAGTATAAAACGTATGACGACGCTTATCATGCTGCTGTTGATAGTTTAGAAAGTGGCATCGCATATCAGTCATTACAAAAATTAATTGCATTGCAATGAGTAATATTCTTGAAAATATCATTGCAGATAAGCTGAAAGAAGTTGCCTTAAAAAAGCAAATTATTCCCGTTGGGGCGTGGAAAATGTTTCCCCAATACCAGGAAAAAAGGCGTTCTTTAAAGAGCGCATTACTTAAAAATACTACGTGCATTATTGCAGAGTTTAAACGCAGGTCCCCTTCCAAAGGAATCATAAATAAAACAGCAGAACTTATAGATGTTGTTTCAGCCTATAACTTAAGTACAGCAGGCATTTCAGTGCTTACGGATGAAACTTATTTTGGAGGCACAAATGATGATATGCTTCTGGCTCGCCAAATTGTTTCAACGCCGTTGCTGCGCAAAGATTTTATTATTGATGAATACCAGTTGGAAGAAGCAAAAGCCATCGGCGCTGATGTCATTTTGTTGATTGCCGCATGCCTTACAAAGCAGCAAGTAAAAAGTCTTGCACAAAAAGCAAGATCGCTTTCTCTTGAAGTATTGTTGGAAATACACAACGAGCAGGAACTTGGCCACATTTGCGATGAAGCAGATCTGATTGGAATTAACAACCGCAACCTGAAAACTTTTGAAGTAGATATTACAACTTCAATTAACTTATTTGAAAAAATTTCAAAGGATAAACTCGTAATTGCAGAAAGTGGAATTAATAATATTGATACAATAATAACTTTGCGCAATGCTGGTTTCAAAGGTTTTCTGATCGGTGAATACTTTATGAAACAGAATGACCCTGCGATTGCTTTTGCTGAATTTGTACAACAGTTAAAAGCAAGAATAAAATGAGAATAAAAGTTTGTGGCATGACGAAAGCGGCGCAGGTTCATCAGCTTAATGACACCGGCGTTGAGTTTGCAGGGTTTATTTTTTACCCCAAATCTCCCCGTTATGTTTTTAAACACATGCCGGCACAGGAAATAAAAAAGATAAAAGGAAATATTAATAAGGTAGGGGTTTTTGTTAATGAGCACCCTGATGCATTGCTCAAAATTGTTGACGATTGCGGGCTCTATCTGGTACAATTGCATGGGGATGAAACCCCGCGTTACTGCGAAAAGATCGCCAATTACATAACCGTAATAAAAACCTTTCGCATTGGCGAAGATGATGATATTCAGTGGAAAATAAAAGACTATACCGACATAGTTGATATATTTATGTTTGATACAGGAGGGGATATATTTGGGGGCACCGGCAAAAAATTTAATTGGGAAAAATTAAAAGGCATCAACATCAAAAAGCCTTTTTTTTTAAGTGGAGGAATAAGTGCTGACGATGCTGAGGACATAAAAAGTTTTTTACTGGATGACGTTGCAAAAGACCTGTTTGCCTTGGATATTAATAGCCGTTTTGAGGTTATGCCGGGGATAAAAGATATAGAATTAGTAAAACGGTTTTCACAGTCATTTTAATTACAATTGTCAATGATCAATATTCGCCATGCTATAGAAAAAGATATACCGCAATTGCTTGATATTTATAATGAAGTGATTGCAAACACAACTGCCGTATACCAATACGAACCCCACACATTGCAGATGCGGCAGGAATGGTTTCAGAATAAACAAAAGGAAGATTTCCCGGTCTTTGTGGCCGAAGAAGATGATGTTATTGTTGGCTTCAGCACGTTTGGCCCTTTCAGAAACTGGCAGGCATATAAATATTCTGTCGAGAACTCCCTCTACGTTCATGCACAACACCGTGGCCGTGGTATAGGCAAATTCCTACTCCAGCCGCTCATAGACGAAGCCAAAGCAATGCAAATGCACACTATAGTCGCAAGCATAGATGATACAAACGAAGTAAGCATTGCACTACATAAACAATTTGGCTTTGTAGAAGTAGCTTATTTTAAACAGGTCGGCTACAAGTTTGACCGCTGGCTGAATCTGAAGTTTTTACAGTTGATATTGTAGAGAATATTTTCCACCTTTCCTCCAACGAATAGTCACAAGATCACATCCTCCACATTCCACTCTCCGCTTGGAGAGAGCTAAGGGGTGAGTCAATCCTCTAAACAAAAAAACCTGCGGGGAAAATACCTCCCACAGGTTTTGATCAACCACAAACTACAAACTGCAAACTACTCCCCACTAACTACCACAACCTCCAGCGGGTTAAACTTTCCATTGCTCAGGCTATAGTTTACACCATTCACCTGTTGAAAGAACTGTACACCCAGCACCAGGAAAAGCGGGTTAGTGCTTGCCGGGGTCACAGCATTACTCAGGTCAATTTCCGTGGTAGCCGTGCCACTATAAGGAAATACATCCGAGCTCCTGTACGCTGAAACATAACCATCCCCTGCAAAGTCCATCTCTGCCCCTGCGCTCACGATCATAAAATGTGTACGCCTTCAGGAGCGATCATGCTGTTTATACGTACAAAAGAAGGGATGGTAACATTCAGCGTTCCCGCAACCCTGTCCATCGCCGTGGTGTACGGCGCCACGAACACGGTAGTCAGTTCAGCATTCCCATTGTTCCGTCTAAACCTGTTGGTATCAAAGATAGAAAGAACTGGAACTAGAGCAAATCACAACAAGGTATCGTATAACCTTCATTTTTATTTTGTTGGTACCCCCACGATCACTTGGAAGTAACCGTAAGCGTAGACATTGCTAGGCCCTTTTTGCCAAAGCCTCCGCTGTTTCTTTCAATAAACATTTTATTATCTCCAAACACTGTATTCATTGCTGTGGTTTCGGTAGTACATGCCTGAACCTTATTAAAAAGTGCAGTGTAGAGCGCATCTATTTTATCGGAGAGAGAAATGATCTTGAAAGAACTGATGGAATAAACGGTTTTCATAGCACCGCTAATCAGCATCTTTTTAGGCTTTAGCCATATTGTGATCTGTGCCAGCCCATTATCATCCTGCATCACCTGAACACTGGCAGCTTCGGAGGGCAGCACCTTGGTTTGTATCTCCAGGTATTTTTCAGCAAACTGTTTAATGTTGCTGGTTGAGTCAGGGCCGCCGCACAGCCATAAGGTGCAAGTTTTATCCTGTGCAAAGATTCCACTGCTAACAAGAAGGAAACAAGCAAATAAGATACTTTTCATAAATAAAGATTTTTGTTGAATGATGGAAGCTAAAATACGTTTTCGTTCTGAAAATGGTGTCATTAAAATCACAAATTTTTCATTCCTTCGCTGTTCGATATTTGCAATCTCGAACTTCTGTCAAAGGATTTATAATCCTTATTGCAATACTACCAACGTCTTGAATCCTTTCTGGAGCAGGCCTGCCGACCTGTTCCTTATCGTTACTTAATTGGCCGATATTGATTTATCTCTATCGGCTAGTATCCGCACCGAAATGCATTTTGGATATAAGTGAAAACCTATAAAGACTTGATCCATTTCATAAAGTCATCCTTCCTATGGCAATAAAAAATCACAGAGCCTTAAGAGTTCATTTACCTAAGTGCTGCTTTAACTTCTTTTCAAAATCAGAAAAGGTGAACGGCTTGTTTAAAATACCATCTGCATAATGGCTGTGATAATCTAAAAGAGTAGCCGGATCCGCGGAGATCAAAATTATCTTTACGGGAAAAGGCAGTAGGCTTTTTAAGTCCCGCGAAATTAATCTTCCGTCATCAAACTTCAGGTTAATGTCAATTAAAACAATGTCCGGCTTCATCTCCAGGAGACTATCTAAAAAACCATCTTCATTTGAGAAAGTCGTCGCTTCATAACCGTTCTTTTTACACCAGTCTTTTATTAGGGTTAACACGTCTTCTTCATCGTCTATAACAAATATTTTTGGCTTTAGTACAGGTTTCATATTATTTTACAATTCATATTAACCACAAGATTATAACAAATCTGTGTGTGACCCTTAATAAATATTTTAATAGTAATAACATTCCCCTTATTAAGGCATAGTTGTATTCCTACTACTTCCCTTAGTCTCCTGCCTAAGCAACAAAGTCTAAAATTGTTTTTATAAACAATATTAAAACAATTAATATACCATCAACATGTTAACCCCATTAGGCTTGATCTGCATATTAGGCCTTAAGTAGCCAAATCTTTAACAACTGATTTGTGATAGAAACTTTTTAAATTATATTTGTTTATCATTACAATACATTCCCTCCCACAGCATCAGTATGAGCAACATAAAAATATTTGAAGATAAAAAAGTAAGAACCCTTTGGAATGCACAGCAGGAGAAATGGTATTTATCCATTGTAGATGTGGTTGCTGTCTTAACTGAAAGCCCCAATCCTCAGGTTTATTGGCGTGTGCTGAAAAAAAGATTAAAGGACTAGGGAAATGAAACCGTTACAAATTGTAACGCTTTGAAATTACCGGCTCCTGATGGCAAAATGCGAATGACTGATGTTGCCGATACCCAACAACTATTCAGGTTAATTCAATCCATCCTCTCACCCAAAACAGAACCATTTAAACTTTGGCTGGCAAAAATAGCAGCCGAACGCTTGGACGAAATGCAGGACCCTGAACTTACCATAGACAGGGCTTTAAAAGAATACCTGCAATTAGGCTATTCCGAAAACTGGATCAACCAACGGCTGAAAAGCATTGAGATCAGGAAAGAACTTACTGATGAATGGAAAAAAAGAGGGGTTGGCAGATGGGGTTCAGCTTGCAACGCTAACAGACATTATAACAAAAGCATGGGCCGATAAAACTACCAAAGAATACAAAATACTCAAAGGGTTGAAAAAAGAAAACCTAAGGGACAATATGACCAACACCGAATTGATCTTGAACATGCTTGCAGAAGCATCAACAAAAGATATTTCGGCAACAGCAGTCCCAAAAGATTTTAAAGAAAGCAAAAAGTAGCAAGGCAGGGTGGCAATGTAGCTAAAGTAGCGAGAAAGGAATTAGAAGCAAAAACCGGGAAAAAAGTTATTACATCATTAAATGCAAAGTCTGCCCTTCAATTAAAAAGCAAAAACGAGGAAAAGTAACCCTTCCGGTCTACTATGCGTCTTCATTGTATAGCCTATATATAGCACGCCACCTTGCATTGGTTGCTCATTACCCCGATTCGTGAGAATCCTTTGATCGGGTTGATCAGTGATTCAGCCCTTACCTAACCACACTTCGAAGCAAGAAAAAAATGATCTTTCATAATTATACCAGCGCTATACAAAAATAAATATCTTCACCATGGGTATAAACAGCATAAAGCAAAGCTTGTTAGATAACGACTTTAAGCATTAATGCAGAAAACACATGAACAAACAAAGAATATTTATAAGCAGTGTTCAATCTGAATTTGCCGCTGAAAGGCAGATGCTTTTTGACTATTTAACAACCGATGCTTTGTTAGGCAGGTTCTTTGAACCATTTATATTTGAAAAGCTTCCTGCAGCGGATATAAAAGCCTCTGTTGCTTACCTGGAACAGGTGAGATGGTGTGATGTTTACCTTGGTATTTTCGGCAAAGAATATGGTTCTGAAAACAAGCAGGGTATTTCCCCCACCGAATTAGAATTTGATCTCGCTTCATCGGAACATAAAACCCGTTTGATCTTTATCAGCCTTGTTCCTGCTGATGAAAAACATGCTAAAGAACAGTTGCTTATAAGGAAAGCAGAGGATATAGTAGTTAGAAAAGGTTTCTCATCCATATCAGAACTGAAAACGGCTGTGTATGCTGCGCTTATTAACCTGCTGGAAGCTAAAGAACTTATCCGTTCAGGGCCTTTTGATGCCACTATTTGTAAAGATGCTTCCGTAGATAATATGGATGCGGAAAAAATAAAATGGTTTGTGGAAACAGCCCGTTCCAAAAGAGGTATCTCCTATTGATGCCACGGCTTCCCTTGAAGATATATTGATTCATCTGAACCTGCTTCGTGAAGGTAGGCTTACTAACGCTGCTGTTCTTTTATTTGGCAAAAAACCACAGCAGTTCTTTATTACGGCTGAAGTTCGTTGTGTGCTTTTTCACGGCAATGAGATCAGCAAGCCCATTCCTGCATACCAGGTTTACAAGGGCGATGCTTTTGAACAGGTGAACCGGTCGGTAGATTTTGTTTTGTCGCGCATTGACCTTTCTGTTGGTGACCGAAGCCGTTCAATAGATGTGCCTGTTGAATATGAAATTCCCCGCTCAGCCATAGCTGAAGCCATTGTAAATGCCATTGCGCACAGGGATTATACCAGTACCGGTTCCGTACAGGTGATGCTTTTCAGGAACCGGCTGGAAATATGGAACCCGGGCCATCTTCCTTATTTTCTCTCCGTAGCAAAACTGAAGCAGCCGCATGGTTCTTTTCCGCCCAATCCGCTATTGGCTGAACCATTATACCTGGCGGGGTTTATTGAACGCCTGGGAACCGGCATTCCCGATCTGATGCGTTCCTGCGCGGCTGCCGGGCTGCGTGAACCGGACCTTGTTCAGGAAGAAGAATTTAAAATTGTTTTATGGAGAAAAAACCAGGTTACCGACCAACCTACCGACCAACCTACCGACCAACCTACCGACCAACCTACCGACCAGGTTAAAAGACTTATTTTAGTGTTGAATAAAGCAATGGCACGGCAAAAAATTATGGATATTCTTGATCTGAAACATAACCCAACATTCAGGGAGAATTACCTTAACCCGGCTTTGCAGGAAAAGTGGATCGAAATGACAATTGCTGAAAAAGCCAACGACCCTAACCAAAAATACCGCCTGACGGCAAAAGGCAAGGCATTGCAACAACAATTAAAAAAGAAAAAGTGAACGAAAGCATTAGACCAAATAGAAGGTAGTGTTATTCCTTCACGAACTTTTCCGTTTTAATTCTCTTGCTTAGCTCAATCGCTTTTCTTCCCGCGATCACAGCCCTCGAACGCTGAAAGCTGCTTCACTGTAAAAACAGCAATTCTGTCCCCCCGATCTGAGCTGATAGCCCATTTACCTGCCGTGGCGGGCATATCGGGCCAATCAGGCACAAAGCCTGCAACACGTTGCTTCCCTTCATGATGGGATAATATAACAAATGTGCCATCGTCCATCTGTCCAACAGATAATTGGCTTCCCTCAAACCCGGGTATTTGCTTTGTCTGTATAAAACCTCTTTCAAAGATTGGATTGTTGTGTTCAACTTCTTCATCAGCTTCATCACCTACTGATAAATTGTCGTCCATGCTGTCTTTGTTGTCAAGCCGTTGCGATTGCAGCTTTTGGATAATGCCTGACCTGTCGATCCTCGTTTGTTCAATATGCCCCTGGTAGGTGGTAGTTATTTTGGCTGAGCCATGCTCCTCGCTCAGCTCGTGGCTCAATGCCCTTGGCGTCTGTAGCACAGCTACCCGTTGGAATAGGAAGACGGATTGGGTCACCTGCAGGCTTTGCCGGCTCACGCTTGCTAACACCGCCGGCGCATCAATTGAGCGGGTCGGCAAAATAGCCGGTATATACAGCGCTTCCTCAGTGCCGGCAGAGAACACGCTCATGCCCATACCCGGTTGGTCAAATGTCAGCAGTTCACCGCTTTCCAGTCCCGCCACGCGCATCACCACAGACTGGAACTCTACAACCTGCTCTATATTTTGCAGGTAATCTATTGGAGGGTCAATGCTCCATTTCGGATTATACGAATGAAATTCCTGCCACCAGGGCACCGGTTGCCCCGGGCAGTTTCTGAGCAGCACAAATATTACATTGGTCACCGTGTTACCGTTCATCACCGCAGCGGGTGTAAGTCCAAAATTCACCATCCTTGTGCCGCGCGTGGTTTTCACCAGAAGGATCACATCCTTACCAATAGCGTTGAGTATCACGCCTAGGAAGCCCGATAGTTTAATAGATATATCGATCTCGCTTGCAGTCACATCCGCTGCAGGTATCGTTGATATGTAAGGCGCTAGGTTAACTGAGGAAGTGGACGGAGACTCCTGTGTGACAGAACAGAGCATACCCGCGTTCTGAAAAGATGCCGATGCCAGCGTTGAAATATCGTTGATGGTGGTTGGCCCGGGCGGTCTGCCCGAAATGCAGTCGCCATACTCAATATACACCTGTGGAAATGCATTAACGCTGTAAGAAAATGCTCCATCGGTCACAGTAATTATTCCTTCGATACTCCCACCGAGCACCATTCCATCCTGCAACCCTATAATAGAATTATATTCAAAAGTGGCGCCGCCGAATTGCACAAGGGGCAGGCCTTCATCAATAGAAAACTCATTTGGCCCCAACGCCGTACCGCCAAACGAAGCGGGGTTGAAATAAGATTTAATTTTATTTTCAACAAGCGTTTCCACAAATCCCGGTACAAATTCTCCCAGGTCAACGCTCAGTCCCCAGGTCACTAATAACTCAAGGTCTTCATCAGCAAAACCCAGTTTAGTGGCTATCACATGCAGCAGGTCAAAATCAATTCCCAGGTTAAGCGTAATGCCTGCCGTGAACGGGTTAGGAACAGGGAATTTTCCCGTGATAACAATGTCAATATGAGGGGTAATGCCGGCCGGGTTCCAGTTGATGGTTTCGTTCAGTCCGGTAACGCCATGGGAGGTAAGGGAAGATAAAGGGCCGCTTAGCTTGGACTGCGTTAACGATCTCATGGTGTCTGCATCAAGAAAGAAACACCAGTCTTCTCCCGCCTGTAAATGATTAACTGCACTACTCTCTGGGTCAAAACTGATGATCAGTGCGCCACCCACTTCAGCTACCTTGTTGTTAGTAGGGTTAGCAATATTCAATTGCTTAAAAAAAGAGCTCAGGTCTGTAGATATAGGCGGCACAAGTGCTTGCAGTGCTGGTGCCATCGCCTCGTACGGCCCCGGCAGATCCACAGAAGTGCAAACCAATTGAAGCACAGTACCTGAAACTGAAAGTTGAAGATGGATAACAGCCACCCCTGCGGGAATGATGGCACCCGGTGGCGTTCCATTCACATTTGCCTCCAGCGAAGGCAGGTCAACAGCAAAAATATTTACGCTCACATCAAAGTCAGCGGCATTTGCCGTGGCATCCACATGGCTTGTAACGCCCGTCACATCCGCATGATCCACATAAACATTTCCAAAAGGAGGGATACATGTAGTGTCTAAAGTTTCCTGTACGTTACCCTCTATGAGCGTTTCCAGCTTAGACAGTACGATGTTGATATCAAGTGACATAGCTTAGTATTTTCAAATAGGTAAAAGAGAAGCATTAGATCTTTACATAAAAGTAATAACTAACTTTAAAAACAACAATTAATTTTTAAAATATTTATCCCGGAACAAATTAAATAAATAGACCAGAAGCATATCTTAATTTGTCTATAATAAGCTTACCCAGGAAAATAACAAGGAACACACAATAGCCATTCCCCCTTTTCTTGGAAACAAAAAACAATTCTGTGATTATCCCCTGGATCCTTAAGAACAAAATACCTTCTCTGTTTTCCACAAGCAACCAATACCATAGCAATGTCGACTAGGTTCCCACTCAATGCCCACCTAATGTCCACTCAACCCCACTCACACTCCTTCCCCACTCGCCCAATAGCAAACCTCATTACCCTGTTATCCTAATTCAGTGTTACTTTGCTATACTAAAATATGCCATTCATATGGAAACGCATTATGATAAACATAACAACACCAAATAACAAAGGCACCTACAAGCAGCCTAATATTTTTGGGTATTATGGCAACTTTGGTGGGGCCTATATACCTGAAATGCTCCACCGCAATGTAGAAGAACTTAAAACAAAGTACCTGCAAATTATGTACGAACCGGCTTTTCAAGCCGAGTTCCATGCTTTGCTAAAGGATTATGTAGGCAGGCCAACCCCTTTGTTTCTCGCCGAGCGGCTGAGCGGGATGTTTAACACTACTATTTATTTAAAAAGAGAAGACTTAAACCATACCGGCGCACATAAAATAAACAATGCCATTGGCCAGGTCTTACTTGCCCAGCGGCTTGGCAAAACACGCATTATTGCAGAAACTGGAGCTGGCCAGCATGGCGTAGCGACTGCAACAGTTTGTGCCCTCAAAGGCATTGAATGTATTGTGTATATGGGCATAAAGGATATGGAAAGGCAGGCACCAAATTTAGCACGTATGAAGATTCTTGGGGCAACAGTTGTGCCCGCAAAGAGCGGCAGTCAAACCCTAAAGGATGCGACCAATGAAGCAATACGCGACTGGATCAATAACCCAAACAATACGCATTATGTAATAGGAAGCGTAGTTGGACCGCATCCTTATCCTGATATGGTGGCGCGTTTTCAAAGTATTATCAGCGAAGAGACGAGATGGCAGTTGAAAGAGAAAACGGGTAGCGAGCTACCAAACTATGTGGTTGCCTGTGTTGGCGGCGGCAGCAATGCAGCAGGAGCGTTCTATCATTATTTAGATGATTTGAGCGTGCAGTTGATCGCTGTGGAAGCTGCAGGCCATGGCCTCAAAAGCGGCATGAGTGCTGCTACCACACAACTTGGGAAGGCAGGTGTTTTACATGGCAGCAAAAGCCTCGTAATGCAAACTGAAGATGGTCAGGTGGTAGAGCCCCACAGCATTTCAGCGGGTTTGGATTACCCGGGCATCGGGCCGCTTCAGGCGCATTTATATGAAAGCGGGAGGGCAAGATTTCTGAGTGCAACAGATGATGAGGCCTTACAGGCTGCGTTTGAACTAAGCAAATTGGAAGGCATTATTCCCGCCTTGGAGAGCGCACACGCATTGGCAGCGTTGAAACAATTAAAGCTTAAAGCAAATGATGTTATTGTGCTCTGTTTAAGCGGAAGAGGAGATAAGGATACTAAGTACATATGAAAAGGAATTGAAAAGGAAGGCTGAAGAATAACCCTATGAGCAGAATAAAAGAGTTGTTTGACAGGAAAAGAAGTAAAGTATTAAATATATACTGCACGGCAGGTTTTCCTGCTTTGGAAAGCACACTGGAAGTGATGAAGGCATTGCAGGAAAATGACGCTGACATCATTGAGCTTGGTATGCCTTACAGCGACCCACTGGCAGATGGAGAAGTAATACAGGCAAGTAGCAGTAAGGCATTGAGAAATGGGATGACAATTGGAAAACTGTTTGAGCAATTAAAAGATTTCAGGAAGGAAATTCATTTACCTGTTGTTTTAATGGGTTATATGAACCCTGTTTTACAATATGGTTTTGAAAGGTTTTGCGCTCATGCTGCAAATGTTGGCGTTGATGGATTGATATTGCCCGATCTTCCTCCACATGAATTTGAAACGGAATACCGGTCAATTATAAAAAAATATGGATTGGATTTTATTTTCCTTGTTACGCCTGAAACATCCGATGAAAGGGTGAAAAAGCTAGATGAACTAAGCAGTGGTTTTTTATATGCTGTTTCGTCTTCGTCCATTACCGGGAATGAAAAAGATTTTAATGCCGTGGAAAAATATTTGCAGCGTTTTCAAAACCTGCAATTGCAAAATCCTGTGCTTGTCGGCTTTGGAATAAAAGATAAACAGACTTTTGAAAGTGCCTGCAAACATGCAAACGGGGCTATTATTGGCTCCTCATATATTAAAGCACTCGAAATTGTGACAGATATACATACTGCTACCTCTACTTTTCTAAAGTCAGTGCTGGAATAGCTCCTAATAATAAAAACTATTGGAAATAAGATTTCTAAGCTTATTTCACAAACAAAGACAATTAAGCATTTGCTTTTGTTTTGCCTTCTGAGGCAAAATCTATAAGATTTAATTCAAAACCTATGAGATTTGACTAAAACCTACAAGATTTAATGCAAATCCCATAATATTTAATTGAAAACTTACAGGATTAAATTTAAATCCTACAGGATTTAAATCAAAACATAAAGTATTTAAAGTTAAACCTATAAGATTTAATCGAAATCCTATAGGATTTTATTTAAATATTATAAGATTTGGCAAAAACAAATGAAAAGGAAAAGGAAGGAAGTTCTTTAGAAAGAATTTTTTAAAAATAACATTATATTTTAAACGAGTGTTAAATAACTTGCAGGCATGATTTTAAATAATTTTATGAGGTTGAATATGTGGCTATTTATATGCGCTATTCCATTTGTGGTAAACGCGCAAAGTACAGGAGCACCATCATCAATGGGGTTTGTTATTGAAGGAGAATTTAAAGGCCTGCCCGAAAATACCGAGGTGTATATGATGGGCTATTCTGAGAAAGACACTTTGGCTAAAGCAAAGGCTATTGGCGGAAAGTTTTTGCTGAAGGGAAAAGTGAAGGAGAACGATATATGTACAATTAATTTCCCCTCGCTGCAAAAAAGGCTTGCTTTGTTCATGGGCGATGACCATGTTCGCATGACAGGCAATGGTACTGATTTCTCTGATATTGATATCACCGGGTCCGCCACTAATTATGATTACGAGGAGTTTTTATATCATATAAAACCCTTGTTTGATTATGTAGATCATTATCAAACACAGATGAAATCTGCCACAACGCAAGCGGCTTATGACAGCGCGGTAATAATGCTTAACACGGCATACAATATTTACCAGGGAAGCATTGACCAGTTTCTCTCACGCAAAAAAAATTCACCTGTCGCGGCATTAGTGCTTGCTTATTCTTATGATGTGGATCCAAACAAAGACGTGATGCTACTTGAAAGAAGGTATAAAACACTAGCAGGCGATGGCCTTAAGAATCAGTTTGCAAGAAATCTGGAAGAAGTGATTGCGGATCAAAAGGTGGGAGCTGTAGGCACCCCTGAGATTGATTTTTCACAACCGGATACTTCTGGCAAACAAGTTTCCCTCTCGCAGTTTAAAGGCAAATATGTACTGGTTGATTTTTGGGCAAGCTGGTGCAAACCGTGCCGTATGGAGAACCCTAACGTGGTGGCTGCCTATAACCATTTTAAAGATAAAAACTTTACTGTGCTTAGTGTGTCGCTTGACCAGGAAAAGAATGGTTGGGTAAATGCTATTAATATGGACGGATTAGCGTGGACTCAAGTGAGCGACCTGAAATTTTGGGGTAACAATGCAGCACAAGCATACCACATAAAATCTATTCCACAGAATGTTTTAGTTGATCCTAATGGAATGATCATCGCTAAAAACCTGCGTGGTGAGCAGTTGATACAAAAATTAAACGATATATTTAAGTGATAATACTATAAAATTGTTTTTATAATTAGAAAAGCCGTTTCGTAATGAAACGGCTTTTCTAATGTATTTTCTTAAAGCTTTATTTCACTTTGAAACTTGCTTCAGTAGTCCCCCAAATTAAGCTTGCTTTCCCGTCTGGGCTGATGGTATATTTAAGTTTTTCTACAGAACTGCTGGTGGTTGCTGGTTTAACAGTTACCTGCAATGCATCCTGCGCTTTGTTTTTTTCATAATCAAAAGCGCCCCATGTATTCCATGTTTTGTTGAAAATAAATGTCCATGATTTGTCTTTGTTTACCAATACAAACAGGGCGTATTTGCCCGCAGGCAGTGCTTTCCCGTTAACGGTTGCCGGTTTGTCAACCATAAAAGTTGTGGCCTCATTAGCGCCTGCACGCCAAACTGTGTCAACATAAGGTTCTACACTTACACCCATTACTCTTCCTTTTAAAGATGGGCTGCTGTAATTTATGGTTACTGTTTTCCCGTTCACCATTTGAGAAACGCTGTCTGGCGGGCTTTTACGTTTAGATTTATCTTTCGAATCCTGCGCAGAGGCAAGCAAGGTCATAGAGCAAAATGCTGCAAACATTGCAATAGAAATAATTTTTTTCATTTTATATGATTTTTTACGAGCGAAAGGTAAGAAGATTTTGTAAAAAATGAATACCATAAAAAGTAGCTGGTAAAATAACAGGATAAAGATTTTTACTGAAGTTGCCTTTTATACATCTGAATAATATTATGAAATCCAAGATAAATGGCATCGCAGATCAAGGCGTGGCCTATGGAAACTTCATCAAGCCAAGGAATGTTTTGTTTGAAATATTTTAAGTTATGCAGGTCTAGGTCGTGACCGGCGTTTAATCCCAGGTTCAGTTCCTGCGCTTTGGCTGCAGCGGCTATATAAGGAGCAATTGCTTTTTCTTTATCTATAGCAAAATTAGTAGCGTATGCTTCAGTATAAAGTTCAATCCTGTTAGTACCAGTTTCCGCTGCACCCTCAACCATTTTCACATCGGCATCTACAAAAATGGACACACGGATACTTGCTTTCTGAAATTCTTTTACTATATCCTCCAAATAACTTTTATACTTAATAGTATCCCAGCCATGATTGCTCGTGATTTGGTTTAAAGCATCGGGCACGAGCGTAACCTGATGAGGTTTCACTTCCAAAACAAGGTCAATGAACTTTTGTTCAGTACAGTTTCCTTCTATATTAAATTCTGTGGTAATAATATTTTTTATGGCGCGAACATCATCGTAGCGGATATGCCTTTCATCAGGGCGGGGGTGCACAGTAATACCATCAGCGCCAAATTGCTGCGCATCAATGGCGGCCTTTACTACATCAGGATTGTTTCCGCCACGGCTGTTTCTCAGCGTTGCAAACTTGTTGATGTTGATGCTAAGTTTAGTATTCATTCCTGCAAAAATATTCCTATTTAGTGTGAGTTCGGGATAAGAGCAGCAAAAAAGTGATAAACAAGTGGAATATAAGACTGAATAATATTGTACATTTACGGAGCTAATTAACCTGGTATTTTCCCCCTTCTGAGCAGTAGTTTTCCCTAAGTAATACATATATAAAAGACGAAAGATGAACGAAGGGTTGACGTAATACGGACGGAGGTGAATGAGCATTCCATGTGCTTTGCAATGAAGGATCCATGGAGGTAGGTGGAACTATAATCGATTTCTGGACATGGTGGCTAAGAGAAGCCAAGTGATTTCAATAAAAAAAACCGCAATTTTTGCGGTCCTTTTCATTGAAATAAAATAAGATGTAAACTCTTTAATTAAATATCTATTGCTTCTCCGTAGGCCATAGCGGTTGCTTCTTTTACTGCTTCGCTCATGGTTGGGTGGGGGTGGATGGCGTTCAATATCTCATGGCCGGTGGTTTCCAGCTTCCTGGCTACAGATACTTCTGCGATCATTTCAGTTACGTTATAACCGATCATGTGTGCACCAAGCAACTCACCGTATTTGGCATCATAAATTATTTTTACAAAACCATCGGTTGCGCCTGCAGCGCTGGCTTTGCCGCTTGCCATGAAAGGGAACTTACCAATTTTCAATTCATAGCCGGCTTCTTTAGCTGCTTTTTCGGTCATTCCAATACTCGCTACTTCGGGTGTGCAATAAGTACAGCCAGGTACATTGCCATAATCAATTGCATCAGGTGCATGAGCCAGTTTCTTTTCAATATAAGCAATATGTTCGGCTGCATTAATACCTTCTTTAGTGGCTTTGTGTGCGAGCGCCTGGTTTGGCGTGCAGTCGCCGATGGCATAAATGCCTGCTACATTTGTTTGCAGGTATTTGTCTGTAACCACCTTGCCTTTTTCTGTTTTAATACCCAATTCTTCTAAGCCAATATTTTCTACGTTCGCCACTACGCCTACAGCGCTCAACAATATATCTGCTTCCAGTGTTACAGTGCTTCCATCAGCCTTCTTTACTGATGCTTTTAGGCCTGCGCCGCTTGTGTCAACGCTTTCCACATTGGCGCTTGTCAATATATCTATGCCCTGTTTCTTCAGTTGTTTCTCCAGCTCTTTAGAAATGTCTTCATCCTCTACCGGAACCACACGTGGCATAAATTCTACCACAGTCACTTTGGTTCCCATTGAATTATATACATAGGCAAATTCAACGCCTATGGCGCCGCTGCCCACGATGATCATGCTTTTGGGTTGAACAGGCAAAACCATTGCTTCGCGATAGCCAATAACTTTTTTGCCATCCTGCTTAAGGTTGGGGAGTTCACGGCTTCTGCCACCGGTAGCGATCACTATGTATTTGCCTTCTACTGTTGTTACTTTGCCGTCAGCAGCGGTTACTTCTATTTGCCCTTTTGCTTTCAGTTTGCCATACCCCATTATCACATCGATCTTATTTTTCCTCATCAGAAATGCTACTCCTTTGCTCATCTTATCGGCTACTCCGCGGCTGCGTTTGATGACGCCGCCAAAATCGGCCTTAGGGTTTTCTACAGTGATACCATAGGCGGAAGCATGATTGGCATAATCTATAATGTTGGCGCTTTTTATCAATGCCTTTGTAGGAATGCAACCCCAATTGAGACAGATGCCCCCCAGCAGTTCTTTTTCTATGATAGCCACTTTAAACCCAAGCTGTGAAGCGCGGATAGCTGCTGGATAGCCACCAGGGCCACTGCCTAAAACAATTACATCGTATGCCATATTAATTGAAGATTTTTTTAAATGAAGAAGTAAAACAAGTGGAAAATTTTCTTATACATTTTCAACAGAAAATTTTATTTGCGGGGCAAAAATACATCCCGTTCGCCATATAGCAAAAGCAGGGCTGCTCAGCAATATTTCAGCTTACAAAAGGAACTTGAAACAGGAAAAGAAGTAGAAGATCAAATTCAGAAAAGCTTACTCGGCCATTATATCATGTTTGGTTACATAGGGCAATACAAAAGTGTCTATTCCACCTATTATTAAAATAATACCCAAGCCAAGCTCCCTAAGTTGGGCGGTATTTCCAAATTCACTCCCCAATTTTACCCAGAAATCTGCAAATGTTACCGCTAATGTTATCAAAAGAATCAAAACAGTATATATGAGCTTTCCCCCTTTGATAAATTTAGTAATAATAAAATAAAGAATTCCTGCTATAACTGAAAACAACACGGGCGCGAAAATGAGCGTTTCGACGTTAATAGAATCTGTAGCGAGATCGTAGTGTGTTGCATACCTGAAAATTACGTTATAGGCCTCGCACCCTACCGATGCTATGAGGCCTGCAAATAATCCTCCTAATATTGCCAGTGATAAATTTGTTTGCCTATAATTCATAATTCATAAAAGTTTTAAGTGTTTGGGAAACACATTGCTGCCCATTATTGATTTGACCCATTTGCTGCCTATTCCGTTGATTCTGTTTATGAATTTAATATAAATCTTTGTTATCTATTCAAAGATACGTTACCTTTTGTGCTAATTAACATCTATTTGGAATGTGCCATCGGGCGGCTCGTTTGCATATATGCAAAGAACTGTTGCTTGTGTGCAAAAAACCACATAACTCATCATTTGAAATAGTTCGCCGTTTGAATCAGTTCTTTTTTTGCGATGGCATATTAATTGTTTTATCAAGTGCATTATTCATCTAAAAACAATTTTTATGGACAATCTAGAATTAAAAGGAAACTGGAACGTAATGAAAGGAAAGATCAAACAGGCTCATGCTAACCTCACTGACGATGATCTGAAGTATGAAGAAGGCAAAGATGACGAACTGCTTGGGAGGCTTCAAACAAAGTTGGGCAAGGGAAGGGATGAACTGGTAAAATGGATCAAATCTTTGTAGATCTTTCTATTTACTGTTCAATATTCTCAAATAATAATTTTAGAAAGTAGTTTTGAAAGGGGCTACCCTTTCTTCTATGGGAAATGTGACTGTATGCAGGATGTAACCCAATTCTATGCAGCATAGATGTATTTATCTTTAATTTTCGATAGGCAGATCCTTGCCTTTTCTTTAATAAGATGTCTTTTTGTCCTAAAAAGATATTTCCCAATTGATATAAAATTGCGTTTGCCAGCAAAATTTCAATTGCACTAATTTTTAATTATTAATTTCCGTTTATAAATTATCGCAAATGCCTCAATACATTCTTGCTTTTGACCAGGGAACCACCAGTTCGCGTGCTATTGTTTTTGCGCATGATGGCAGCATAAAAGCCATAGCCCAAAAAGAGTTTACACAGATCTTTCCCCAACCCGGTTGGGTGGAACACGATGCTAATGAAATATGGAGTACACAACTGGGTGTTGCAGCAGAAGCTGTTACAAAAGCAGGGTTGAGCATAAAGGATATTGCCGCTATCGGCATCACCAACCAGCGGGAAACGACTGTAGTGTGGGATAAACAAACCGGCAATCCTATCCATAATGCCATCGTGTGGCAAGACCGGCGCACTGCAGGTTTCTGTGATGAGCTGAAAGAAAAGAATTATGCTTTGCTTATTCAGCAAAAGACGGGATTGATCATTGATGCCTATTTTTCAGCGACTAAACTTAAATGGATACTTGATAATGTAAAGGGCGCAAGAGAAAAGGCGGGAAAAGATGAATTATGTTTTGGCACCGTTGATTCCTGGCTGCTTTGGAAACTAACAAACGGGCAGGTGCATGCTACTGATGTAAGCAACGCTTCGCGTACTATGCTGTTTAATATTCATGATCTATCATGGGATGATGAATTGCTCGCTTTATTTGATATACCCAAAAATATATTGCCTGAAGTGCGCAGCAGCAGCGAGGTGTATGGTTACACACAGAATATTTTAACGGCTCATAATATCCCAATTGCGGGTATTGCAGGTGACCAGCAGGCGGCTTTGTTCGGGCAAATGTGCACACAGCCAGGTATGGTGAAGAACACATACGGTACTGGCTGTTTTATGCTGATGAACACAGGCGAGAAGCCAGTAACCTCAAATAATAACTTGCTCACTACTATCGCATGGCAGATAAATGGTAAAATAAACTATGCTCTTGAAGGCAGCGTGTTTATTGCAGGCGCTGTGGTACAATGGCTGCGTGATGGACTGAAGATGATCCGTTCATCAAACGAAATTGAAAGCCTCGCAAGCGAGGTTAGCGACAACGGCGGCGTTTATCTTGTGCCTGCGTTTGCAGGGCTTGGCGCACCTTACTGGAACCAACATGCACGCGGCACCATGGTGGGCATAACTCGCGGCACCAACGCTGCACACTTTGCGCGTGCTGCAATTGAAAGTATTGCTTACCAGACAATGGATGTAGTGAATGCCATGCAAGCTGATGCTGGTATTACTTTAAAAGAACTGCGTGTTGATGGCGGCGCTACTGCAAATAACCTGTTGATGCAGTTTCAAAGCGATGTTTTAAATACGAAGGTCATTCGCCCAAAAGTGACGGAGACAACTGCTTTGGGCGCTGCTTATCTTGCAGGGCTTGCGGTTGGTTATTGGAATAATATGGAGGAGATCCAGGAGCAATGGCAAACGGATAAGATCTTTGAGTCGCAAATTGACAATGAAAAAAGAAAGAGTTTATCAAGCGAATGGCAGCGGGCAGTGAGAGCAGCGCAGGTTTGGGCAGACTAAGGGTCGAACCGCATAGACAAGAAAGATAACATGAACCGAAAGGAAATGCTGCAAAGATCGAAAGAGCAGAAAGAATGGGATATTGTCATTATCGGTGGCGGGGCCACAGGGTTAGGCGCCGCTGTGGATGCCGCTTCGCGTGGATATGAGACTTTGCTGATAGAACAATATGATTTTGCAAAAGGCACTTCCGGGCGCTCTACAAAATTAGTTCATGGAGGCGTAAGGTACCTAGCCCAGGCAAACATAAAGCTTGTTATGGAGGCTTTGCGCGAGCGGGGCTACCTTTTAAAGAATGCACCTCATGTAACAAAGACTTTAGCTTTTGTGGTGCCTGTTTATACCTGGATCGATAAGTTTTATTATGGCATAGGATTAAAGCTCTATGATCACATGTCTGGCAAATTAAGTTTGGGCAAAACGAAATGGCTTAGTAAAGGAGAAACCATTAACCACTTGCAAGGCATCAGATCAAATAAATTAAAAGGTGGCATTTTATATTTTGACGGGCAGTTTGACGATGCAAGACTGGCTATTGACCTGGCCATTACGGCAACTAAACATGGCGCAACAATTGTGAATTATTGCGAGGCAACATCCTTCGTCAAAACAAAAAAAAAGATCACAGGCGTGGTCGTAACGGATACCCTTACCAACGAATCATATATCATACAAACAAAAGCGGTTATTAATGCTACAGGTGTTTTCAGCGATAGGGTAATGCAAATGGACAGCCCTGAAGATGACGAACGTATCACTTTTTCACAGGGCATTCATTTAGTAATTAACAAAAAATATTTTCCTGCTGATGTTGCAATGATGATCCCCAAAACGGACGATGGACGAGTGTTTTTTGCCGTTCCCTGGCATGATAAAATAATCCTTGGCACTACGGATACACTTGTGAATAGCATTGACATTGAGCCAAAACCAATGAACGAAGAGATCGAGTTTATTCTTCATCATGCCAATAAGTATTTTAAGCAACCCATTTCCCGCAAAGAGGTAATGAGTATGTTTGCAGGCCTTCGACCGCTGGTGAAAAAAAAAGGAAAGAAAAGCACGGCTATGCTGAGCCGCGACCATACGATCTTTGTTTCAGATTCTAATTTAGTAACTGTCACCGGCGGCAAATGGACAACTTACAGAAAAATGGCTGAGGAAGCCGTTAACAATGCGGCTTTTGTAGGCACGCTGCCTAAGTCAAAATGCATAACAAAAGATCTGCCCATTGTTAATGCAGTTATTGAAGCAGCGGATTTTGTAAATAACGGCTTTCATTATAGCGAAACTGATATTGCTTATTTTGTGGAAAATGAAATGGCCCAAACGGTTGAAGATATTTTGGCTCGAAGAACAAGATCATTATTTCTTGATGCAAAAGAAGCCGTTAGTGCAGCGCCTTTTGTGGCAAAGACGATGGCCGCTTTGATGAATAAAAATGATGTATGGATCAACGAACAAATCGTTTCATTTATAGAAATTGCAAAACAATATTGCCTTAACTAAACCTACAATCATGACTGCCTTTATCGGAGAAATTACGGGAACTGCTGTATTAATTATCCTGGGCGACGGTGTTGTTGCTAATGTTGTTCTAAACAAGACCAAAGGTTTTAACGGGGGCCTTATAGCTATTACTTTTGGGTGGGCAATCGCTGTGTTTGTTGGTGTGTATGTATCTGCGGCTGCGAGCGGTGCTCATTTGAACCCTGCTGTGACTATAGGGCTTGCATGTGCGGGCAAGTTTAGCTGGGCATTGGTTCCCAGCTATATCGGCGCACAATTTATAGGCGCTATGCTCGGGGCATTTATTGTATGGCTTGCTTACAGGCAACATTTCAATGCAACAGAAGATGCCAATGCAAAACTTGCCGTTTTCTGCACAGGGGCTGCAATCAATAAACCAATGGATAATTTCCTTACTGAGCTGATCGGCACATTCGTGTTTATTTTCAGCGTGCTTTTCATCACCAAATCAAGCAACAGCCTTGGCTCGCTGGATGCATTGCCAGTGGCGTTACTTGTTCTTGGTATTGGTTTAAGTTTGGGCGGACCAACTGGGTATGCTATTAATCCTGCACGCGACCTTGGGCCGCGTATCATGCACTTTCTTTTGCCTATTAAGGGTAAACGTGATAGCGACTGGGGTTATAGCTGGATACCTGTTTTTGCACCTATTCTTGGCGGCGTTTTAGCATCTTTGCTATTTAAATGGCTTATTTAATGTTTCCTGGCTTCGCATTTTCCACATTTTGTCTTCATGCAGCAAGAAACGATGCCTCCTTAATAAATAATGCTTCGCTTATAAGAAATGGTTCCTTTATAAGATTCAGCTCCTAATGTTACAACATTGGCTATTTCTATATTACGCTGCCCTTCTCCCCCAGCTTCGCAAGGTGAACCTTGAAGAAAGCTTCCCTACGACCATAACACTGGAAATATCAGCGAAATGAGGATGTTTAAAAGAATTTTAAAGTATAAATGAATAAATCATTATTTTTCCAACCTTAATTTAAAAATCATAAAACGACTGTATGAGTTTATTTGTAAAAAAACCATTGAGCCAGCTTCTTGCGCAGGCAGATGATTCCGAAAAGGGATTGAAGCGTACGCTTGGTGCGGGTAATTTAGTGGCGTTGGGTATTGGAGCTATTATTGGGGCGGGTTTGTTTGTGCGCACTGCGCTTGCCGCAGGAGAACATGCAGGACCTGCTGTTACAATTTCTTTTATTATTGCTGCTGTGGGTTGCGCTTTTGCTGGGCTTTGTTATGCTGAATTTGCGTCTATCATACCTATTGCAGGCAGTGCTTATACGTATGCTTATGCTACTATGGGAGAAATTATTGCATGGATCATTGGATGGGCATTAATATTGGAATATGCTTTAGGTGCTGCAACAGTTTCCATTAGCTGGAGCGAGTATGCAAATAAATTGTTAGGAAATAAGATACCCTATGAATGGTGCCATTCACCATTCGAACACACACTAATAAACAATGTGATGCATACTGGCATTATGAATATCCCTGCATTATTTATTTTATTAGTACTGTCTTTATTATTGATAAAAGGCACCCAAGAATCTGCGACGGTGAACGCTATTATCGTTTTTGTGAAAGTTGCTATAGTGCTTGTGTTTATAGCTATAGGATGGCAGTTTATTAATCCTGCCAATCATACGCCATATATGATACCTGCTAATGCACCTGATGCATTAAAACCTGATGGGTCACATTATTCTTATAAAGATTTTTTTGACCATGGGTGGGGCGGTGTGTTAAGAGGGGCTGCAGTAGTATTTTTTGCATTTATAGGTTTTGATGCTGTAAGCACTGCCGCACAAGAAGCTAAGAATCCTAAAAAAGATATGCCGATGGGTATTTTGGGGTCGCTGGTTATTTGTACTATTTTATATATTCTCTTTTCGTATGTACTTACAGGTGTAGCCCCTTACACAGATTTTATAAAAGCTGGTAAAGAGGCTTCTGTTTCTTATGCCATTGATACGTATATGCCCGGTTTTCACTGGCTTAGCCTTTTTGTAACTATAGCTATATTGGCAGGCTTTTCTTCTGTAATATTGGTAATGTTAATGGGGCAATCCAGGGTGTTTTATACTATGAGTAAAGATGGTTTATTGCCGAAAACATTTTCTGTTTTGCATAGTAAATTCAGAACGCCTTATAAAAGTAACATAATCCTTTTTGTTTTTGTAGGCTTATTCGCAGCTTTTGTTCCTGGGACGGTAGCAGGCGATCTTACTTCTATTGGTACTTTGTTTGCGTTTGTATTAGTTTGTATAGGTGTTATGATATTGCGTTATACAAATCCAGGTTTACCACGTCCTTTTAAAACTCCATTGGTACCACTTGTGCCTATTCTTGGAATTGTTGTTTGTACTGCTATGATAGTAAGTTTATCGGGGACTACTTTACTAAGCGCGTTTATATGGATGATAGCAGGGCTTGTTATTTATTTTGCGTACAGCAAAAAGAACAGCAAGCTGCAAAACTTTGGAGATGTATTG
>CAVYTF010000005.1:0-100513 GCA_963771435.1 uncultured Bacteroidota bacterium | reverse complement strand
TTTAACTCGGTCAATATATTAAGGCTATGGTTGCTGGCAAGGCTGTCTGTGCCGAGGATAATGTTGCAGTTGTTTTTTCTTAATAAATCAACGGGGGGCAAAGTATTTTCAATGTAAAGATTGGCGTTTGGGCAGAGGCAGAAGAAAGTTGGTGGTTGGTGGTTGGTGGTTGGTGGTACTGTAAGAAAATCCAAATCGCTTTGGGTTATAAATGTGTTGTGTACTAAAATTAATTGCGAAACATCTTTTAGCCATGGAAGAAAAGTTTGGAGACTGGTCTTTTGAGTGGGTTTGAGGAATGATATATCGATGCCAAGTTGCTGGTAAAGCCTTTTGAAATCGCTTTCGCCAGTTGCAAAAAACCTGTCTTCTTCCGGCGTTTCCTGGTTGTGAATGGTGCAGATCTTTCCTGAAGAAAATTGGTTGATGAGCAGAAATAATTCTTTTGAAACAGAATAAGGGGCGTGGGGAACAATGGCGGATGGTTGGTGGTTGATAGTTGATAGTTGCTCATAAACATTGAAAGCCTGCTGAAATCTTGCTTCTGCAAATTGAGGAACGAAGCCGCTTGCTTCAATGAAATTATAATACTGTAGCCTTTGTTTGGCTTTTTGCGAAAATGTATAGGCAGTATTGCAAATGTCGCCAACGGCAACAATGCCGTTTTGCAGCATTTCATCTTCGGCATTTTCGATTGCGGCTATTATTTGTTCCTTCGGAAGAATTGCGGTGTTTGAGGACCTGCAAAACAAAATCTACCAATCCTGTTTTCTCATGAATCATGTCTTTCATGTGGCTGAGTTCCAGGTGGCAGTGGCAGTTGATGAATCCGGGAGAGATGATGCCTTGGAAGGTTTGTACATTTTCCCCGGCATCTTTTTCATCAACAATAGCTTCAATACTCCCATCCTCATTAGTAATTAATACCTCGTTAGCAATGAGCATTTCTGTGCCTGTGAAGATGTTATCTGCCTTGAGTTTATTATAAGCCATGCGGTAAAGTTAATTGGTTGATGGTTTTACACCCTTTTAAACCATATAAGTACGGCAAGGTTATGGCAAAAAGAGCGCATTTTTGGAATTTACTGGAATAGTCCAGCCCATTTTATGTTTAGTCCTGCGTGGACTAAGAATAGTCCAAGCCATTTTAAGCTTAGTCCAGAGCGGACTAAGAATAGTCCAGCGCATTTTAAGCTTAGTCCGGGGCAGACTAAGCTTAGTCCAGTCCATTTTAAATTTAGACCTAAGCAGACTAAGCTTAGTCCAGAGCGGTCTAAACCGGGTTTCAGACGTAAAACCTGCAAAAACCTAGAAAAGAGGTCATTTTTGATGTTTTGTACATCCTGCAAGGTATTGCCGATGCTCAACAGCATTTTAAATAATGTAAATTTGCGGGCTTTGAATTATGGCGGGCAAATTTGTGGTTATCATAATTCAGGTGAACGTAAATTTTTAAAATGACCGAACAGTTAGAAGCAATAAAAGCAAGGTTTGAACAGGTAGGCATGGCGCTGACCAACCCTGAAATAATCAATAAACAAAAAGAATTTCAGCAATACAGCAAGGAATATAAACAGCTTGAAAGGATCATGCAGCCTTTTGAGGAATATAAAAGAGTGCTGTCTGACTATGATTTTGCAAAGGAAAGCCTGAACGGGAATGATGAGGATATGCGGGAACTGGCAAAAATGGAGCTGCCGGAACTGGAAGAAAAGAAAGATGCGCTTGAAAAAGAACTGACCAAATTGCTGATACCTAAAGATCCGCAGGATGATAAAAATGCGGTTCTTGAAATACGCGCGGGAACCGGTGGAGATGAGGCGAGTTTATTTGCGGGGGACTTGTTGAATATGTACCTGCGTTATGCCTCTAAAAAAGGATGGAAGACTGCGCTGGTAAGCGAAAGCGAGGGAACTGTTGGCGGATATAAAGAAGCAATCGTTGAAATTCAAGGCGAGGATGTGTATGGTACGTTGAAATTTGAAAGCGGTGTGCACCGGGTGCAGCGCGTGCCTGATACAGAAACGCAGGGAAGGGTGCATACATCGGCAGCAACGGTTGCAGTGATGCCTGAAGCTGAAGAGGTGGACTTTGAATTGAACCCTGCCGATGTGAAAATGGAAACGGCAAGAAGCGGTGGCGCAGGTGGACAGAACGTGAATAAAGTAGAAACAAAAGTGTTGCTGACGCATATTCCTACAGGGGTGGTGGTGGTTTGCCAGACTGAAAGAAGCCAGCTTGGTAACAGAGAAAAGGCAATGACCATGCTGCGGACAAAACTCTATGAAGAAGAAGTGCGCAAGCATGAGGAGGAAATATCAAGGCATAGAAAAACATTGGTAAGTACAGGAGACAGGAGTGCCAAAATAAGAACCTATAACTGGCCCCAGGGTAGGGTTACTGACCACCGAATTGGGTTAACATCTTATAATTTACCTGCGGTAATAAACGGAGAGATCGAAGACTTTATTGAAGCTTTGCAGGTAGCAGAAAATGCGGAAAAGATGGCCAAGCAGAGTTAGCACAGATGATAGGCTTAAAGCGCCGCGGTAAATTGTCTTAGGAAACGAATATCATTTTGAGAATATAAGCGAAGGTCGTTGACACGATATTTTAGCTGGCAGATACGCTCCACTCCCATACCGAAGGCAAAGCCTGTGTATTTATCGGGGTTTATGTTGAAGTTTTCCAGCACTTTAGGATGTACCATGCCACTGCCCAAAATCTCCACCCAACCGGTGTGTTTACATACATTGCAACCGCTGCCGCCACAGATGAGGCAACTAATATCCATCTCTGCACTTGGCTCAGTGAAAGGAAAATAGCTGGGGCGGAAGCGCACTTTCACTTCTTTGCCAAACATCTCCTGCACAAAGAAATAGAGGGTTTGTTTGAGGTCTGCAAAGCTGACATTATCATCTACATATAAGCCCTCTACCTGGTGGAAGAAACAATGCGCCCTGGCGCTAATGGTTTCGTTGCGGTACACACGGCCGGGGCAAATAACCCTGATGGGTGGTCTTTGCTTTTCCATTACGCGGGCCTGCACGCTGCTGGTGTGAGTACGTAAAACCCACGAAGGGTTTTGATTCACATAAAAGGTATCCTGCATGTCACGGGCGGGGTGGTCTTCGGGGAGGTTCATGGCGCCGAAGTTGTGCCAGTCGTCTTCAATTTCAGGGCCTTCTGCAACGGCAAAACCAAGCCTTTTGAAGATAGAGACGATCTTGTTGCGTACTATGCTTAAAGGGTGGCGGGTGCCGACGGGGAGGGGGGTGCCGGGTAGGGTGAGATCAAGCGAGTGGGCAGATGTGAGATGACGGTTGACAGAAGCGCCTTTCAGGGAGTCGTATTTGGTTTCAGCAAAGAGCTTGAACTCATTCAGCAGGAGGCCGAAGGCTTTCTTTTGTTCTGGAGGCACGTTCTTCATTTCACCCATGACGGCTTTTACAATGCCTTTTGTGCCAAGCCACCTTATACGGAAGGCCTCAGCGTCATCAGGAGTGGTGGCATTGAATGCGGAGATCTCGCTTTTATACTGCTCTATTTGCTGCAACAAACTGTCCATGGGGCGAAGATAGGAAATGTGTTTTTGGTTATTGAGAAATTATCTTCATGGGAAAAGGGGCTAAAGTTGTATCTTTACTGCCCTCACTCAGATGGCTATTTCTCCTTACCACAGCATATATTATTCAGCGGTAAATCATCTATAAAAGACGAAGGATGAACGAAGGCATGGCGTTAGACCGACGCAGGTATAATAGCTTTGGCATAGGTGTGACTGAGAATAACAATGAGACTTGCATGACACCTTCATATATTTTCTATGGTTGCTGAAGGGGAAGGGTTTATGGTGTGAGGGAAGGGGTTACTGTGTTTTAGCTTTATGCGGGGACTGAAAACAACTCTTTAAAGGGATGGTTTTAGTTGTTGCGCCAGCCAAACCTACATTTAGAGGGCGGGATGGTAAATGTTGCAATCAACATGGGTGCAGAAATAAATATTTTTTTTGTTTTTTGTCAAATGCTATTTTTGTTTTTTGCAGGAAGCATTGACCTGATCATTTAATGATGATGCTTTAACCAGCTTGCTTTTCTTCTTATTTGAGTTGTGTAAATATTGCTTGTTTTTTATATAAGACCTTCTTCTTTGTGTAAAGACCGTGTGTTAACTGGTGGGTTTTTTTTCTTTGTTGTTTTTGGTTCGATGCAGGGGGTGAAGATGTAGTGGGGGGTATTGACTTTTGTTTTAATGCCTTTTCCCGAATGGACCTGTGCATAGTAATTTTTTATATTATCAAATAATTCTGCCATATAAATACTTTCTTTACAACAATCATTACCAAGGTAATTCAACAAGCCAAAAAAACTAATCATGCGTAAAAAATCAACCCCCGTTAGAGTACTGTTGCTTTCAATACTGGCTTTTGCCATTGGCCTAACAACTTATGCACAGGTGCCTACCATTACCTCTTTTACCCCGACAGTAGCCTGCCCGGGGTCAACCGTTACTATCACGGGGACTAATTTTACAGGGGCAACAGCAGTAAGCTTTGGCGGCACTGCGGCTGCTTTGTTTACCGTAGTAAATTCTACATCTATAACGGCTGCAGTAGGCTTAGGGTCAACGGGCGATATAACTGTTACCACACCGGGTGGTACGGCTACCAGTAATAACATATTCTTTGCTGATGTAAGCGAGGCGGCTTATGCTTATATCCCAAATGAGGGCAGCGGGAATGTAAGCGTTATAAATGCAGCAACCAATGCTGCAACAACTACTGTAGCAGTTGGTTCAGGGCCTAATGGGGTATGTGCCAGCCCGGATGGCAGCAAGGTGTATGTGACCAACTTTAGTAACAATACATTCAGCGTTATAAGTACGGCAACCAATACAGTAACGGCTACCGGAGTAGCCGGGAGCGGGCCGGTGGGCGTATGTGTAAGCGCGGATGGCAGCAAAATATATGTGGCGGATAATACCGCCACTGGTGTCTCTATAATTAATACGGCAACCAATACGATAATAACATCAATAGTGACCGGAGCTAACCCTACAGGAATATGTATCAGCCCGGATGGCAGCAAAGTATATGTGACCAATTATGGGAGTAATACTGTATCCGTTATTAATACAGCAACTAACACATTAGCAACTACGATAGGAGTTTCGGGCAGCCAACCTTGGGGAATAGCGGTAAGCCCGGATGGCAGCAAACTATATGTGGCAGATCATGGCAGTACTACGATGAGCATAATTAGCACGGCAACTAATACAGTAACAAATTTGGTGGGAGTTGGGGGGATTAATCCTGAAGGAGTGGCCGTTGCCCCTGACGGGAGCAAAGTATATATAACAAATTATGGCAGCAACACAGTGAGCGTATATAATACGGCAACTAATGCTATAACGGCTGTTATGTCAACCGGGGCCAACCCTTTAGGAGTAAGTGTTACGCCGCATGGCAACGAAGTATATGTGGCAAATTCCGGCAGTAACACAGTTAACATTTTTAATACAGCAACCAATACGTTAACGGGTACTGTGACTGTTGGTGGCAACCCAAATGCGTTTGGTAATTTTATGGCAAATATTATTACCCCCTGCACGCCGGCCATATCCTCCTTTACGCCAACATCTGCAGGAGCCGGTGCAACAGTAACCATAACCGGCAGCAGCTTTACCGGTGCAACAGCAGTTAGCTTTGGGGGTGTGGCGGCAGCATCATTCACAGTTGTAAATTCAACAACCATTACAGCAGTTGTTGGCAATGGTTCATCAGGCAATGTTAGCGTAACAACACCCGTAGGCACGGGAACACTTGCGGGCTTTACCTATACGGGAGCCACCATTTTATCGTTCGCGCCAACATCAGCAGGAGCCGGAACAACCGTGACAATAACCGGTACCAAGTTAACAGGGGCAACGGCAGTAAGCTTTGGCGGCACGGCAGCTACCTCATTTAGTGTTGTAAATTCAACAACCATTACAGCAGTTGTTGGTAGTGGCTCGTCGGGCAATGTTGGTGTAACAACCCCGAACGGCTCAGCAACACTGGCAGGGTTTACATTTATAGCTGCGCCAACTATCACGTTCTTTACTCCGCCATCAGCCTGCTACGGGTCAACTGTTACAATAACGGGCACCAGTTTTACGGGTGCTACAGCTGTAAGCTTTGGGGGCACTGCCGCGGCTTCTTTTACTGTAGTAAGCGCAACATCCATAACGGCGATCGTTGGCCCCGGCTCAACGGGAAGCATAACGGTAAAAACACCGGGTGGCACAGCAACCAGCAAAAGCACTTTTTATGCCGGCGTAGGTACGGCTTATGCTTATATTACAAATGCTGCCAGCAGCACTGTGAGTGTGATAAATACAGCAACCTTTGCCACAACAGCCACCGTGGCGGTTGCAGGCAGCCTTTGGGCAGTAAGTGCAAGCCCGGATGGCAGCAAGGTATATGTGGCTAATTTAAGCAACAATACAGTAAGTGTTATCAATACGGCAACCAATACGGTAATAGCTACTGTGCCGGTTGGCAGCGAGCCGGAAGGAATAATTGTTAGCCCTGATGGCAGCAGGGTATATGTGACAAACGGAGGCAGCAATAGTTTGAGCGTGATCAATGCAACTACAAATACTGTAACGGCTACCATAGCCGTTGGGAACTTTCCTTATGGGATAAGTGTTAGCCCTGATGGCAGCAAAGTATATGTGGCAGATGAAGGAAGCGCTTCGGTCAGCGTTATCAATACCGCTACCAATACGGTAACAGCTAACATACCAGTTGGGAGTACCCCTGAAGGAATAAGTGTGAGCCCTGACGGAAGCAAAGTATATGTGGCAGATGAAGGAAGCGCTTCGGTCAACGTTATCAATACAGCTACCAATACAGTAACTGCTACTGTAGCGGTTGGCACCGGGCCTCAAGGAATAAGTGTTAGCCCCGATGGGAGCAAGGTATATACAGCAAATTTCAATGCCAGTACAGTCAGCGTCATTAATACAACCACCAATACTGTAACAGCTACTATACCTGTTGGGGGCAATCCTTATGGAGTAAGTGTTACCCCTGATGGCAGCGAAGTATATGTGGCAAATTACAGCGGTACAGTCAGCGTTATCAATACGGCTACAAATGTTTTGGTGACCAATATACCGGTTGGAGGCCAGCCAATTGCTTTTGGTAATTTTATGGTCAACATCATTACTCCCTGCCCCCCGGCTATCTCCTCGTTCACGCCAACATCCGCAGCAACGGGAACTACAGTAACCATAACGGGCAGCAGCTTTACCGGGGCAACGGCAGTAAGCTTTGGCGGCACAGCAGCTACATCATTTAATGTTGTGAATTCAACTACCATTACAGCCGTTGTTGGTGCAGGAGCATCAGGGAGCGTGAGCATAACAACGCCGGGCGGCACGGGAACGCTGGCAGGGTTCACGTTTGTACCAGCGCCAACCATCACCTCGTTCACGCCAACATCTGCTGCTACGGGAACCACAGTAACAATAAGCGGCACAAACTTTACAGGAGCCACAGCAGTAAGTTTTGGCGGTAATGCTGCAACGTCGTTCACGGTTGTGAATTCAACTACCATTACAGCCGTTGTTGGTGCAGGAGCATCAGGGAGCGTGAGCATAACAACGCCGGGCGGCACGGGAACGCTGGCAGGGTTTACTTATATTCCATTGCCAACAATAACTTCCTTCACTCCGGCAGCAGCCTGCCCCGGCTCAACGGTTACTATAACGGGTACTAACTTTACAGGGGCAACAGCGGTAAGCTTTGGAGGCACTGCGGCTGCTTCTTTTACTGTAGTGAACGCTACATCCATAACAGCCATTGTAGGCTCCGGGTCAACAGGGGGTATAACTGTTTCCACGCCTGTTGGTACAGCAACCAGTAATAACATATTCTTTGCTGATGTAAGTGAGGCGGCTTATGCTTATATTACAAATTTTAATGACGCTACGGTCAGCGTTATCAATACAGCTACCAATACAGTAACAGCTACCATAGCAGTTGACTACTCACCTATCGGGGTTGGTGTAAGCCCTGACGGCAGCAAGGTATATGTGACAAGTGAATACGATAATACGGTGAGCGTTATCAGTACAGCTACCAATACGGTAATAGCGACAGTGCCAGTTGGAGGCTCCCCTTTAAGTGTAGCCGTTAGCCCGGATGGGAGCAAAGCCTATGTGGCTAATCTTGGCGATAATACGGTGAGCGTTATCAATACAGCGACCAATGCGGTAACAGCTACAATATCAGCCGGGAGCTTTCCCATAGGAGTGAGTGTCAGCCTTGATGGCAGCAAATTATATGTGCTGAATAATTACGCCGGTACGGTCAGTGTTATCAATACAGCTACCAATGCAGTAATAGCTACCATAACAGTTGGGGGCGGCCCGCAGGGAATAATTATGAGCTTTGACGGCAGCAAAGTATATGTGTCAAATGGCGCGGCTAATACGGTGAGCGTTATTAGTACAGCTTCCAATACTGTAACAGCTACAGTGCCAGTTGGAGGCTCCCCTTTGGGTGTAGCCGTTAGCCCTGATGGCAGCAAAGTATATGTGGCAAATTCAGGTTATACTGATAATACGGTGAGTGTTATCAATACCGCCACCAATACAGTAACAGCTACTATAGCAGTTGGCCAGGCACCTATTGGTGTAAGTGTGAGCCCTGACGGCAGCAAAGTGTATGTTGCAAATTCCAGCGATAATACAGTCAGTGTTATCAATACAGCTACCAATACGGTAACGGCCACAGTGACGGTAGGAGATGCGCCATTTTCATTTGGTAACTTTATTACAAACATCGTTACTCCATGCCCACCTACTATTACTTCCTTTACGCCAACATCTGCCGGCATGGGAGCAACAGTAACAATAACCGGGACAGGCTTTACCGGCGCTACAGCAGTAAGCTTTGGAGGTACTTCTGCGACATCGTTCACGGTGGTAAATTCAACAACCATTACAGCAGTTGTTGGTGCAGGAGCATCAGGGAGCGTGAGTGTGACGACACCGGGAGGCACAGCAACACTGGCAGGGTTTACGTATACCGGGCCAACAATAACTTCCTTTAGTCCGGCAGCAGCCTGCCCGGGGTCAACTGTTACTATAACGGGTAGTAATTTCACAGGGGCAACAGGGGTAAGCTTTGGCGGCACTGCGGCTGCATCTTTTACTGTGGTAAGCGCTACATCTATAACAGCTATAGTAGGCTCCGGGTCAACAGGGGATATAACTGTTGCTACGCCTAATGGTATGGCAACCAGTAATAACATATTCTTTGCTGATGCAAGCGAGGCTGCTTATGCTTACGTTGCAAATTATTCTGATGGAACGGTAAGCGTTATCAATGTATCAACCAATACGGTAACAGCTACTGTAACTGTTGGGTCTAACCCGTATGGTGTAGGTGTTAGCCCTGACGGCAGCAAAGTATATGTGATAAATAGAAGCGATGGTACGGCCAGCGTTATTAGTACTGCTACCAATACGGTAACAGCTACAATACCATTGGCTGGCGCGCCCATAAGTATATGTGTGAGCCCGGATGGCAGCAAGGCATATGTGGTAGATGCTATTGATTATACGGTGGACGTTGTTAATACAGCTACCAATACCATAACAGCAACAATACCGGTTGGGAACGCGCCCTGGGGCATAAGTATCAGCCCTGATGGCAGCAAAGTATATGTGACGAATCAAAGCGATGGCACGGTGAGCGTTATCAATACGGCTACCAATGCTGTAACAGCAACAATACCGGTTGGGTATGGGCCATGGGGTGTAAGTGTAAGCCCGGACGGCAGCAAAGTATATGTGACAAACTATGGTGATAATACAGTGAGCGTTATAAGCGCTGCTGCTAATACGGTAACAGCTACAGTAGCAGTGGGCCTGTCGCCTGAAGCAATAAGTGTGAGCCCCGATGGCAGCAAAGTATATGTGGGAAATAGTGATGATAATACGGTGAGCGTTATTAATACAGCTACCAATACGGTAACAGCTACAGTGGCTGCCGGGGATTTTCCTGCCAGTATAAGTGTGAGCCCGGATGGCAGCAAAGTATATGTAGGAAATACCAATGGCAATACAGTAAGTGTTATCAATACAGCCACCAACGTGGTAACGGCAACAGTAACGGTAGGCGGTGGGCCATTTTCTTTTGGTAATTTTATTGCAAACATTGTTACTCCATGCCCACCCACTATTACTTCCTTTACGCCAACATCTGCAGCAACAGGGACCACAGTAACCATTACGGGTACAAACTTTACAGGGGCAACAGCAGTAAGCTTTGGCGATACGGCAGCAACGTCGTTTATTGTTGTAAATTCAACAACCATTACGGCAGTTGTTGGTGCAGGGGCATCGGGGAGCGTGAGTGTAACAACACCGGGTGGTACAGCAACACTGGCAGGGTTTACCTATATACCGTTGCCGACAATAAGTTCTTTTACTCCGGCGGCAGCCTGTCCCGGGTCAACGGTAACGATAACGGGTACTAATTTTACGGGAGCTACAGCGGTAAGCTTTGGCGGTACTGCGGCTGCATCTTTTACTGTAGTAAGCGCTACATCTATTACGGCGGTAGTTGGAACGGGGTCAACGGGGGATATAACTGTTTCTACACCTTTTGGTACAGCAACCAGTAATAACACATTCTTCCCTGCTGCGGGTACAGTAGCTTATGCTTACATTACAAACTCTAATGATAATACGGTCAGCGTAATTAATACAGCTACCAATACGGTAATAACCACGGTAGCAGTTGGGTACGTACCTGAGGCTGTAAGTGTTAGCCTGGACGGCAGTAAAGTATATGTTCTAAATAACAACGCTAATAGTGATGGCTCAGTCAGCGTCATAAATACAGCTTCCAATACCGTAACAGCTACGGTAGGAGTTGGGACCAGCCCTTCTGGTATATGTATCAGCCCGGACGGCAGCAAAGCCTATGTGACAAATTTTGCGGATTATACGGTGAGCGTTATCAATACAGCTACGAATACGGTAACAGCTACCGTACCAGTTGGGGTCTTGCCTTATGGAATAAGTGTTAGCCCTAACGGCAGCCAGGTATATGTGGTAAATAATGATGACAATACGGTCAGCGTCATTAATTCAGCTACTAATACAGTAACAAAAACAATAGCTGTTGGGGGCCTGCCATATGGTATAAGTGTTAGCCCCGATGGCAGCAAAGCATATGTGGCAAATAGTAATGATAATACAGTGAGCGTTATCAATACAGCTACCAATACAGTAACAGCTACAATAACTGTTGGAGGCTTTCCTTTTAGTGTGAGTTTTAGCCCTGACGGCAGCAAAGCTTATGTGGTGAATGATGGGGATAATACAGTGAGCGTTATCAGTACGGCAACTAATACAGTAACAGCTACAGTAACCGTTGGGGGCGGGCCTTTTGGTGTAAGTGTCAGCCCTGACGGCAGCCAGTTATATGTGGCAAATAATGATGATAATACAGTGAGTGTTATTAATACAGCTACCAATGCGGTAACAGCCACAGTAACCGTAGGTAATGAACCATGGGCTTTTGGTAACTTTATTGCAAACATTGTTACCCGATGCAGCAGCAGCATCACTGTTACCGGAGCAACAACATATACTTATAACGGAGCATCGCAGGGGCCAACTACTTACACAGAAAGCGGGTCAACCGGGGCGGTTGTATTCAGCTATGTTGGTGTGAACGGCACAGTGTATGGGCCAGACAGTACAGCACCAACGAGTGCAGGGAGTTATACAGCCACTGCGACAGTGGCAGCAGATGCCAATTTTAGCGGAGACACATCAGCAGCTTATGGGTTTACAATTAACAAAGCGGCACTTACTATCACAGCAAATAATCTTGGAAAGTGCAGCGGCGCAACTTATTCGTTTACAGGGAAAGAATTTAGTGATAGCGGCCTTGCGGCTATTGATGCTGTAAGCAGTGTAAGCTTAACAAGTGCAGGAGCAGCAGCAGGAGCGGCAACAGGAACTTATAGCATTACACCGAGTGCGGCAGTTGGAACAGGGTTAAGCAATTACAACATTAGTTATGACACAGGCACCTTAAAGGTAGAAACATTGGTTTTGACAATGACACAGGTGAATCCTGACTGTTATGGGCATCCGGGCTCATTGTCAGGAGCAGTAACAGGTGGTACAGTTCCGTATATGTACACTGTGAATACTGGTTTAACCTATAATACAGGAGCGATAGTTTATGGCCCAAGCGCTAATCCACTTTACAGCCCTGTAGCGCCGGGGTATTATACTTACTCGGCAACAGACTCCGCAGGGTGTTTGGCAATAGCAGCAAGGCTAAGCGTGAACGCACTGACAAGGACTCCGGTGCTTATGGGCACCAATACCGCACCTGTTACAACCCAGGTATGTTATGGCGGCTCAAAAACGATCAGTACCACACCAATTGGGGGTGCTACACCATATACTTACAGCCTTAATACAAACGGCGTTAGCGGTCCGTTCGTAGCAAGCGCCAACAGGTATTTTTATGTGTCTGCAGGCACTTATTATATTACCGTTAAAGACAATGTGGGCTGCACTTACAATACAGACACTATCAGCATCACACAACCTTCGGCGGGTGTATCCTTCACAACAAGCATTGGCGGGCAGGCATGTAACACACTGGCAGGAATAGTAGTAACAGCAGCAGGAGGCTATGGAGGATATACTTACAGCGATAATGGAGGAGCTACCTACCAGGCAGGAAATATGTTCAGCGGTTTAGCTTATGGCAGCTATACTGTAGCAGTAAAAGACCAGGACGGATGTGCATCTAACGCCGCCGTGGTTAAGTTTTCGCCACTGACCTCTTCTCCTATTACAGCAGCGAAGAACCCTATATGTCCCGGCTCAGGCACAACTATTTATACAGTGCCAAGTGGTGGAACGGCTCCTTATTCTTACAGCCTTGACGGGCTGCTATATGTGCCAAGCAACAGCCGTTACTTTTACGTACCGGGGGGGCAGCATACCATAACGGTTAAGGATAATGTAAGCTGCACCTATGGGCCGCTTTCGATAACAATCGATACCTCTTCGGCAAGTTGCGCACCAACTCTTACAGAAGGAGGTACGGAAGAACTGCAGAAACTGTCACCTTCAGTGCCAATGTTTGAGGCAAGGTTAATGCCGAACCCCACGCAGTCAACATTCCACTTACAATTACAAAGCAGCAGCAGGGAAGATGTGGAACTAGTGGTGATGAATATGCTTGGTGTGAAAGTGTATGAAAGCAAAGGGGGTATAGACAATACCTATGAGTTTGGAGGAGGCTTTATCAGCGGCGTGTATATATTACAGGTAAGGCAGGGCAATGAGGTGCACACGATGAAGCTGGTGAAGGGGAATTAGGGATGACAGATGGGAGATGACAGATGACAGATGGGAGATGGGAGATGACAGATGGGAGATGACAGATGACAGATGGGAGATGGGAGATGGGAGATGGGAGATGATAGATGACAGATAGGAGATGACAGATGACAGATGAATGATAAATTGAAGGCCATCCTGAAAGGGTGGCTTTTTTATGGCCTCAGCTTAGTAAATATTGCATTATTTCCATGGAGCCAATAAACGGGTATATTAATTAAGGGTAGTAAGATCGGCACACCATCCCCATATTGCGGTATTGTGTAAAGGAGAAGAGAGTCTCAATTTTGTGCAAAATATTTTGAACCTCAAAAAATTGATACAATGAAACTTCACTACCTACCTGCGGCTTTTTTTATGAGAAAAACAAGCCACTGCCTACTGACTGTTGTTCTTAGTTTATTATTCCTGTTGCAGGCACAAACCGGCAAAGGGCAGTGTGCGAGCTTAGTATCGGCAGCCGGTTCAAATTCCCAAGCGGTATGTGTTAATTCACCGATAACTACTATTTCCTATGAAAACCAGGAGTCCTTTAGTGCGGTATTCAGTGGATTACCTCCAGGCGTAACGGGAGCCTTTACACCTGTTAATGGAGTTAATGGCGTTGTTATAAGCGGTACGCCTACCGCAGTGGGAAATTATAACTATACCGTAACCCTCTCTGGTTTTTGCAGTGGCGTTATTACCGGGTTTATCAGTGTGAAATCATTGCCGGATGTAATGGAGCCTTCAAACCAGGCTCTATGTGTAAACAGTGCAACAAGAGCTGTGAATTTTACCAACTCAGCAGCTTCAGGGAGTACAACGGAGTATAACTGGACAAATAATAACACTGCTACGGGGCTTGCAGCGAGTGGTACGGGCAATATTCCAGCCTTTACGGCAACCAATACAACCAATGCACCCGTAACGTCTGTTGTAACGGTGACACCACAAGGTGTTAACAATGCCTACATCGCAGGCCTCAATATGGTAACTGTAATTAATACAGCAACCAATGCCGTAACGGCCACGATACCAATAATTGGCGCTGATGAGGTAGCCGTAAGCCCGGATGGCAACAAAGTTTATGTAAGCAATACAAATTCGGGCTTTGGTTTTGTATCCGTGATCAATACGGCAACTAACACTGTAACGAACTCCATATCAGTAGGCTCATACCCACACTGCTTAGCGGTAAGCCCGGATGGCAGCAGGGTTTATGTAGTGAATTTTAATTCCAAAAATGTATCTGTCATCAATACTGCAACTTATAGTGTAACTGCAACAGTACCAATAGGCGATTTTCCGGAGGGAATAGTTGTAAGCCCCGATGGGAGTAAGGTATATGTGGCTGATTTTGATTACCCGAATGGAACAGTATATGTGATCAATACGGCAAATAATTCCGTGAGCACTATAACGGCAGGTGCTGATCTGATTGGCTTATGTGTAAGCCCTGATGGCACAAAACTTTATTTGACCGATGCTACTATTAATTCTAATAGCATAACAGTGGTCAATACGGCCACGAATACGGTGACTGCAACAATACCGCTGGGGTATGACCCATCGGAGGTAGCCGTAAGCCCCGACGGGACTAAAGTGTATGTAACTAATCCAAGTTCTAACAATGTATCAGTGATCGATGCGCTAACTAATACGGTGATCACCACAGTACCGGTTGGTAATGAACCTGAGGGCTTATCCGTAAGCGCTGATGGCAGCTTAGTGTATGTTGCTAATGTAGATTCGCATTCTATATCTGTGATCAATACTGCAACCAATATGGTAACTGCTACAATAGCATTAGCTTTTGATCCATATTCATTAGGCAATTTTATTCAGCAAGGGGGCACTTGCAGTGGCGAACCTGTCAATTTTATTATTACTGTTGACCCATTGCCTGCTGTAACACAGCCTGCTAACCAAACGGTATGCAATAATACTGCTACCAAAGCTGTGAACTTTAGCAGTTCAACCACAACAGGCAACACGATCGTTTACAATTGGGTGAATAACAATACCACTACCGGGCTGGCAGCGAGCGGTACGGGGAATATTCCATCTTTTACGGCAACGAATGCAACAAATGCACCCGTAACGTCTACGGTGACCGTAACGCCACAGGAGGTTAATAATGCCTATATCCCCAACGCAGGTGAAGCTTCCAATTCTGTATCTGTAATCAATACTGCAACAAATACAGTGACCGCAACAATTACAGTAGATAACAACCCGGAAGGAGTATCAGTAAGCCCGGATGGCAGCAAAGTATATGTAACTAATACTAATTCAAATACTGTATCAGTAATTAACACGGCAACAAATACTGTGACGGCATCTATATCGGTAGGTAACCAACCGGTAGGCATAGTGGTAAGCCCGGATAACAGTATGGTTTATGTAGCTAATGAATCTTCCGGTACTGTATCTATTATTAATGCTGCAACTAATATGGTGGCTGCCACTGTACAGGTTGGTAATTCTCCGACAGGCATTGCTGTAAATCCCGATGGGAGTAAGGTATATGTAACCAATTCTGAGTTCCCTGAGGGAACAGTATCAGTAATCAATACCGCAAACAATACCGTGGCTGCTACAGTAGAAGTGGGTGGTGATCCGGAGGGTTTAGCTGTAAGCCCTGATGGCACAAAAGTTTATGTGGCAAATAAAAATTCTAATTCTAACAGTGTATCTGTCATCAATACTGCAACCAATATAGTGACTGCAACAATAGGGGTTGGAACCCACCCGACAGGAGTAACAGTAAGCCCCGACGGCACCAAGGTGTATGTTACTAATTATAATTCCAACAATATATCAGTAATTAATACAGCAACAAATACGGTGACCGCTACAGTACCGGTTGGGAATCTCCCGGAAGGCATATCCGTAAACGGTGATGGCAGCTTAGTGTATGTAGTTAATCAAAATTCCAATTCTATATCTGAGAATCAATACGGCAACCAATACGGTGGTTGCCACGGTAGGGGTGGGCAATTTACCAACTTCATTAGGCAATTTTGTTCAGCAGGGCAGCACTTGCAGCAGCGCACCTAAGAGTTTTACTATTACCGTTACCCCCAACAACCTGGTGCTGACCATGACACAGGTGAACCCTGACTGTTACGGCAACCCCGGTTCACTGTCAGGATCGGTAACAGGCGGAACAACGCCGTATAAGTATGAGGTGAACAGCGGCAAAACTTATTTGTCAGGGCCAATTGTTTATGGACCAAGTACTAACCCGCTTTACAGCCCTGTGGCGCCGGGGTATTATAGTTACTCGGTAACTGATGCAGCAGGATGTTTGGACACGGCATCAAGGCTGAGCGTGAACCCGCTAACGAAAACACCGATGCTGATGGGCGCAGTTACAGCGCCTGCTACAACACAGGTATGCTACGGCAGCTCCAAAACGATCACCACCATACCAATAGGCGGGGCGACGCCTTATACTTACAGCCTTAGCACCAATGGCGTTAGCGGGATGTTTGTGCCAAGTGGAAGCAGGTATTTCAACCAGCTTGCGGGTACTTACTTTATAACGGTAAAAGACAATGTGGGCTGCACGTATAATACTGATACTATCAGCATTGTGCAGCCGGCAGCGAAGGTATCGTTTGCAAGCAGTACCAGCGGTGCAGCATGCAATACGGAAGGGAATATATTAGTAACAGCAGCAGGAGGCTATGGCGGATACAGCTATAGCGACAATGGAGGTGGCAGTTACCAGGGAAGCGATATGTTCAGCGGGTTAGGTTATGGCAGCTATATAGTTGCAGTAAAAGACCAAAATGGCTGCGCAGCATCTTCGGCAACAGTTAAATTGGCAGCACTGAGTTCTTCAGCTATTACGGCAGGTAATAACCCGGTATGCCCGGGTGGAAGCACGACGATCAGCATTACACCATCGGGTGGTATATCGCCATATACTTACAGCCTTGACGGGCTGGCTTATGTGGGTAGCAGCAAACGTTATTTTAATGTGGCAGCAGGTATGCATACGATAACGGTGATGGATAATGTAGGTTGTACTTATAGCCCAGCGGCGATAAATATAACTACTATGAGCTGCCCCGGGCCTTTAACAGAAGGCGGAGTTATGCAAAAGACAGCAGGAACTGAACAGCTATTTGCAGCTCATGTTTCGCCGAACCCTGCACAGTCAGCATTCCATCTGCAAATGGAGAGCAGCAGCCGGGAGGATGTGGAATTGGTAGTAACAAATATGCTGGGCGTGAAAGTATATGAAGGCAAGGGGGGTATAGACGGCACATACGAGTTTGGAGCAGGGTTCACGAGCGGCATGTACATATTGCAGATAAGGCAGGGCAATACGGTACATACGGTGAAGCTGGTGAAGGGGAATTAAGCTAATGATGAATTAGGAATGATGAATTGAAGGCCATCCTGAAAGGGGTGGCTTTTTTAACCACAAAGGCACAAAGGCAAGAAGGTGCATTAAGGATGTTGTAGTGACCGGGTGAATATCCGTTATAAAAGTTTTGTATTGAAGGCTTTTGCCATTGCTTCCTGAACAGATCTTACGTGTAGCTTTTCATAGATCTTTTTCATGTGGGTGCGGACGGTTTCGAAGGAAATGCCCAGATCGCCGGCGATCATTTTATAACTCATTCCTTTTTTGAGGCAGTTGAGCACTTCTTTTTCTCTTGGGGATAGATTAAAAATTTCGGAGAGGGGTGTTTTATTTTCATTTTGAACCATTGCCATTACTTTTCGTGCGATGGAGGGGGTCATGGGTGAGCCGCCATTTAGTGCATCGTGCAATGCCTCAATTATTTTTTGGGCAGAGGTATTTTTTAAAAGATAACCGGAAGCGCCGCAGCAAATGGCGGCAAATATTTTATCTGCATCTTCAAATACTGTAAGCATTATTACGGGCAATTCGGGCATTTGCGTATTTAATATTTTTACTGCTTCGATGCCATCCATTCCGGGCATCTGGATATCCATTAGAATTATTTTTGGTTTTGATCCGTTTACTTTTTCTAAAAGATCTGTTACATCGGGGTAGGAACCGCTGACATAGAATTCTGCTGACATAGAGATCAGTTCTTCGAGGCTATTCCTGAGGCTGGTATTGTCTTCAAATATGGTGACGGGGATCTTTTGCATGACCTGTTTTAATTAAATGGCGAAGGTCTGTTATTGAAAAGCAATGTACAATACCTAAATGCGGGGATGGAGTTTAACGAAACCTGAATATAATAGTTGTCCCTTTTCCGTGTTCTGAACTGATGGCTAAGGCTGCGCCTATTTCTTTTGCCCTTGCATTCATATTTACCAACCCGTTACCATGTAGTTTTTTTTGAGAGTCAAAACCTTTTCCGTCGTCCTTTATCAACATTATTAATTCTTCCCTGTTTAATGTAAATTCAACTGTTACTGATGCTGCACAGGAATATTTTGCAGCGTTGTTAATTGCTTCTTTAAAAATGAGATAAATATCTCTTCTTGCCGCCAGTGGTAGTTTCTTGGATATTACTTTTTTGTCGACGGTAAAACTTAATTCGATATTTCTCTGTGCTAATATTTCGGTTGCAAAATTCTGCATCCGCACCATCAGCTGTTCCATGTTATCATTAAGGGGATTAATTGTCCATACAATATCACTCATCAATTCAACAAGGTTGCGGGCATCGGTTCTTATGCCAACAATTTCCTTTACTTCGCCAGACTGGCTTTTCATTTTCATTTCTGCCATTTCGCTCCGGAGTGAAATGCTGCTGAGTGTGCTGCCTATTTCGTCATGGGAATATCCTTGCAATGTTTGTGCGCAGCAGGTATATTTTTTTTATTTGGTTGATGCGGTAGCTATAGAAAACATACAATAAAGCAATGCTCACAAAGATGCAAGAGAGGATAAAGGGCCATGTTTTATAAAAAACGGTGTCTATATGTACCTGTAATTCTGCCGGCTTAGACCATATCCCGGCGCTGTTCTGCACTTTTACCAGGAATGTATAGTTGCCGCCGGGGATGTTGGTATAGTTGGCAAACCTTTCGTTGCCTGCATCATTCCAGTCTTTATCATATCCTTTTAGTTTATAATAAAAGTGGTCTAACTGGGGATCAATAAAGTTCATTGAAGAGAATTCAACAGAGAAATTAGGCTGCCAGTATTTTAATTGCAGGGGCTTTTTAAGATCGCTTATATAATTCTTTCCATTGACGCGTAAAGAGGTTATTGCAGCAACCAAAGAAGGAGTATCTTTTTTTTGTGGGAGGGAAAAAGAAACAAAGGCGCTGTCGATGCCCAAAAATATTTTATTATCGTTTGAAATGCAGAAGGCGCCACTGTTTAATTGCCTGCCTGCAACTTCGACAGGAAAGTTTTGAATCATGCCGGTTACGGTATTCAAATTTGACAGGCCTGCTGGGGTATTTATCCAGATGGTTTTATCAGCAGCCTGTAAAATTCCGCTGATCTTATTACTGATGAGGCTTTTTATTTCATAGAACTTATTGGTTGCCGCGGGATCAAATACCTTTAACCCGTTTTTATTTGTTGCAAGCATCAGCGTGTTGTTTTTTAAAGGCAATAGCTGGCTTATAATGGGATCATTTATGTTGCTGTTTGCAGCATCTGTAGCATAATAATCCATTTTGCGGGTATTCAAATCCATCTTTGCAAAACCACCATAATCATTGTACCCTATCCAGAGGTTATTGTTATCGTCAACAACCATTGAGGATGGCCATTCACGGGCAATATAAAATGCAGGATCAGTTGAATGCTTTGAATAAAGCTGCATTTTTTGGGTTGCCTGATCATATTTAAGAAGGCCAGATTCCCATAAACCCATCCATATATTATTTTGATGGTCCTGTGCAAAGCAGACCACCGGCGTGGCATCAGAGGCATATATGATCTTTATTGCCCCGTTTTTGGCAGTAATAAATTTGTTTATTCTTGTGTCAAACTGTATCACCTGCGACTCTGTTGCTATCCACAACAATCCTGAACTATCTAAAAATAGTTTATCAATATTATTCAGACTATTGCCCAATGAATAACGGGAGGAGATGATAAAACGGGTGAACTGCTGAGAACTGTCATTAAAACAGGAGAGGCCGTTGCTGCTGCCAACCCAAATGCGTTGTGATCTGTCTTTGCAGATAGAATTGACTATGCCTCCCTGGTAACTGCCAGGATCATCTTTTTTAGCAGAATAGGTTTTATATAAAGAAAATGCTTCGCTATAATAATCAATGCCCTGAAACCCACCGATCCAAATCGTTCCCTGCCTGTCTTTTAAAATAGATTTTATGTTGCCACAATGAAGTGAAAACAAATCCGGCTGCTGTTTTAGCCGTTTACAAATGCCTGTTCTACTGTTTAAAATAAAAACGTCATTTGTTGTTTCTCCAATGCCCTGAACGCCTGCCAGCCACAATTCATCATCCCCTGTTTTGCATATATCATATATGACCTCAGTGGGATGCTGAAATGGAAGCTTGTCAAAGACATACTCCTTCTGAGCACCGGTTGTAAGGTTTTTACAATAAATGTGTGAATAGCCCCAATCCGACCAATATAAATTACCGTCAATGATCTTTATGAAGGAGATCCATACTTCGCCGTTGGGAAGAGTTGTGCGGTGCTGAAGATCCAGTTCCTGAAAAGACCTGCCTTTATTTAAAGAATAATAAATGCTTCCTGCAAGGGATGTGTAAATATTCCCTTTTGTATCAAATGATATTCCTTTATAGGATACGGCTGCGGGCAAAGCGGGCATATTAATGATCTGGCGATGCAAAACATACAGGAAGGTATCTTTTAGAGCGGAGTATTTAAATAAGCCTGCTGAGGTACCAACCCATATTGTGCCGTCGATATTGCAGCTCACTGAAGTGACGTTCTGACTCCGGAAAATCCTGTTGAAAGCTAAAGATGAAAATCTTTTTACTGAGCCATCATCCTGTTTTATCATATTGAGCCCCTCTGATGTTCCTACCCAGATGTTTCCTGAATTATCTTCACAAACGCTTGTAACATCTGAACTGGAAAGCGTAGTAGAATCGCCACCGCTATGGCGATAAATGGTTTTATTAACACCATCGTATTTCATGAGCCCCTCACCTGTAGAAAACCATAAATAACCATTCCTGTCCTGAAAGATATCTCTTACTGTGTTATCTGGCAATCCATTGGAAGTAGTGAAATGGTTGAAACGAAGATCGGTTTGTGCAAAGGCTGCCATAATTGTACAGGACAGTACAACAGAGAGAATGACTATTTTTTGAGAGCAGTGCAACAAAGGATGTATTATACATTAAAGATAAGGAAGGCGAACCACATCCCCATATTGCGGTATTGTATAAACAATAGGAGCGGCTCAATTTTGTAGAAATATTTTTTAACATAAAACCTTACAAAATGAAACCACATTACACCCGGGCTGTTGCTTTAACGCAAACAAACATGAAAAAGCTGTTCTTTTTTGTAGCACTATTATTTGTAATAACGCAGGCTGCACAGGCGCAGAGCTGGAGCCTGGCAGGCAATGCAGCGGTTAGCGGTAATGTGTTGGGTACGACCAATGCATTTCCATTAAACTTTGTTCTTGGCGGATCCAAAGGAGGTATCGTAGAAGGTACTTATACCGGCAGCCATTATAATACAGGCATCGGGTTCTTATGCCTGCAAAACGCCTCAGGCAGTAATCCGCCCATTGAAAATACAGCACTTGGATATGCCGCATTAGGCGGAGCCAGCCTTACGGGTTCGTTCAACGTTGCGAACGGCGCAACAACGCTGCAATCCAATACAACAGGGCAATATATATACCGGATCGGCCGGCAAACGCTTAACTATAACACGACAGGTAGTTATAACCTTGCAAATGGCGGGCAGTCTCTTTTTACGAATGTAACGGGCAGCAACAATACTGCTGTTGGCTATGGCACACTGTTTAGCAGCACGGTGAGCAACCTTACGGCGGTAGGGTATGAATCGTTGTATTCAAATACAACAGGCACTTATAACGTAGCTACAGGTTACCAATCACTTTACTCCAATAAGACAGGCAGCTATAACACTGCTACGGGCTACCTGCCACTTTATTTAAACACTACAGGTGTCAGCAACACAGCTACCGGTTATGAAGCACTTTATTTTAATACTACAGGCGGCGGCAATACTGCCAACGGAGTGTTGAGCCTATATTCTAATTCCGGGGGGACCAATAATACTGCGAATGGATATACGGCACTCTCTTCTAATACCACAGGGATGGGCAATACTGCAGACGGCAGTGAGGCACTTAATGACAACACAACAGGCAATTTTAATACTGTAAATGGATATGTCGCAATGTACGATAACACTACCGGTTACAGCAATGTAGCAATAGGAGTAAGTGCATTAAAAGACAACCAAACGATAAGCAACCTGGTGGCCGTAGGTGATTCAGCTATGTTCAGTAATACAACAGGAAAAGGCAATACAGCTTTTGGCAGCAAAGCGCTTTATTCTAATACTACAGGAAGTTATAATGCAGCAAATGGTTACCAAACGCTTTATTCAAACACTACAGGCGTTAGCAATACAGCGAATGGCTATACTGCCCTTTACTCAAATACAACCGGCGGTGGCAACACTGCCAATGGCGCCTTTGCCCTTACTGGAAATACTACAGGCAGTCAAAATTGTGCTTACGGGCAGTATAGTCTTATATCCAATACCACAGGCATCAGTAATGCTGCGAATGGCTATGCATCGATGTATGATAATACTACTGGAAGTTCTAATACAGCAAATGGTTACCAGGCACTTTATTACAACACTACCGGGTACAGCAACGTAGCAATAGGCGTAAATGCATTAAAAAGCAACCAAACAAGCAGCAATCTTGTTGCTGTAGGAGATTCAGCTTTGTATAATAATAATACAGGTCTTAACAATACAGCAATTGGCAGTAAAGCACTTTATTCCAATACTACGGGGTTTTTCAATACTGCCAATGGGTATGAAGCCCTTTATTATAACACTACAGGAGAGTATAATACTGCAAATGGTGTCGATGCCCTTCGTTCTAATACTACGGGGGTTGTCAATACTGCAAATGGTGTGAATGCCCTTAGTTTCAATACAACGGGGAATTATAACACTGCAAATGGTGGAGATGCTCTTAATGCCAACACCACGGGCAATGATAATACTGCAAATGGCTCATTTGCGCTTATTTATAATACTACTGGTAATGCCAATACAGCAAATGGATTTAATGCGCTCAAATTAAACACTACAGGGTATAGCAATGTAGCAATCGGGGTAAGTGCACTACAGGATAACCAAACAGCCAGTAACCTTGTTTCTGTGGGGGATTCGGCTTTGCTGAATAATACTACGGGCTCTCAAAATACAGCCATTGGTAGTAAGACGCTTTTGTCAAACAACACGGGAAATTATAATACTGCAAATGGTTACCAGTCCCTTTATTCTAACACAACCGGATCTGCCAATACAGCAAACGGAACTTCTACCCTTTATTTCAATACTACGGGAAGCTCAAATAGTGCAAACGGATCAAATGCCCTTTATTCTAATACTACGGGTAATAATAACACAGCAAATGGGTTAGGCACTCTTTTTTACAATACTGCCGGCAGTTATAATGTTGCAAACGGCTTTAACAGTCTTTACTATAACACAACTGGTGATTATAACACTGCAAATGGTGGGTATGCTCTTAGTGGTAATACTACAGGCAATGCGAATACCAGTGATGGATATGACGCCCTTAGCGGTAACACTACGGGGTACAGCAATGTGGCAATAGGCGTAAGGGCATTAAAATATAACCAAACGGGCAGTAACCTTGTTGCTGTGGGGGATTCAGCTTTATTAAATAATACCGCATCCGGCATCGGCAATACTGCGATCGGCAGCAAAGCGCTTTATGCCAATACTACGGGCAATCATAACAGCGCAAATGGTTATCAGTCACTTTATTTCAATAACCTGGGGGTCGCAAATACTGCAAATGGTTATGAAGCCTTATATTATAATACCACTGGTAATTATAACACTGCAAATGGAGATGAGGCGCTTTATTACAACACTACGGGGGTTCTAAACACTGCAAATGGAGCTGGTGCACTTACTTCCAATACAACGGGGATTGAAAACACTACAAATGGTTATGAGTCACTTTTTTCCAATACCACAGGGGGTTATAACACTGCTGAAGGGTGCTATGCAGATGTAAATGCAGGTACCTGGACCGATGCAAACGCTTTTGGAAGCGGCGCCCTTGCTACAGCAAGCGACCAGGTGCGTATAGGTGATAATGCTGTTACCAGCATCGGGGGCTATGCCAACTGGACCAATATAAGCGATGGAAGGGTAAAGAAGAATATTCAGCAGAATGTACCGGGCTTAGCGTTTATTAACCAATTGCAACCAGTGACTTATAATCTTAACCTTGATGCTGCGGATAGAATTGTGCAGCGGCCGATCCATAAAGATAAAGACGGCAATGCTCTACAGCCAACACAGGAACAATTAGCAGCGCGCACTGCAAAAGAGCAGGTTATTTATACAGGATTTATTGCACAGGACGTAGAGAAAGCGGCGCAAAAAGTAAACTATAATTTTAGCGGCGTTGATGCTGCCAAGAACAGTAAAGACCTGTATGGTTTGCGGTATGCTGAGTTCGTGGTGCCGCTGGTTAAGGCAGTGCAGGAATTGAGCGCTACAAACACTGATAAACAACAGCAGATAGATTCATTAAAGAATGCCAATGTACAACAGCAAGAATTAAACACCAGTTTGCAGCAACAATTGAGCGACATAAAAAGCACTATTGCACAGATGCAGTCTGCTATGAGCCAATGCTGTAATAGCTTTTCATCAAACATGCAATCCGCAGTAAACAGCGAACAAGTGACAACTATTACAGACCAGCCCCGCCTTGATCAAAATGTTCCCAACCCTTTTAATGGTAGTTCCTATATCAGCTATTATATTCCACAGGGCTTCCATAATGCAGCGCTTATGATAACAGATATTTCAGGGCATACCTTAAAAACATATACGCTTGCTAACAGCGGTTATGGGAGGCAGGTTATCAGCGGTGCTGAAATGAATACCGGGATGTATCAGTATTCTTTACTGATAGACGGTAGGTTGATAGATACGAAAAAGATGGTGGTGGCGAAATAGTAATTGCTGTGTATGACAATGAATTGAAGGCCATCCTATAAGGATGGCCTTTTTCGACTTATCCTTCCCCTTCTAATGCTAAAAGGGGGATGTCAGTTTATAATGTTGCAAGGTCTATAACAAAACGGTATTTGACATCGCCTTTGAGCATTCTTTCGTAGGCTTCGTTGATATATGCTATGTCTATGATCTCTACATCTGAGGTGATGCCGTGTTCCGCGCAATAATCTAGCATTTCCTGTGTTTCAGGGATGCCGCCGATGCCTGAACCGGCGATGCTGCGGCGATTGCCCAATAAGCTGAACCCGTAAAATTCAATTGGTTTCGGTGGAACGCCGACACATATCATAATGCCGTCGGTATCAAGCATTGTTAAGTAAGTATTGTAGTCGTGAGGAGCAGATACGGTGTCGATTATAAAATTAAAGTGGCCTTTTAATTCTTTTAACTGTTCCGGGTTTGAGGTAAGGGCAAACTTATGTGCACCAAGGCGGCGGGCATCTGCTTCTTTCGAAGGAGAGGTGCTGAGCATAGTTACCTCCGCGCCAAAGGATGCGGCGAATTTAACTGCCATGTGGCCAAGGCCTCCAAGGCCTACAACACCTACTTTATGGCCTTTGCCTACGTTCCAATGACGGAGAGGGGAATAGGTGGTGATGCCTGCACAGAGAAGGGGCGCTACTGTTTCTATCGGTATTTTATCTGACACATGCAGGACAAAATCTTCATGTACAGTGATCTGGTTTGAATAGCCACCATAAGTTGGTGTTTTTCCGTCTCTTTCAAGAGAATTGTAGGTCCCTACAGCTCCATTTTTGCAGTACTGTTCCAGGCCTTTTTTGCAGTTGTCACATTCCCGGCATGAATCTACAAGACATCCTACGGCAGCAAGGTCGCCCTCTTTAAACTTTGTAACATGGCTGCCTGTTTTGGTTACCCTGCCTACAATTTCATGGCCGGGTACCATGGGGTATATGGAGTTGCCCCATTCGTTGCGTACCTGGTGAATATCTGAATGGCATACGCCGCAATAAAGTATATTAAAATGTACATCATGCGGGCCGGGTTCCCTGCGTTCAAAGCTGAAAGGTACAACAGGCTCTGTTGCGCCATGTGTTGCATATCCTTTTGTCGCTATCATAGTATTTAATTTTTATGCAAAGCTACCTGTATGTTTTGGAGGATTGGTTACGATTTAGGGAGTTGATGCAACAAGCGTAATTTAAGGCTTTCCTATTATAAAAAAAATTAAATTTGACCCTTAAAATATTTCTAATTACGTTCGCATTGCTAAATGTGTTTAAAATACACAATAGCACTTTTGAGTTTTGTCATATAAAAAAATTGCCCGTATGAAGACTGTATACTCTTTTTTAACAGCCATACTTATGTTAGCTGTTACTGCAAATGGCCAAATGACTGTTGGTGCAAATACCGCACCTAATGCAGCGTCTGTTTTGGACCTGTCCAATGCAACAACGCTGGGGCTTTATCCGCCACAGGTAGCATTGACAGCTACTAACACTGCCGGGCCTGTGGCCGCACCGCCGACAAGTTTGATGGTATATAATACAGCAACGGCAGGCGCAGCGCCAAACAATGTAACGCCCGGTTATTATTATAATGCAGGCACCCCTGCCGCGCCTAACTGGGTAATGTTTGCTGCAGGCAATAGCAGTTCAAGCACTTCATGGCTTACATTAGGCAACGGCGGAACAAACCCCTCTACTAACTTTATAGGCACTACGGATAATAATGCACTCAAATTTGAGGTGAACAATATACTCGGTGGTTATATTGACCCGGCTAATTCTATTGCAACTTTTGGCAGGAATGCGGGTAATATCGGCACTACTACTGCCACAAGCATTACAGCTTTGGGCTCAAATGCTTTAAAGAGCAATTCAAGCGGGGTAAACAATACTGCTGTTGGCGATAATGCGCTGGGAGCAAATACAACCGGCGCTGCAAATACAGCGGTTGGGTATACTGCACTTAGCCAAAACAACGCTACACAGAACACCGGGGTAGGTTATGGTTCTCTTTTTGCAAACACCAGCGGCACCCAGAATACCTCTGTAGGCGGCCTGAACCTTGAATTTAATACAACAGGTTCATATAATACATCAGTAGGGTCCAGCACAATTATGCATAATACAACGGCAAGCAATAATACTGTAATGGGGTATCAAAGTTTATTTACGCAATCTTATACAAACGGCGGCACTGCATACAATACAGATAATACCGCCATTGGCTATAATACGCTTTTTGCGAATCAACCTACTTCTACTACTAACGGTATTCAAAATATTGCAGTTGGCAGTAACGCTTTATCAGCGAATACAACCGGTGCAGGGAATACGGCAATAGGCTATAATACAGGGGTTGCCAACACGACAGGTACAAATAATACTTTTGTAGGCTATGCAACCAATGTAAGCTCCGCTGCCCTTACTAATGCAACAGCTATTGGTTATAGCGCTATTGTTGGCGCTTCCAACTCATTGATCTTAGGCGGTGCAGGGGCTAATGGAGTAAACGTAGGCATCCGAACAACTACGCCAAATGCTGCAGCTATCCTTGACCTTTCCGGCGGCACTACTTTAGGTATCTTTCCTACGCAGGTAGCCTTGACTGCAACTAATGCCGCTGCTCCTTTAACTAACCCGCCAACAAGCTTATTGGTTTATAATACGGTTACCGCAGGCGTTTCCCCAAACAATGTTGTACCGGGTTATTATTATAATTCAGGCACCCCTGCGGCACCTAATTGGGTAATGGTTTTGGCAGGTAATAATAATTTCAGCACTTCCTGGCTCACATTAGGGAACGGGGGCACCAATGCCAATATTAATTTTGTAGGGACCACTGATGCAAATGGGTTGAAATTCAGAGTAAATAATACGCTTGCCGGTTATCTTGACCCCACTTTTGATATTACAACTTTCGGGAAATTAGCTGGCAATGTTGGCACTACAACAGCAGCTAGCATTACAGCTATTGGCGCAAATGCATTAAAGAAGAACACAAGCGGCGCCGCAAATACTGCTATTGGTGATTATGCTATAACTACAAATACTAGCGGTGTGGATAATACTGCTGTTGGCTATAGCGGGCTGTATAATAATACGGTAGGGAACTATAATGCAGCATTAGGTTATAATGCGCTGGAGGGCAATAGCTCGGCAAACAATAATACTGCAGTTGGTTACAATAGTTTATATACACAAAACTTTTCAAACGGGGGGGTTGCTTATGCTGCAAATAATACTGCTATCGGGTTTGAGGCACTATATGCAAACCAGCCTGTTACTACTGCGAACGGGATTCAAAATACCGGTGTCGGTATGCTTGCCCTTTCTACCAATACTAATGGTTATAACAATACAGGGGTAGGCTATAATACAGGGGGAACCAATACTACAGGTTCAAATAATACTTTTGTAGGCTATTCAGCTAATTCAGGCTCGGCCGCCCTTACCAACGCAACAGCAATTGGCGCTAATGCTGTTGTTAGCGCTTCCAACGCTTTGGTTTTAGGAGGCACGGGCGTGAATGCAGTAAATGTAGGCATCGGGACAACTACACCAAATGCTGCAGCTATTCTTGACCTCTCCGGCGGCACTACTTTAGGGCTCTACCCTACACTGGTAGCGTTGACCGCCACTAATGCTGCCGCGCCTTTAACTACACCTCCCACCAGTTTATTAGTTTATAACACAGCAACCACAGGTACTTCTCCAAACAATGTGATCCCCGGGTATTATTATAATGCAGGCACTCCTGCCACACCTAACTGGGTAATGATCCAGGCAGGAAATAATAATGGAAGCACTGCATGGATGACATTAGGAAATGGAGGAACAAACCCATCTACTAATTTTATAGGCACTACGGATAATAATGCACTGAAGTTTAAGGTTAATAATCTACTCGGCGGTTATATTGATCCCGCCAATTCTATTGTTACGTTTGGCAGGAATGCGGGCAATATAGGCACTACTACTGCCACAAGCATTACAGCTTTGGGCTCAAATGCTTTAAAAAGCAATTCAAGCGGGGTAAATAATACTGCTGTTGGCGATAATGCGCTGGGGGCAAATACAACCGGTGCCGCAAATACAGCAATTGGGTATAATGCACTTAGCCAAAGCAACGCTACCCAGAATACAGCTTTAGGCTATGGCTCACTTTTTTCAAATAGCAGTGGCGCCCAAAATACTGCTGTAGGTGGCCTGAACCTTGAATTTAATACAACTGGTTCATTTAATACCTCAGTAGGGTCCGGCACAGCTATACATAATACAACGGCAAACAATAATACTGTAATAGGGTACGAAAGTTTGTTCACGCAATCTTTCTCTAACGGGGGCACTGCATATAATTCAGATAATACTGCTGTTGGTTACGAAGCGCTTTTTTCAGATCAACCTACTGCCACTTCTAACGGTATTCGAAATATTGCTGTTGGCAGTAACGCTTTATCAGCCAATACGACCGGCACAGGGAATACGGCAATAGGCTATAATACAGGACTTACCAACGCAACAGGTGCAAATAATACTTTTGTAGGCTTTTCTGCTAACGCGGGGGGAGCCGCGCTTACCAATGCAACGGCTATCGGCGCTAATGCTGTTGTGAGCGCATCTAACGCTTTTATCTTAGGAGGGACAGGTGCTAATGCAGTAAATGTTGGTATCGGGACAGCTACGCCTAACGCTGCAGCCATTCTTGACCTGTCAGGTGGCACCACTTTAGGCATTTACCCTACACAGGTATCCTTGACAGCCACTAATGTTGCAGCACCCTTAACCAGTCCTCCTACCAGTTTGCTGGTTTATAACACTGCAACTACAGGTACTGCCCCTTACAATGTAACACCGGGGTATTATTATAATTCAGGCACTCCGGCCGCACCAAATTGGGTAATGCTTTCTTCAGGTAACAGCAGTTCCAGCACTTCATGGCTTACATTAGGAAATGCGGGAACCAGCTCTGCAACTAATTATATAGGCACTACCGACGCAACTGACTTCGTAACAAGGACGGCTGCTACTGAAAGAATGCGTGTATTCAGCGGTGGCGGCGTGGGAATAGGCACCACAACTCAACTGGGCAATGCTTTAGTTTCTTTAAAAGCAGGCAGCAGCAATACTTTTTTATCTAATGATAACAATTCCAACTGGCAGGTTGCAAATTCAGGTGGCACTTATGAATTTTTCCTTACTCCACGGGGAGGGGATAACATAACTTATATGAATTATGGTTCAGGGGGCATGACGGTTCGCACCAACGGTAGCCTCAGCACCCTTTTTATGACCAGCTCCAACCAGCTTGGTATCAATATGGGCGGCTCTACAACCACCAACCCTGCTTCCCCTACTTCTATACTGGAAGTAGCAGGAAATAATTTGTATAATAGTACTAGTTATGAGGCATTAATAAAATTAGATGCTACAACTGTTGCTACATCTCCTTTTGTAAGGGCACCAATAGGAGCTATTTATCATAACTATAATTCCACAGCCGGTGCATCTTATGTGGGCATTGAATCATACGATTATACAAATCCTACCGGAACAAAACACGCTATTGCTTTAAACGAATATGGCGGTAATGTAGGCATCGGTACTTCCAACCCTACTACAGCATTGCATGTAAAGACTGCAGCAGGCAATACTTTTGTAAATATTGATAATTCCTCAGCTACTGTTCAGTCCGGCATTAATTTTCTGGGTAATGGCGCTCTGAAAGCTAATATGTATTTTGACCCCACCGCAGCAACCTACGGCGCAAATGGTGCCGTATTGATAAATAACGTGGGCGCTACCACCCCAAATACCGTACTTAACCTTACAAATGGCTATGTAGGCATTGGTATCGCCATCCCAACTAACCCGCTGCATGTAAAGACCGCAGCAGGCAATACTTTCGTGAATATTGATAATTCTGTTGCCACCGCCCAATCCGGCATCAACCTGGAGAGCAGCGGTACCGCAAAAGCAAATATTTATTTTGACCCCACTGTAGCAACTTATGGCACCTATGGTGCAATTGTCATAAACAGTATAGGAACCACTTCTGCTAACACAATATTAAACCCCGCGTATGGCAATGTGGGCATGGGCACTCCTTTACCCAATGCAGCCGCTGAGCTGGATATGTCAGGCGTAACAACCAAAGGTATTTATCCCACACAGGTAGCCTTAACAGCCACTAATGCTGCTGCACCTTTAACTAATCCGCCAACAAGTTTATTGGTTTATAATACTGCATCTGCAGGTGTTTCACCAAACAATGTGGTTCCCGGATATTATTACAATGCAGGCACCCCCGCAGCACCCAATTGGGTAATGCTTGCTGCCGGCAATAACAGTTCCAGCACTTCATGGCTCACATTAGGAAATGCAGGAACAACCCCCGGTACCAACTTTGTAGGCACTACTGATAATAAGGCGCTGGAATTTAAAGTAAATAATATTCTGGGCGGTTATATTGATCCTGCTAACTCCATTGCCACTTTCGGGAGGCACGCAGGCAATATCGGCACAACAACAGCAACAAGCATTACTGCTTTTGGCTCAAATGCATTGAACAGCAACTCAAGCGGCGCTAACAATACTGCTATTGGTGATAATGCATTAGGGGCTAATACTACAGGTGCAGCGAATGTCGCAGTTGGATACAATGCACTTGCATCCAGTTCCACTCTTACCGCCAACACTGCCATAGGATATGTTTCACTTTTTGCAAATACCAGCGGCACCAATAATACTTCGGTAGGAGGCCAAAATCTTGCAGCTAACATAAGCGGCTCATCCAATACTTCAGTAGGCAGCAGCGGTTTATTTAATAATACTTCGGGAAGCCAAAATACTGCTTTAGGGTATCAGACCTTAAATACACAATCCTTCGCCAACGGCGGAACTGCATTCAATACCGATAATACTGCCATTGGCTACCAAGCCCTATTTGCAGATCAGCCAACTGCTACAAATAATGGCATTCAGAATATTGCAGTCGGCAGCAATGCCCTTGCAGCAAATACTATCGGAACCCAAAACACTGCTACGGGCTATAATGCCGGCCGCCTCAATTCAACAGGTTCCAGCAATACTTTTATTGGATCGTTAAGCGGCAACCTGAACACTACAGGGGGCGGCAATGTTTTTGTAGGCGCTGGCGCAGGCGCTGATAATACAACTACTTCAGGGGTCACCGCAATTGGATATTTCGCGGGTGGAGATAATACTGCTGCAGACAATGTATTTGTTGGGTATCATGCAGGGGCTTCAAATATAACAGGCGCCTTTAATACTTTTCTTGGTTACCAGGCAGGGTTTTTAACCACAGCAGGTAATAATACTTTGGTAGGTAGCGTGGCGGGGCAGGCAAATACTATTGGCACCGGTAATGCTATGTTTGGCGATAACACCGGTACATCAAATATATCCGGCAATAAAAATACATTCATTGGTGAAAGTGCAGGAACCACTAACAGCACAGGCAGCAACAATACGGTCCTTGGCTATGGGGCCAATGTTGCAACCAATAATTTAACCAATGCTACCGCTATAGGATATAGCTCAGTAGTAAGCTCTTCCAACGCTTTAGTTTTAGGCGGCACCGGCGCCAATCAGGTAAATGTAGGCATTGGAACTACTGCACCCTCAGCTACAGAAATGCTTACTGTTACAGGCGCCGCATTGAATGGCATTAACGGCACTACAACAAGCTCAACGGTTGGATCTTATGGTGTACGGGGCAGCAACGCAACAGCAGTTGGTTCTCTTGGTTATACTTATTCAGCCGGTATCAACCTTGGTGTATTTGGGTTTGCATCATCGGCAACTGATGTCAGTGTGCTTGGATCGCAGAGTAATGGCGATGGTATTTCAGTTGAAGGAATAAATAATGCAGCCAGTGGCAGTGGAGGAACCGGCGTTGGCATATATGGCAATGTAAGTCAAGGCTTAGGTTTTGGGGTAGTGGGGCTGAATACGTACTCTACAGTTACCGGAAACGGAACAGGTGTGGCAGGAGGTGGCAATAATCAGGGGGTTAATATTTTAGCGGGCGGTTCAGGTGGATCATTTACAGGCTATACTACAGGTGTTTTTGCTTATAGCTCTGCTGCCAATCCCACTGTAAGTCAGGCAGTTTATTGCAATAATGCAGGCGTAATTTGCAGGGTTGATTATTTTGATGGAACCACGCAATATAAAATTTTAGGAACCGGCACAGTTTCTACCATAGTGAAGGCAACAGACGACAGCAAAGTAGTATTGCACGCCCCCGAAGCCCCTGAAATTTATTTTGAAGATTACGGGGAAGGCGCCTTGGTGAACGGTAAAGTACATATTAACATAGACCCCTCCTTTGCCAAAAACGTAACCATCAACGATAAGCATCCTCTGCGCGTATTTATTCAATTGGAAGGCGATTGCAAAGGCGTGTATGTAACCAATAAAACAACCAAAGGGTTCGATGTGGTAGAGTTAAACAGTGGCGCCTCAAATGTTTCTTTCCAGTGGCATATCGTGTGCAACAGGGCCGACGAAGACCTGGGTAATGGAAGAATTTCTAAAAATGCAGACCAGCGTTTTGAAAAAGCGCCAGCTGATTTACCAACGATGAGCGTAAAAAATGATCCAAAATAGGCTTTAATAGTACGGCTCTTTATAGCATGAACTAAGCTCCCTTCTCAATTTAATTGGTTCATTAAACAGTTTATTTATAACTTGCCGGCTAAAGATTCTTTCCATGCATAAAAAAGGTATTTTCATACACCTGTTGGTCATTTTAGTAATTGCATTTTCTGTTTCCTGTAGCAGCAAGAGTTCAGTGCCACCCAATAATAACGGTACTGACACAGTCCCCGTAGTAACGCCGCCAAACCCTGACAGTACCATCACTTACACGCAATACGGTACACCATTCACAAATGTCCCCAGCCCTGAAAATGCGGTCATCTATGAGGTCAACATCCGTGCTTTCAGCTCTGGAGGAAACTTTCAGGGGGTTATGGCAAGGCTTGATTCCATTGCGGCTTTAGGGGTAAATGTTGTTTACCTGATGCCTATATACCCCGTCGGCGTTTTAAAATCTATTAATTCGCCTTACTGTGTAGAAAATTATCTCGCTGTAAACCCTGAGTTTGGAACACTTGCAGATCTGCAGGCATTGGTGGCTGCTGCGCACGCTCTCAACATGAGTGTTATGCTGGATTGGGTTGCTAATCACACTTCCTGGGACAATCCCTGGATAACCGAACACAAAGACTGGTATGCACAGGACGGTTCGGGCAACATAGTAAGCCCCTCAGGTTACAACGATGTGGCACAATTAAATTACACCAACTCATCCATGCGCATACAAATGATAGCAGATATGAAATACTGGGTCTATGCTGCCAATATAGATGGTTTCCGGTGTGACTATGCTGACAATATCCCCTCTGATTTCTGGGCACAGGATATAGACACTTTGCGAGCCATCACCACTCATAAATTGCTATTGCTGGCAGAAGGCTCAAGGAGTGCAAATTACCAGTCCGGCTTTGACTATAATTTCGGGTTTAATTTCTATGGCAACCTCAAGTCAATTTATTCTTCTGATCTGTCTGCAATATCCATTGATGGGTTGAACACTTCTGATTATGTGGATGCTTCAGGAACACAGCAAATAGTCAGGTACACCACCAACCACGATGTAAATGGTTCTGACGGCACACCCTTACAGCTTTTTGGCGGTGCCAATGGCTCTATGGCCGCTTTTGCAGTAGCTGCCCTCTCCAAGAGCGTTCCCTTTATTTATAATGGGCAGGAAGTCGGCATGACAACGCCCATAACCTTCCCTTTCACCTCAGTGAAGATAAACTGGACAGGCAACATTCCTATGACTGCATTGTACAAAGCGATCATCAGTTTTAGGGCCAATAATGCGGCAGTAAGAGAGGCTGCGCCGGTTTCCTACAGCAGTGCAGACGTGTGTGCGTTCACTAAAACATCAGGCGCCAACGAAGTGTTGGTTCTCGTGAACATGCGCAACCAAACTATCAACTACACCACGCCAACAGCATTGGTGAATACACAGTGGACAAATGCAGCAGACGGAACAACCTTCACCGCAACAAGTCAGGTTACTTTACAACCCTATCAGTATTATTTGCTGCACAATTAGGGGTATTGTTGATTGATTAAATGGATGATCAGCGCCATTGCGGATCAATATACAAACCAGTTTGGAGAAAAAAACCAGGCATTCAGTGTTTTCTGGCTATAAAAATAATGTTTTGTCGCCAACCAACTTTAAACTATATTGCAACCAACCTCCTCTTTTCCCCATTTCCAACTATCATTTCCCTACCCTTATAGAGACCTTATAGAGACTTTATAGAGACCTTATAGAGACCCTGCTCCCACCCAAAGCCCACCTGGCCCCCACTCAATGCCCTTATTAAGCCATTATAAACCCCTTCCAACCTCATATCAATGCCCACAGGTTCTTATATTTTATTCCTTTTCAGAACCATCCCAAATCCATAAAAATTCCTGCAGCCTGTTCTCTTATCTTTGCCGTTCTAATTATTTTTCATGACCATACATAAAGAAGGATATAAGACCATTGCAGCTGTTGCACTGCTTTTTATCATTATCAACATATTGTTTTTTGCTTTTTTAAACGCCTCATTCCCTTTTATTGCAGCAGCGCTGTTTATTCTCACTCTTTGCTTATTCTTGTTCCTTGTCTCTTTTTTCCGCATTCCCAACCGGGCATTAACCCTTCATGAGGACAAGATCATCTGCCCCGCCGATGGCAAGATCGTGGTCATAGAAGAGGTCATGGAAGAAGAATATTTCAAAGACAAACGCCTCCAGGTAAGCATTTTTATGAGCCCCGCCAATGTGCATGTCAACCGCAATGCCATCAGCGGCACAGTAAAATACTGCCAATACTACAAAGGCAAATACTTAGTGGCATGGCATCCCAAATCATCTTTAGAGAATGAGCGCTATACTGTAGTAGTCGAAAACGGCAACGGTGCCATTTTGATAAAACAGATTGCCGGTGCACTCGCCAGGCGCATCTGCAATTATCTAACCGTGGGCCAGCAGGTAACCCAGGGCGAAGAAATGGGCTTTATCAAATTCGGCAGCCGTGTAGATGTATTGCTGCCTTTGGACTGCAAAATAAACGTACAACTTGACCAAGCCGTAAAAGGCGGCGTAACCACTTTGGCCTCTTGGTAGATAGCGCCTCTGTTCTCTAAAACATAGCATCCTTATAACTAACAATGCACAATAAACCGCTACCTTAGCAGCATGGCTAAAAAACTATTTTTACTGGATGCGCTTGCGCTTATTTACCGCGCTTATTATGCGCTCATCCGCAACCCCCGCATCACTTCCAAAGGCAAAAACACCAACGCACAGTTTGGTTTCACCAACACTTTGTTCGATCTTATCAACAAAGAAAAGCCAACTCACCTTGCCGTTTGTTTTGACACCCATGCACCCACAGAACGTCACACCGATTTTGTTGAATACAAAGCCAACCGCCAGGAAGCGCCCGAAGATCTGTTAGTCTCTCTGGATGATATAAAAAAGATAATTCGCGGCTTCAACATTCCTGTGATGGAGCTCGATGGTTATGAAGCAGATGATGTTATCGGAACGCTTGCCTGGCAGGCTGCTGACTCGGGCTACGAAGTGTTTATGGTTACCCCAGACAAAGATTACGGGCAGTTACTCATTCATCCGGGGGTCTATATTTATAAGCCCGGCTACCAGGGAGGCGATATGGAAATACTGGATGCACAAAAAGTTTGTGCTAAATGGGACATTGACCGCGTGGAGCAGGTGGTTGATATCCTTGGGTTAATGGGCGACGCTGTAGATAATATCCCCGGCATAAAAGGCGTCGGCGAAAAGACCGCGGCAAAACTCCTAAAGGAGTTTGGAACGCTTGAAAACATTATCGCCAATGCAGACAATATAAAAGGCTCGCTGGGAGAAAAGGTAAGGGCAGGAAAAGAAAGCGCCATTCTAAGCAAGAAATTAGCAACCATCATTACCAATGTCCCCGTACAGTTTCATGAAGAGAACTTTTGTCTGAAGGAATGGAACAGGCAGGAATTGCTGGATGTGTTTGCAGAGCTTGAATTTAAAAGTCTTGGCAAACGCATATTGGGCGATGATTTCAATGTATTTCAAACTGCGTCCACGATCGTGCAGACAGATCTGTTTGGCAATGTAGTTGAAAATGAAAGCGTCCCCCGTGGCAGGAATGAAGTAAAGATCGTATTGAAAAAAGAAGATGAAGAGGCCGAAGCCGTGGCGACAGGGTTTAATGCAAACAAGAATATTAATAACACAGAGCATTGTTACTGTCTTGTTGATACCGAACAAAAGATAAAGGAACTGGTTGAAACTCTCTTACAGCAAACAGAGATCTGCTTTGACACAGAAACAACTGGAATTGATGCAAATGATGCAGAGCTTGTTGGCCTGAGCTTTTCTTATAAACAAGGCGACGGCTACTATATCCCCTGCCCTCCTGAAAGAGAAAATACGCTTGCCATACTTGATCAGCTTGATCTACTATTCAGCCATCCAGCCATCACCTGGATAGGGCAGAACATCAAATACGATATGCTCATGCTCAAATGGTATGGCATTGAGTTGAAAGGAAATCTCTACGACACTATGCTTGCCCATTATGTCATTGAACCGGAAGGCAGGCGCAGCATGGATCTGCTCAGCGCGCAATACCTCAGCTATGAACCGGTGCATATTGAAGAACTCATCGGCAAGAAAGGAAAGGCACAGGGCAATATGCGTGATGTAGAGATAGAAAAAATAAAAGAATATGCCGCCGAAGATGCTGACATAACCTTACAGCTAAAACAGGCACTTCATCCTTTATTAAAAACAAAAGAAGTAGAGAAGGTTTTTTACGAAGTAGAAAATCCTTTGGTTAAGGTATTGACAGATATGGAATTTGAAGGAGTGAGAATTGACAACGATTTTCTGAACAGTTATTCAAAAGAGTTGGAGCGGGAAGCTGCTCTTGCAGAGAAAAGTGTATATGCTGCCGCAGGTGTAAAGTTTAACCTCTCTTCTCCAAAACAATTAGGAGAAGTTTTATTTGAGAAATTAAAATTAGACCCCTCTGCTAAAAAAACTAAGACCGGTCAATATCAAACAGGCGAGGACATCCTCCTGAAACTCACAGCCCGCGGTCATTCCATTGCTGATGATATCCTCACCTACCGTGAGTTGACCAAATTAAGATCAACTTATGTTGATGCGCTGCCGCAAATGATCAACCGCAAAACAGGCCGTGTGCACACCTCTTATGCGCAGGCAGTAGCAGTAACCGGCAGGCTCAGCAGTAACAACCCCAATCTGCAAAACATACCCATCCGCACAGACCGGGGCAAAGAGATACGCAAAGCATTTATCCCGCGTGATGCAAACCATGTGCTCATCAGCGCAGATTATTCACAAATAGAACTGCGCATTGTAGCTGCCATCAGCGGCGACCCGAATATGTGCGAAGCTTTTAAAAACGGTATAGACATCCACACGGCAACTGCCGCCAAAGTATATAATGTAGCCCCATCAGAAGTTACTAAGGAAATGCGCTACAAAGCAAAGAGCGTAAACTTCGGCATCATTTACGGGCAGGGGGCTTTCGGGCTTGCAGACAACCTGGGCATCAGCCGCACAGAAGCAAAAGAGATCATTGATAATTACAAAAAAGAATTTGCCGGCATCAATAAATACATGGACGACACTATCAATTATGCGCGCGAGCACGGCTATGTTCAAACGCTCATGGGGCGCAAGCGCTGGCTGAAAGACATCAACTCTGCCAACTTCACAGTGCGTGCCTTTGCAGAACGCAACGCCATTAATTCTCCCATTCAGGGCACCGCCGCCGACATGATAAAAATGGCCATGATAAAAATTCACCACAATCTAAAATCGCTCAATCTCAAGTCTGCAATGATATTGCAGGTACATGATGAACTCGTCTTTGATGCCCTGAAAGAAGAAGTCGAAACCTTGAAGCCCCTTATCCTCGAAAACATGAGGTCCGCTATGGAATTACCCAATGGTGTTCCCGTAGAGGCTGAAGTGGGCGTAGGGGATAATTGGCTGGAAGCCCATTAAAGAATTTCACATTTCATTTTAGTAAATTAACAGTTGCTTTTAACGCAGGGTTTAGAGCTATTGTATTTTCACAGGATGAAACAGATCTTTACCTGCTTAGTGCTTTTTCTTTCCATTTATTTTCTATCCAACGCTCAGTCAGTGCAGGAGCAGATGACTCGCAAACAAGTATCCTGCAAGGACGTTCTTATCAATGCTTCGGAAATTTTGCCCAAACTATATGCAGCAAAAGCCTTCGACTCCATGCGTGTGGCCATCGGAGTCATGCAGCAATATTGCGATTCTGCACACGCCATTTTCTATGCAAAAACTTTACTTGATATACAACGCTCTGTCTTTTCTGTAACTGCGCTCCCTGAAAGCGGAGGGTTTGATACTTTATTCGATGATTATACTTTCACCTTAAGGACTATCAAAGCAGGCGGATATTCAATTAATAAATACAATTATTACTACTATACTGAGGCGGAAAAAAAGTTTTACAGCTTCATTCAAACCTGGGCAAAGGACCTGCTCTCTTCTCAAAAAATGGACAGTAGCGAAACATTTATTTGTAATGTACTGGCCGGTAATATTAAACACCCTATGGTGGTTCTTAAAACTAACAAGGAAAAATATCCGCAGCTTCACGCATTGCTCAGGAAAAATTACGCAGCCGAACGCGCAGGAACTACAAGCAATGTTGCGCTTTTATCAGGCGTTTGGATTCCTTCTGGAAATACGAAAATTCTTGGAACACATCCTTCCCTTGGATTTCAAATTGGCGGCAGAAGCAAACGGAGCGAACTTGATCTCACCATGCAATTCCGTTTTATTAAAAGTAGTGATAACTATTATGTTTTCAGGAGCGATAGCCTTTATGCTGTAGATCATTTTTCAGGCGGTTATATTGGCTTGGATTACACCTTTTATTTTCTTCATACCACAGATCTTGAAATAGGCGCCATTGCAGGGGCAGGTTATGATGGTTTTGATATTGCCGATCCCACCTATAACGACCACAGCGACGATCATTTAAAGCCCTATGCAATAAACGGTCTTAATTTAAATGCGGGCTTGCGCTTCAAATATTTCTTCAACCCCGGTTCATACCTCGGGCTGGCCATAAAATATAATAATGTGAGTTATGGAAATAGTGGTGGCAGTGATTTGAATGGAAATGCTGTTTCCGTAGATATTGCTATTGGCGGCAGTTTGTGATTGTAACAGGAAAAGCAATATCAATTCTAACAATGCTTCTGCTCAATGAGCATTTCTCTATTGGTGTGGTATCGCTCAACAAAATATTTTCACCCGTTATTGAAGTTTTTCACCAACAACCTTTTTTACCGCCCCTTCACAAACCTCAACTCCGTCTCTCCTTCCTCACTCACAACTCTTAAATAATAACTGCCGCTGCTTAACGATCCAACATTGATCCCCTGCGTTGACGCCCCTGCCACAACCTCCAACTGCTGCACAGCAACCACCTTCCCCCATTATCAACCACCTCTAACTGCACCTGCATCGTCTTATCACTACTAATATTCAGGCTAAGGTTAATCTCCACAGGATTAGGATAAATACTCACCACAAAACCCACCGCTTCATCAATACTTCTTATCTCGCTATAACTAAACTTCCCATCCTTATCCACCATCTTCAAACGATAATAATTCATACCACTAACCGGTTTAGCATCAACCAACGAATAGCTCTTTGCAACACCGCTATTCCCCGCCGCATCCACCTGCCCAATGCTTGTAAAGTTCACCCAATCCCCACTTCTTTCCACCTCAAAATAACTAGTGTTTATTTCCTGCGTTGTAGCCCATTGCAGCAGGTTTTGCTCGCCTTTTTTGGTAGCGGTAAAGGAAAGAAGGATAACTGGAAGAGTTACAGCCTCCCAATGTAAAGCATATAAATTTTGAGAGGAATCATCATATCTGTATTCTGCTATATTATCCACTATCAACCCACTAGGAAATTCTGCAGGTGGGTTATAAATAATATTCCCATTAATTGCATCAACTGAATATAACCTAGGAATGTCTGCACTATCATCGTATCCTGTAAAAATCATACGCTTATTAATATTATCAAACGTCGTTTTTGCATTAAATAGTAAATCTACATGTGGAAGACTATTGATAATTGTATATGCCCCGGTAGTAGTATTTACAGAAACCAGGTATAATTCCTTTTGTGGCAAATTATAATACAAACCATATAAGGTATTCAGCGAATTACTGAATTGCATATCTTTAATTACTCCATCTGATAATGCTAACGGAAAAGGAGCTTTAGATACTATCTTACCTGTAATAACATCTAAGGAATACAAATAGTAATTATTTAAACTGTCAGTGCCCTGAAAAATAAACTGGTTATTATTACTGTTAAAATTCGTTTCTATATCTGTCCAACCATTTGCCACTTGCACATCAGGTAAGATGCTAATAATAGAAGGTATTCCAGTAGTTATATTAATAGAAACTAAATACCAAATCCCCGATATCGCTTCAAAACCATAAAGAACATTTAAAGAATTGTCGTATTGCAATTCAATAATACTATCATTAGAAAAACTAGCTTTAGAACTTATTGTTCCTGTTTCAGCATTTACACAATAAAGGTAATAGTTGGTGCCATCAGGAGTTCCTTTAAAAATATAGTGGTGATTGTTATCATCAAAAGTCGAATAATTTGGAATTACTGAAATGTATAAGACACCGGAGAGGCTGTCAATTTTTGTAAAGTTATCAGTAGCTGGATTTACTTTAACCAAATATTCCGTTTGCCCCTTAGCCAAAAAAGCTAAACCCACAGAAACCAAAACCAACAGTACCGTCTTTTTCACAGCCAATAATTTCATTTACACGCAAATTACCATAAATAAAAAAACCCGCAAGGTTATTTCTCGCCTCCCGCAATTCTTTTTATATAGGCATAATTATTATTTTATTTCCCTCGCAGCAACCAATAAAAACACAAATGCAAATGGTAATTAGCAGGGTTTAAACTCCATTTTTAATATTTACGGTTTATAAGGATATATATTAAATATTCATGCATTTGTATATATTTCCTCGCCAACGGCTTTTGCCTCAACCTATGTTTATCCTTAAAATAAAACACGCACAATGAAAAATATTTTGCCTTATAAAATATTGTTCATACCTTTCAATTCTAAGCCAACAAGCAGTTTTTTTCCTCAAAAAACCCGCCTCTTTTCCAATTTTCCACCAACAATTTCCACCCTTATAGAGACCTTATAGAGACTTTATAGAGACCTTATAGAGACCCAACTCCCACTCAATGCCCTCCCAAAGCCATGCTGAAGCCGTCATAAAGCCATACCAATGCCATTAATACCATCTCTAACACCAACCATTCTTTGCGCCTTAATATCTTCGATTACCCGATCCTCCTTATCTTGCACCCCATAAATTTTTATGAGTTATGGAATATTATAAAATCGTTTCGGTTACCGGCTTAGGTGGCCTGTTTGAATTAGTTGGCAGCAAAACAGATGGCGCTATCGTCCGCTCACTGGAAGACAAAAGCACAAGGTTTGTTTCCACGCGCGTTCATAGCTTTTCTCACCTGGAAAGCATTGAAATATTCACGCAGCGCGACAATGTGAACCTGGTTGATGTATTGCAGGCGATGGAGAAAAGTGAAGAAACGCTGCCTGATGAAAAAGATGCCGCCGCAGTGAAGAAGTATTTTGAAAAAGTTTATCCTGAAATGGATTTTGAAAGAGTGTACGCAAGTGATACTAAAAAGATGGTTCGGTGGTATAAAATATTAAAAGCGAACGATATTGAATTCAAAATAAGAGAACAGGAACAGGAACCTGACGAAGAAACGGTCCCCGAAGAACCTGCAGAAGCAGCAGAGGCAAAAACAGGGGAAACGGTAGTAAATAAAACAAAAAAGGAAGCTGAAGAAAGCAAGGAAACCGAGGCGGCCGTTAAGCCTAAAAAAGCTGCAGCAAAAAAACCTAAGGAAGAAGCTTCTGAAAATATTACCACCGCGGAGGAACCCCCGAAGAAAAAAGCGGCAAAGAAAAAAGCTGAATAACGATCATACTTTTTAGTGTCGTATAGTGCATTAGCATCTTCGTTGCGAACTTCTCCTTTCTCACAAATACATACAATACTTATGCAGTTGAATGCAGATATAAAAAAACTGGAACATCATTTTCTTCCCAAAGATTTTAAATTGACTGATTGGGAAAGTTTAGAGCCTTATTTCAAGTTGTTACTGGAAAGAGGGGTCAATTCAAAGGATGATCTGGAACATTGGCTTAAGGATATGAGCGAAGTAGAAGCGGCAGTAAGCGAAGATGCCTGCTGGCGCCAAATAAAAATGACTTGCGATACTACTGACAAGGCGCTCGAAGAAGCCTTTGCTTATTTCTGCATGGAGATACAGCCTAAAATGCAGCCTTATGCAGATGCACTTAATAAAAAGCTGGTTGCTTCGCCATTTACAGAGCAGCTTGACCAGCAAAAGTTCTTTACTTATTTGCGTAGCGTAAAAAAGAACATTGATCTGTTCAGGGAAGAAAACATCCCGTTGCAGGCAGAACTAAATGTGATGCAGCAACAATATGGGGCAATTGCCGGAAAGATGACGGTGGAAGTAAACGGCCAGGAATATACTTTGCAACAGGCGGCAAAATTTCTCGAAAGCCATGACAGGGCATTGCGTGAAGAAGTCTATAGAAAAATTAATGAGCGCCGACTACAGGACAAGGATGCCATGGACAAATTGTACTCACAACTAATAAAACGAAGGGATAAAGTAGCGAAGAACGCTGGCTTTGAAAATTACCGTGACTATAAATTTCAGGAACTTGGCAGGTTTGATTATACAAAAGAAGATTGCTTCCTGTTTCATGAAGCCGTAAAGCTGCATGTATTGCCCTTGATTGAAAAGATATACGAGAAGAAAAAGCAAAAGCTTGGTTTAGATACATTACGTCCGTGGGATACGGAAGCTGAGCCCGAAGGCACAATTGCCCTGCATCCTTTTGAAACTGGAAATGAATTATTGCAGAAAACCGAACAATGTTTTGAGGCATTGGATCCATTCTTTGCAAACTGCCTCCGCAAAATGGACGAGCTTAAACATTTCGACCTAGAAAGCAGGATGGGTAAGGCTCCTGGTGGGTACAACTGCCCCCTTGCCGAAAGTGGTGCTCCATTTATATTTATGAATGCTGCCGGCCAAATGGGCGACGTTACCACTATGGTACATGAAGGCGGCCATGCAGTGCATTCATTCTTATCGCACCATTTAGAGTTAAGTGCTTTCAAAGAATATCCAATGGAGATTGCCGAAGTAGCAAGTATGGCTATGGAGCTTTTCAGTATGAACCATTGGGAAAGCTTTTTTGACAAAGAAGAAGAGTTAAAACGTGCAAAGGAACACCAGCTTGAGCGCGTCATCACTATATTCCCGTGGATAGCTACAATAGACAAGTTTCAGCATTGGATATACGAAAATCCAAGTCATACTATAGAAGAAAGAACTGCAAAATGGAATCAAATAATTGAGGAGTTTTCCATCAAAGCGATTGATGTAAGCGGCTTGCAGCAATACCGCGACATAAGCTGGCAAAGGCAATTGCATCTCTTCGAAGTACCCTTTTATTACATCGAGTACGGCATCGCACAGCTTGGTGCTATTGGTTTATGGATGCAGTATATCAACGACAGCAAAAAAGCAATCAACAATTATATCAATGCACTCAGCCTGGGCGGCACAAAAACATTACCTGAATTATACAACGCTGCCGGCCTCAAGTTCGATTTTTCCCCCGATCATATCAGGACTTTAATGGAGTTTGTAAATGCAGAAATGGCAAAGCTGAATTAAAGTAAAAGAATCGCCCTCTACCATCTCAACACAACACTCTCAACACTATTGCCTGTTGTAACTACGACCTCTTTTCCTTTAGTGGAAGCACTTACATTCTTGCCATTTACTTCAAAATTATCTCCCCTGTCCAAACCCGTGCAGCACAAACTGCACAGAAGAAAACCTGCTGTTGAAAAGCCCTTCTTTTTTATTCAATACTATCTTTTTATTTATCGGGTCGAATGTCATAAGCCTTTTATAAGAGCTGCCTTTCTCATAATCGTATGTATGCCCGTCATCTTCGTAATAGACAAAGCTGGTGGCAGAATTTCCGTTCCATACATTCACATATAAAATCCCATCTCCCTTTTCCTTTGTATTCTGCAGCACGCATTGCATAGGCACAATAGCTCCCGCCTTCACAAAGACAGGTGCATCATCTACAGGCGCGTCCACATTGTACACCATACCACCACTATATTTCCCTCCCGTGCTTAGCCTGTACCATTCTGTAGAAGAATCCGGTAAATACACCCGCGCCATATCCTTTGTACTTTCCACAGGGCAAACTAATATTTCGCTCCCATAAAGAAATTCATTTTCAAACCTTGTGTCATATACATTTTCATCATAAGTATAATTAATCGGCAGCATCCTGTTAACAGGCATCCCGTTTTCATGCGCCTCATAAAAGCTGCTGTACAGGTAAGGCAATAGTTTATACCTGTCCTCAATCATTTTTTTAGCCATCGGTTCCTTATCATTACTCAAAAACCAGGGTTCGCGGTAATTATAATCAATCTCAGTATGACTGCGGAACAGTGGGGAATACTCAGCCAGGTTCAACCACCTTAAATACAATTCAGGCGAGGGGTTGCCAATAAACCCTCCTATATCCATACCCACATATGGTATCCCGCTTACTCCCATGCTGTTCAGCAACCTAAAGCCCAGCAGCATGTGAGCGTCTGTTGAAGCATTATCTCCCGTCCATTGTGCAGAATACTTTTGAATACCACTGTAAGAAGCCCTTGTCAGCACAAACGGCCGCTCGCCGTTCATTAGTTTTCGTGTGCCCTCATAGGTAGAGCGTGCCATCATCAGGCCGTAAGCATTCTTAACCATAAACAGTGTAGCCTTATTATTTCCTTTGCCAAACTCTATCAGGTTAGGGAACTCTCTGCCCCATGCTGCGGGCTCATTCATATCATTCCAGAAACCTTTCACGCCCATATCCACCAGCGGTGCTTTAAACTCACTGCCCCACCAGGCACGCGCTTCAGCCCTTGTAAAATCAGGAAAGTTGCAAGCCCCCGGCCATACGTGCCCGGTATAATTTACCCCGTTAGGGTACTTGGCAAACAACCCTTTGGCAAATGCTTCATCATAAGGGGCGTATCCCTTTTCCACCTTAACTCCGGGGTCAATGATGGTCACCATATCAAAGCCCATCTGTTTCAAGCTGTCCACCATTACCTTAGGTGTGGCAAAGTTTACAGGGTCCCAGGTAAACACTTTGTGCTCATCCATGTACTGGATATCGCTCACCATTACATCACATGGTATTTGCTTTTCCCTGAAAGTCTCAGCAATCCTCAGCACCTCGCGTTGGTTAACATAGCCCCAACGGCTTTGCTGAAAACCGAGGCTCCACATCGGGGGCATAGGCGTGCGGCCGGTTATGGAAGTATAATCATACAATATCTTTTGCACGGAGGAGCCGCCAAAGAAGTAATAATTCATCTCCCCGTCGTCAGCACCGAAATGGAAGAATTCCTCATTAGCACCACCCCCAAAATTGAAGTAGCTGTGGTAGCTATTGTCGAAGAAAATGCCATAGCAAACCTTATCATGTATGCCGATAAAGAACGGTATGGTTGCATACAGTGGGTCTTTATCCAATGCGTAGGCCGGGTTATCGCTGTTCCAGTTTTGGTAGAATTGCCCACGCCGGTTTATATCACCTGTCTTTTCCCCCAGGCCTATAAACTTTTCATCTGCATTCAGCTTTTTATAGCAGCTCACCTGGTTGCCCCACCATGAAACACCCAGCGAAGCATCATCAGCGCAGAGCGTATCGCCTGCTTTATTAAAGATGGTGATGCGGAAAGGTGTTTTGGTAATACCAAGCTTCAACGAGTCAGTTTCAAGGTATATCATATCACCCTTCATGTCTGTTTGCTTAAAAGTAGAGCCAGGCGCAAGGCTGTCCACCGCAAATGAGAAATCACCCACGGGCTTTTCCCTCGTTACCCTGAACCGCAGGATGGTGGGGCTGTAGGCAGTCACCGTTACATAGGCATTTGTCAGTTCAAAGGCATAGCCGCCCTGTATTTCGGTGATTTTTTGAACATTGCCTATCTGTACGCTCAGCCTGCTGGTTTGGGCTGATAAACTATAAACTGTGAACAGTGCAATGGCAAGTAATGTAGTTCTCATGGCAATCATTTATGGGTGATAGAAAATTTCGGGATAAAATTAATAGTTCCTGTAATGACAATAAGCATTTTTTAGGGGAAGTAAGGAAAAAAAGAAGGAATAAGGGATGATACTGTCTTCTAAGTGGATGGGATGGGGAAGGGGTTTGAGTGGGAGTAGGGTGAGAGTAAGGTGGGCTTTGAGTGGGAGCAGGGTCTCTATAAGGTCTCTATAAAGTCTCTATAAGGTCTCTATAAGGGTAGGGAAATGGTAGTTGGAAATGAGTAAAAGAGGAGATCGTTGGCAATTTAGGATAAAGTTGGGTGGCAGCAAAAATTAAATTTATTTTTGAATCACGAAGGCTGGAAGACACGAAGAGACACTAAGTATATTGAACTGCAAATGTTTATAAGAGAGCACTTCGCGAGTGCAGAGAATGGTTGGTTGCTCACCCTGGCGATAATGATGTAAGGTAAAGTTGCGGTTAAAACCAAAAAAGCTAAGGAGTATTATGACGCTTTGCAAGGCTATACAACAAAGACCCTCCGGCGACAATAAACCCCTACGCATTGGGCTTCGGTTGTATATTTGGCTTTTGTTACAGGAATTAACCCTTGATCTTTGGCTAAAGGAAACATTCTTGCCTACCACATTCTCAATAATTGTTTGTTGGCCGTTAGTTTTGGCAGACCGGATAAATTAATAACAATTAAACCAATAATTATGTATCAACAAAAAACAGTAAGAGCATTTTCAATAGTTGCAACTGTGCTGTCAATAATTGGACTATTAATAAGTATTTCAGGAGCCCTCTTTTTGAAAAGCACAGTTTACACATTTGGATTCTTTATAGGGATACTTTCCTGGGCTTTTTTGTTATGGGCAAGTATAATCGGATATAAACTCTGCACCTCATATAAACTTTATGACGATGAATACAAGAAAGTGGGTATCAGAATATATTTAATAATCGTTGCCTTTATCCTATTCTTTTTTGTAGGACTAATAATTGGGCTTGCATTATCAGTAATTTTATTCACTGCACTATGGGCTCTAAAACGAAACTATGACGAGTGGGACTATTCTAATACGCCTCACTCAGCAGACACAGAAGATGCAAAAAGCTCTGAAAGCGCAAACGAGGCGACAAGCAATCAGAATGTATAAACCAGCAGCAAACATCGATACTGAAATTATTGGGTTGCTATATGAACAGCCCGAAGAACCGGGCTGAAGAGCTTTCTATAATGGTTTTGTACTCTTTGTAGTATTTTCACACAGGTATCGCTTTTTATTTTTGTTTCAATAAAATAATTAATGAAGAAGATCTCTTTTGTTAGTGATAGGCGTTGTCTGTCAGTTGTGCTTGTTGTCTCAAGCCAAATTACCGCCTATCGTTGGGGCTGGCAGGGCAGTGGATCCTTACCAGTACCCGATCGTAAAGATAAAAGAGTTTAAAAATGCTTCGGTTTCGTGTGCGCATCCTTTGGCAAGCATGGTTGGTGCGGAAATAATGAAGCGTGGGGGCAATGCTTTTGATGCGGCCATTGCCACACAGTTGGCTTTGGCGGTGGTTTATCCTGGTGCGGGGAATATTGGCGGCGGCGGTTTTTTGGTGGGCCGCACAAGTATGGGTAAAAGCATTGCAATTGATTTCAGAGAAACTGCTCCCAACAAGGCAAGCCGCGATATGTACCTGGACAAGGACGGCAATGTGATACCAAAGCTATCTTTACAGGGACATTTGGCAAGTGGCGTTCCCGGTACCGTTGCCGGATTGTTTGAGACCTTGAAATATGCCCGGTTGCCCATGAAAACATTGATCCAGCCAGCAATTGACCTTGCAGAATATGGATTTGTACTGACTGAAAAAGAAGCAACAAGGCTTAACAGCGCCAGGGAGTTACTTATTCAGAATTCTACCCAGCCGGGCGCCTACATAAAAGAATCCCCCTGGAAGGCGGGTGACACGTTGGTGAACAAGGACCTCGCCGAAACACTTAAAAGAATACGCGACCTTGGACAAAGAGGTTTTTATGAAGGAAAAACAGCGCAACTGATCGTTGAAGAGATGAAGCATGGCAAGGGGATCATAGGCCTTGAAGACCTGCAAAATTATAAGGCCAAAGAGCGTACTCCTTTAGAATTTAATTATAAAGGTTATGAAATAATAGGGATGCCGCCGCCAAGCAGCGGGGGGATCATCATTGAACAAATGATGAAGATGATAGAAAACAGGAACATTTCACGCTATGCTTTTCAAAGTACTCAGCAAGTGCAATTGATGGTGGAAGTGGAACGCAGGGCTTATGCCGACCGTGCTGAACACCTCGGCGACCCTGACTTTTGGAAAGTGCCCCAGAGAACCCTGACCAATGATACATACATAGCCAATCGGATGGTTGATTATGACAGCACGAAAGCCACCCCGAGTGCAAATATAAAAGCGGGTATCATTCACGAAAGCGACGAGACGACGCATATAAGCATACTGGATAAAGACGGGAATATGGTGAGTGTGACGACTACGCTGAATGGCGGGTATGGCAGCGGAACAGTGGTTGGCGGTGCAGGATTCATAATGAATAATGAGATGGATGATTTTAGTGCGAAACCGGGCGTACCGAATATGTTTGGGGCAGTTGGTGGAGCGGCGAATGCCATTGAACCTAACAAAAGGATGCTAAGTTCCATGTCGCCAACGTTGGTGCTTAAGAATAAAAAGCCTTATATAGTTGTTGGAACGCCGGGCGGGACTACCATTCCTACTTCTGTGTTTCAGACGCTGGTGAATATCCTTGAATACAACATGAGCGCAGAAGATGCGGTTAACAAACCTAAGTTTCATCACCAATGGCTGCCTGATGAGGTAGATATTGAACCTGACTTTCCCGCTGAAACAAAAATCAAGATGGAGGCAATTGGATATAAGTTCCACGACTTACCACAAATAGGGCGAACTGAAGTGATACGTGTACTGCCAAATGGAGGACGTGAAACTGTAGCAGATAATCGCGGCGAGGATAGTGTGGCGGGGTATTGAGGCTATAGTGCATAGAATATGGAATAAGGATCACAAATCCTTGATAGGCGTTAGAGATCGCAAATCCCAAAAAGCGAGGACATTATCAGCAATGATCTATGAACAGGTAATCTTATAGTTCACAAAAAAGGCAGCAATTGTATTGCTGCCTTTTTTGCGGACCAAAGAAATTTTAAGAGGGTTTTGGGGTATCCTTTTTTAATCCTTTTGCTTCGTATAAAATGTCGAGTATATCTTTTACTGCGTTTGGATCTTTGTTTTGCTGCAACGATCTTTCGAGGTATATAACGGCGTTTGTGGAATCTCCGTTTCTAAGATATCCTTCCCCGAGGCTGGATATTACATTGGCAGATCCGGGATAGAGATAGTTATTGACCTGGAATATTTTGAGCGCTTCTTTCTTTTTATCCTGCCCCAATAATAAATAGCCAAGGCTGTTTAATTCATTTTCATTGTCTGTTAATGGCTTTAACTGGACGGCAAGGCCGTGAATACTGCTATTCTCATCGAGCAGTGTGCCATCATTCAGCCATTTACGGACCGTAGCAAAGGAATGATAATTAGGAGTGACCGGCTGGCCCGTAATGATGCTGAGCAAGTCTTTTTCCAGTGACAGGGACGGGAATTCATTGATACGGTTGAGCTCAACGCCATTCTTATACACAATGATAACCGGCACATGGAATATAGCCTTGCCCCGTTCATCATGGAGGGGTGTTTGTTTGTAAAGCGAATCGCTGCCGCCAACTGCCATTAAATGGAGGTTGCCGGTGCTGAAAGAGACCTGATCCAACAGTTTCATGAGCCGAGGTACTTCCCGCCGACTGTCGCCACACCAGGTGCCAAAGAAAACTTCGATACTGATGTTTTTCAGGTTTTGTTTTTTTAGTTGTGCAACCGTTGCTGAATCAGGGCTGTACTTTTCATAACCAGGATCAAACCATTTATCGTAGGGGGCTTTTGTAAGGCTGTCTTTGGTACAGGTGCCATAAAGGACCTTTGGCTTTTCTGCTGCAGGCTGCGCGGCGGCGGCCATTGTCAGCAGTACAGCCATGAAGAGGCTAATAAGTTTATTCATACAAGAATTAATGTTTAAGGTAAAAAAATAACCATTCTGGCCCTGTTGAGAGGGACAGAACAATGTGTGCAGCTAATTAACTGCGTGTAATATTATGCGGTATAAGGAATAAAAAATGAGCGGCGCGGGGGCTTATACAACCTGCTATGGCTGCCTTTGGAAAGAGCAGCACCCTGCTGCAGAAATGGTGTGCGTGTTAATAAAGAAGGATGACCCAAAAAAGCATTTGTTTTTGCCAAGGTATAAAAGTCATCTGCAGGCAGGTGCGTGGAAGATTTTGTAGCAGGAAACTCTTTGTTGCCGGACGCGATACCGTTATCTTGCTTTTCGCAGTCACAATGCTGTACAATGGGGCTGAAGTTATTGACCAGCCTACATTGGAGGTAGCTTAGCTGTGCTGCATATTGTGATACAGTGAGGAGGGTAATAAAGGCTAATGCCAGGCTGCGTTGCATGATGAAAGGTAAAGTTATTTCAATATTTATAAAATAAATTTCTATTCTGAAGAGAATAAGGCAGCGTAGCCTTAAAGGAAACTTTCGCTGTACATGGAATGGTTGGTTGCTTACATTAACCATGTACTGAGAGGAAAGTGGCTGTTAGAACTAGAACAAGCCGAAAATGCAGGGCCTCAGCTCGCATATAAGCTGTGCTGTGAAGACCCTAGGGCGACAAGGAATCACAAAGACAGGAAGGGGCACTAAGTTTTTATTTGAGATGGGGTGGACGGATCGCCTTGTTGGCATAACTTTATGCAATGGATAGCGAAGAAAAAAAACCAGAGACATATATTGATAAACAAGTGGCAAAGGCTGACCTGCGGCAAAAGATCTATGAAGAAACGAAGCTGGCACTGCAAACGGAAAAGCGGTTTGTTGATCTTCTTGCCAGCTATCATGAACAGTCTGTTGGGTTTTTTATTGAGCATTATGCGCATATGAAGGCAACGTGGATAAGTGGCGGAGACGAAATGGTGAAGTTCAGGGATCATATGAACCTGCAATGGAGGCAGAAGGCTTTTATCGGGCTGCTGCAAATACAGAAAAAAAAGCTTTTTAACCTTGAATGTGAATGGAGAGCTGAAAAGATAAAGATCCTGGGAATTGAGATATGCTTTGACTTTTATTTTGTGGGGAGAGATATTATCAACTGCCCTATTGTGCCGCCTGTGACAGAAGAAGAGTTGAACCACTATATTGACTTTTTAGACCAACTGAGCGATACTTATGATGCTTTTGATGACTATAATATTGGCAGCGATGCCACGCGGCTAAGGAATAACTATTATGACACAAAAGACCGCGATGGTGATTACCCGGAATGGTACCGCTATTATGATTCAGTTTATGGTACAGATGTTTTGCTTGCGCTGCATGATATAAGGGATGAGAAGGAGCAGGTTTATAAAGAACATTGGTATGAAAAAAATAAAACTGAATGGGAAGCTGCGAGGGCTAAACAAGACCAACGGCCACATATTAAAACCTTATATGACCGGGAATTTGCGGTATGGTTCCTGACCAGTTTTGACACAAAAGAAACCCTGAAACTGTACCGTTCTGACCGGGAGTGGAAGGATGATATGGCTTTTAGCGAGGGTATTGATATGGAACTGATCGACCTTGGGGAAGCCAAAATTAATGTGCCAGTGCCCGATGATGATGACTGGCGAAGCGGTCTTAAGCGTGCTGCTGAAAGATATTACAGGAAAATGACCATTGCGGCACTGCCATCTATTTGGGAAGAATACAGGAGCCGGCTGGCGGCAGGGAAGCCTGCAATGGAGAAAGAGGAGTATTATCCTTTTCCTCCCCGGGATGATCTGACCCGTCGCCAACAATCTATTAACCATATATTGGACGGGCGGGAACTGAACGGTGAGCCAAGGATCTTAATTTCTAAATGACCGTAAAACATTTGCTTTATGGCTGAAAATGATGAAGAACCTGCGAAACAGGATAATTCTTTTAAAAGCGAGCAGGAAAAAGCGCTGTGGCGTAAAAAAGCGGTGGAAGAATACAGGCTGCAGTTAGAGAATGATGAACGTTTTAAAGATTACGCAAAGCAATTCAGCGGGCATTCAGTAGCGAGTTTTGTTGAAGACTTCGCAAGGAAAAAAACATGGTGGGTGGAATGGGGGGAGAAATATGAACAGTGGAAGGAGGATGAAAACGTTAAATGGCTGGAGCAGGCATGGGAACGGTTGAAAGATATTCAGCAGAAGAAATTGTTTGACCTTCAGTGTGAATGGCGGGCAGAAAAAATAAAGCTGCGGGACAGTGAAATATGTTTTGACTTTATTGTTCAGTCCTACGATATTTTTGGTTGCAGCTATATTAGCCCGATAGAAGAAGATGAATTTGACCTTTATATGCAGTTTGCCAACTCAGATGATTTTGAGCCAATCAATGACGTTAGACAAGCACAAAATTACGAAGACCTTAAAGAAGCGTATGAGAGCGAGAATGAATATGGAGGCCACTACCCGCAATGGTATGCTTTTGCAGACAGCAGGCGTGGTACAGGTTTTTATATATCGCTGCCTGATATACACGGAGAGAAAGAGCGGTTTTATATTTCACTTGCTGAGGGGAAACCGAAAGAGCAAAAGCCTGTTGAGAGTAAGAACGTATTGCCTGAAGGTGAAAAGAAAACTCCTGCAAAGCCTTACCTTAACTATTCTAAGGATGGTTTTATGAAATGGTTTATTACCACATTTGATGCTGAACTACTGAAGTATTATGAGGCGTATGCGGATACTGCCAAAGCAAATAATGAAGATATTGAAGAAAATATCAAGGCGCTTACCTCTTCAAGAATGGTATTGCCAATCAAAAAAAGCAGGGACTGGAAGGAGGGCATTATGCGCACAGGACTTGAGTTGTACAGAAGGAAGATGGTGGAAGCGCTGCCGATAGCTTATGAACAATACAGGATGAAAACTGATAACGGAATACAGGTAAGCGAAGGGCTGGGGTTGTTTGGTATGATGACTTCCTTACAGCGGCAAGGGGAACTGGAAAAGATACTGAGGGGGAGAGAGCTGAACGGGGAGGCAAGGAATCTGGAATTTTGAAAGAGGTTGTAGCAGGTGCTGCTGATCATTATGCGATAAAATAAAAAGGTTTATTAGATATGACATTCTAAAGAAGGGAAATAAGTAACTGATAAGCAGCAGACCTGCGCCAGAGGGGCATACAGTGGACTTTAGTGTGGTTTATTATCAAAAATGGCAAGTTCATGAGTAATATTAGCACAACCACCAGCACGCAAGAAGCATTTAGCGAGCTTTTGCAGCAGATCAGCCAAAGCAGGCAAAAGATATTTGCACAGGTAAACACTGCGCTGATAGACCTGTATTGGTTGGTGGGCAAAACCATCAGCCAGAAAGTGCAGGCGGAGGCATGGGGCAAAGGGGTAGTTGCAGCATTGGCATCTTATATTGCCCAACATGCACCCGATATAAAAGGCTTTAGCGATAAAAACCTTTGGCGCATGAAGCAGTTTTATGAAACCTACTATGCCGATGAAAAACTCTCGACAGTGGTGAGAGAATTGCCGTGGACACATAACACCATTATTTTTTCGCGCTGCAAGACCAATGAAGAACGTGAATATTATCTCCACACTGCGCTTAACGACAAACTTAGCAAACGAGAGATCGAGAGGCAAATTGATGCCTCCCAGTTTGAACGCAGCATGATGAGCGCAAAACTCTCACCGCTGGTGAGAGAATTGCACCCTAACATTTTCCATGCTTTTAAAGACAACTATGTGCTGGAGTTTTTAGGCTTGCCGGAGGAGCATAGCGAAAGCGACCTGCAAAAAAGCCCTTGCCAGCCAAATGAAAGCATTTATCCTGGAGTTGGGCAAAGACTTTATTTTTATTAGTGAAACGTACCGCCTGCAGGTGGGTAACCAAGATTTTTATATTGACCTGTTGTTTTACCACAGGGGGCTGAGCGCCCTGGTCGCCTTTGAGCTAAAGATCGGCAAGTTTATGCCTGAATATATCGGGCAGCTAAATTTTTACTTAGAAGCTTTGGACAGGGATGTGAAAAAGCCGCATGAAAACCCAAGCATTGGCGTGCTGCTGTGCCGGGATAAAGATGATGAGGTGGTTGAATATGCATTATCCCGCAACTTGTCGCCCACATTGATCGCTCAATACCAGTTGCAACTGCCCGATAAACAACTGATAAGAGAAAAACTGCACGAATTTTATGAACAACACCGGAACGAAGGCAATAAGGAAAATGAGTAGCGAAACAAACAAGAAGATAGTGCCTGAGTTGCGGTTTCCTGAGTTTTGGGATGTAGGGGAATGGGAAGAAAGTCCCTTAGGAAGATGTATTATTGCCATAGGAAATGTGGATGGCTTGAGAAGCAGACTTAAAAATGCAGGGTTGCTTCGCAGACGCTGAGGCGACAGGATAAGCAACCGATAAGCATACGTCAGGAGACATGCGCTAGAGTGGGAGGAAGGTGGCTGTTAAAACAAGCCAAAAACGCAGGGTCGCTGCGCAGACCCTGCTGCGACAAAAGGCTATGCTGTGAAGACCCTGCGGCGACAAAAAGTTCGAGATTGCAAATCTCGAACAGCGATACAGCGAGTGTTGGCTGTAGGGCCAATTGGTCCGACAGCGTCGGACCAATTAGCAGAACAATTTTTTTCAGTAAGTTTCAGCCATCATTACGAGTTGCTTGTAAAGAACAACGACTATATAATTCTGAAGAATTATTTTTTCACTGCTTCGAGGTGCGCTGCGCTAACACCTCGAAGAACTGGGTAATATATTGAATAGTATGGATGAAATGACTTTGCCTAAATTTGTTCATTCTTTGTACTTTTCCACTTATTTAATTTCGTATAGACTAATTGCAATGGAGATGTCTTTTACGCTCAGCTTTAAACAATAATCCGAATAGAATCAATGCCTAAGATCTACGACAATATAGAAAACCATCTTACAATTGGCTTGAATGAAACTTTAGAGCTTTCGCATCGTACAGATCTTTGTGTTGGTTATTTTAATTTAAGAGGATGGAAAGAAGTCGCTGATAAAATTGATTCACTTTCCGGTGCAGCAATTAATGAAGGCGCTGAAGATATACATCGTACCTGCAGGTTATTGGTAGGTATGCAAAAACTTCCTGTTGATATTCTAAAGGAACATCTAACAAATGATGGAGACCACATCATTGACCAGTCTGAGGCGGTAAAACTTAAAAAGAGGTTAGCACAGGAATTTAAAGACCAACTAACAATTGGCGTTCCTACAGACGCTGACGAAAAGGCTTTAAGAAAATTAAGCCAGCAGATGAAGGATAAAAAAGTAGTAGTAAAATTACACTTACGTTATACCCTTCATGCAAAACTGTACCTGGCTTACAGTGAAGATAAAAGAGTGCCAGTAGTTGGTTTCTTAGGCAGCAGTAACCTTACATTGGCAGGGCTTGCAAAGCAAGGCGAATTAAATATTGATGTATTAGACCAGGATGCTGCCAATAAATTAGCCAAATGGTTTAACGACCGTTGGCTTGATAGATGGTGTATTGACATTACTAAAGAACTTGAAGAAATTATTGATGCAAGTTGGGCGGCAGACCGTTTGGTTCCGCCCTTTCATATATACCTGAAAATTGCTTATCATCTTTCAAGAGAAGCAAGGGCAGGCATTAATGAATTTAAGTTACCAAAAGTGTTTCAAAAAGAGCTGTTAGAGTTTCAACAAAAAGCGGTGTTGGTAGCAGCACATCATTTGCATAAAAGGGACGGCGTTTTAATAGGGGATGTAGTGGGTTTAGGGAAAACAATTACAGCAACAGCATTAGCAAAAATGTTTGAGGATGACTTCTTTTTAGAAACCTTGATCATCTGTCCAAAAAACTTAGTTGAAATGTGGGAAGATCATGCGCACAAATATCAACTAAGAGCGAAAGTTATTTCTCAAAGCAAAGTGCAAACTACTTTGCCGAATCTAAGACGTTATCGGTTAGTAATAATTGATGAAAGCCATAACCTGCGTAATGACAGGGGAAGCCGATACAGAGCAATTAAAGAATACCTCATTGAAAACGACAGCAAAGTAATATTGCTTTCAGCAACACCATATAATAAAACCTATTTCGATCTATCAAACCAGCTTCGGTTATTCATTTCAGACGATAAAGATCTTGGTATCAGCCCGGAAAGATATATTGAAAGTATTGGCGGGCAGGTTCAGTTCAGCGCAAAGCATACAGAAACATTTATAAGAAGCATACGGGCATTTGAACGCAGCCATTTTTCTGATGACTGGCGTGAGCTGATGCGTTTGTATTTGGTTAGAAGAACAAGAAGTTTTATAAAGAATAATTATGCAGAAACAGACACATCAAATGATAGAAAGTATCTAACTTTTTCTGATGGTTCACGTTCTTATTTTCCCGACAGAATTCCAAAAAGAGTTGAATACACTTTTAATCCTAATGACCCCCAAGACCAGTATGCAAAGCTCTATTCCAGTAAAATAGTAGGTATTCTTAACAGCCTTAATTTGCCAAGATATGGTTTGCAGAAATTCTTAAACGACAGGCCCTTAATTAGAGCAACAAAGGAAGAAGAAATATTAATGGGCAACCTTTCCCATGCCGGAAAAAGGTTGATGGGTTTTTGCAGGACCAATCTTTTTAAACGCTTAGAAAGTAGCGGGTATTCTTTTTTACTTTCTTTAAGCAGGCATATTTTGCGCAACTATATTTTTATATATGCTTTGGAAAATCATTTGCCTGTTCCCATCGGCAAAAACATTTCTCAAAACCTGGATGATCATTTAGAAGATGAAGATACCGATGCTGATGCCGAAGATAATTATTTAAACCTGATATTAAAAGAAGAAACATACCTGCAAAATGCAGGTGAATTATACAAGCAGTTTGAAACAAAATATAAGAACAGGTTTGATTGGATAAGAAGCGATTTTTTCACCAATGCGTTGCAAACATCATTAATAAATGATAGCAGGGAAATTATTCAAATACTTTCTATTGGTAAGGACTGGAGCCCTGATAGTGACAGGCAATTAAATGCGTTGTATGAATTGCTTACAGTTGCGCACCGCAATGAAAAAGTATTGGTGTTTACTCAATTTGCCGATACGGCATATTATCTTAATGAGCAGTTGCAAAAGCGTGGCTTAAAGAAAATAGAATGTGTTACAGGCGATAATGAAAACCCAACAGGCTTTGCCCAACGCTTCAGCCCTAACAGTAATAAAAAGCCTGAAATAATACATGCAAACCAAGAATTAAGAGTATTGATCACAACAGATGTATTGAGCGAAGGGCAAAACTTACAGGATGCACATATCATTCTCAATTATGATCTACCATGGGCAATCATTCGTTTAATTCAAAGGGCAGGCCGTGTTGACCGTATCGGGCAGAAAGCTACTCAAATCATTTGTTATTCATTCCTCCCAGAAGATGGTATTGAGCAGATCATTAATTTACGGAGAAGGCTAACGCAGCGTATTGAAGAAAATGCAGAAGTAGTAGGTTCTGATGAAACCTTCTTTGAAGGTGACCCCGTAAATATTACAGACCTGTATAATGAAAAATCCGGCATTTTGGATGGAGAGGACGATGATTCAGAAGTTGACCTTGCTTCTTATGCTTACCAGATCTGGAAGAACGCAACAGATGCAGATCCGCAACTAAATAAGACTATTCCTGATTTGCCCAACGTTGTTTATGCAACAAAACACAATAATGATTTACCTGAAAAAGATGGAGTGATCGTTTATACAAAAACAGCGGAGGATAATGATGTACTGGCGTGGATGGATAAAACAGGCAAGGTAATTACCCAATCGCAGTTAGCAATTTTAAAAGCAGCGCAATGCGGCCCTGAAACCTCCATTATATAAAATTGCGAAGCACCACGAATTGGTTAAGAAAGGAATTGATTATATAAAAGACGAGGAAGTAAACACAGGCGGCTCTCTTGGGAAAAAAACAGGTGTGAAATACCGTGTGTACATGAAGCTCGACCGCTATTGCAAAGCGTTTGAAAATACCCTGTTCGTAAATGACCAATTAAAAAAATCGGTTGACGATATTTATAAATACCCGTTGAAAGAATTTGCAAGGGAAACATTAAGCCGGCAATTAAAAAGCGGTATTGATGATGACCAGCTGGCCTCATTAGTAATATCGTTAAGGGAAGAAGATAAGCTGTGTATTATTGACGAAGATGAACAGCCCAGCAGGCAACCACAAATAATTTGTTCACTCGGATTAAAGCACGACTGATATGAAAATGACTGCCTATTCCCAAACTATTAAGCAATTAAAAGCTGCCATACTTGCCAGCAGGTACAGGGCTGCCGTGCTGGCAAATAAAGAATTACTGAGCTTGTATTTTAATGTTGGCAAACTAATTACCGAAAGAGCGCAACAAGGCAAATGGGGCGATAAAATATTGACACAGCTCTCTGCCGATCTGCAGCACGAACTGCCCGGTTTAAAAGGCTTTTCGGCTACTAATATTAAACGCATGAGGCTATTTTATCAGGAATGGAACAGCTACTTTGTAATTGGCCAGTCAGCAACTGACCAAATTGGTCCGACAGCGTCGGACCAAATGAAAAAAAAGAAAAAAACTAAAGAATCACCTGATAAATTTATAATTAGTCCGACAGTGCCGGACCAATTGGCACAACAATTTTTTTCAGTAAGTTTTAGCCATCATTATGAGCTGCTTGTAAAAACCAGCAGCTTACAAGAACGGCAATTTTATATTGCATGCATTACACAAGAATTTTGGAGCCTTGAAACGTTAAAACACCATCTCAACAATAAGCTGTTTAAAGAGAAAGGCACGCTGCCTAACAACTTTGCCACCGCTATCACCAATGAAAGCCTAAGGGCCAAAGCGCTGCAAAGTTTTAAAGATGAATACCTGCTTGATTTTATAAACATTGAAGATCCCGATGAAGAAGACGAACGGCTGATAGAAAACGAAATAGTACGCAACATTAAAAAATTCCTGATGGGCCTGGGGGCAGATTTTGCTTTTATAGCGAATCAATACCGCATGATAGTGGATGATACTGAATACTTTGCTGACCTGCTTTTCTTTAACCGTAAACTGCAATGCCTGGTGGCTTTTGATTTAAAAAAAGGAAAGTTTAGACCCGAGTATGCAGGTAAAATGAACTTCTATCTTTCTGCACTGGATGAATACATAAAACAACCACACGAACTGCCTGCCATTGGAATTATCCTCTGCAAAGAAAAAAATAATAAAACAGTAGAATTTTCTTTCAGGGATATGCACAAGCCGATGGGCGTTGCAACGTACAAAACCAGCAGCCAGTTGCCAAAGCAATTTAAAAATGCATTGCCTTCTGCCGAAACATTTAAAAAATTAATGGGCTGATCATGGCATTAAACAAAAAAGAATTTTCCAGTTATATTAAACAGTTCAATTTTAGGGAACTGTTCAATGATATGGGATGGAACAATGATAAGACTACACAACCTATAACTGTTGATAATAGCACCTTCACATTAAATGCTGTTGCAGAAAAGCGTGGGTTCAAAATCTTCTTGTGCAATCCGTTGCCTAATGGCAATATTCCTGATTATACAATCCGTAAAAAATTAGAAACAAAAGTTACAAAACTCTTTCATGAGCATTTAATTATCTTTTTTGACAGTAAGAAGCAAGAGCAGATCTGGCAATTAGTGGTGAGGGAAACAGGAAAGCCTGTAAAAGTCACTGAAACGAGATACCGTATAACACAAGACCCTGAATTATTATTTCAAAGGGCATCAGGTATATTCTTTGAAATAGATGAAGAAGAAAACATAACAATAGTTGATGTAACAAAAAAAGTATCTGATAATTTTCATCAGAATAATGAGAAAGTAACCAAACAATTTTACGATAAATTCAAGAAGGAACATACCTCTTTTCTCGCGTTTATAAAAGGCATACATGATAAATTAAACCAGGATTGGTACGCCTCATTGATGTTGAATAGATTGATGTTTTGTTACTTCATTCAAAAGAAAGGGTTTTTAGATAACAACCATAATTATCTGAGAGAAAAATTAGCGCAATGCAAAGAAAAGAAAGGCAAAGTAAAATTCTATTCCTTTTACAAAGATTTCTTATTAATGCTTTTTCATAAAGGATTGAATGAACCGGAGCAACATAACGATGTAAAAATTGAGATAGGAAAAATACCTTACCTGAACGGCGGTTTGTTTGACGAACATGAATTGGAAAAATCGCATGACAACATTGATATAGATGACAAAGCGTTTGAACGCCTTTTTGATTTCTTTGACCAATATGAATGGCATTTAGATACAAGGATCACTGCAACAGGCAAAGACATTAACCCCGATGTAATAGGCTACATCTTTGAAAAATATATCAACGACCGGGCTAATATGGGGGCATATTATACCAAAGAAGATATTACCGATTACATCAGCAAAAATTGCATTCTGCCTTATTTGTTTGATGAAACACAACGCCATTATCCGCAGGCATTTAATGCTGATGCCGAAATATGGAATGCTGTAAAAACCAGTGGCGATAAATATATTTATGATGGTGTTAAAAAAGGTGTTGAAGAACCTTTGCCGGCAGAGGTTTCAATTGGTATAAAAAATGTTGGCAAACGTACAGAATGGAATAAACCTGCACCAGTTAATTATGCATTGCCTACAGAAACCTGGCGTGAAGTGATAGACCGCAGGAACAGGTGCACAGAAATAAAAGACAAAATAGTTTCAGGCAAAATAACAGGCATTAATGATTTTATCACATACAACTTAAACATACGGCAATTTGCACAAGATGTAATAGAAAATACGCAAGACCCTGAGTTCCTGAAATTCTTTTATAAAGCACTAAACAGCGTTACTATCATAGACCCTACTTGCGGCTCGGGTGCGTTTTTGTTTGCAGCGATGAATATTTTAGAGCCGCTGTATGAAAGCTGCCTGCAACGGATGCGTAATTTTATAGACGATGAGGATAGGCTGAATGCAGATAATAAGAAGCCTTTTAACCATAAATACAAATATTTTAGAGAGGTATTAAAAGAGATACAGAACGAACAGCACCCCAACCAGGAATATTTTATTTATAAGAGCATTATACTTCGCAACCTGTATGGTGTGGATATAATGAAAGAAGCAGTGGAGATAGCCAAACTTCGCCTATTTTTAAAATTAGTCGCAACAGTAGAAGCAGATTACCGTAAGCCGAATTTAGGATTAGAGCCTTTGCCTGATATTGATTTTAATATAAGGTCGGGCAATACATTGGTAGGCTTTGCAACCGAAGCGGAGTTAAAGAAGGGTTTGCTTTATACACTGGATGGCGTGGCATCTGCACCGATTATAGAAGAGAAATGTGAAGTAGTTGCAAAGACTTTCGCACGTTACAAAGAAATTCAATTAAGCTATGGAAATGACTTTAAGCAATTCAAAAAAGCTAAAGAGGAATTAAGCAAAAGGCTAAAAGAATTGAATCATGAATTGAACCAGTTGCTACATAAACAGGCAAGTGGTTTAAAATATGAAAGTTGGCTTACCAGCCACCAGCCGTTTCATTGGTTTGCAGAATTTTATGAAATTATAAATGATAGAAAAGGGTTTGATATAATTATAGGGAATCCCCCTTATGTAGAATATTCTGCGACTAAATTTCTTTATCACATAAACGAAAATCTTTTTAAAACTTTTCCAAGTAGAAACCTTTACTCATTTGTTTTTGAAAGAGCTAAACTGCTTTTGAAAAGTGGTTCAAGAATAGGAATGATTGTTCAAATAAGTTCTATATCTACCCCGAGTATGGAAACAATGGTGAAAGAAATAAAACGAAATGTAAGTAACAATTGGTTATCAAATTTTGCCACACGACCAGCTTATTTATTTGATGGTGTTACTATGAATTTGACAATCATCATTTCAGAAATTCTCAAATCAGAAAAGGCAATTGCTCCTACAATTTTTGCATCGCATTATTTAAGATGGAAACCTGATTATCGTGAACATTTATTTCAAAACATTTCATTGAATAAAATTGACAATGATAAATTTCTTTTTGAGTATGCAATTCCAAAATTGAAGTCAGTAAATGAGAACGAAATTTTAGAAAAACTAATTGCACAGAAAAAAAAGCTTAATCAATATTTAGAACCAACAAAAAACTCTACTAAGCAAGAACTCTTTTATAGAACAGCCGGAGGTAGATATTTCAAGGTTTTCATAGACCGTGATTTTGGTTCAGAAAGTAAAAGTAACAAGAGCAAATACTTTCAAAATAAGTATAATGTCTATGTAATGATTGCAGTCTTGAGTTCTGACATTTGGTGGTGGTATTACACATTGCATTTTGATATGTACAACTGTAAAGATTATATGATGTATAATTTCCCCTTTAATTATGATAACTGCAAATATGTTTCTGAATTAGAAAAACTTGGTAAAAAACTAAGTGCTGATATGCTTGAAAATGCTGAAAAGAAAATTCAATCATATGCTACAACAGGTGAAAGAATGCAACTAATCTTTAGACCGTCGTTATCAAAACCAATAATTGAGGCAATTGATATTGTGTTAGGTAAACATTATGGATTAAATGAAGAACAATTAGAGTTTATTATTTCTTACGATAATAAATACAGGCTTACGAAAGAAACTGAAGAAGAGGAATAATAATTTAAAATGATAGCTGAAACACTTGGCAATATTGAAATATTACAATTTCATAAAACAGCTTTTTTCTGTAGTCGTAAAATTGCATCAAGTGCAGTATTAAAATGCTATGATTGGGCAATAGAACAAAGAGAAAAAGGCAATTGTGTTATTAGCGGCTTTCACAGCAAAATAGAGAAAGATGTATTGCATTATTTATTAAAAGGCACACAGCCAATAATAGTGGCATTGGCAAGAGGGCTAAAAGAAAGGATAGAGCCAGCGTTTCAAAAACCTTTAGAGCAGGGAAGATTATTAATTATAACACCATTTGCCAAAGAAGTAAAACGGGTATCCCAACAAACTGCACAGGTAAGAAATAAAATGATGGTTGAAGTGGCAGATGAAATAGTTGTTGGGTTTATAAACGAAAGAGGTAGACTACAAAAAGTTATTGAACAGGCAAGTAAGAAAGCCCAAGTCCTCTATTGTTAGGGCAGCATACCTCGAAGTAACAGGCCCTACATTGTTGATTGTTATCCAAATTGCTGCAGGCCATTAGTAGATTGAACTCTACAAATGAAGGATAAGGAGATGTAGTATTGGTTAAAGAGGGTATATCGGTAATTTATTTGCTAAAAAAAATAGTATTATATTTGTGTTTTATTAGAAAGTAATGAGCAACAGAAAGCAGCAATCAGAGAAATTCAATGAAGTGTACTCGGGTTTGAACACGCAACAAAAAATGGCAGTTGATACTACTGAGGGGCCGGTGATGGTTATTGCGGGGCCGGGGACGGGGAAGACGCAGATATTGAGCGCAAGGATAGGGAAGATATTGCTGGAAACGGATGCTGCGCCTGAAAATATACTTTGCCTTACCTATACTGACGCGGGGGCTGTGGCGATGCGGAAAAGGCTGCAGGGGTTTATCGGGAGCGATGCGTATAAGGTGAATATTTATACTTTTCATGCTTTTTGTAATGATGTGATACAGGATAACCTGTCGCTGTTTGACAAGAATTCTCTTGATCCGATCTCTGAGCTGGAACGGATAGAACTGTATAAGGAGCTGATCGATTCTTTCCCTAAAAACCATGCGCTGAAAAGATACAGGGGGGATGTGTATTATGAAATAAATAACCTGCAATCGCTGTTCAGCACTATGAAACGGGAAGGGTGGACGGCGGCGTTTATAAATGAACGAATTGACAGCTACCTGGCTTCGCTGGCAACGCGGGATGAATATATTGCTAAACGGGCAACGAAGGAGTTTAAGAAGGGGGATGTGCGGACTGACAAGATAGCTGAAGAGGCTGAGAAAAAAGAAAGGTTGCGGGCGGCGGTGAATGAGTTTGAGCATTTTCAGCAACTGATGCGGCGGCAAAACCGTTATGATTTTGATGATATGATCAACTGGGTGCTGAAGGCGTTTGAAGATAATAAGAGCTTGCTGGCGCAATACCAGGAGAAGTTTTTGTACATTCTTGTGGATGAATACCAAGACACGAGCGGCACACAAAACAAGCTGGTGGAACTGCTGATAAATTACTGGGATAAACCGAACGTGTTCGTGGTGGGGGATGACGACCAAAGTATCTATCGTTTTCAAGGGGCGAACGTGGAGAATATGACGGGGTTTGTGACGAGCTATAAAGAGGAATTGCTGACGGTGGTGCTGGAGAATAATTACCGATCGCTCCAGCCGATACTGGATATTTCAAAGACGCTTATTGATAAAAACACAGAAAGGATCATTTATAAGAGCCCCGAACTGAGGCTGACCAAGACACTTATTGCTGCTAACGAAAACATAACCCATCTTGAGCACCGGCCTATTTTGAAGGAATATGAAACGCCGACCAATGAAATGATCGACCTGGCATTGCAGACAGAGAGCCTTTTGCTGCAAGGTGTTCCGCCGGGAAGGATAGCTGTTATTTATAAAGAAAATAAATACGGAGAGGAGCTGGTGAAGTTTTTTAAGCTTAAAAATATCCCTGTCTTTAGCAAGCGAAGCCTGAATATTCTTGAGATGCCGCTGATAAAAAAGATGGTGCTGTTGTTAAGATATCTTGCGAGCGAACATGATATCCCGTTCAGCGGGGATGAAATGCTTTTTGAGATATTGCATTTTGACTGGTTCGGGATACCTGCTATTGAGATAGCCATGATCACTATAGAAGTTGCAGAAAAGCGGTATTCGAAAGACGAGACCTCTATACGAAAATACCTGTCTGATAAAAGCAATAAACCTGCGCAGGACCTTTTTGATAAGGGCATTCATGCCAACCTACAGAAGGCAAGCGACAGCATAGAGCTTTTAGTTGCAGACGTGCCGAATGTGACGCTGCAAGTATTGGTTGACCGTATTATACGCAACGCCGGTGTGCTGAAAAGCATTATGGAAAGCGAAGAGAAAATATGGTTGCTGCAGGTGCTGACGGCCTTCTTTGATTTTGTGAAAGAAGAAACGCACAGGCGCCCTAATATGACGCTGCAACAGTTTGTGAATATTATTGACCTGATGGAAAGGGAGGGGCTGAAGCTGCCGTTGGTGCAGGTTAGCGGCAGTGAAAAAGGGGTGAACCTACTGACTGCACATGGGAGCAAGGGGCTGGAGTTTGAGTATGTGTTTTTTGTGGGTTGCAATGCTGCATACTGGGAGAAAAAACGCAAGCCTTTTGGTGGTTATTCGTTCCCGGACACTATGTTTGATACCGTGCCCATGCATATTGAGGAAGAGGAATTAAGGCGGTTGTTTTATGTGGCCATGACAAGAGCAGAGCAGCATTTGTGTATTTCTTATGCGAGGTTTAAAAACGATGGCAAAGAAATGGAGCCCTCTATGTTTATTGCTGAAATACAGGAAGTGCACGAGCTGCCCGTGCAAAAAGTATTTATTGATGAACCCGTACTGGCTGATTTTCAAGCGTTGATCTTTAACGGTGAGCAGGCTCCTGAAATAGAAAAAATAGAGGGGGAATATATTAATGCGTTGCTGGAGAAGTTTGTGATGAATGTGACGGCGCTTAATAATTACTTGAAATGCCCGCTGGAGTTTTATTTTAAAACACTGTTGAGAATACCTTCTCCCAAAAATGAGCATACAGAATTTGGATCGGCTGTTCATGATGCATTAGAGAAGCTCTTTAAAGATATGCAGCAGAACAACAATGTGTTTGCACCCAAGGGGGTATTTGTTGACCATTTTAAGAAATACATGTTCAGGCACAGGGAAAGCTTTACCAGAGAACAGTTTGAAAGAAGGCTGGAATATGGGGAGGAGGTGCTGGGGAATTATTATGACAAATATGTGCATGAATGGAACAGAATAATAGCTGCGGAATGCAATATTAAAAATGTGGTTGTAAACGGGGTGCCGTTGAAGGGCAAGCTGGACAAGCTTGAGTTTGAAGGCAATGAAGTGAATGTTGTTGATTATAAAACGGGTGACCCAGACAAGGCTAAAGAGAAACTAAAAGCGCCGAATGAGGATAACAAAAATGGGGGAGATTACTGGAGGCAGGCAGTGTTTTACAAGATATTGGTAGATAATTATCCTTTGAAGAAATGGACTGTTGCAACAACAGAGTTTGATTTTATTGAGCCGGATAAAAAGAAGCAGTACTGTAAAAATAAAATAGTGATAAGGCCAGAGGATATCGCTACTGTGAAACAACAGATAACGAATACCTGGGACTCTATACATGCGCATGATCTTTATACAGGCTGCGGCAAAGAGGGTTGCCATTGGTGTGAGTTTGTGAAAACCAATAACCTTGCGGTGGCTTTGCATGAAATAGAGGAAGAGGAAACTGATCTGATTTAAGGCAATATTGGGATGAATAAGTGTGGAAAGAGGTTAAGTTTGCAGCTTATTGCATTACAGATGAGAAGGTATTTTGTTTGTTTCCTTATCGTTATTTCATTTACAAAACTGCTGGTGCTTTCATCCTGTGCGAATATCATACCTCCAACAGGGGGGCCTAAGGATACTATACCGCCAGTGCTGGTGAATTCAGTGCCCAAGGATTCGCTGACATCTTTTAATGCGAAAAATATTGTTTTGACCTTTGATGAATTTGTGCAGCTTGATAATGTGCAGGATAATGTGGTTGTTTCACCTAATCCTGAAACTGTTCCAACTATTACAAGTAAACTGAAGAATGTTACCATTAAGCTTAAGGATTCACTTTTACCAAATACTACTTACACTATTAATTTTGGTAATGGACTAAAGGATGTGAATGAAGGGAATGTGAAAAAGAACTTCAGCTATGTTTTTTCAACGGGTAAATTTCTTGACCATGATGTAATATCAGGCAAAGTGATACTTGCCCAAACAGGCGCAATAGACACAACTCTTGTAGTGGTGTTGCAAAAAAATCGTGCAGACAGCGCCATTATCAAGCATAGACCGACCTATTACACCAAGCTTGATCATAAAGGTAATTTCCAGTTCCGCAATTTGCCGCCGGATTCGTTTGCCATTTATGCTTTGCCGAATGATTATTCAAAAAAGTATGATGACAGTACCAAAATGTTCGCCTTTTTAAATAAGCCTGTTATTGCTGCGGATTCAGGAGTGTATGCTCCTGTGGCGTTGTATGCGTTTGAGCAATTTAAGGAACAGCCTAAAAAGCCTTCATCGGGACAATCAACTACAAAAAAACAAAAACCGTCTGATGAAGAAAAAGAGAAGGCAGAAGAGGAAAAAAAGCATTTAAGGTTTACTAGCAACCTTGAAAATGAGAAGCAGGATATTCTTAAAAAGTTTGAAATGACGTTTAACCATAAGCTGAAGGTTTTTGATACTTCAAAAATATCTTTTATGGATACAAATTACAATGTTATAAGGGGCGCAGTATTTAAACTTGATACTTCTGCCACTGTTGCTACACTTTCTTTTAAATGGCCTTTGAGCAGCGCCTATAGAATAGTATTTCAAAAAACGGCTTTTGCGGACAGCGCGGGCATTATGCTTACAAAAAATGATACTTTAAACTTCACAACAAAGGGAGAGGGTGATTACGGGATCATTACGCTGCGTTTTGTGGGGCTTGACCTTTCCAAAAACCCTGTTTTGCAAATGGTACAAAATGATAAAGTAGTAGATTCTGCAGCGCTTACTTCTGCCGAATGGCATAGGGAGATCTATGAACCAGGTGATTATCAAATGAGGATATTGTTTGATGACAATAAAAACGGCACCTGGGATGCAGGTGACTTTAAAAAGAAAATACAGCCCGAAATTGTGCAGGCAATACCTGATAAATTAACTATTAGAAAGGATTGGGAAAATGAAGCCGAAATAAATCTGAATGCGCCACCGCCGAGCCCGGCTGGTAAAAAAAATCATTAATTAAGTGTCTTAAACGCATTGCTTATTTCTTAACTTTGAATTTATGCAACTTCCATCTTCACTGCTTGAAAATGCAGTAAATGAATTTTCTAAACTACCGGGGATAGGTAAAAAATCGGCCCTGCGGTTAGTATTGCATTTATTGAAACAGGATGTAAATGCTGTTAAAGAATTCGGCGAAGCAGTTACACGCTTAAGAACAGAAATAAAGTTTTGCCAGCGCTGCTGCAATATAAGTGACGGTGATATCTGCAGCATTTGCTCAAACTCATTCCGTAACCAGCGGCAAATATGTGTTGTAGAAAACGTGCGGGATGTAATTGCTATAGAAAGTACACAGCAGTTCAGCGGTACTTACCATGTGCTTGGGGGCATTATCTCACCGCTTGACGGTATCGGCCCTGACCAGTTAAACATTGAACAGCTAATCAACCGCATCAATAAAGAACAAACCGAAGAGCTTATTTTTGCCCTTAGCCCAAACATACAGGGGGATACTACCATCTATTATATACAGAAAAAGATACAGGCACTTCCCTGTAAGGTGACCACTATTGCGCGAGGCATTGCATTTGGTGGCGAACTTGAGTATGCGGATGAAATGACGCTTGCCCGCAGCCTTACCAACCGCCTGCCGATAGAAAGTTATATCGGCAGCCGTTGATCTATTTGATAAATTACTTACATTTGCAGCACAGGCAGATTTGTTTATTGTTCAGCCTGAAAAAATAAGAACTAATAAACGACTTCATTTCTGAGTATCCTCACAAATCGTATCTCGTTCATTAGTTAGTGTAAGTTTTAGTTAGTTGACATTATGCTTAACTGCATGTTATGCCTTAAGCAATTTGATCATTCTTAATAATATATGTTATGAACGTAAAACAGGCATTAGAAAAAAGAATATTAGTGATAGATGGTGCAATGGGGACTATGATCCAGCGCCATAAGTTGGAAGAGAAAGATTACCGTGGTGAACGTTTTAAAGAGTGGGCGTCGGATATAAAAGGCAACAATGACCTGCTATGCCTTACACAACCGCAGATCATCAAAGAGATCCACAAACAATACCTTGATGCGGGCGCGGATATCATTGAGACAAATACTTTTAATTCGCAACGCATCTCACTTGCAGATTATCATATGGAGGAATTGGCTTATGAAATAAATGTAGCCGCAGCAACAATTGCAAGGAAAGCTGTGGAAGAATTTATGGCAGATAATGCATCATCTTCAGGCGGGCAGAAATATGTTGCTGGCGCTATAGGGCCTATGAATAAAACGCTGTCGTTATCGCCCGATGTAAATAATCCTGGTTATCGTGCTGTTACTTTTGATGAAGTGGCGGATGCTTATTATGAACAGGTGAAAGGGCTTGTAGATGGCGGTGTTGATGTGCTGCTAATAGAAACCATCTTTGATACGTTGAATGCAAAGGCTGCCATTTATGCCATTAAAAAATATTTCAGGGATGAAGGTAAAAAGCCATTGCCTGTTATGATCAGCGGCACTATTACAGATGCCAGCGGAAGGACATTAAGCGGGCAGACGCTTGAAGCATTTTATGTTTCTGTGATGCATGCAAAGCCTTTGAGTATCGGGTTGAATTGTGCTTTGGGCGCGGATGAGATGAGACCGCATATTGAAGAGCTTTCGCAGATCGCAACATGCTATACTTCAGCCTATCCTAATGCAGGTTTGCCTAATGCGATGGGCGAATATGACGAGCAGCCCGAGCAAACCGCACACTTTATAGAAGACTGGGCAAGCGAAGGGTTTGTGAATATAGTGGGCGGCTGTTGCGGCACTACACCTGAGCATATCAGGCATATTGCCGAAGCAGTGAAGAATATTGAGCCGCGGAGGCTGCCAGTTATGGAAGAAGTATTTGCAGAATAGAGAAAGAAAGTTGATCATAACAAATGTCCCAACAAAACACAATCAAACCTTATTTAAGATTAGCCGGCCTGGAGCCTCTCGTCGTTCGGCCGGAAACGAATTTTGTAAATGTCGGCGAACGCACCAATGTTACCGGCTCTAAAAAGTTCGCGCGCCTTATCCGTGACAACAAATACGAAGAGGCTTTAAGCGTTGCCCGCCAGCAAGTGGAAAGTGGTGCGCAGGTATTAGATGTGAACATGGATGATGCCCTGCTGGATGGCGTTCATGCAATGACCACTTACCTCAATCTTTTGCAGAGCGAGCCTGATATTGCAAAAATCCCCGTGATGATAGATTCCTCTAAGTTTTCCATCATTGAAGCAGGGCTTAAATGCGTACAGGGAAAGTGCATCGTCAATTCTATTTCCATGAAAGAAGGAGTTGAAAAGTTTATTGAGCAGGCTATCATCTGCCAAAGCTATGGGGCATCGGTTGTAGTGATGGCATTTGATGAAAATGGCCAGGCAGATACTCTTCAACGCAGGGTTTCCATTTGCTGAAAAGGCTTATGAAATATTAACTGAACAAGTTGGCTTTGCTCCGCAGGATATTATTTTCGACCCTAATATTTTTGCTGTTGCCACCGGCATTGAAGAACACAACAATTATGCGTTGATTTTATTGAAGCCACGACGTGATATCAAACAAAAATATGCCCCTTGCCAAAATAAGCGGCGGCGTAAGCAATGTATCGTTTTCCTTCCGCGGCAACGAAACCGTGCGCGAAGCCATGCACAGCGTATTTCTGTATCATGCCATCAAAGCGGGCATGGATATGGGCATTGTAAATGCCGGCCAGTTGGTGGTGTATGATGAAATTGAACCGCACCTGCGCGAGTTATGTGAAGATGTGATTTTCAACCGCAACAATGATAACAACGAAGCCACGGAAACGCTCATCACTTTTGCGGAAACGGTAAAAGCAAAGGGAAAGGAAATAAAAAAAGATGATGCCTGGCGAGGCACTTCAGTGGAAGAACGACTTAAACACGCGCTGGTAAATGGCATTACTGATTTTATTGATGCCGATACCGAAGAAGCCCGGTCAGCAATATCCCAAACCATTGGATGTAATTGAAGGCCCGCTGATGGACGGCATGAATGTGGTCGGCGATCTGTTTGGCAGCGGAAAAATGTTCCTGCCGCAGGTAGTAAAAAGCGCACGCGTGATGAAGAAATCGTGGCCGTGCTCACGCCATACATTGAACAGGAAAAAGAAAAGCGCCGCCTGGCGCACCTTTCTGCGGGAACAATAAACGAAGAAGGTGCAGGCGCAGCCAAAATTTTGCTGGCAACAGTAAAAGGCGATGTGCATGACATCGGTAAAAACATTGTGGGCGTTGTGCTGGGCTGCAATGGGTATGACATCATTGACCTCGGCGTAATGGTGCCCGCTGATAAAATCCTCGACACCGCCATAAGAGAAAAGGCTGACATCATTGGCCTTAGCGGTTTGATTACACCTTCTCTTGATGAAATGGTGCATGTGGCCAAAGAAATGAAACGCCGCAACATGCACCAGCCCCTCCTGATCGGTGGCGCAACCACATCCCGTATGCACACTGCCGTAAAGATAGCGCCCGAATATAACGAAGGCGTCGTGCATGTGCTGGATGCTTCCCGCAGTGTAACAGTTGCCGGCAGCCTGCTCAACAAAGACCTAAAGCAAACCCTTCTTGAAAATATCAGTAAGGAATACCTCGGCCTGAGAAATGATTTTAGCAAAAAGCAATCCGTCAAACAATATATTCCTTTCGCAGCCGCGCAAAAAAATGCCGCCAAAATTGATTGGGAAGGCTACACACCGCCCGCTCCTTCGTTCACCGGCATAAAAGTTTTTGATAATTACGACCTGGCTGAAATAAAAAACTACATCGACTGGGCGCCTTTCTTCATCGCATGGGAAATGGGCGGCAGGTTCCCCGACCTGCTCACGGACGAGGTCATCGGCAAGGAAGCGACCAAGTTATACCATGATGCAAATGCCCTCCTTGATAAAATCATCGCCGAAAAATGGCTTACCCCAAAAGGCGCCATCGGCTTTTGGAGCGCCACAAAAACTGCCGCAGACACTGTGCAGGTAAACCGCAACAACCATGAACCCGTCCCGCTGGAATTTCTGCGCCAGCAAGTGAAAAAAGCGGCCAATCAGCCCAATTTTTCCCTCGCCGATTTCATCAAACCCGCCGAGGCAGGCACCAACGCATCCGGTGATTTCATCGGCGCTTTCGCCGTGACCATCGAAGGCATTGAGCCGCACATAAAAACCTTTGAGGCCGCCCTCGACGATTACAACAAGATCATGCTCCAGGCCCTTGCAGACCGCCTCGTGGAAGCCTTTGCCGAACTCCTCCACGCCCGCGTGCGCAAAGAATTTTGGGGCTATGTAAAAGACGAAAACCTGTCGCCCGAAGAGCTTATCAAAGAAAAATATACCGGCATCCGCCCGGCGCCCGGCTATCCCGCCTGCCCCGATCACACAGAGAAATACAAACTTTTTGATCTGCTTGACATCGAAAACAACATCCGCATCCACCTCACAGAATCCCTGGCCATGTATCCCGCGTCCAGCGTGTGCGGCTGGTATTTCAGCCACCCAGCCAGTCAATATTTTGGCGTAGGCAAGATCGGCCCCGACCAATTTGCAGATTACACAAAACGCAAAGGCCTGCCCGAAGAGGAAATGGAAAAATGGTTGCGCCCCGTGATGGAGTGACCGTCGCGCGTTTCTGATCCACGCCCAACGGCCGGGCATTTTCAATTCATATATCCCCAAAAAAACTTCAGCGCTGCCCTTTTTCCGCCGGTAAAATATCTTTTCGGATCAATCGCTCCTGTTTTTTCATCGGCCAAGATCTTTTTTCCATCACCCAAAATTCTTTTTTTATTGCCCGTAATAAATAAGGAAGGGGGAAAAGCCATTTTTGAGGCAATGGCCATGATCAGGGAAACGACAATTGAGATCCTATGGCTCATAAAACAAGAAAAATCATTAATAAATCAATAACTTGGTATTATAAATTTATAACTTTGTGCAATTTATTAATAACTTGCTATAATTTATACTCAACTTGATATAAAATAATGATGACTTGATTTGATAAAATAATAGCTTTGTATAATTTACATTTGACTTGATTCAATAAAATGATAACTTGGTATAATAAATATATAACTTGATATACTATACGATTAACTTGGTGTCATGAAGCAATAACTTTGATTTATTAGTAATTAGATTTGGGTTATAAAAAGATAATTTGGGTTATAAATGAGATCACTACTGGTATAAAAAGTAGGTTTCTTAAAAATATAAGTACAAAATTTATGGAAGAAAAGAAACAAACACGCCGTTTCCCGATGAGCGATGGCGACCTTATCTCAAAAGCCAACCTTGTTTCGGCAAATGTGAACCGCGATCTGGCGCAATTTAATACCCGCAACGTAACGGGCACTTCCACGCTGGACGCCCTTACCGAAACTTTTGACAATACCCCAACCGACGAAGAATTGCTGGGTTTCGCCGCCAGCGCTACCATTGCCAAAAACGCGTTGGCGGAGCAGGTGAAGTCGGCGATCCGCACTATTCGCAACATGGCCAAACTGCAATTTGGCACCGAGAGCAATTATGTGGCTTTTGGCTTTTCGGGCATGGCCGCGCTCAACAACAACGGCCTCTGCCGCCTTGTCGGCCGAGTGGTGCGCGTCGCTACTGTTTTACTGAGCGGCCTGTCGCAGCAAGGGCTCACGCAGGCACAGTTGGACGCCCTCGCCGCGTTGCGAACCAGCTTTAACACAAGCATTGAAGACCACGGCGCCGCCACAGAAAACCGCACCCTGCAAACGGGTGGGCGCGTGGCTGCGGGCAATACCCTCTGGTCCGAAATGTTGCGCCTTTGCAGCATCGGCAAAACCCTTTATGCCGCCACAGACGCCATAAAATATAAGGAATATGTGCTTTGGGAAAAGCCGGTGAAGAAGGCTAAAAGAGAGAAGTAAAAAGGAAAAATTAAAAAGTGAAAAGCAGGAATGCGAAGGATCATTACTTTTGAGTTTTTACTTTTTACTTTACAAAACTTATGCGCATCATTTCATACAACACGAACGGCATACGCGCCGCCATTAAAAAAGGGTTCATTGACTGGCTGCAAACTGACCCTGCGGATGTTATCTGCATACAGGAAACGAAGGCATTTAAAGACGATGTTGACACCAGCGGCATCGAAGCGCTGGGCTATGAAGGCTATTGGTTCTCCGCGCAGAAAAAAGGCTACAGCGGTGTTGCTGTTTTCACTAAAATAAGACCTGACAACGTTGTCTTTGGCAATAAAATAGAACAAAGTGATTTTGAGGGAAGGGTGATAAGGCTTGACTTTGGGGAGATAACGCTTGTGAATGCTTATTACCCATCGGGCACCAGCGGCGATGAAAGGCAAACGTACAAATACCAGTGGCTTGATGAGTTCCTGGATTATTTAAATGAACTAAGAAAGACAAGGCCGCAGTTGATCGTTTGCGGCGATTATAATATTGCGCACAAAGAAATAGACATCCATGACCCCAAGGGCAATAAAAATTCCTCCGGCTTCCTCCCTGAAGAAAGGGTGTGGATGGATAAGTTTTTAGCGAATGGCTTTATTGACAGCTTCCGTGTAGTTCATCCTGATGTGCCGCACAAATACAGTTGGTGGAGCCAGCGTTTCCCTACCGTGCGGCTGAACAACAAGGGCTGGAGGATAGACTACATCAGCGTTACAGAGAACCTGAAAGATAAAATAGTACATGCGGATATTTATGCTGATATAAAACACAGCGACCATTGCCCCATATTTCTCGAACTGAAATAATAACCTTTTTAAGTATGTTTATTTATAACGTAACCACAAAAGTTGACCATATCATTGGTGATGACTGGTTGAACTGGATGCTGGCGGTACATGTGCCCGCCGTGATGCGAACAGGGTGTTTTGAAAAATACCAGCTTGCCAAATTGTTAGAAACAGATGAAAGCGAGGGGTATACTTTTGTGATACAGTATTATGCTTTGAGTAAAGCGCAATACAATCGTTATATTGAATTATATGCGCCTGTGTTGCGTAAAGATTTTATTGACAAATGGGGCGGCGGAATGATCACTTTTAGAACGTTGATGGAAGTGGTGGATTAACAGCGTATGCTGAAAGCCTTTATTGTCAGGCATTTTGAAAGAAGGAAGGGCTGAGGCAATATGTTTATGTGGCCCACTTGCTGAAAATTCTTTGCTAAAGCAGGTTGCAGAAGGCTTCTAAATAAAATAAAAGTAAAATAATATTTTGCTGATTGATAAAAGCGAATAAATTTGTTGTTCTTTCTAAATCAAATAAAAAAATAATACCATGAACAAAGCTGAATTGGTTGCCAAAATTGCAGACGATGCAGGCATTACAAAAACCCAGGCAAATGCCGCCGTGGATTCTTTCACAACTACTGTACAGAAAACTTTAAAGTCAGGAAACAAAGTAACCTTAGTTGGTTTTGGAACATTCTCTGTTACCAAACGCCAGGCTCGTATGGGCCGCAATCCGCAAACAGGGGCTGCTCTTAAGATCAAGGCGAAAAAAGTAGCACGTTTTAAAGCAGGTAAAGAACTTAGCGCAAAAATATAATGGCTGCTTGCTGTTCAAAAGCAGAAGGCATATACTTTCTGCTTTTTTTTATTTTATAAACTGTCACCGGAAAGGTGCATTTTTGCAACCTTAAAAATATATTCATTCATAAATAATTATTATGGGAAGAGGGGATAAAAAAACAAAAAAAGGTAAAATTTTTAAAGGTTCTTTTGGTAAAAGCCGTCCACACAGACCTGTAAAGGAAAAGAAAGTGGAAGAGAAGAAGGAAGCAGAAGTGCAGGCATAGCTTAGAAGTTATAAGTACGAACGCGAACCCTACTTCGTACCTCAAAATTCGTACTCACTTATGGCGCTAACCTTTCTATTTTCCAGTTTTCATTAACTGTTTTAGAGTATAGAATGCGGTCGTGTAAACGATTGCTTCTGCCTTGCCAGAACTCAATAGAGGCAGGCGATACAACATAACCGCCCCAGTTAGCAGGGCGTGGTATATTTTCTCCAAATTGTTCTGTGAACTTCTTTACGTTTTCTTCCAGCAATTCTCTTGACTCAATTGACTTGCTTTGTGGGGATGCCCAGGCGCCAATGCGGCTGCCAGCAGGACGTGACTGAAAGTATTTGTTGCTTTCTGCGGCGTTGATTTTCTTAACTGTTCCTTCAATGCGAACCTGCCTCTCAAGTTCCTTCCAGAAAAATACCAATGCTGCTTTGTTATTCTCAGCCAGTTCTTTTCCCTTATGGCTTTCATAATTGGTGAAGAAAACAAAGCCGTTATCGTCAAAGCCTTTAAGCAAAACGATCCTTGCGTGGGGCATCCCGTCATTTGTTGCGGTGGCAAGTGTCATTGCGTTCACTTCAATAACTTCACTTTTCATCGCATCGTTCCACCAGCGGGAGAATTGTTCAATGGCATCCTGAGCCAGGTCTTTTTCATCCAATGTTTGCCTGCTGTAATCTTTTCTTATATCGAATAATATTTGTGCCACTTTTCTTTGTTCAAAATGCTTTAAAAAATATGACAGGAGAAAAAAAATAAATGAGGTCGTCTTATAAATAAAGGCTTTGAGTTGTTATTCGCTTTCCAAAGAGAACCGAATAGAAATCCCAAAAGTTATTTATGAGGCTGCCTCATATAACTAATATACAAATTAATGGGTAAGGCTAAAAGCTGTAGTAGCAAAGGCACCCAGAAGAATTGCACTTAAAATGCCACCCAATACTAACCCAATCAGTAACCAAATAGCTATATAAACGATGATGTAAACAACTTTTTTGTCCTCAGGGGTTTTCTTCATTGGGCCTAAGCCAAGATAAAATATATAGACATTATAAATTGCACCCGCGAGAGAAGCTAGTATGCCAAGAAAAGGGATTATATTTAATATACCAGCAATCCAAGAAGCAGTAGCCGAATAAGCGACTAATTGTGCTGATTTATTAATATCTTTTTCTGAACCGAAACTTGATGCTAACGCATCTACAAGGTAGGCGGATAAAATAAATGTAACAACCGTTATCACAAAAGTGGCAATCGCAGAAACAATTAAATACGTAATACCAAATACAAAAGAAAAAAGAAATAGACCTAAAAAGCTTGCCAAGGTTGGAATTAAGGCTAAGGGGATCACATAAGAAGTTATAAGAGAGCCAAGTGTGGCTTTTTCATTTGCAATTACTTCCCATTCAGTTTTGGGTGTAATAAGAATATTCTTTACACGATCAATTAGGTTCATAATAATGAATTTTAGTTTAGATGATAAAACTAACAAATATTTCTGATTTAACCTTATCTAAATGTTATATTAAAAAACCAACGTGCCTACGTTGTTGCCCTGCACCACGTGCAGCAGGTTGCCTGATTTGTTCATATCAAAGACAATGATGGGTAGTTTGTTTTCTTGGCAGAGGGTGAAGGCGGTCATGTCCATTATTTTCAAATTGCGGGAAATACATTCTGCATAGGTAATTGTTTCAAAGCGGGTGGCGGTAAGGTCTTTTTCAGGGTCGGCGGTATAGATGCCATCTACGCGTGTGCCTTTTAGTATAACATCGGCCTTCATTTCTATGGCGCGCAGGGAGCCTGCTGTGTCGGTAGTGAAATAAGGATTACCAGTGCCACCGCCAAAAATGACCACCCGGCCTTTTTCAAGATGGCGTATGGCTTTTCTGCGAATATAAGGTTCAGCGACCTGCTCCATTTTTATAGCGCTTTGTAAACGGGTGTCGACGCCAATCTTTTCAAGCATGGCCTGCAATGCCATCCCATTTATTACTGTAGCAAGCATGCCCATATAATCACCGTGGGCGCGTTCAATGCCGCTTTCTGCTTCATTCATGCCGCGATAAATATTGCCGCCTCCTATTACAACAGCTGTTTGAACACCTAAATCATTGATCACTTTTATTTCATTGGCGTATTGCTCAATAACCGCTGGAGCAAATGGTTCAAAGCCATTATAGCTACTGCCCATAAGCGATTCGCCAGAGAGTTTTAATAATACGCGGTTATATTTAAGCGGCATTGTTAAGGTATTTTCTTATTAGTGTTAATTCATGCAAAGAACATCAATTTTTATATAGGGACAAAGTATAAAGTAGGGGATAAGGCCGGCAAGAACTTAAAGCCTATTTTATATATCGCCCGAACGACTTTCTCATGAGGCTTTTATGCCTTTAGAAGGGCATTGGGATGGCTTTGGGTGGGCATTGAGTGGGCATTGAGTGGGAGTAGGGTCTCTATAAGGTCTCTATAAAGTCTCTATAAGGTCTCTATAAGGTGGGTGTTTTTTGATAGAAAAAGGGGGAAATGGGATGATTTGGTTGCCGGGAAACAGGTTTTGAAGACTGGGTTTAAAGGTAAAGCAAACTTGTATATGAGCAAAATAATTTCCTGTCACTTGCAATCTCAAAAAAATAAGTTTTTGCACTAAAAGATGGCAGGAAGGCTTAGCATATTGTTTATCACTTCATTGCTTCTAATTCCTTTTGCATGCGGAACATTTCGTCGCGCATGCGGGCGGCTTCTATAAAATCCAAGTCACGGGCGGCTTTTTCCATTTGTTTCTTTACCTGGTTAATGGCTTTTTCCATTTGTGGAATAGTTTTATACTGAGATTCGTCTTCAGCGGCTTTGGTTATGATATCCTGGTCTCCCTGTATGGCGTAGGGTTTGGTCGGATCGAACCCTTTGATATCAAGCACTGAGGTCTGTTTCATGATCTGCTCAATGCTTTTTATAACAGTTGCGGGGGTTATATTATGTTCGATATTAAAGGCAACCTGCTTTTCCCTGCGACGGTTGGTTTCGTCAATGGTGCGCTGCATACTCTCTGTTATTTTATCAGCATAAAAAATAACGAGCCCATCTACATTACGTGCTGCACGGCCTGCTGTTTGGGTGAGGCTTCTTTCGTTTCTTAAAAAGCCTTCTTTGTCTGCGTCAAGGATGGCCACCAGCGATACTTCAGGAAGGTCTAAGCCTTCACGTAGGAGATTTACACCCACGAGTACGTCTATATCCCCCAGGCGTAATTGACGTAGTATTTCTATGCGTTCCAACGTGTCGACCTCACTGTGTATGTACTTTGATCTTATATCTATACGGCCAAGGTATTTATCCATCTCTTCTGCCATCCTTTTTGTGAGGGTGGTAACTAAAATCCTTCCTCCTTTCTTCACGCGTTTGTCTATTTCATCCAACAAATCATCAATCTGGTTTACGCTTGGGCGCACTTCTATGGGTGGTTCCAGCAGACCGGTTGGGCGTACCACCTGCTCCACCACAATGCCGCCTGTTTTTTCCAGTTCATAATCGCCGGGAGTGGCGCTTACATAGACTGTCTGGTTCAGCATGTTCTCAAACTCATTAAAATTGAGCGGCCTGTTGTCCAGCGCGCTTGGCAGGCGAAAGCCATAATCGACCAATACCAGTTTCCTGCTCCTGTCGCCGCCGTACATGCCCCCTATCTGTGGTACGGTCTGGTGGCTTTCATCGATGACGCATAAAAAATCTTTTGGAAAATAATCTATTAAACAAAAGGGGCGTGTGCCGGGTTGCCTGCGGTCAAAAAAGCGGGAATAGTTTTCAATGCCGTTGCAATAGCCAAGTTCGCGAATCATTTCAATGTCGTATTCTACACGTTCCTTCAGGCGCTGGGCTTCAATGAGTTTGCCAACGCTTTTGAAATAGTCCACCTGGAGGCGCATTTCGTCCTGAATGTCGTACATTATCTTCTGCATCATGTCCTTAGGCGCGATGTATAAATTGGCAGGGAAAATGGCGGCATTCTCGACCTTTGAAATGCGTTTGTTTGTTTGTACATCCAGCGTTTCTATTTCTTCAATTTCATCACCAAAAAAAGTAATGCGCAGGCCGTGGTCGTTGTAAGGCAGGTTGATATCAATGGTGTCGCCCTTGACCCGGAAGGTGCCACGCTTGAACTCTATCTGCGTGCGGTTATAAAGGCTGTTCACCAGTGAATGCAGAAAGCCCTGGCGTGAAATGACCTGCCCTTTTGCAATACGCACGATGCCGTTCTCAAACTCGGCAGGGTTGCCGATACCATATATGCAGCTAACACTCGCAACTACTATGATATCTCTTCTCCCGGTTAATAATTCGCTTGTAGCCTGCAGGCGTAGCTTGTCAAGTTCTTCGTTGATGCTGAGGTCTTTTTCAATGTATGTATCACTGACAGGCATGTAGGCTTCGGGTTGGTAGTAATCATAATAGCTTACAAAATAGCCAACAGCGTTATCAGGGAAGAACTGTTTGAACTCGCCGTATAGCTGGGCTACCAATGTTTTGTTGTGCGTAAGTATGAGGGTGGGGCGCTGGACATTCTGTATGACGTTTGCCATAGTGAAGGTCTTGCCGCTACCGGTAACGCCGAGGAGGGTCTGGTATTTTTCGCCACTGAGGATACCTTCTGTTAACTGCTCAATGGCAGAAGGCTGGTCGCCGGCGGGCTGGTATGGAGAATGTAATTGGAAAGGCATAGTGCAAATTAAGAAATTAGCCATTAAGACTTAGTATCTCTTTGAAGCATTTAAGTATATTTGTATTCTTAAATATTTATGGCAGCGACAATTAAAATATCTGAAATACAGCTTTTTAACACCCTAAAAGAAAAATTAGGAGAACAACAGGCTGAGACATTAGTTACTTTTCTAAAAGCATCGGTAAAAGAAGAAGTAAACGAACAAGTGCCCAATATTGCAACAAAAGATTTTGTAGAAGCAAAAATCTCTGAAGCAAAATTCCAAATTATACTTTGGGCTTTTGTTTTTTGGGCAACGCAATTGGCCGCGATGTTTGCTTTTTTAAAATTCCTGAGATAGTTGCCAACTGTTAATACCCTCACGCCATACTTCTCTTCTCAAACTCCTTCCATGCCATAACCAATCTTATTTCTCCGAAGCTTATGTCGTTGCCGAGCTTTTGTTTGACGGTTGATACGCTCCCGTTTTGAAGGTATTGCAGAGCGGGTTCTATAATTACAATCTTTTCCCTGCTTACTACTTCTTCGATGCTTATTTCACCTGCCTGTACAAAATGAGCGAGATGGCCTTCGATGGTTGATAAGGTAAAACTTCTTGCTGCGGCAATGTCTGCCACTGTTTTGCCATCTTTAAACAGTTTATAGGTTTCCTGTTTGGTGTCTGTTTTTGGTTCAGTGCTTTTCTCTTTGCGTATGCGCTTTTTCTCTCTTTGCTGGATAAGGGAAGAAAGGTTTTGTAACGCGCAATAATCAGTGATGATATCTAAAAAAGGTTGGCCATACTTTTCAATCTTTGCTTTGCCAAAGCCACTTATCTGTTCCAGTTCCTCAAGTGTATGAGGCAGGAAACGCGCCATTTCATCTAAAGTAGTACTGCCTGCGACGATGTAAACGGGTAGTTTGTTTTTAGTGCATAATTCATCGCGCAGCTTTTTTAATTGTTTGTACAAAACGGGATAGGGGCTTTCAATCTTTACTTGTGAAGATGCGGCTGCATAAGCGTTTACATTAAAGGCAGGTACTACAAAATTGTTCTTGTGCTGGTAATAAATATCGGTATCAAAACCAGCGACGCAGGACTGTATCAAATGCCTTTGCTGTGCTAGCGACACATGCAGGGCGCTGATGTCTTCGTTGTAGGCGAGTGAGTATTGCTTGCTGTCCGTTACCGCAGGAGAGGTTGGGAGAAGCTGCAACAGGATGTTTAGTTGCTCGTTAAAATATTTTGCTGCTGCCTTTGTACGTTCCTGCAAAGCGGGGTTTGTTTCGGTTGATGTTTCCGCAGAGAATAATTGCTGCAACTGCGCCCTGAACTTTGTTCCTGTTTGTTGTAAAGACTCCAGACTTACCTGTACTTTTTGGAGCCAGGGCAAGGCTTCTGCGTTGAAAGCATCTGTATGTTCGTCAACAGTTCTTATTAATGCATTGATGAGGGCAGTAGCAGAGGCAAAGTCAAATAACTGCGACAATATGGTTTGTTGAAATTCCTGCCGTGCTTTTGTTAGTTCATGCTGGAACTGCGCCGCCTCTATTTTGTTCTTGGAGAAATTTACAATGCGCTCATCTACCTTCAGGCTGGAACTATTAATGCGGCTAAGGAGCACTACGCCGTTAAGCGAAGTGCAGCGGCTAAGAGCGACATAGACCTGCCCAGGGGCAAAGGCAGCGCCTGCGTCAATCACAGCCTTCTCAAAAGTGAGCCCCTGGCTTTTATGAATCGTAATGGCCCATGCAAGCCGTAAAGGATACTGCGTAAACGAGCCAATTTCATTCTCTTCGATCTGCTGCGTTTTTTCGTCCAACTGGTAGCGTACATTCTTCCAAACTTCTTTTTTTACTTCGATGGCTTCAGGCTCTGAACCGCATTGAATAAAGATCTTTCCATCCTCTATCTTTTGTACCGTTCCTATTTTGCCGTTGAAATACCGTCTTATTTTCTCTGTATCGTTCTTAATAAACATTACCTGCGCACCAATTTTCAGTTGCAGGTTTTCCTCTGCAGGGTAACTCTTTTCGCCAAAGTCCTGCTGTATCAACGCCCTGAAAGAAAAAGCCTGCCCTTTCAGCTTAGCAAGCTGCTCTGCGTTTATGGTATTGGCTTTATGGTTGTGCGTGGTTAAGGTGATAAACCCATCCGTATCCTTCGGTTGAAAAGTAGGGTTATATTGTTTGTGCAACACGTTGTAGCCAACTTCATCCAGCTCATTGTTGCGTACCTGGTTCAGGACGGTTATAAACTTCTCATCACTCTGGCGATATATCTTATCCAGTTCTACATAGACTGGCTGCTGTTGTTCCATTGCCCGGCTGCTAAAGAAAAACGGGCTAGTATAAAAGGTGGATAAAATTCTCCATTCTTCGTCGGGCACGACCGGCGGCAGTTGATACATATCGCCAATGAGCAACAATTGTACGCCGCCAAAAGGTTCGTTGTGGCGGCTTCTGAAATGACGGAGTACTGCATCAATGGCATCCAGTAAATCGCAACGCACCATACTTATTTCATCTATAATGAGCAGTTCCAGTTGCTGCAAAATGGAGCGGCGCTCCTTGTTCATTTTAATGGTTCCCAACAGGCGGTTTCTGTCGTTCATGCCGCCGCTGCGCAAGGCTGCGCCTCCGCTTTCAGGGATAAAAGGCGAAAAAGGCAGTTGAAAAAATGAGTGCAGCGTGGTGCCGCCCGCGTTGATGGCGGCCACCCCCGTAGGCGCAGTTACGGCTGTTTGCTTGGTGGTATGTTCTTTTATGTATTTGAGAAAAGTGGTTTTGCCCGTGCCTGCCTTGCCCGTAAGGAATACGGAACGCCCGGAGTAATAAATAAGATCAGCCGCCAGTTTAAATGCATCAGAAAATGATTCCATCGAAAAAGATTTACAAAGCTGCCTAACAAAGATATTGCAAGAGGAAAGAATAGTTTTAAAGAGTCCCTCCACGCTAATTGAAAATCACCCTTAACAGCTTCATTAGATAACTCTTTATTTGATTGCGCCCGCCTGCAAGAGATAAGTTGCAAAGCGGTTGATAACATCTGCCGTTACGTTTATTTGTTGCTGTGCTTCCATCCAGTTGCGTTGTTCAATCGCCTCATGGATGCCGGGCAAGGTTTTTACGCCATAACCCGTATAAAAACCGGGGGCGTATAAATTATGCCTGTACCATTGCCTGCGCGGCAGGCCGTCTGTGAGCAGTTGCTGTTCAGCCTTATATAACGCCTTGTTGAAAGCATCGTGATCATCGTTGTTATTCATTTGATGCTGCCAAGTTACATTCAGTGAGTCGGTGGCTTTTTTAAAGGCGGCCATCGCATTTTGCAATGGTGAAAAATCAAGGTAAGGCACTTCCGACTTTGATTTTGGAGCAACGAAAACTTTAGTAGGGTCTGCTGCAAGCGTATAATCATTTTGCGCCAATAGCTTATTTTCTACAACGGTGTTTTCTCTTGTTTGTGTCAATAAATCCATCATTTCTGTTACGTAACCATTCACAGTATTGTACAAATTCCTGAAATCAAAGGGTAGGACATCAGCGTCAGCCATTCTTAATACAACACGACCGGCGGTTTGAGAAAGGGCAACTCCATAGTGAAAACCGGGGTCTTTAAAATGAGTATAATCATAATAAGAATCGTAGATGGAATGGTAGTCGCCGCCATTATCTTCGCCACCATATCCAAGGTCGAGGGTTGAAATGCCTGCATGCTGAAGAAAAGACGAAAAATCAGAACCTGAGCCGAGGGCATCCAACTTCCAGCCATTGCCGTTGAGTATATCTTCCTTTTTTTTGTTGGAGGAGGCATCAACAGCCTCGGCTGCCAAAAGGCGTTTATAAACGCTTACTTTGAACTGCGGGTCGGGAACATCTTTTGCAATCTCGCCAACAAAGTTTTCAAGGGCATGAGAGCCGCCTGCGCCTAAAAATCCACGGCCGTTGCCATCAGAATTAACATAAAGCACCACTTTTTGCTGTAGTTCTGCGGCGTGTGTTTCTACCCATTCAGTTGAGCCAAGCAGCCCCGGTTCTTCACCGTCCCATGCACAGTAAACAAGTGTGCGTTTGGGTTTCCAGCCGGTCTTTAATAACATGCCGATCGATCTTGCCTCTTCAAGCGTAGCGGCCTGCCCGCTGATGGGGTCACTTGCGCCATTTACCCATGCGTCGTAGTGATTACCCCTTACTACCCATTCATCAGGAAATTGGGAACCTTTTATTGTTGCAATCACATCATTACACTCCACCATGTCCCAATTAAAAGCCAGCTGCAAATGCACCTTTGTTTTGCCCGGTCCAATGTGGTAAGTAAAAGGTAAACCACCATGCCAGTCAACAGGGGCAACAGGGCCACCAAGTGCACGAAGCAAAGGTTCTGCATCATGGTAGCTGATAGGCAAGACCGGAATCTTTAGAAGATTAGTAGCCTGCGAACGGTCAAGCCTTTTTGCATCTTCCGTGGCGCCAACGCCGGGAGTTAAGGGATCGCCGGGATAAATAACCATGTCCATAATAGAGCCGCGTTGCACGCCATATTCATTTTTAAATGCGCCTTCGGGATATACATCTCCCTGGTAATAGCCATCATCTTTCGGGTCTGAATAAATAATGCAGCCAATAGCTCCATGCTCTTGCGCCACTTTTGGTTTAATGCCTCTCCAAGAATGGCCATACTTTGCAATGACGATTTTGCCTTTTACTTCTACACCCATCTTTGCCAATTGCTCATAATCAGCAGGCAGGCCATAATTTACAAATACGAGTTCGCCTGTTACATCACCATCTGCGCTCCATGCATTATAGGTTGGCAATTGCCCTTCCTGCCCGGAAGTACTGTCTTCTTGCAAAGCAGGTTCCTTTAGTAAGGCTGTGTAAGATGTTGGAGAGATCATTTCCAGCACCCTTGTTTTTGGCGTAGGAAATAACACTTTGAACGTTTCAATCTTAGCATCCCAACCCCAACTTTTGTACAGGTTTAAAATATATAGAGCATCTTCTTTATCGTTGGCAGAGCCCAGATGGTGCGGTTTAGCTGAAAGAACTTTTATATTATTGCCTATGCTTTCGCTACTGAGGTTTGCATCAAAATTCTTTTCTAACGAAAACTCTGCTGCTGTGTCCCAAGAAGTAAAACCAGAAAGCGTTTTGGTTTGTGCCTGGGCAACCATTACGTTACAGGCAATAATAAAGAAGAATGTTTTTCTCATAATTAATTTATTGTTGCAATGAAATTAGTAAAAAGAAGTAAGCGAAAACTATTTTATAAAAAGTATCTTTATTGTTTAAAAACACAAATATGTATTTCAAAGTATCTATCCTGCTGTTTCTTATTTACGCTGCATTGCCTTGTCTTGCTCAAAAGGCTGCACTGAATATTGTAAAACAAAAGTTTGAGTTGATGAATAAGCATGAGGTATCAAAGTTTGCAGCGCTTTACTCGGACAGTGCTGTAATTGAATCCCCCAATTTTACGCATCCTGAAAAAGGAGTTGCAGGAATAATGGATGCCTACACACGCTATTTCAAATCTACACCTAACCTTAGTTATACCATCACCCGTATTATTCCTGCAAACAATGTATTTGTTATTGAATACACTTCTCAAGGTACCATTGACAGTGCAGCAACAGAAGTCCCCGACTATATGAAAGGAAAAAACTACACTTTACAAAACTGCTCTATTCTAAACATCAGTAACGGAAAAATCACTAAAGATGTCAGTTATTTCGACCAGGTTTCTTTCCTCAGGCAAATGGGTTATTTTGATAAGCATTAAGCCATTTATTCTTTTACTGGTGCTGCAGCAGGAGATTGCAATTCATTAAGCTTTGCTCTTATCTTGCTTTCAATTTCATTAGCTAAACCGGGATTGTCCTGCAGCAAACTTTTTACTGCCTCGCGCCCCTGCCCTAATTTGTTTGTATCATAGCTAAACCAGCTTCCGCTTTTGTTTACTATACCCAGTTCAACACCCATGTCAATTATCTCGCCCACTTTGCTGATGCCCTCGCCAAACACAATGTCAAACTCTGCACTACGGAAGGGGGGTGCCATTTTGTTTTTTACCACCTTAACCTTTACGCGGTTGCCTATGGCTTCATCCCCATCTTTTATTTGTGCCTGCCTACGGATGTCAAGGCGAACGGATGAATAAAACTTCAATGCATTACCGCCAGTTGTTGTTTCAGGGTTGCCAAACATAACGCCTATTTTCTCACGCAGTTGGTTGATGAAGATACAAATGGTGTTTGTCTTGCTAATGGTTGCAGTTAGCTTTCTTAAAGCCTGGCTCATCAGCCTTGCCTGCAAGCCCATTTTACTGTCGCCCATTTCCCCTTCCAGTTCGCTTTTGGGAACGAGGGCAGCTACGGAATCTATTACTACTACATCTAATGCTCCGGAAAGTATTAATCGGTCGGCTATCTCAAGCGCCTGCTCGCCATAGTCTGGCTGGGAGATGAGTAGATTATCTACATCTACACCCAATTTTTGAGCGTAGGCGCTGTCAAAAGCATGTTCTGCATCAATAATGGCGCAGATGCCTCCCTTCTTTTGTGCCTCTGCAATGACGTGTATAGCGATGGTTGTTTTACCGCTTGACTCGGGGCCATATATCTCCGTAACGCGTCCTTTGGGAAGGCCGCCGATGCCAAGAGCCGTATCCAGCCCTATAGAGCCCGTGGAAACTACTTCATTTATGCGTTCCGGCTTCTCGCCCATCATCATTACACTGCCTTTGCCATAATCTTTGTCAATCTTATCAATGGTTAGTTTTAGGGCTTTTATTTTGTCTGTATTACTCATGTTTGATTTTTTTAATGTTCAAAATTAATTAGCTTGTAAAAATAGATGAATTTAATTGTTCACACTAATTATTTTAGTATGGCATTGTATTTTTTAGCAACCTGATATTGATATCTATAATCCTAAATGGAATGAAATAGCTTTTATATGACTTTACCTTGGCCCTTGAAATAGAGCAAGGTCTCTTTTATTATTTCAAGAATTTTAGCGAAGTTTGTTTGGATATTGTGCATATTGAGTTGATAAGTTTAGCCACTCACCTGGACAAGTCTACAACATGTTTTTGCTCCTTATTTTATAAAAAAGACGCATCAAATAGGATATTCTTGTAATGATAGCAACTGTAAAATCTTACCTCACAGATCTTCTTCATTTATTTTATCCCCATATATGTTTGGGCTGCGGCACAGATGCCTTGCAAAATGATGATTTAATTTGTGCTAAGTGTTTACTTGAATTGCCTGAAACAGGTTTCTTTTCTTATCCCGATAATTTAGTCGAAAAAAAATTCATAGGAAGAATAAACATTCAGAACGCAGGGAGTGCCTTCTATTTCACTAAAGATTCTTTATTGCAAACATTATTGTTTGATTTGAAATATAGGGGAAATAAACAGTCAGGAATACTTCTTGGTAAACTTACAGGATTTCAACTTCTTGAAAGTAACAGGTTTCGTGACATCGACGCCATCGTTCCACTGCCTTTACATCATAAAAAACAAAGGCTGCGCGGCTACAACCAGTCCGAAGTTATTTCAGACAGTATCAGCAGCATTCTGCAAAAACCGGTCTTGGACAATTGTGTAGTCCGGACTGTTTTTACCGAAACCCAAACAAACAAAGACCGTATAAACCGCTGGCTAAATATGGAAAATGCCTTTGTCGTTGAAAATAAACATCAATTGGAAGGGAAACATATTTTACTGGTTGATGACGTACTCACCACAGGCGCCACCCTCGACGCTTGCGGCACAGCCATGCTGAAAATAAAAGATATAAAATTGAGTATTGCAACAGTTGCCTATAGAATGTAGTTTTGCATAAACTGTATTAGCTTACTTTTATCGCGAAATGAATCGTCAATCGTCAGTGAGTAGTCGCCAATTCTTTATTATTATTCTTTTGGCTATTGCCATTTTCTCCTCATGCCAAAAAGATTCTTTCATTACCAGTTCCGGCGCTTCTTTCAACACTTCTGTTGACACACTCCATTTCGACACCGTTTTCACCACTGTTGGCTCCATCACTCAGTCATTCAAAATCTTTAATCCAAACAACCAGAAACTTCTTTTAAACAGTATTCAGTTAATGGGGGGCGCCAATTCTTATTTTAAAATGAATGTGGACGGTTCCCCCGGCACTGCCTTCAGCAATATTGCTATCGATGCCAACGATAGCCTGTACGTCTTCGTTTCTGTAAGCATTAATCCCAATACAGCTAACCTTCCTTTTATTGTTCAAGACAGTATTCTCATATCTTACAACGGCAATAAGGATCTTGTGCAGTTAGATGCCTATGGGCAAAACGCACAATTCTTAAACGGCGTTACTGTTACACAGGATACTACCTGGACAAATAATCTCCCTATCGTCATCCTTGGTGGTTTAACTGTTAACCCTGCTACGACCCTAATCATTCCCCCCGGCACCAAGGTCTACTGCCATGCAAATGCATCCATTATGGTCAATGGAACCATAACCGCCGTCGGAGGACCCGATTCTGCGTCGCGCATCCTCTTCACCGGGGACCGGCTTGACGCTCCATATAATACCTATCCGGGTGGTTGGCCCGGCATTTCTTTCAACACAAGCAGCATCAATAATGTTCTGACCTATTGCTCCATCCAAAACGGGTATGAAGGCATCGTTACCACTAATCCCGCCGCAAATGGCCAGCCCAAGGTAACCCTTAACCAATGTATCATCAACAATATTTACGATGCAGGCATTTTCTCTGGCTATAGTTCTATCAACGCCACAAACTGCCTCATTAGCAACTGCGGCGGCAGCAATATAAACATCTATGCAGGCGGTGCTTACCAGTTCAATAATTGTACTGTTGCCAGCTACAGCACCCTATATGTTGAGCATATAAACCCAGTTTTAAACATCAGTAACGTTGACGGTCAAAACAGTACCTACGACCTGACCGCCACTTTCATCAATTCCATTTTCTATGGAGGCATGGGCTCCGTTACGAGCGAAATAGCTACCAATAAACAAGGCGCTAATGTCTTTACTGCAGCTTTTCAAAACTGTTTATACCTTGCCGCTACAGCTCCTACTAATGCCACTTTCAGCAACTGTATCGCTAACCAGGACCCCTTGTTTGATACCATTGATGTGGTTGATAATTATTATAACTTCCATTTGCAGCCTAGCTCTCCTTGTATTGGCACAGGCCTAAACACAGGGCCCGGTATAGACCTGGACGGTAACCCCCGTATGCCGCCAATAGATATAGGCTGTTACCAGCACCAGTAGCAGCAATATTTTACGGGGATGCATTAATGACAGTTTCTTATAAAGGTAAAAAGGTAAACGCTGGCTACTTATGGATAAGTAGGGGTGAGTGGACATTGGGTGGGAATTAAGTGGAATCTCATGGGAATTGCTATGGCATTACCAAAAGATCGTCTTGTACTGAAAAAGCTTTTTATTTAAAAAGTTCCTGAAATATTGGCAGGTTTGATGTTGCTGCGTTTGAATGGATAGAAATTGGTCTTGTTTCTAAAATTCCACAGAAAAAGATAGGAAATAATAAAGATGAGTGCCTTTTTTAAGGCTATTTAATATGGCATAATTCTTATCTATATTAAAACAATATGTTCTTTTACAAAGAATTGCTAACTTTAAAAACAATGTAGGATGAAGGCGGATCTTGTATGCTTTTCTCATTTACGGTGGAATTTTGTTTACCAGCGGCCGCAGCACCTGCTGAGCAGGTTCGCGACGCAATACCGCGTTTTTTACGTGGAAGAACCTTTTTTTCATGCGGGAAAGGATGGTTATGACATCAACTTTACAGAAGAGAAGGTAAATGTTATTGTGCCAAAGCTGGAGGGCAGCCCTGACAGGGATGATGTTGCTAAAAGGCAGGAGCTGATCATTGCGCAGGTATTCAATGAGCATGATATTACAAACTATTTGTGCTGGTATTATACGCCGATGGCATTGCTTTACACTAATGAGTTGAAACCGTTGGTGACGGTGTATGACTGCATGGATGAATTGTCTGCGTTCAAGTTCGCGCCTGCTATCATTAAGGAACTGGAAAAGAACCTGCTGGAAAAAGCTGATGTTGTGTTCACAGGCGGACATTCTCTTTATCATGCTAAAAAAGACCAGCATCCGAACATTCACCCTTTCCCCAGCAGCATTGATAAAGGGCATTTTGGAAAAGCAAGGAGCATTAAAGAGGAGCCTTCAGACCAGTTGGCCATCCCTCATCCGCGGCTTGGCTTTTTTGGAGTGCTGGATGAACGGTTTGATATTGAGCTTATAAAAAAAGCGGCTGCGGAAAAACCGGAATGGCAGTGGATCTTTATCGGGCCAGTGGTGAAAATAAACCCGGCAGACCTGCCCCAATTGCCTAATGTTCATTATTTAGGCGGAAAGAGCTATAACGAGCTGCCTGCCTATCTGGCGGGATGGGATATTGCCCTGATACCATTTGCTTTGAACGAATCTACAAGATACATCAGCCCGACAAAAACACCAGAGTATTTAGCCGCAGGCAAACCGGTTATTTCAACGGCGATAAGTGATATTGTTGATCCGTATGGAGATCAAAACTTAGTGAGCATTGTGCATGATGCATCGGAACTTGTGTCGGAAGCGACAAAAATATTATCTGAACCGAACAGAAAGGGCTGGCTTTCTGACGTTGACCGCTTCCTTAGAGATAATTCATGGGATAATACCTATATCAATATGTGTGAATTAATTGATGAAGTATTAGAAAATATAGAAACGACTTATTCCTAACCTAAAATATGAAGCCCATGTTTGACTACTTAATTGTTGGAGCAGGTTTCGCGGGCAGTGTGCTAGCTGAACGCCTTGCGACCAAAGCGAATAAAAAAGTGTTGCTGATCGACAAGCGTAACCACATTGGAGGAAACACTTATGATCTTTATGACGAGAGCGGGATACTTGTACATAAGTATGGCCCGCATATATTTCATACCAATTCAAGGGAGGTGTTTGACTATTTAAGCAAGTTCACGGACTGGCGGCCTTATGAACATAATGTACTGGCAAGTGTTGACGGACAGTTGGTTCCTATCCCCATCAATCAGAATACCATTAACACACTATATGGCCTGAACCTTAGCTGCAGCGAAGTGGATGACTTTTTTAAGTCGAAAGCTGAGAAGAAAGACAGGATAAAAACATCTGAAGACGTGGTGCTCAACAAGGTGGGCAGGGAGCTTTATGAAAAGTTTTTTAAAGGCTATACAAAAAAACAATGGGACCTGGACCCATCTGAACTGGATGCTTCTGTGACCGCAAGAGTGCCGACCCGAACGAATAAGGACAACCGCTATTTTACGGACACTTACCAGGCGATGCCACTGCATGGTTATACTGCCTTGTTCAGCAAGATGCTTTCTCATCCGAACATAAAAGTAATGCTGAATACAGACCATAAGGAAATAGCCAATATGATACCTTACAGGTCTATGATCTATACGGGGCCTATTGATTCGTATTTTGACTATTGTTACGGGAAGCTGCCGTACCGAAGTATCGAATTTAAGTTTGAAACGCATGAAAAGGAATTTTTTCAGCCTACAGGAACAGTAAATTATCCTAACAGCCAGCCCTATACCCGTATTACAGAATTTAAATACCTGACAGGACAGAAAAGCGCGAAAACATCGGTAGTGTATGAATATCCTAAGGCAGAAGGCGACCCTTATTATCCTATCCCACGGTCGGAAAACACAGAGATATATAAAAAGTATGCCCTTTTGGCTGATACTATACCCGATATTTATTTCACAGGCCGCCTTGGAACGTATAAATATTATAATATGGACCAGGTGGTGGCACAATCGCTTACACTTTTTAAGAAGATCACGCAGAGCGATGAAAAGATCCATATACCAGAGAACCAATCGATCATTTTACGCGCATAAAACAGCCAATGAACAGCAATCCTTTTTGTTCTTTCTGGATGGGTGGTTATGAGTGTGCCGACCACCTGAATGCTTTTGGCAACCGCGTGGACCTGCTGCGAGAAACGGGCCACCTATTGATGGCAAAAGAGGATTACGGATGTTTAGAGGCACTGAAAATAAAAACCGTTCGTGAGGGATTGCGCTGGAGTGTTCTGGAAAAGCAGCCGTACGTGTATGATTTTGAACCAGCCCGTTTGCTTATTGAAACAGGTGTTCGTGCAGGCATTCAGCAGTTGTGGGATATTTGTCATTTCGGATTCCCTGATGACCTTACACCACTGCACCCTATGTTTGCCCGGCGGTTTGCATCTTTTTGCAGGGCTTTTGTTGAGTTTTACCGTTCCATTTCTCCAAACGACACGCTGGTTATTACGCCCATCAATGAAGTGAATTTTCTTTCCTGGCTGGGAGGCGAAGCTAGGGGAACATCTCCCTATTGCCAAAGACAGGGTTGGGAGGTGAAATATGCCCTGATGAGGGCATATATTGAAGGGATAGAGGAGATGAAACGTGTTGACAACCGCATCCGCATTCTTGTAACGGAACCCTTAGTTAATATTGTGACCGCCCATCCTGAGTCAGAAGAATTATTATGCAGGGCTGCGAAGGAGCATGAGTTCCAGTTCCAGGTGTATGATATTTTAAGCGGCAGGGCATGCCCTGAATTGAGAGGGAGGCCGGAATACCTGGATATAATTGGGTTGAACTTTTATCCGAATAACCAATGGTGTGTGGAATCAGGCGTTCCTTTGTTCTGGAGCCCTTTTGAAAGAGAAGAAGGCTGGGTTGACCTGCATGAACTGCTTATAGATGTTCACCGGCGGTATGAACGCCCATTTATACTTTCAGAAACGAGCGGCACGGAAGATATGCGCGCCGACTGGATAAGATATATTGGAGAAGAGGCCTCGCTTGTGCTGGCGCAGCGGCTTCCTTTTTGGGGTATTTGCCTTTACCCCATTATCGACCGGCCTGACTGGGACGCCCCTGAAAAATGGCATAGGGCAGGTATATGGAAAGTGGACGAAAACAACCGGCTTGCGCGCAGTTTGCAACCTGAACTGGCCGAAATGCTGATACAAATGCAATGGTATGTTTCTGAGACTGCCTGGAAATTTCAGTATGCGGAAGAATGGGTGGAGTTAGTGGATGCGCTGCTTTAATACCTTGAAGAGCGAAGTTGTTTTTCACGGAAACGCGGAAGGTGCTGAAAAGAAAGAATGAGGGTTTCTGAAAAAGTAATCTTAGGTTATAAATGATCAAGCCGACCGCCATCAACATGAAGCATAGCCCCCTGGATGAAGTTTGCCTCATCGGAGCTTAAAAAAGCGACGGCGTTTGCAATATCTTCCGGCTTGCCAACATCAGCTTTGTTTATTTTTTCAACACCTGACTTAACGTTGGGGTTGTTCCAAAGCATGGGGGTATCTATGGCACCCGGCAAAACAGCGTTTACGCGGATGCCTTTTGGTTTGCCCTCAATGGCTGCCGAACGGGTGAGCGACAAAACAGCGGCTTTTGCAGCGGCATAGGGGGCTACCATAGGTTCAGTCTCTATGGCGTGAATGCTTGAGATATTTACAATGGCGCCGCCGGGTTTCATGTGCAGGAAAGCATACTTAATGAAAAAGAAGCTGCCGAAAAGGTCTACACTGAAAATCTTTTGCCAGTCGTCTAAAGTTTGTTCTTCGAGGGGTTTAAAAAGCATGAGGCCTGCGTTGTTGACGATAACATCCACATGGCCGCAACGCTGAATGGTATCGCTGACCGTGGCAGCGGCCTGTTTTTCGTCGGTGACGTCGCAGACACTGGCCCAAACATCTGCTGAACCACCAGTTTGCTTTACTTCTTCCACTGCCCTATTGAGGGGCTCTTCTTTAAGGTCGGACAAGGCCACGGAAGCGCCAAGGGAAGCGAATTTTTTAGCGATGGCCAAACCAATGCCGCCGCTTGCCCCTGTAATGATGACCGCTTTGTTCTTAAAATCCATACTAATTTTTCTTAAATGTTTTATACGCCAACTTTAGGTTCAATATTGATACCATTCATATTTTCCTGGCTTGGAGTGACAATGGGGAGCTGAAGGCAGATGCTTTGTGTAGGGAGCACATCCTGCCACTCGGCAATAATCCGTTTGTATTCCTCGCCTACGGGGCGAATATTGCGGTTTAAATCGTACAAGCCCAAAGGGTTTACGTTACCATTGTTCTCGCGAAGTGCGGTGTCCCAATCGACCTGGTCAGTTAAAGAATACCATGTGAAACCAACTATTGGGACGCCGTCGTTTCTTATGCGCAGGACGTTTGCCCATTCTTTCCAAAGCCATTTAACTGCTTCGTCGCCTTTTGGGCCCTGGTTAATGTTGGTTTCCGTATGCATTACTGGAATGCCGTACCGGTCATAGTATTGCATGGTGATGACATGGTATCCGAATATTTCACCTGATGCGACCGTGCTGCCATCGGGAGAAACCCGGTGTTCATTGGTGATGTAATAATCATTCCCCATGATGCAACGATGTTTCAAATTATTTTGGAGGAAGAAATGATACTCCTCTTTGGTCATCCCGTTGCTCAATAGAAATTCATACATTTCGGAATCGACCCTTTTTCCATAATTAAGGTCGAGAGAAAGAAAGCGTTTGGAGTTATTTATTTCTGCGGGTTTTACAGCATCCGGATTTGCGGCGTGGTGGTATTCCGTTGATTCGCTTTGAATGAACATGGCATCTTTTCTAACCTCAGAAATGGCCTGCATTGCAAGAATATTTGCCTTAACAATGTGCTTGAGGGCGGTGACAAATGATCTATCGCCTGTTAACTGTTCATTCCACCAACCAAACTGGGCAGAAAACAGGGCACAGATATACATTTCATTTATGGGAGTGTACAGTTGTATCCATGGGTATCTTGTTGCAAAGGCTTTTGAGTACGCGGCAAATAATTCGGGAAAGTCTGGGTTTTGGAAATTACCTATCCAGCCAGGAACGCCGAAGTGGCAAAGGTCAACGATAGGGACAATGTCGCGCTGGCGCAATTCCCTGAAGGCTTCGTCAGCAAAGGACCACTCAAAACTGTCGGCCCCAGTAAAGGTTTTGTAAAACGGTGGGCCATACCTTAGAAATTTAATGCCCATTTCCTGTACCAGTTCAAAATCTTTTTTCCAGAAAGCATAATGGTGGCATTTTTCCATTTCATCTACCCTTTCCCGCCCATTGTTTATGGTAGGATAACTGTTTTCAATGCCAGTTGCAAATAGAAAGTTCGCTGTCATAGATATTTAAAATATTCACAAAACCGTAAAAAATCAAGCCAGATCAATAAAACTTTAAATCGACTGATAATAAAAGTATTAGAAGCGTTTTTGCTCCTCACTTGTTCAATTCTTTCTACAATTGACATCTTTTTTATAAAGTGTGCCAGCGCAGACGGCCATTCCGATGGCAAGGATGGATATTTCTAACTATTTATGGCTTTAGTTTTGCTAATCATTCCTAAAATTAAAATTACACAAAATGAAAAAAATGTATTGTTTAATGGCATTGGCTTTTTTTGCGATGCTATCTTTTACGGCTTCAGCCCAAGTTCACCCTCAACATCCGCATTATTTAGAGGCTTTAGGTGGTTTAAGAGACGCAAGATGGCTTGTGATCCATGCTGTGATAAGCGACCCTGCACAAGCAAAAGAACAACGAAATGCTGTTGCGGAAATTGAAGCCGCTATCAAGGAAATTAATGATGCTTCAATTGATGATGGCAGAAATCCGGAATATGCGCCCCATGCTGTGGATAATGCAGCCATTTCTGATAAGAACCGCCTAAAAAGCGCTATGGATTACCTGCATGCGGCAGATAAAAACATTTTACATAAAGACCCTAACGCGGTTTCAGAAAACTTACAAATCAGTTCTCATGCTCATATTAAGGAAGCTGAAAGAAGTATCATGTCTATATGGAGGATGGGCAAGGTGCCCCAATAATTTAAATTCTGCTGATAGCGTTTCTCCAGGTTGTTCAGAGATGAAAACGAGAACTTTGGTCAGCATATGATAGAAAGCCTACGAATATTAGTATTAAGCCCTTTAGCTGTTGATATATAAGATCCATTAGCTAAGGGGCTTAATAATGTATGGAAGATAGGGTTAGAAGAAATAAATCAGATAGCCTCTTTCGAATGTTGAAGACTAATGTTATGAATCCAGTTATAATCTCAGTTCGATCCCACCGGGAATATTTGCCCCTTTGACAAAGTCAAAGCGATCTGGCCCGCGTGGTGTGAGGTATGGAAAAGAACGTGTGAAAAAAGCCTCATCCTGGAAACTGTTCCAAAAAAAGGTGTTTCAATTGTCATTAACCAGTCCTCATCTTTTGTATCTTTTACCAGGTTCTCAAGCATTTCATAACCTTTTTCAATATATAGTTTGCTTGTTTCAATATCAAGACCCTGCCCTATATCTACCTGGCCAATGGTCGTGTTTTGAATGTTGGTGGGCACACCAAAGAAATGACCAAAGATGTTCATCAACTCGCCAATGTGCCGGTAGATAAAGCCAACAGAGGCTGCCTTACCGTTCAGCCTGTAGGCTTTGTTTGCATCTGTAATTTTGTTAAAGGAATAAGCGGAAGTAAGGCGGTTCTGGACTATCATCTCCTGAAATAATTTTTTTTGCATAATAAATGGTTTTAAAATGTGTTGCTGCAGATAGGATATATTTACACAGTAAGCCCGGAATTGCAGCCTGACCTCGAGAATAAAGTTAAGAAATTTTGCAGACCCAGATGGTTGGTGAGAGGAGGGACAGGGGGAGGACAAATCAGAGAGCTTCTTGGCAGAGCACGAAGATCAAGCCAAGCGAGGGAATAAATACATGTTTTGGCAGGAAAGGTTAAGCTTGTACCTGAAAACATTATGTTTCTGTATTTTAGCTTGTTCTTATGCTTTGTTTTCCAGTTTTAAGCGCCCATAACCCATTTAAAAAAGATATAGTATATGCTGAACACTGATCTTTTACCACAGATGAGAAAATTCTTTGAAAGTGGCGCTACCCGTGGGTATGGTTTTAGAAAACAGCAATTGCTGCTGCTGAAAAAAACACTGGAAAAATATGAGCAGGGGATCATGGACGCATTGTACAGGGACCTGCGGAAAAGCGCCGAAGAAAGTTTTGCTACGGAAATAGGGCTGGTTTATGCAGAAATAAATAATGCTATTAGAAACCTGCGTGCATGGATGGAGCCTCAAAAGGGAGGCATCAACCTGGTAAATATCCCTTCCTCTGCAAAGATCTACCGTGATGCATTGGGCGTTGTGTTCATTATTGCCCCATGGAATTATCCTTTTCAGTTGCTGTTTATTCCTTTGGTTGGCGCCATTGCAGGGGGGAATTGCGTGGTGCTGAAGCCTTCAGAATTTGCGCCTGCAACTGCAGCTATAATGCAGCAAATAGTTGATGAAATTTATCGCAAAGAATACGTAAGCCTCGTACAGGGCGATGGAGCAGAAACGGTTCCTGCACTGATGAAGGCCTTTCGGTTCGATCATATATTTTATACCGGGAGCATTCCTGTCGGGAAGATAATTTATAAGCTGGCTGCGAAAGACCTGATCCCTGTTACGCTTGAGCTAGGCGGCAAAAGTCCCTGCATTGTGGAGGCAGACGCAAATATTGCTGTTGCTGCAAAAAGAATTGTGCTGGGGAAATTTAGCAATACGATGCTGAATGAAGCACGACATAA
>CAVYTF010000004.1:0-66824 GCA_963771435.1 uncultured Bacteroidota bacterium | reverse complement strand
TGCAGGACACTTTTTTGGCGGCATGGCGCAACGCGGAAAATTTTAAAGGGGAGATATCTGAAAAGAACTGGCTGTTTACTATTTTGAAAAATAAGATCATTGACCATTACCGCAAAGCATCTACGCGGCTGACCGAAAACTTTTCTGACAAGGCTGGGGAGGATGCTTTTTTTGATGAGGACAGTCACTGGATGGCCAATGCCGCGCCAAAAGACTGGAAGGCTGATGAACCAAAAAATATAGAACGGAAAGAATTTTATACGGTGCTGGATAGCTGCAGGAAGCGGTTGAAGGAAATGCAAGCGAATGTTTTCTCTATGAAATACCTGGACGACCTTGAGAGTGAAGAAATATGTAAGGCGCTTGGCATAACGCCGTCTAATTACTGGGTGCTGCTGCATCGCGCCAAGCTGCAATTGCGCAGCTGCCTTGAAAAAAACTGGTTTACAAAATAGAGGAGCATGATAAAGATGACGATCAGTTGCAAAGAGGCAACAGAATTTATTTCAAAAAAAGAAGAAGGGAAGCTCACCTTCGGGCAACAGCTACAGCTATGGCAACACCTGGGTATTTGCGGCTTATGCAAATTGTTTGCGAAGCAAAATAAGATAATAACCAAGGTGGCAAAAGATCTTCAAGATCATATCCAGCTTTCTCTTTCCGAGAACGAGAAGAAATTAATTATTGATAAATTACAGAGCAGCTAATTCGGTTTTAATTTATCAAAATCATTCCCCCGCAATTTTCTAAAAACATCCAGCTTTATTTTTATGTGGCCTGTTTTGTCTGGCCTCGCCCTGAAATAGAGGCTCGGCCCTGTTTTTCCCTCTGTTCCTTTTGCTTTTGGAGGTGTGTTATCCGGTTGTTTTTTTAAATTGCTGAAAGGAACCTGGATGCTGATATCTGTGTTATCAGCAAGGCTAAAAACGCCTTCCACAAAAAAATCAACCACTGAAGAAGCGATCTCCATGCGGTGGAAATAAATGTCTTTATTGCGAACGTTAATTGAGTCGTACAATTCTGCAAATTCAATATCATCCAGGTTCCTGTCTTTCAGGAACGAAACTTTTATTTGTTCCAATGGCTTATAATCAAGGAGAGCCCCGTTTTTTAGCGAAAAGAAAACATTGCCGTTGATGCTGTTGTCTGCTATAGCGCCTTTATTATCGAAACCGCAAGCTATTGAAGCATTAATGTTTACTATTCCCTTGAGATTTTTATAAGTAAGGCCTTCCTGCCCGAAATTATCAAAGGCACTGAATACCTTTTGCACATCAGCATTTTGAATGGTTAAAGTGGCTGTGGCTGCATGGTAGTTAGGATTATCATTTGCAATCTTTGCAGACAGATTTAAAGAACCCCCACTTTGTTGCAATGCCGCAGACACAACCTGCCACTGAGCTTGCGTGAAAATTAATTTTGCATTTGCGTTGGTTGCTTCAAACTTATTCAGGAAAAGCTTATCGGCCTTGATGTCCACAAAGAAATTGCCGTTTTCCAGTATGTCATCTATTTCTGATGTAGCGCCTGCAATGCTTTGGCTGTTTGCCTTTTTTCTTACCACCTTTGTTTTAGTAGCAAAGAAACTTTTGAAGTCCGATAGGTTGCAGGAAGGCGTGAAAACGCCGCAATGGATCGTTGCTTTGCCGGCAATGCTGTCAGAAAGTTTGGAAATATCATTTCCGGTAATATTCACATCAAAATGATTTTGTTTAAAATCACAATGGAAGCCCCCGCCTTTTAAAGTGTTGTTTCCAAACTGCACATCGCCATTGAAATTATTAAAAACAAAGTTGTGTGGAGTGTAATCAATGACCCCATTGTGCAGGTCAAGGTCGAGATCAAGATGGTTCAGAATGGTCATATCATCAACCAGCGGGCCATCATACAAAAGATGTAATTTACCCTCCCCACTGACGAAGCGAATGGAGTTTAGTTCCAATGTTGAATCAAGCTGAGCAAAAGTGCAATTAGAAACCAAGTCAAAATGTAGCTGCGCATCAGCAAGGTTGGTTACAAGAATACTTTTTCCTGTCATCTTTATCGCGCCTAAATAACCGGTAAAACCTGAAAACGATACCTGTGAATTTTCATCGCTTACGGGAAGACTTTTGTTCATTTGGTTGGTGAACGCACCATTAAAAGCACAATTGGTAAAAGAAACAATATCTGTTTTCAAATCAGAACCTTTCACAGACCATACAACATGCACAAAAGGAGTTGTTCCTTTTGCCATCGGGCCTTCTATTGTTGCAACTACGTTAAGCGGGCGGGATAATTTAAAAAGGGTAAGCTTGCGGTCTATATTTGCAGGGAGTAACTGGATAGCTTGGGCATATTTTAAACCGTTTGATGAAACATGCAGTTCAAAATGCGAAGGTTCTTTTGTATTAAATGCACCTTCTAAAGTGAAAGGCTGTCCGTTGAAAGTGAGGGTTGTTTTTTCAAAAGAAAATGAAGGCGCTTTAGTATTGAGAGTGATATCCCATTTTCCTTCAATAGTTTGGTTGTTTATATAGCTGCCTTTCTCCAGGTTAAATCCTAATCCTTTCACTAAACATTTTTCCTTCATACTGATCTGCCAGTTAGAATCATTTCGTTCTTTGATGGCTGCATTCATTTTTTCAAAAACAACTTCAAATTTTTTATCGGTTTCTTTGTTTTTGCTGATCAGTGAAACATTATTGAATGCAATATTTTCAATAGCAAGTTTTTTTCCTTTTGTATTGCCAGATTTTTGTTTCGTTTTAAGAAGATATGAATTTGTATAGCCTGAGCTATCAGTGAATAAATCAATAAACCCATCGTTAAGGGTGACTGTGCTAATATTTATTTTGCTGCCAATTAAATCAAACAGGCCAGCAGTGGCGCGTATTTGAGCTAATTGCAATAACGGCCTGTGAAAAGAATCTGTAATAGAAACTTTGTTCAATTCGATCTCTGCTTTGGGGAAAGACCTCCACACAGAAATATCAATACTTTCGATGGTTACGTTGCCGTTCAAATTTTCTTTAACGGCTTTTTCAACAGCGCTGGTAATTTTTTGCTTATGAGCAGAAACATACATGCTGAACGCTACCATTAAAATCAAAAGAATGGCTACCAGAACAGAAAAGACAATAAGAATCTTCCTGAAAAGAATTTTTTTTGTGATAACCATTTCATCCCTACATAAAAAATCCCGCCAAATTGCAGAATAGAGGAGTTAAAACTTGTTATTCAGTATGTAAGGCAGCATGTTGCGCCAGGTGGGCCAATCATGAGCAACGTCTTTTCCCCATACCTGCAGGTCATGCCAAATGCCTTTATCCCAAAGTACCTGGGAAAATCTTCTGTTTGCTTCGGGGTCTTCATGAGAGCCGGATCCGGTGTAAATATGGATGTGATGCGAAGCTTTTATTTTACCAAGATAAAAATGATCAGTAAGGTTAGGTATGTAATGTATGGGGCTGTTATAATAAACCTGTTCATCCCAAAACCCTTTTGTGTATTCGCTTAGATCATATACACCGCTCATGCTGATAACTCCGTTGATGATATCCGGTCGTTTTAAAAACAAATTCATTGCATGTAGCGCACCGAAGGAAGCTCCGCTTGTATAAATAAAAGTGTCGCTGCTGGTAGTACTTCTTATAAAAGGAATGACTTCATTAAATACATATTCATTAAACTGGTTTTGCCTGATGGCTTTGTGTTCGGGCAGCATGTTATTATTTAACCAACTTTCGTTGTTGATGCTGTTGATGCTGTACACTTTTATTTTGCCAGAATTAATAAACGGAGCAAGCGCATCCATCATTTGAAAACGTTCATACTCCAAATAATCAGCGGCGGCTGTGGGGATCAATAATAGAGCAAAACCGTAATGGCCATAAGTTGCAATTGGCATTTCTGTGTTTAAAGAAGGGCTGTACCAGGATGTTGTTTCTCTTTGCATAGAAGTAGTTTAAAATATGTAAAATATAATAGAATGGGGGGATTACAAAAAGGCCTTTTTTATTTCAGCCCACAGATCGCGGTAAGCAAGAGCTGCAGTGCTGCTGTTGGCAAATTCAAAAACGGGCTGCATGTGTGTACCCATTTTTTCTATATCGCTTAAGTAAGGGACATAACTCTTAAAGAATTTTTTGCTTTTGGCAAAATGCAGCATGGTTTCATTGTGCATGTTCTTGCGCTGGTCAACCATGCTGAAAAAGCCTTTTAGTTTTGTTTGGTCTAAATCATTGTCTTTAAAATAATCCATCACAGTATCGAAGGAACGAATGGAAAGGGTGGTGGGAATATTGGGCATTAAAATATGATCTGCCGCGTGGAAAATGTTTTCATGCAGTAGAGAAATGCCGGGCGGGCAATCGAGGATAACCACATCAAAAAACTTTGCGCCGCTTAAAATTTGTTTCAGCTTTTTTTTGTTTTGGCGAAGGCTACTGAGCAGCACATCGGCAGTGCGGGCAGAGAGATCTGCGGGAACTATCCACAGGTTTTCAAATGCAGATCCCTGCACGGCATCTTCGAGTTCAATTTCATCGAGCAAGATCTTTTTGCTTTCGTTTTTTGCAATGGACGAGACATTATAATAAAATGAAACAGAGCCTTGAGGATCAAGATCCCACAATAAGGTTTTATATCCCGCGGCAGCGGATAAATAAGCAAGGTTTACGGCGGCAGCAGTTTTGCCGACGCCTCCTTTAAGGTTGTATAATGCAAGTGTAATCATGGAATAAATATACAAACATTTATAATTACCAAGAGGAACAATAAATTTTTTTTGATATTATAACCCATTATTTTATAGTAATCGGGGCTTCTTTTCTTTCGAATTGCGATGAAGTGTTGAAGTTGGCAAGTACAGGCTGAACGAGTAAGCGGATGCAATAGTGACATGCTTGCTGCCATTATGGCCACCATTTTAGCCGAAATGCTTCTCATTGCATCCGAAACGCGTCTCATTGCATCTGAAACGCGTCTCATTGCATCTGAAACGCGTCTCGTTGCATCCGAAACACTTTTCATTACACTCGAAATGCTTCTCATTGGATCCGAAACGCGTCTCATTAGTAAAAGATAAAACAGAGGATTTTAGAATGCATATTAAAGCAACAGCGCTGCGAGTATATAATCGCCCAGCAAAATAAGGATGCAGCTTACGACTACGGCACGGGTGCTGGCGCGGCCAATTTCCAGCGCGCCGCCTTTTACAAAAAAGCCGTAATAAGCAGAAATGCTGGTGATGATGAACGCGAAAGTATAGGCTTTGTAGAGGGCGAAAACGATGTTGTAGGTGTTTAAATTCTGGCGAAGGCCGCGGTCGAATAGTTCCGGAGTAAGGACGCCGCTGAAGTCTCCCGCAAGGCGGCCGCCCCAGATGCCGAGCACGGCGGAAATGACGATAAGGCATGGAATGACCACGAAACCTGCGAGTATTTTTGGGGCAACAAGGTAACTTTCGGGATTGATGCCCATTATTTCCAGCGCGTCTATCTGTTCGCTGACGCGCATGTTGCCGAGTTCGCTGGCGATCTTGCTGCCGATGACGCCGGCAAGCACGATGGATAGAACGGTGGGCGAAAGTTCAAGGATCATGCTGTCGCGCACGATTTGCGAGATGGTGGACGGTGGTATGATGGGGCTAACCAACTGGTAAGCGGTTTGTACCGTGGTTACGGCGCCGAGGAAGATGGAGATGATGATAACGATGGGAAGGGAGCCGATGCCAATCTCGGAGCACTGATGCATGAATTCTTTCCAGTACATGCGCACATTTTCAGGCTTTGAAAACATGTTTTTGAGCATGAGTAAATAGCGGCCTATGTGGGTGAGTAAGGACATTTATAATGGAGAATTGAGAATTGAAAATTGAGAATTGAATGCCATTCTTATTGCTTTTGTTTTTTCCACCATGGAGAACGCTGCACCAGTTCCTGCGTATTATTTGCCTTGCATTTTTGCTGCGCATCCACCACTGCAATATTAGCCATATTGATGATATTGCGCACTGAACTTCCCAACTGCAATACATGCACTGGTTTGCGCAGGCCGAGCAATATGGGGCCAATAGCATCTGCATTGCCCACTTCTTTTAATAAATTATACGCCACATTACCTGCTGCAAGATTTGGGAAAATAAGTGTGTTTACATCTTCATTCACCAACGTGCTGAAAGGATAATTGTCTTTGAGAATTTCTTTGTTGAAGGGTACCCAGGCCTGCATTTCGCCATCTACTATTAATGTTGGGTTTTTTTCTTTGAGAATCCTTGTAGCTTCTGCAACGAGCTTTGCCTCGGGCGAATCGCTGCTGCCGAAATTACTATAGCTGAGCATGGCAATTCGTGGCAGCAGGTTAAAGTTGCGCACTTCTTTGGCAACAAGCATGGCAATGTCTGCAAGTTCTTCTGCCGTGGGATTGAAATTAACTGTGGTATCAGCTAAAAATAAAGGGCCCTTTTTTGTGAGCATTAAGTACATGCCCGCAATTTTTTTAACGCCATCTTCGGTACCGATGATCTGTAAAGCAGGCCTGATCGTGGTCGCATAATTTTTAGTAAGGCCAGAGATCATTGCATCCGCCTCACCGGTTTCCACCATCATGCAGCCAAAGTAATTACGGTCGTACATGACCTTTTTACTTTCATAATAATTGAGGCCTTTGCGCTGCCTTTTTTTAAAGAATATTTCGTTGTATAAGCTTCTTCTTTCCTCCAGGTCAGGGCTTTGAGGGTCAATGATGGGCAGGTCGGTAATATCAATATTATTTGCAGCCGCAATAGCTCTGATCTTTGTTTCATTACCCAATAAAATAGGATAAGCGATGCGCTCATCATACACAATGCTTGCGGCTTTTAATATTTTTTGATTATCTGCTTCCGCAAAAATGAGTCGCTTTGGGTTGCGCCTCGCCTTGCTGCCGAGCACACGGATGATCTGTACATCAAGCCCAAGGCGTTTGTTCAATTCCAGCACATAATTTTCCCAATTGGTGATGATGTGTTTTGCAACACCGCTTTCAATGGCGGCTTTTGCAACAGCAGGTGCGACTGTTGATAATAGCCGGGGGTCTAAAGGCTTTGGAATAATATAATCCGGGCCAAAGGCTAAGGTCTTTTGATTATAAGCAAGGTTCACAATATCCGGCACAGCAGTTTTGGCAAGCTCTGCTAACGCCTTTACAGCAGCGAGTTTCATGGGCTCATTGATGCTGCTTGCGCGAACGTCCAGTGCGCCGCGAAATATATAAGGGAAGCCGAGCACATTGTTTACCTGGTTTGGAAAATCGCTGCGGCCTGTTGCCATTATAATATCTTTTCGCGCAGCGACAGCAGCTTCATAGCTTATCTCAGGGTCGGGGTTTGCCATGGCAAAAACAATAGGGTTTTTAGCCATGCTTTTTATCATATCCGGCGTCACCACATTGCCAACACTTAGACCAACAAATACATCAGCATCTTTCATGGCTTTCTCTAAAGTCCAGTCTGTTTTTTTAACTGCAAACTTTTGCTTCACCTCGTCCAGGTCAGTTCTTTCCTGGTGAAGTACGCCGTCTTTATCAAACAGGATAAAATTCTCATATTTCGCGCCAAGCGATACATACAATTGCACGCAAGCCATTGCAGCTGCGCCAGCGCCATTTATCACAAATTCCGCTTTCTCTATTTTTTTCTTTTGTATCTCCAGTGCATTCAGCAAGGCCGCAGAGCTGATGATGGCTGTTCCGTGCTGGTCATCATGCATGACGGGGATATTCATTTGCGCGCGTAACTCACGCTCTATATAAAAACATTCAGGCGCTTTTATATCTTCCAGGTTGATGCCGCCGAATGTTGGTTCAAGCGATTTGACTATCTGGACAAATTTCTCAGGGTCCTTTTCGTTTATCTCAATATCAAATACATCAATATCAGCAAAGACTTTAAATAGTACACCTTTTCCCTCCATTACTGGTTTGCCTGCTTCGGGGCCAATATCACCCAAACCCAGTACAGCCGTGCCATTACTGATAACGCCAACAAGATTTCCTTTGGCGGTGTATTTATAAACGTCTTCTTTATTTTTGAAAATTTCCTTGCAGGGTTCTGCAACCCCGGGGCTATAAGCAAGCGATAGGTCTCTTTGTGATTTTGCTTCTTTGGTAGGCACCACTTCTATTTTCCCCGGTCGCCCTTTGGAGTGATATTCTAAAGCCTGTTCTTTTCGAAGATCTTTTGCCATAATTATTTTTGTAAGTGGGCCGCGTTATTAAACTGCAAAATACAGTTTAATAAAACAATGGTTGCAGAAGCCTTTCTTAAACAGACGCTCCAAGCCACGCCATCATGCCCATACCATTTTCTATAGCGCGCTCATCTATATTGAATTTTGAAGTATGAACGCCATAAACAATACCTTTTGCTTCATTGCGGACACCGAGCCTGTAAAAGCATCCGGGAATTTGTTGTGCATAAAATCCAAAGTCTTCTGCGCCCATTCTCAATTCAGTTTCCTCTACATTTTCTTTGTTCATAAATTGTTCAGCAGAGCGCCATGCTCTTTCCGTAAAGACATCGTCATTATCAACAGCAGGGTAACCAACGTCAATGAACACATCTGCTTCAGCGCCCATTGCTTCCACCAAACCTGTTGTTTGTTTGCGGATAAGTTCATGCGCTTTAAAACGCCACGCTTCATCCATTGCCCTGAAAGTGCCCATTAGCTTCACTTCTGAAGGAATAACATTAGTAGCATTGCCACCATGTATAGAACAGATGGATAACACGGAAGGCGTAAATGGATTATTATTTCGGCTGATGATCTGCTGTAGGCTAACGATCAACTGAGACGCAATTAAAACAGTATCCGCCGTTAAATGTGGCGCTGCTGCATGGCCACTTTTGCTTTTGATAGTGATATATATTTCATCTGCGCTTGCCATTACCCGGCCTTTCCTGAAGCTAAATTTGCCGACCTCCATACCTGTGTGCACATGTAGCCCCAAAATGGCTTCAGGCTTTGGGTTTTCAAGCACCCTATCTTTTATCATCAGGCTCGCGCCACCAGGATTTTTTTCTTCACCGGGCTGAAAAATAAGTTTTATGGTGCCATCCCATTCATCTTTTAGTTCATTCAGGATCTTTGCAGCACCCAAGAGGCAAGTGGTATGTACATCATGCCCGCAGGCATGCATCACGCCTGCATTGCAGCTTTTATATTCAACTTCATTCTCTTCCAATATCGGCAGCGCATCCATGTCTGCACGCAAAGCAATAGTGCGGCTTTCCGGGTTTCTCCCCTTTATCAAACCAACAACTCCAGTTGTAGCGATCACCATAAACGGAATATTATATTCCGCTAATTTAGATTGTACAAACTTCGAAGTTTCAAACTCCTGGTAACTTAATTCAGGGTGAGCGTGCAAATGGTGGCGCACAGCTATAAATTCATCAGCATAATTTTTTGCAAACTCTTTTATTATTTCTTTCAGCATATTTCTTTGATGTTCGTTGACAGATGCCGCATGACAAAAGCAAAGGTACGACCTGTACGTGTTTCCCTCTGTCATCCGTCATCTAACATCTATCAACTGTTAGATGTTACAATAGCAACGCTTGCACTACATCCAAGCCTTGTCGCGCCTGCCTCAACTAAAGCTTTTGCAAATGCATGATCCCTGATACCGCCGGAGGCTTTTATTTGCACATGCGCTGGAAGATGCGCCCGCATTAGCCTTACAGCTTCAACGCTTCCACCTTTTTCCGCATACCCCGTAGATGTTTTCAGGTAATCAATACCTGCAAGCCCATATAATTCGCAGCACTTTATAATTTCATCATCCGTCAAAACCCCGCTTTCTATTATTATTTTTACAACCTTATTTTTTTGTTTGATGACAGGCATCACATGATTGATCTCGTTAGCAAGATATGCCCAGTCGTTATTTTTCAAAGCGATCAGATTGATTACCATATCCAACTCATCCGCGCCATCAACCATCGCTAAAACTATCTCAGCGATCTTTGCTTCCACTGCGCTGTAGCCAAAGGGGAACCCAATAACGGTCGCAGTTTTAACTGTTGAGCCTTCCAATAATTGTCTTGTCGTTCTTATAAATGGGGGTGGCACACAAACTGCCGCAAACTGATATTGTTTTGCTTCACTGCAAAGCTTTTCAATATCGCTTAACAGTGTAGTGGGCTTTAAAATAGTATGGTCGATATATTTGTTTAACTGCATGATTTATTTTTTGCAAAGCAATGATACAATTTTTAAAAGCAGTATTTTGAACAGTGCAAAAACTGTTTCACTTTTACCAAATTATCTTTTAAGAAAATATGTTTGATTTAAATAAGCTGATAAGAGAGAATATAAAAGATCTGCAGTCTTATGTTTCCCCACGGGATACATACGGCAATGATATAAAAGTATTGTTGGATGCTAACGAAAACAGTTTGGGTTCTCCGCTGCCAAAATGGGTCAACCGTTATCCTTCGCCTTACCAGCAGGAATTGAGAGAGGCTATTTCCCAGATCAAAGTGGTGAAGAAAGAGAATATCATGCTGGGCAATGGCAGCGATGAGTGTATCGATATATTGTTACGTTGTTTTTGCACTCCGCAAAAAGACAACATAATTGTTTGTCCGCCTGCTTACCCCAGCTATGAAACCTATGCAACCGTCAATGATATAGAAGTGCGTAAAGCCACACTGCTTGATAACTTTCAGTTAGATCTCATCCATTTAGAGAATTTAGCTGATGAAAATACCCGCATTATATGGCTCACCTCACCCAACGACTCAACAGGCAATTCATTGAATAGGGCTGATGTAGAATTAGTGCTGAATAACTTTAGCGGCCTTGTGGTTATTGATGAGGCATATATAAACTTTGCAAAGCAAAAGTCTTTTTTACAGGAGCTTGCCGAATATCCCAACCTGGTAGTACTTCAAACCTTTGGCAAAGCTTGGGGCCTCGCTGCCTTAAGGCTTGCAACAGCCTTTGCTTCCGAAGAAATAATTGAAGTATTGCATAGGGTAAAGCCTCCTTATAATATCAGCCAGCCGGTCATGGATCTTGCATTAAACGCATTGGAAGAGGTCGGGCAGGTAAACGATATGATCCGTGAACTGGGTGCAATGCGGGACGCTTTAGCAGAAGTATTTAACCAAATTCCGTTTGTAGAAAAAGTATATCCTTCTGATGCCAATTTTCTTTTAGTAAAAATGATAGATGCAACAAAAGTCTATGAATTTCTATTGTCAAGGGGCATTGCAGTCAGGAACATGAACAACATCCCTTTTTGTGAAGGCTGTCTCAGGATAACTGTCGGCACAGAACAGGAAAATACCTTGCTTATTGATGCGCTCGCGGCTTACCTTGATGAAAATCTATTGAGATAGCATCTTCTTCGCATCAGTCTACTCTTATCATTTCAACACTTCTGCTAATTTATTCTCAAGGTCTTCACCCCTTAAGCTGCTGGCAATTATTTTTCCTTGCGGGTCGATCAGAACATTAAAAGGGATTCCATTGAATTGATAAGCGCTTACCGCCTGGCTATCCCATTGTTTCAGGTCGCTCATTTGCGCCCAAACAAGGCCGTCATGTTTTATCGCATCCGTCCATTGGCCTTTGTCATTATCCAGCGATACGCCCAGGATGGCGAAGTTTTTAGCTTTAAATTTATTGTAGGCGGCCACTACGTTGGGGTTTTCCCCACGGCAAGGACCACACCAGCTTGCCCAGAAATCAACCAGCAAATATTTCCCTTTAAAACTGCTGATGCTGACTGGTTTCCCGTTTACATCGCTCATAGTTAGGTCAGGCGCAAGTTGATTCAGCAAAGGGTAAGGGGGGGTAGCATTGTTCTCCGCTGCCATCCTTGCTGCAAGCGTTGTCTTTAAAGTGTCAAGGCCGCTATGGGTCTTAAACTTGTTAGATGCCGCAGTCGCTAAAGCAAGAATATCTTTATCTGTCATCGAATGAGTGCGGAATGCCTGCATAATGGCAAAATGAATAGCTGCCGGGCTGGAAGAAGTATTGATAAAGCTTTTGATATAGTCGTTTAATACAACTAACTTTTGTTGCCCTATTGCTTGCAGGCTGTCAAATACGCTCATGGGACCCTGCGTTTTTTGAAGGGAATCGGCCTGCTGGTAAATAGTTTCCACTACAGAATCCCTGTTAATATAACCCGTTACAAAATTGTAGAGCGCTGAAGTAGCATCAGAATTCTTTATCTCTGGTTGGCGTATATTATTGGCGTCAGCATTAATTGTTATATCGCTGTTGTCGTTGATCACAAACCATTGCGGTCCTTCAGGAACGCCTACAAAATACAAACTTTGTTCACTTGCAGGTGCCTTTAAAGAGAAGCTGCCGTTCTCAGCAATTACGGCTGAATCTACTGTGGTTGCCTCCGTTCCGTTAAAGGGCAATTGCCTTAAATAAACCTTTTGCGTCGGTATGTTCAATATTTTGCCGCTAACGGTAAAAGCGCCGCCTGAAGTACCTCTGTTACAGGCCGTAAACACGAACGGTGCCGCAAACAATATTACTGCTACTACTTTTCTTATCATTATTCTTATTTTCATTTTAGTAAAAGGGAATATTATAATTAACTGTTTAGTTTTTCTTCTAACAATACGGTAACCATTTTAGGGTCTGCTTTGCCTTTGCTCGCCTTCTTCACTTCTCCCACAAACAAACCGATCAAGCCTTTCTTTCCTTTTTTATATTCAATTACTTTATCAGGCATTTTATCCATCGCTTGCTTCACCCAAACTTCCATTTCGTCACTGTTGCTTTCCTGTATTAAATTAAGTGCCATTGCTCTTTGCTCCGCATCAGCAGTGTTATTTCGTATCAACTCCGGCAATATACGTGAAGACGCAACAGAAAAGCTAACCTTGCCATCTTCTGTCAATTTTATCAGCCCTGCTAACTGTATGGGTAGTAAACTAAGCTCTGCAAACGATAATTTGTTTTCGTTCAGCCATTGTTTAACAGGCCCGTTTATCCAATTAGCAATAGCCTTATAATTAGTCGTATGCTGTATTACCTCTTCAAAAAACAATGCCGTCTCTTTCTCTGCACAAAGTTGGGCTGCATCATATTGGCTTAACTCCAACACCTCCACATATTTCTTCTCCAATGCCTGCGGCAACGCCGGAAGCTGCTCTTTTATAGAAGAAATGAATGCTTCGCTTAAGTGAAAAGGAGGCAGGTCGGGCTCAGGAAAATAACGGTAATCATTAGCCTCCTCTTTATCCCTCAACGCAAAAGTAGTATCGGTCGCTGCATCAAAGCTTCTCGTCTGCTGCACAATGGTCTCATTATTCTCAAGCAACCCAACCATCCGCTCAATTTCAAACTCTATCGCCTTCTTCACATTGCGTATGGAGTTCAGGTTCTTTACCTCCACCTTCGTTCCCAGCTTTTTCTCTCCTTTCAAACGTACAGAAACATTCGCATCGCAACGCAGGCTCCCCTCTTCCATATTCCCGTCGCATATTCCCAGCCATCTAACCAGCTTTCTTACCTCCGTAACATATTGATACGCCTCTTCGGCGCTATTCAAAACCGGCTCGGTTACTATCTCAATTAACGGCACTCCCGCCCGGTTCAGGTCAACATACGTAAACTCCTCATCAAGGTCATGTATGCTTTTACCCGCATCTTCTTCCAGGTGTATTCTGTTCAATTCAATATCTCTAGTCCCCGTTCCTGTTTTGATTGATACATAACCACCTTTGCAAACAGGTGCAGTATGTTGTGAGACTTGGTAGCCTTTCGGCAGGTCTGGATAAAAATAGTTCTTACGGGCAAAATAGTTATAACGAACGATCTCGCATTGGCAGGCAAGCCCCATTTTCACAGCATATTCTACAGCCTTCTTATTTGTTTTGGGTAAAGTCCCTGGGTGTGCCAGAGTAATGGGGCTCACATGAGTGTTAGGTTCTCCCCCAAATGCCGCACTATCGCCACAAAACAATTTGCTTTTTGTAGCAAGCTGTGCATGAACCTCAAGCCCTATAACAGCCTCATATGTATTACTTATACCCACTGCCTCAAAAATAAGGGGGCAAAGGTATCTGAATAACTATGAATAAAATGAGTTAGAGATACGTGAAAATGTAGTAATTCTTGCCCTTCTCCTTGGGAGAAGGGTTGGGATGAGGTCTAAATGAGCAGCTATACCTTATTTAACAGTATACCTGCTTGCAGTAGAGGTCTTTCTCTTTTTCAGCAACCCGGCAAGTCCTCTTATCGCAGCTATCAAACCTATCTTCTTTACGTCAGCCATAGCCTCGTGCTTAAGCGTTTTCGTTCTGTTTCTGCTAAAGATAAGCTTGCGTACCGTATTGATTAAATGTATCGCGCCGCCGGCAACAGAATTATTCACAAACAACGGCACAATTGACCCCACTGTTGCTTTCACAGTTTCCTGGGGCAACCGGTGAAGCCTTTCCTGCATATCAGCCTCCCTGTGTTTCACACTTATCTTAAGCCTTCTTATCTCAGCTTTTAAGTCTCCAATATTGGAAATATGCGATATGGGTCTATTTGGGTTGTCCATCTTCTTCAATTTCGGTTTTGTCAAACAGTATATCAATTAGAGAATTTACCACCTTCACTTCTATTAAACGCTTCCTCACAATCAGGAAAATGATTAGAAGAACAATATAAATGCCCGCAACAATGCCAAATCCATACACCTCGCTGCCTGTCAGGTAAGCAAAATACCACCCCGCCATAATGCTTAAAAAAAACACGATAAAGAACACAATAAGCGCAAGGAACATAACGGAAAGAATTCCCGCCGCCACTTTCGACACTTTTTCAAGCAGCTCCATTTTAAAAAGCATTATCCTTTCCTTCACATACTCTTCCGCTTTTTGTCTTGTCTCGGCAAAAAATGATTCTTCCTGTTTCATTATATTGGTTTAGTCAGTAATGTCTTCAACCTTTCCTTGAAGGTCTCCTACAAACTCTTTCCCTTTTTTCACAAGTTCAGATACCCCGTCCTGTATATCCTCAAAGTGGGACTTTAGTTTGCCGCCCGCATCGTCCGCAGCGCCTTTCAAGTCTTCAATAACTTCCTTTCCTTTATCGCTTACGATAAATAAAGCCAATGCAGCTCCTGCTGCTGCTCCTAAAAGTATACCCGCAAAGAATTTGTTGTTTAGCATAAGATAATTTTTATTGGTTAATTTCTTTTAAGTTACATTTATCGTACCATTCTCAAAATCCACACATGGAAAACCAGCGCGACCATAAAAATACAAGATACTTTTTCCTTGCAGCCATTTTATTATTTGCCGTCTTTCTCGTCTCCAGCCTCATCGAGTTTTTCACTGCCTTTCTAGCAGCCATCATGTTCTATGTGCTCAGCAAATCCTTTGTAGAATGGCTCGTAAAAAAGAAACACTGGAAAAAAGGCCTCGCTGCCATATTGGTCATTTTTATATCCTTCTTTGTCATTCTGTTGCCCGCAACCGTATTTGTCGGGCTGCTCTATGGAAAGGTCAGCGCAATAGTCGCCCACCCGCAGGACATTCTTGCCGGTATAAAGACTGTTGACGCCAGCATACAGCAAAAGTTCCACATTGAGCTCATTTCAGACAAGAACATTGCCACCGCGCAGGCCTTCGCCGCCGCGCTGCTCTCCATGGCGGTCAACCAGGGCATCGGCTTTTTCAGCACCATCATCATGATGTATTTCTTTTTATACTTCATGATAACGAACTTCAACCGCATGGAAGCTGCCATTATCTTGTTCCTGCCATTCCAGCGCGAAAAGATAAACATGTTCGGCAAAGAACTCGTTGCCCAAACCTTCAGCAACGCCGTCGGCATTCCCGTAATATCCGCCGCACAGGGCGTTTGCGGCTACATCTGCTATGCCATAGGCGGTGTACACCAGGCAGCGTTTTGGGGCGTCATCACGGCCTTCGCCGCCGTCATCCCCATCGTAGGTTCAGCCCTCGTTTGGGTGCCCATCGCTGTTTATCTGTTCGCAACAGGCGCCACCTGGCAGGGCTGTTTTGTTACAGCGTGGAGTGTGGTCTTGGTCGCCGTTGTGGATAATACTATACGTTTTGCATTAGCAAAGCGCATGGCCGATGTCCACCCCATCATCACCGTCCTCGGCGTCATCATGGGTTTAAAGTATTTTGGCTTCATCGGCCTCATCTTCGGCCCCCTCCTCATATCCTGGTTTTTAATTCTCCTTCAGATATATTATATCGAATATCAAAAACCACATGCAATAAGAAAACAAAAAAGGCGTCAGTTGGTCCCCACCTACATGCAGCCCTTCTTAGGAATAAAACAGGTAAAAAAGAAACCTGTAAGCCCCCCATAGATTCCCCCACCGGTTCAGGTATGCAGCACATCCTGTGTATAGCGTACTTGTGCTTAAGGGTTACTCCTTCACGAACTTCAACTCCGTCTCTCCATCGGCGGTAATCAGCCTTACATAATATTCCCCATTGCTCAGCGAAGCGGTATTAATGCTTTGTGTTGATGCGCCTGCTGCCAACTCTATTTGTTGCGTAGTAATTACTTTCCCTTCTGGGCTTACTATTTCCACCTGCATAGCCCCTGCCTTGTCGCTTTCAAAGTTTAGGCTAAGATTATTCAGCACTGGGTTCGGATAAATACTCACTCCAAAGCTCACTACTTCATTAATAGTTCTAACCACGCTATAACTATACTCCCCATCCTTATCCATCATTTTCAACCTGTAATAATTTATACCATTAACTGGCTTAGCATCAATCAAAGAATAGTTCTTCGCAACACTACTGTACCCTGCCGCACTTACTTGTCCAATACTTGTAAAACTTACCCCATCACTGCTCCTTTCAACAGCAAAATAACTACTGCTCACCTCGTTAGCAGTCGTCCATTGCAGCAAGTTCTGATTACCCTCTTTCGTAGCAGTAAAGTTCAACAGTTTTATCGGCAACGCCTCATCATTCCCCGTGCCGCCACCACCACCACCGGAGAAGCTCGCCACACTAAACTCTGCATACTGTGTAGTATCTGTCAGTTGATGATATGTCCATGTAGTATCGCTCGCATAAGTGGAGTTCAATATACTTATTATGGCTGTTGCACCTGCAAGGTCAGTAGTAGGGTCAGGATTGCCTCCAATAGCTTTATAAAAGATAAGCTGTTGGTTCGTCAGGTTATGTGTTGGATAAGACCCATTCACATCAGCAAGGTCTTGATTGTTATAATAAAACCTCACACTCACATTTGCCGTTGGCTCAGTCGTCGGCGTCACCAACCAGTATCTGTTCATCACCCAAAAGCCCGAAGGGTTAGTGATTAAAGGGTTGGTTAACTCAATACCCATATCACTGCCTGCCCCCGCAGTGGCCGCCAACTTCACAGCAAATGTCCCATCACCAAGAGTGCCAATATTTTGCCCGTTTGTATTCAACGATAACAGCAATGTATCATCTGTATAATCATTCGGCGTATTATTATCCCAGTAATAATCTGTCCAGCCATTGGCATTGGCATATTGCCTGTTCGCATATTCTACAAGTGGATGATCCGGCATGATGGCTGGCAGAATCTAATCCAACCTTGATTGAATCACTGTACAAGACAAGGTCAGTACTTGCAAAAGCAGGATTAGTAACTATCGAATTCGTAACCGCTACTGAATAGCGGCCTCCACTGCTTGGAGTGTAAGTCGAATCCCCAACATCTTGTTGCGATTAAAGTTCCTTCTTTATACCAGGTAATAAGTATTATTGCTCAATGTACCTCCAGCTGAAACGGAATACTGTCCTGCATTGTAATGTAGCGGTATATACGCTTGAGGAGCATACGTACTATAAGGAAAATACTCTGCGATCCGGTTCCATACCATTAAATGTAAATTGATTAGTGCTGATGTTAACAAAAGCGTTGTCACCAGATATTGGTTCTGGATTAAAACTTGGTATCGTCCCGCTTAATTGATTATTACTAAAATTAAAATAGCTACTGTTTGCTACCACCGATCTGTGATGCTAAAGCTGCAGGTATGCCGCCGATTAATTGATTATTGCTAAGATTTAAACATGCGGACCCATGCCCATTGAACCTAATTTATGATCCGCTAAAGAAGACGGGATTGAACCGCTTAATTGGTTATTACTAACATCTAGTGTATCAAGATGTTGAATATTTCCAATAGAGGATGGTATTGAGCCCGTTAATTGGTTATTATTTAGGAGTAATGTCAACTGTTCAGAAGAGTTAAATTGGGGTAAGGTGCCACTTAATTGATTAAAACTAACATCTAGTAATTGAATATTGGAACTATTAACTACAGATTGTGGTAAGCTGCCGCTTAATTGGTTATGGCTAAGATTCAAATATCCCAAAGTCTAATCATCCCCTAAAAAAAGATTTCCTAAAGATGATGGTATGCTGCCAGTTAATTGATTATTATTTAGATATATGTACAAACCCAGTAAATGCAGGAGGCGATGCAATATTTCCTAAAGATGAAGGTATTGAGACCGCTTAATTGGTTATTGTTTAGATAAAAGTTGTTCATCTGTTTAAAGTTTCCCAGGGATGATGGTATACTGTCGGTCAATTCGTTATTGTTTAAATATAAGGTTTGTAGGTTGGTAAGGTTTCCAAGTGTGGACGGTATGCTGCCGCTTAATTGGTTATTGTTTAGGCTTAAAACTGTTAAGGCAGTAAAATTTCCTATAAAGGGTGGTATGCTGCCACTTATTTGGTTATTGTTTAGGTATAAGGTCTGCAGGTTGGTAAGGTTTGCAAAAGAGGATGGTATGCTGCCGGTTAATTGGTTATCACTTAGATTTAAGCCTGTTAAGTCAGCAAGATTTCCTATAAAAGATGGTATAATACCTGTTAAATTGTCAGCGCCTAAATTTAAAACTTGAAGGTCAGTAAGGTTAGCCAAAAAGGAAGGTATCCCACCTGTTAATTGGTTCGAGCTTAGTGACAAAATTGTTAGGCTTGTAAGGTTTCCTATAGTGGATGGTATGCTGCCTGTTAAATTATCACCATTGAGGCTTACTGACAATACTCTTGTTCCCGTACCATCCAGTATGATGCCATACCAATAGCTTACTGGTGCATCAAGCCAACCGGAATTATTTGTCCAGTTTGGTCCATTGCAATCATTGTACAGATCCACCAGCGCAAGAGAATCTGTCATACTCACCTGCGCAAAACTCTCCGTTGTTTTACAAACAGCCACAGCATTCAAAAGAAAGAGTATTATTTTTTTCATACCCTATAGTTTTATTTCCCTTGCAAAATACACAAAATGCAAAACATGCAACATTATTTTCATCCTTAATACCCCTTGCACTACTCCCGTCATTTCGGGCACAGCAAAGCAATTGGGGCATCCTAATAACATATTTCTTTTGCAGATTCGTAAAATCCATGAGGCATACTCCAATGCACCTATTTCCTTCAACTCATCACCTCCTCCGGCCAAATAGTCAACCAGCCCTTCATCAAAACCAACTAATACTCAACTTATTCCTGCCTTCTTAGTGCCCCTTAGTGCTTTCGCGCCTTCATGATTCAAAAAAGGCCCCAAAAATCCCCCCTTATACCGTACTTATACTGAACTTATACTGTAGTTATACTGAACTTATACTGATATAACTCCATGCCACATCCCTGCTAACTCCATGGTAAACACCTGCTAGCCCTATTCACACCCCCATAAACAATACACTCACCACTCTGCCCTTGCGCTCGGGCTGACACTTAGCTCTGCAAACTGCCCCGCAAGATATTTATAATAACCTGTGATGGCTATCATGCCCGCATTATCAGTACAATATTGAAACTCAGGTATAAATGTGCGGCAGTTTTGCTTTTCACCAAACACTGTAAAGGCTCTGCGAAGCCCGCTGTTTGCGCTAACCCCCCCTGCAAGGCAAATGGTCTTCACGCCTGTCTGCTGAATAGCTGCTTTTAGTTTCTTCAAAAGGATATTAATAATGGCCTGCTGTATGGAGGCACAGAGGTCAGGCAGGTGCTTGTCTATAAACTGCTCATCCTCCAGCTTTTTATCCCGAAGGAAGTAAAGAACGGATGTCTTTAAGCCGCTAAAACTATAGTTTAGCCCGGGAACCTGTGGCTCTGCAAACTTGAATGCCAATGGGTCGCCTTGCTGTGCATATCTATCTATAAGAGGCCCCCCCGGGTATGGCAGGCCAAGTATTTTGGCGCTTTTATCAAAAGCTTCGCCGGCGGCGTCGTCAATGGTTTGGCCTATGACCTCTAACTCGAGCGGGGAACAGGCAAGCACTATTTGGGTATGGCCGCCACTGACCGTTAGGCACAGGAAAGGGAAGGTTGGTTTTTCATCCCCGATCATGTTTGCTAACACATGCGCCTGCATGTGGTGTACAGCGATCAATGGCTTATCAAGCGCCAGCGCCAAAGACTTGGCGAACTGGGCACCTACCAACAGGCTGCCGATAAGCCCCGGAGACTGGGTGAAAGCAAAGGCATCAATGGTTGATAGTTGGCAGTTGGCAGATGACAGGGAGGCCTCCATCACAGGAATAATATTCTCTATATGAGCGCGGGCGGCAAGTTCCGGTACTACACCGCCATATTTTTCATGCACCTGCTGGGAAGCGATGACATTGGAGTATATTTTTCCGTCAATGCATACAGAAGCGGAGGTTTCATCGCAGGAGGATTCTATGGCAAGGATGGAGATCATTTTAGGAGTTGGGTGTTAGAGAAGAGTTATTGCTCATTTTATCAAAAATAAGCCAAAAAATCTTTTCTTTATAAGCCAAAAAATAACATCAGACATGACCCCAAATTGAATTAATGGCTTGTAATTCAATTTTTGTTCCCTTACAAGTTGCTTTTGCTGTCTTACAAGCTGCTTTTGTTATCTTACAAGTTGCTTTTGCTATCTTACAAGTTGCTTTTACTGTTTTACAAGTTGCTTTTGCTATTTTACATTCTGCTTCTGCTATCTTACAATCCGGTTCCGCTATTTTACAATCCAATTTCACTATCTTACATTCTGCTTCCGCTATTTTATTCCCCTGTTTTGCTATTTTACATTCTGCTTCCGTTATCTTACATCTGATTTTGGTATTTTATTCCCCTGTTTTGCTATTCTACCACTCTATTCTGTGATATTCGCTGTGGTTTATTTGCTTCTTATGGCTACAACGGGGTTCATGCGGGCGGCGATGGTTGCGGGAATGATGCCGCTGAGGATGCCGAGGCCGATACATATTGAGAGGGCAAGCCAAATGATATTGGGCGCAATAACAATAGGGAAGGGGATAACGCTGCTGAGGGCAAAAGTGAGCAGGTAAACAAGTGATAAGCCTATTACTCCGCCAATAACGCAGAGAAAAGCGCTCTCGATGAGGAATTCCGTCAGGATGGTGCGCCGCTTTGCACCGATCGCCTTTTTTAACCCTATCTGGCTTGTGCGCTCCCGAACGGTCACGAACATGATATTTGCCACTCCGAAGGCACCGACAATGAGACTAAGCCCGGCTATTGCCCAACCGCCTATATTCAGCGTGGAGAAAAGCCCATCAGTTTGGGACGAGAGCGTGTTTATGTCGTTGAGAGCAAAGTTATCTTCCTGCTTGGGGCTCAGGTGGCGTTCCTGGCGCATAATGCCTTCTAACTCATTGGAGAGAGCAGTGCTGGGTACATTATCTTTTGCATTGACCATAATGAAAGGGTCGTTATCGGTATTCCTCGCTGAATACACGCTTGCCCAGGCGCGGTAGGTCAATAACATGGAATGGTCATAATCAAATCCATTGATCATGTTTTGACCTTGCTTGGTTATTACGCCAATAATAATTGCCCTATGCCCATCATAAGAAACCATTTTGCCAACTGCATTTGAAGGCTCGCCAAATAACTGGCCAGCGATCTCATATCCTATTACGGACACATTATTACCCCGCTGAAAATCGCTTTCATTAAAATACCTGCCAAAAGAAATATCGACCGATTGAATGTTAATAAAGTCCTGCGTTACAGCATAAATATTTACATTGCTCATGTAGTAATCCTTATACTGAACATTGGCGTTGGTCTGATTAAAATAAGAAACATATTTTGCAAGGCTGCTGCGCTCCTTTATGAATTTTTCTTCATCGTACTGAGGGATCGGACGGTTAACGAATTTCCACCAGGGGTAATCAGGGCCCCCAGCATAAACCCATTTATCAATATAAATAGTATTGCTGCCAAGGGATTGAATATCGTGTTGTACTTTGGCTTTAAGGCTATCCACGGCGGCCAGCACGCTGATAATGCAAAAAATGCCAAAAGCGATGCCTGTAAGGGATAAAGAACTGCGCAGCTTGTTGTTATTAAGCTCCTGCAGGGACATCTTAAAGCTGTTCCAAAAGATATTTACGAACTTGAACATATCCCAAATGTAGTAATTGTTATCAAAAGCAGGAAGCAATTTTAGATGAACGGAAATATATGTTGGCTTCTGGTGGATGAATGAGGGATGAAGGAGCCTTTTATTATTATTTGCTCGACCAAAAAAAGTAATTTTACAGATCCGGAGGCAGACTTTGCAGCGTTTGACTAAACTTTGTAAAGTTTTTCCTTTTCTTCATAAAGAAAATCTCTTACTCTATAAAGGGTTCCATTTTCTTTACAAAGTTTGCCTTAAACCCTGCAGCTTTTCCCGAAAACTTTGCAGCTTTTGCCTTAAACCTTCCAAGGGGTTTCATTTTCTTTACAAGGAAAATCCTTTTCTTCATAAAGTTTGCCTCTGACCTTGCAGCTTTTGACCTGAACTTTACAAGTTTTGAATGAAACGTTACAAAGTCAGTTTTTTTGTTTGTGAAAGAGATTTTTGAGGCGTCAATATTTTTTGCAGACAAATATTTACTGGCATCCGTGCACTACTTTTGCAAAGCATTCTCAACATTATAATATTGTCGTATGACTTGGAAACAAGCTTTCACATCTTCTATCGGACAAAAAGTGATCATGTCCCTGTCCGGTATTTTCCTGATATTATTTTTAATAGTCCATGTGTGTTTAAACGCCTGCATCTGGAGCGCAACCGGCTCAAATTCCGATCACGGTAAAATGTTCAACGTGGTTGCCAATTTTATGGGTGCCAATGCAGTGCCTCGCGTTCTGGAAGTGGGATTGTTTCTTTTGTTTATAGTACATATTGTTCAGGGATTTGTTTTAGCAGGCGCAAACACCACCCATCGTGATGTTCCTTATGCCATCAATTACGGCACCCGAGGAAGCACCTGGTACAGCCGCAGCATGGGCCTGCTGGGAACGATTGTTTTGCTTTTTCTTATCATCCATATTTCACAGTTTTGGACGCCATCGCGTTTCGGCACTCTAAAAGACTTTATTTTATCTGATGGTAAGCATGTTAATGATCTTTTTGGCTTAATGCAAACTACTTTTCAGCATTTGTGGGTGGTGATAATATATGTGGCGGGTTGTATCTCCTTGGGCTACCATCTTGCACATGGTTTTCAAAGCGCATTCAGAACACTGGGAGTAAATAACAAACGATACCAGATCATGCTGCGCAATATGGGGTATGCTTTTTCAATTGTTGTTTGTTTTGCCTTTGCGATGATGCCTGTAAGTTTTTATTTTGGGTGGGTGAATTAATAATTTGACAATTAGAAAAGTAAATTTTGACTTAATAAATCATAGCTATCATTCATAACCGAACAAGATGTTAGATTCAAAAGTGCCGGAAGGAAAATTAGAAGATAAATGGACAGATTATAAAGGCCATTGTAAGCTGGTTAATCCTGCTAATAAACGCAAACTGGAAATCATTATCGTTGGCACCGGCCTTGCGGGAGCCAGCGCTGCTGCCAGTTTGGGCGAATTAGGATATAAGGTAAAAGCATTTTGTTTTCAAGATAGCCCTCGCCGCGCACACTCCATTGCAGCACAGGGGGGCATCAATGCAGCAAAGAATTATCAAAATGACGGCGACAGTGTTTTTCGCTTGTTTTATGATACTATAAAAGGAGGTGATTACCGTTCCCGCGAAGGAAATGTACACCGCCTTGCAGAAGTGAGTGGAAATATTATTGACCAATGCGTAGCGCAAGGCGTCCCTTTTGCGCGCGAATACGGCGGTTTATTAAGCAACCGCAGTTTTGGAGGAACACAGGTGCAGCGCACTTTTTACGCAGCCGGACAAACTGGTCAGCAGTTGCTGATAGGTGCATATCAGGCGCTGGAAAGGCAAGTGGCTTTAGGCAATGTAAAAATGTATTCTCGTCATGAAATGCTTGACATAGTAAAGATCGATGGCAAAGCACGTGGCATTATAACAAGAGATTTAATAACCGGAAAGCTGGAACGTCATTTTGGCCATGCAGTGTTGCTTTGCACGGGTGGCTACGGTAATGTTTTTTATCTTTCCACAAACGCCATGGGCAGCAATGTTACTGCAGCATGGAAGGCACATAAAGCAGGGTGCTTATTTTGGCAATCCATGTTTCACACAGATACATCCCACCTGTATTCCAGTAACCGGCGACCATCAAAGCAAATTGACCTTGATGAGTGAAAGCCTTCGAAATGACGGAAGAATATGGGTTCCAAAAAAGAAAGGCGATACCAGGAAAGCGAATGAAATACCCGAAGAGGAAAGGGATTATTACCTTGAAAGGAGGTATCCCGCCTTTGGCAATTTAGTCCCTCGCGATGTAGCAAGCCGCGCTGCAAAAGAAAGATGTGATGAAGGATATGGCGTAGGCTCCAGTAAGCAGGCGGTGTTCCTTGACTTTGCTTCTTCTATAGAACGATATGGAGAAATAGAATGCAATAAACACGGTATTGACAATCCTTCTAAGGATACCATTATTCAACATGGGGTAGATGTGGTTAAGGAAAAATACGGCAATCTTTTCGACATGTATGAAAAGATCACCGGAGAAGACCCTTACAAAGTACCTATGCGCATTTATCCTGCCGTGCATTATACAATGGGAGGTTTATGGGTTGATTATGAATTACAAACAACCGTTCCGGGCTTATACTGTTTAGGTGAAGCGAACTTCAGTGACCACGGTGCCAACAGGCTTGGTGCATCAGCCTTAATGCAGGGTTTAGCCGATGGTTATTTTGTAATCCCATACACTATTGGCAATTATTTGGCGGATGAAATACGGACCAATAATATTCCAACTACTCATCCTGCATTTGAACAAACGGAAAATGCCGTTCGTGAAAGAATTGAGAAGTTGATGAACATTAAAGGTAACCAGACAGTAGAAAGTTTTCACAAACGCCTCGGTAAAATAATGTGGAATAAGTGCGGCATGGCCCGCACCAAAGAAGGCCTTGAAGAAGCAATTAAGGAAATACAACAACTAAAAGACGAGTTCTGGAAAGACGTGAAAATTCCCGGAACAGTTGAAGAATTAAATTCCGAATTAGACAAAGCCGGAAGGGTCGCGGATTTCATTGAGCTGGGCGAACTGATGTGTAAAGACGCCTTGGAAAGAAATGAAAGCTGCGGCGGTCATTTCCGGGTAGAATACCAAACGCCGGATGGAGAAGCATTGCGAGACGATGAACATTTTATGTTTGTATCAGCATGGGAATACAAAGCAGACCATGTCTGGGAATTGCATAAAGAAGAATTAAAGTATGAAGTTGTACATCCGAGTCAGAGAAGTTATAAATAATTTAGAGATATGGAACATTACTCAATGAATCTCAACTTAAAAGTTTGGCGCCAGCAAAACAGCGCTTCAAAAGGCGCGTTTAAAACATATAAAGTAGAAAACATTTCTTCTGAAATGTCCTTTCTGGAAATGTTTGATGTGCTCAACGAAAGGCTTATTGCCGAAGGCGATGAACCCATTGCTTTCGACCACGATTGCCGCGAAGGCATCTGCGGCATGTGTTCCATGTACATCAATGGCAAGCCACACGGCCCGTGGATGCAAAACACCACCTGCCAATTGCACATGCGTGCTTTCAAAGACGGAGATACCATTGTTGTAGAGCCATGGCGTGCAAAAGCCTTCCCTGTAATAAAAGACCTCGTTGTTGACCGTACCTCCTTCGACCGCATTATACAGGCTGGCGGTTACATTTCAGTAAACACAGGCAACGCAGTTGACGGCAATGCCCTCCCTATCCCCAAAGACGAGGCAGATACTTCCTTCGCCGCCGCCATGTGCATCGGTTGCGGAGCCTGCGTGGCAGCGTGTAAGAACAGTGCAGCCATGTTGTTTACCGCCGCAAAAGTTTCCCATCTTGCTTTGTTGCCGCAAGGCGCTCCCGAAAGAAGATCGCGTGTAGTTGCAATGGTCGCCCAGATGGACAAAGAAGGTTTTGGCGCCTGCACGAATTTAAGTGCCTGCGAAGCCGCCTGTCCCAAAGGCATTTCAGTAACCAATATTGCCCGCATGAATAAGGAATATATCGCCGCCACTTTGGCTGCCGATAATTAAATCCCTTTTATGTCTTACATAGTTCCGCAGGATACCCGCATCGGCCATGTTCACTTAAAGGTTTCAGACCTCGACAAAGCCCTTGCTTTCTACCAAGGCCTGCTTGGCTTTGAAATAATGGAACGCTTCGGCTCCCAGGCAGCCTTCATTTCCGCAGGCGGTTACCATCACCACATCGGCCTAAACACCTGGTACAGCAAAGGCAACCCGCCCGCTCCAAAAGCCGCGCCCGGGTTGTTTCACACAGCCATTCTCTATCCCACAAGAAAAGACCTCGCTGCCATTTTCAAGCGCCTCACAGATGCCGCCTATCCATTCACCGGCTTTGCAGACCATGGCGTTTCTGAAGCCCTTTATTTAGACGACCCCGATGGCAACGGAGTTGAACTCTATTGGGACAAGCCCCGCTCCCAATGGCCTTTCGACGAAAATGGCCATCTTCAAATGGTCACCGAACACCTTGACCTGCCTTCCCTTCTTGCCGAACTCAACCCCTGATGTCCAACCATCATTTCTCCTTCAAACAATTCACTATCCAGCAAAGCCAATGCGCAATGAAAGTCTGCACTGATGCTTGCCTCTTTGGCGCCTGGTTTTCCACTAACTATCAATTATCAACCACCAACCATGTCCTCGACATCGGCACAGGCACCGGCCTTCTCTCCCTAATGTTCGCCCAAAAAAATCCCGGAGCCATCATAGATGCGGTCGAAATAGACCCAGCCGCTGCCACCCAGGCTGCTGCCAACTTCCAGCAATCCCCTTGGGGAAACAGGTTAAACCTCCTTCACACCTCCATCCAGCAATTCTATTCCTCACATCCCTATAATCTCATCATTAGCAACCCGCCTTTTTTTGAAAACGATTTAAAAAGCCCCAACGCAAAACGAAACTCTGCCCTCCACAGCGCCGCCCTAACCCTCGAAGAACTATTATCCTCCATCCACAGGCTCCTCGCCGCCGATGGAACTTTTGCCATCCTCCTCCCTTTCCATCGAACAGGCCATTTCATAAACCTCGCCGCCCAAAAAAACTACCAGCCACAGCAGCAGGTATTCATAAAACAAACCCTCAACCATCCCTTTTTCAGAACCATTTTGCTTTTCAGCAATCACCAAACCCCTGCCAACACATCAACGCTCATCATAAAAAACGAGATAAATCAATACACCCCCGCCTTCACAACTCTCCTAAAAGACTATTACCTGCATCTTTAAAGCTATAAGAAGGGAATTTGTATTGACGTGAAGTTTGACCTCATCTCTACTTGAAGTATGACGATGGAATGGTGCGAAACGACAATGGAATGGTGGGAAACGACGATGGAATGGTGCGAAACGTTAATGAAGTGTTACGAAACGATGATGGAATGATGCGAAACATTAATGGGATGTTACGAAATGATGATGGAATGAAGCGAAACGACGATGGAATGAAGCGAAATGACGATGGAATGAAGCGAAATGACGATGGAATGAAACGAAATGACGATGGATGAGAGCGAAATAACCTCATCCCCACCCTTTTCCAAATAGAGAAGGGCAAGAAAATGCGGAGGGTGTTGCATTGTGGTTTGAATTTAGGGCTATTGGGTTTAGTTGCTGAATAGAGTTACTGCTGTTGAAGGGCTGCCGGATGGGAGAGGAAAGCCCGGTGAAGGTTTTGTGGAGAGCCTTGTGCCGGACTTGGAACGGACAGCCGGAACTGAAGTTGAGGGATAGATGAAGATGAGTGCCCTAAACCAGGAGTTAGGAACAAAAAAGGCCGTTCTAATATAGAATAGCCTCTTCCAGCCTTTAATTTTTAGCGGTGAGGGAGGGATTCGAACCCTCGGTACAGAGTTACCCGTACGGCAGTTTAGCAAACTACTGATTTCAGCCGCTCATCCACCTCACCAAAAAGGGGTGCAAAAATAGGGAGACACAATTTAAAATCCTAAAAAGAAATTGAATGATCTACATCGAGGCCAACTGCACTTTTTGTGTAAGCTCCATCACGTTTTCGCGGAATATGGTATCCGTATCCATCAAGTCTTTCACTGTTTGGCAACTATGGATAACGGTCGTGTGGTCTCTGCCTCCAAAATGCTCGCCAATTGTTTTCAAAGAATTCTTCGTGAACGCCTTTGCCAGGTACATAGTTATCTGGCGCGCCTGCACTATTTCTCTTTTGCGGGTCTTTTGCAACAGCTTGTCATAAGGAACATCATAATATTCGCAAACCATTTTCTGGATAGCGTCTATCGTTATCTCTTTACTACTTGATTTTACAAAATTTCGCAGCACTTTCTTCGCAAGTTCTAGATCAATTTCTCTTTTGTTAAGTGAAGATTGTGCAAGCAGTGAGATAAGAGCGCCTTCCAATTCCCTAACGTTGGTGGTTATATTATAAGCAACATATTTCACGACTTCTTTTGGCATATCCAGCCCGTCATTCTTCATCTTCCTTTCCAGAATCTCAATGCGTGTTTCATAATCCGGCAACTGCAGATCTGCACTCAACCCCCAGCGGAAACGGCTCAGCAGCCTTTCCTGCATACCATCCAAATCCTTTGGTGCTTTATCTGAAGTAAGCACAAGTTGTTTACCGCTTTGGTGAAGATGATTGAAGATAGCAAAAAAAGCATCCTGGCTTTTTTCAGCACGGTTGAAAAACTGCACATCATCAATAATAAGCACGTCTATCAATTGATAAAAATGTATAAAATCATTGATCGCATTGTTTCTGCTGTGGTCCTGGAATTGGTTAATAAATTTTTCACTGCTAACATACAATACCACCTTATTTGGGTGCAGGCGTTTAACATCATTGCCTATCGCTTGCCCAAGATGTGTTTTACCTAAACCAACGCCACCATAAATAACAAGCGGGTTAAATGAACTTGTGCCAGGTTTTTCTGAAATTGTTTTACCCGCCCGGCGCGCCACACGGTTACATTCGCCTTCAATAAAAGAATCAAATAGATAAGATGCATTTAGCTGCGGGTCTATTTGCATTTTTTTAAGCCCAGGAATTACAAATGGGTTTTTAACAGGATTATTTATTACCAACGGAAAGTCCATTTCATTGTTGCTGTAAATTTTTGAATTCCCTGCCGGCAGATCCATTGTGCCATTGCTTCCTTTACTGCCGCTGTCAACCATAATGCGGTATTCAAGTCTTGCTTCTTTACCCAATTCTCTTTTTAAGGTTTTAGCCAATAAATTTACATAATGTTCTTCGAGGTATTCAAAGAAGAACTGGCTTGGCACTTGTATCAGAAGCACATTACCCTTAAGTTCGATAGATTTTATAGGTTCAAACCATGTTTTAAAATGCTGCCATTCTACTATGTCTTTAATAATTTTCAAACAGTTATTCCAGATATTTTCAGCAGTTTGAGCCATGGCAAATTAAAATAGAATATGTTTGGTGACTAAGATTTTTTATTTAAAAGCCCTCTAAAAACTTATTCTTTTTTGTGAATAAAAAACTTAGATGGGGGAGCGAATATCACCTTTTTAAATCAAAAAAAATTTTTTTTATTATTGTTTTTTTTATTTTTTTATCCTTCCCTTTAGCAATCAATTCATAAAATTTATTCTATAAAATAAAAAAGATTTTTATCTGTGCAAAAGCTGTTGGTTCACAGCTCATATCATGTCATTTTATCTCATACAGTTCCTTTTCTTTATAAATAATAGGATAGGCTTTTTGCGGTTTAATAATTTAAATGCGCTGCATTTTTTATTCAACTAATTTTATGCCTTAAAATTTAATCTATATGTCATTTGAGATCACAGGGAAACTCGTTGCAAAATTTGATACAGTTCAGCGCACTGAAACGTTTAAAACTAGAGAATTTGTAATTGAAAAAACGGAGGACATTAATGGCCGAGCCATTACCAATTATATCAAAATGCAATCCGTTCAGGATAGAACGGCATTGCCCGATAGATTTAATATAGGAGATGAAGTAAAAGTATCTTTCAACATTAAAGGCTCAAAATGGGCGAAAGATGGAAGAGAAGGTTACATCACCAATCTTGATGCCTGGAAAATGGAATCCATAAAACTCGCCCAGGATAATGCAAAAGAAAATAATACACAACAAAAAGAAGTACCGTCTATACCGGATTCAAGCTCAGTAGATATTTCAGACGATCTTCCTTTCTAGATCGGCTTTTAGTTTTTAGGTTAACTGCCTGGCACTATGCAAAAAACGATCTCTCTAAAACTGCTTCCTTCTGAAGCAGAAAATAATGTTACAATACATTCTTTCATTGCTGCTTCTGTTGGCAAAAATGAAGAAGAGGTAACAGGCTTTGATATCATCAAAAAATCAATAGACGCCCGTAGCAAACAGCCTTTCATCAATCTCACATTAAATGCCTTTATAAGCGAGCCCTTTCATCAACGTGCAGTAAAAAATATTTCGTTCCCTGACGTTAGCCACTCAAACAGTTCTGCGATCATTATAGGGGCAGGTCCTGCGGGATTATTTGCCGCATTAAAGTTGATAGAATGTGGTGTTAAACCAATAATACTCGAGCGAGGCAAAGATGTACGTGCAAGAAGAAGAGACTTAGCATTGCTTAATAAAGAAGGCATCATTAACTCTGAAAGCAATTATTGTTTTGGCGAAGGGGGCGCAGGCACTTACAGTGACGGCAAGCTTTACACACGAAGCAGCAAGCGCGGCGACATTGATCGCATACTCAATTTATTTGTCCAGTTTGGAGCAGAAGAAAAAATTCTGTACGAAGCCCATCCGCACATTGGTACCAACAAATTGCCGCAAATAATTACAGCAATCAGGGAAAAGATCACAGGATGCGGAGGATCATTTTTATTTGAGAAGAAAGTAGTTGACCTCAATATCGAAAAAGATAAAATAAGATCAGTTATTACTTCAGATGGAAATTCATTTTGTGCCGATGCTATATTATTGGCAACTGGTCATTCAGCCCGGGATATTTTTGAATTGCTTCATAAAAAAGATATTCTCATTGAAGCAAAGCCTTTCGCACTTGGCGTTCGCATAGAGCATCCGCAAAGCCTCATTGATTCTATACAGTATCACTGTGCCACCCGGGATGAACATTTGCCACCATCGCCTTACAGTCTTGTAGAGCATGTAAATGGTAAAGGAGTGTTTAGTTTTTGCATGTGCCCCGGTGGGATCATAGCCCCTGCTGCAACCCACGAAAATGAATTAGTAGTAAACGGCTGGAGCCCCAGTAAAAGAAATAACCCTTATGCAAACAGCGGCATGGTTGTCAGTGTCGAAATGGATGATGCAGTAAATTATTTTAAACAGGCATTCATAAAAACTGATCAACATACATCAACGGCCGATCCTTTGCTCCTAATGCATTTTCAACAGGCAATTGAACAAAAAGCTTTTACTATTGGCGGTGGCAAGTTTGTTGCCCCTGCCCAACGGATGGTCGATTTTTGCAACAATAAACTTTCTTCTTCGTTGCCACAATGCAGTTATGTGCCAGGTACGCAATCAGCACCTTTGCAGCAAGTCTTACCTGGTTTTATTTATAACGCATTACAGGAGGGTTTTAAACTGTTTGGGAAAAAGATGAAAGGATTCTTTACAAACGAAGCAATAATTGTTGCAACCGAAAGCCGCACCTCATCACCGGTGCGTATTCCACGTGATTCACAAACATTACAGCATCCGCAAATAAAAAACTTATACCCTTGCGGTGAAGGTGCTGGCTATGCAGGAGGCATTGTAAGTGCTGCTATGGATGGAGAAAACGTTGCTTCAATAATTGCTAAAATGTAGGCGTAATAATATTAGAATCCTAATTTACTTTCCCTTTATATAGATCATGCAAAGGAAAGATCATATCCCAATTTTTACCCCACACAATATTCCCGTTTTCAATTTTAAACCGTTTAAAGTTTTCTTCTTTTTTATACCTGTTGTGTTGAGGGTGGCTATGCTCAAAAAAACTTGCAAAATCAATGACCTGCTTTTCCATCGCTAAAAAAGATTTCAACTAGATGAGCACCTCGGTGTTTTGCCTCTTTTACTGATATTTGATTCATATTTATTATCACTTAAATATCCTTTTATCAAAAGGGAACTTTTCAGTGCTTATAATTTGGATCTTCTTAAACTCTGCATGATTTGGATTAATAAGCATATTGTAGTCCCCTTGTGTAACTGATGAAGGAATTTGAAGTACACAATGATCATTATCAACAATAAACTCGTCTCCTATTCTTTGTGTTGATGAAGGTGGAGGAAATATATTCCAGTCCGCTGGAAGCTCTGCTGCATTGATCTTCTGTAAAGAAACATCATCAGGAATAAATATGGTGCTCATCACATAATCGCTTGGCAGCGTTGCCAAAGTAAAATGCACCGCAACCTCCGCCATTGCCAAAGACCTGTTGCTTGCGGTATAAATTATTTCTACACCAACTGAGTTCCATCTTGCTCCCTTGATCGCCGCCCCTTTCCCAGACAGCGTTCCCGCAAACCTCTCTCTCGCTAATCGGTAAACTTCCATCAGGCAAGTATCCCGTAATTGATCCTCGTTAATTCACTTATCACCATATCTTTTCCATAGGAATCACTAAGCAATTCTAAGGGTTTAAGATTGCCCAGCGAAAAATTAGGAGTGTCCAGCCATAGCTTAAACTTCTCCATATTCCCAAATACATCCAGCCCAACATTCGTCACTTCTGCCATTTCAACTATCTTTTCTGACTGGGTTGATTTAAACTGCTTTGAAGATTGTTTATAACGCTGTAGTGATTTCGTAGAAATATCCAATAAATTTGCCCAGTCGCTCTCGCTGAAAGGAGTATGGTGTTGTATCAGGTTAAACAGTGAATAAGGTATTCCTTCTTTTATAAGCAGTATCATCAGCATCTTGTTAGACAGGAAGCCGGAGTAAGTTAAGTCACTCTTTGATGATACAAACTTTTTGTCAATGCCGGAGCGTTTAATAACAGTTGATATTTCTTTATCAAGTTGTTGTGTAATATTTATTGCTGTTGCTGCCATTTAAAAGTTATTTAGACATTTGTCCACAAAAATAAGACATTTTTCATAAACTCAAAAACCTTTCTATAAAAATTCTTAATAAACCATAACAATACAAAGCAACAAAACACATACTAAACAACTAACTTTAAATCCCAAAACGTATAAATATACTCCAAATGACCTCTATCCTTTACCAGGTTCCCTTGTCTCTTTTCGCCTTTATTCTTTTTGTATTCATACTTGTCGCCCACCTTCTCGGGGTAAGAACAGGCAGTTATCAAAGAAAGAAACACCCTGAGGCTGTCTCCAATGGCATTGGCCCTTTAGAAACAGCTTTGCTTGGCTTGCTCTCCCTGCTCCTCTCTTTCACTTTCAGTATGTCTGCTTCCCGCTACGACAGCCGCCGCACTGCAATAGTTTCAGAAGCAAACGCTATCGGCACCTCTATACTCGATGCCGACCTTTATCCTGACAGCATCCGCACAGTTTTACGCAGTAACCTCCGGCAATACCTCAATGAAAGAATACAATATTATCAATATACCAACGCAGAAGAAATGGATGCTTCCATATTAAAAGCGCAGGCCATCCATCTAAATATCTGGAAAATAGTCGCAGCCTCTTCTAACGACCCGGCCAATACAGTACGTGCTTACCATACCATACCCGCCGTTCAGGCAATGGCTGACACACTCACAAGCCGCGATGCCATTCTCAAAGCTCGCGTACCCTATTTCATTATATGGCTCTTGGTCATCCTCGCGCTCCTCGGCAGTTTTATCATTGGTTATGCAAAAAAAGAACGAAAGAACGACTGGATCATTCTCTCTATTTATGCCCTCATGATGGTCATCACACTCTATACCATTCTTGACCTTGACACTTCCCGCAACGGCCTCATCAACACAGACGCCACACACGTCAAGATCGAAGAACTGCAGGATATGTTGAACCAATAAGCCGCTCATTCTTTTACAGGAGGTTCGCCAAGGCACTCATAGATCTGTTTCACCTGCAACGCCGTAAAATAATGGCCTGTTCGTTCGCCTATTACTGTTTGATGCCGCTTCAGCCAGGTGCGTAGCGTCTTAGAGCTTACTTCATATTGAAACGACAGTTCTTTCATAGTACACGGTTTTGTTGGCAGCTCTTTTCTTTCTATTTGCATAGTATTCTTTTTTTACTTTTTTACTTTTACTTTTTTACTTTTTACTTTTTATTTTTTACTTTTTACTTTTACAGGAAGGTAAATTTAGCTAACTATTTTAGTTTTCAGCCATTAAAAGGCATCTTTTTTTATCCACTTTCTGCCAGCCTGATAATCAAATTATTAGATTCTCCACATTCCCCTCTTCCTTTGGAGAGGGGTTAGGGGTGAGGTAAACCCCCAAACAAAAAACCTGCAGGAAAAAATACTTCCTACAGGTTTTAACCAACTACCAACTACCAACCACCAACCACCAACTACTCGCTCACCACCACAACCTCCAGCGGGTTATACTTCCCGTTGCTAAGGCTGTAATTCACTCCATTCACTTGCTGAAAGAACTGCACACCCAGCATTAAGAAAAGCGGGTTAGTGCTTGCTGCGGTCACAGTATTGGTCAGGTCAATTTCCGTCGTGGCCGTGCCACTGTAAGGAAATACATCCGAGCTGCTGTACTCAGAAACATAGTCATCACCCGCAAAGTCCATCTCTGCTCCGGCGCTCACGATCATAAAATGCGTAGCCCCTTCGGGAGCAGTTAAGCTGTTCAAAGGAACAAAAGAAGGGATCGTAACTTTCAGCGTTCCCGCAATTCTGTCCACCGCCGTGGTGTAAGGAGCCACTAACACGGTGGTCAATTCAGCATTGCCGTTAAAGTTAAAGCTCTGCAACAAGCTGCAGTCCCCTGTTGCCACGGTGCGTTCCCCGCGAAAGCTCGCAGTGTCGCTCTTCACCACTTTCAGCATGTCTTTTGTAAGCCGCGGAACCAATCTGCGGTCTTTTCCCTTACCCAGCAAACTGTTCACTGCCAGCCTCAGCAGCTTGCCGCCCGTTGCCGCGTTCCCAAACTCCGCATTGTTTTCCCTTGTGCGTGCATAATTAGGGTCCGTTTCAATTCTTTCCTTGGTAAGGCTGCTCTTATCCTTTGCCAAATACCCGTCCGGCCCGTGTGAAAAACTAATATTCCCCACCGTCCCGATCAATCTGATAATACCTGCTTGTTTTGCCATTTTTTTAAGTTTTAAATGTTTTTAAATTTTTTACTTTTTCTTTTTTTCTTTTTACTTTTTAAGGCCTGATCAGGGTCTTTTAAACAGCGCTGCGATTCAGAATGCAACATTACGCCGCCCCATTTCCGCCATTTCCCGTTTGGGCACGATTGGGCACGATTGGGCACGAAATGGCACAAAAAGGCACGAAATGGCACGAACGGGAACGATTGGGAACAAACGGGCACGAAAAGGCACAAACAGGCACAAATGGGAACGATTTACCCTATTAAATCTCTTTATATAATTTCTGAAAGTAAACTATAAAAATTCTTAGTTTACTTTTAGCCTGTAAAGTAAACTATAACAAACATCAACTAAACAGAGTTTTCATCTTTGACCAGTATCTAAATCTTTTTAAATAACAGAATCATTAAATTGCATAAGAATTATAACGGAAAAACCATGACAGCATCAGAACTCATACAACAGTTATCAGCTTTCCCTCCAGATACAAAAATCGTAGTACGGGGTTATGAAGAAGGCTACAACGATATTCTTCAATTAAAGCCTGTAAGAATTAAGCTGGATGTAGGATCCCATTGGTATGAAGGTGAGTACGATGACAGTCCCGATGCAGATGCCATTCATGCCATCGATCTGTTCGGGGAAAATAAAACAACAAAAGATGATTGAGCGTCACAATAGAGAACAATAGCCATTTGCACATTATTTACTCATTCTACACTCATTTACTTTAATTTGCTTTGCGAATGAATTATCAATTACCTCTATAAGACCCTTATCAAATCTTATTTTCAAAGCCTAAATGAGCAAAGAAGCCAAAGCCAGGATAAAGATTAATAAACTGCTTGAAGAGGCAGGTTGGCGATTCTTTGATGATAAAGAAGGTAAAGCAAATATCCTTTTAGAAAATAATATTAAAGTCACCACCCAATCACTTAACGCATTAGGTGAGGATTTTGAGAAAACAACAAATGGCTTTATTGATTACCTGCTCCTGGATGAAAAAGGATTCCCCTTAATTGTTTTGGAAGCAAAGAAAGAAGAGATCAATCCCCTGTTCGCAAAAGAGCAGGCCCGCAGGTATGCCCGATCTCAGAATTGCCGGTTCGTCATTTTGTCGAACGGCAACAGTCATTACTTATGGGATCTGCAAAAAGGCAACCCTAATATCATTTCAAAGTTTCCAACTCCTGAAACTATTACTGGCTACTCTCACTTCGTATGCAACCCGCAAAATCTTATCAATGAAAATATAAACAGCGACTACATAGTCCTGACACAAAAGCCTGACTATGTTAAAGACCCGAGATATATCAGTGAGAAGGAAAGAACAGAATATATAAATGAAAACAAGCTTAAGTTCCTCCGTAAATATCAGGTCACAGCGCTTCAAAAAATACAGGAAGAAGTTAAGCAGGGCAAAGACAGGTTTCTTTTTGAAATGGCAACAGGCACAGGCAAAACACTAACATCTGCAGCCGTTATAAAATTGTTTTTAAGAAGTGCTAATGCGCATCGCGCCCTTTTTCTTGTTGACAGGCTTGAACTGGAAATTCAGGCATGGAAGGCATTTAAACTTTACCTCAAAAATGATTACCAGTGCTGCATTTATAAAGACAACAGGGATGATTGGAGAGGAAACGAAATAGTTGTTTCAACAGTTCAATCATTTCTGCATAAAAATAAATACAAACGAATATTTGCGCCTACTGATTTTGATTTGGTTATTTCAGACGAAGCCCATCGTTCTATTGGTGGCAACAGCCGCGCAGTATTTGAATATTTCATTGGTTATAAACTTGGCTTAACTGCCACCCCCAAAGATTATCTTAAGAAAATAGACACACAGCAATTAACCGACAAAGACCCCAGGGAACTGGAAAGGAGAATGTTGATAGATACATACACAACATTCGGGTGTTCCGATGGTAATCCTACATTCCGTTATTCTTTAATTGATGGCGTTAAAGATGGCTATCTCATAAACCCCACTGTTGTTGATGCTCGCACAGAAATTACAACCCAACTAATTTCTGATCAAGGCTACACGGTAATGGTCGCTGATGAAGATGAAGAAAAAGAAGGCGAAACAGAAATGACTTTCACACACAAAGACTTTGAAAGGAAAATATTTTCAGATAAGACCAACTATATCTTTTGTAAAACCTTCTTGGAGAATGCCCTTCTTGACCCTGTGACAGGCGAAACAGGTAAAACAATAGCCTTCTGTGTAAGCCAGAACCATGCAGCTAAGATTGTTCAGTCATTGAATGAAATTGCAGATAGGTTGTTTCCCGGAAAGTATCGATCAGACTTTGCAGTCCAGGTAACCTCGAGAGTTCAGGGTGCTCAACAATCTACCATCAACTTCACCAACAATAACCTTAATGGCAACGGCAATTTTGAACCTTTATATAAAACCAGCAAAACAAGGGTTTGTGTCACAGTCGGCATGATGACCACTGGTTACGATTGCCAGGATCTATTGAACGTCTGCTTAATGCGCCCTATCTTTTCTCCAACAGATTTTATACAGATAAAAGGCAGGGGAACACGCAAATGGAATTTCACAAATAAAGATGTCTTAAAAGACAGTTCACTTATTGAGCATGTTTCAGAAGAGCATTTTGAAAAAACAAAGTTTAAACTGTTCGACTTCTTTGCCAATTGCGAATACTTTGAAGAAAAATTTAATTATGACGAAGTCTTAAAGCTTCCACAATTAAGCAGTACCGAAAAAGGAGAACCAAAATATATCGTTTCAGAAGATTATGACAGCACCAAAGATGACCCCTTAAAATCTTTTAAGATCACTGAGATCAGCGGTATAGGAATGAAGATCGACAGGATGTATTTTAACCGCTTTGAAGAAACAGTAAAACAGGATGCGAACGTTCAGCAAATGATGCAGCAGGAAGACTATGATGCCATTACCCAATACATTACACAGCATATATTTGATAAGCCTGAAGAATATTTCAATCTCGATAAATTAAGAAAAGCAGCCAAAGTTGACAGGAGAATAACCATTAAAGAAATCATAGAAAAAGCATTTGGGCTGATACCTTATTTTAAAAACAGGGAAGAATTACTGGAAGATGAGTTCGATAAATTTGATACCCGTTATCTGCCCAGCGAAAACTATTTTAATGAAGCAAAGAACTACTTCAAGAGTTATATAAGCGATAGCGATTTCAGGGAGATAATTGAAACCAAACAATATGCTTTATTAAATACAAACCCAAACGGTGAGGTCTTCAGAAAGCTTTCGCCCGAACTAAGGGCCTTAATACCCAACTACATAAAAGACAATGTTTCACTAAATCAATTCATGGCCTGATGAAAAAAGAATTAATACAGGAACTGTTCGAAAAATTTGAAGCAGCCTGTCAAAAAATTAAAAATATTGAGTGCTGGAGCGCAAGAGAATTACAAAACATTTTTGGTTACACTAAATGGGATAACTTCTTAAATGTAATAGAAAAAGCCAAAACAGCATGTGAGGGAAGCGGAGTACTTGTTTCCGATCATTTTGCCGACGTCGGCAAAATGATAGAACTGGCAAAGGGGGCACAAAGAGAGATCAATGACATAGCCCTCACCCGTTACGCCTGTTATCTGGTTGCTCAAAACGGCGACCCCTCAAAACCCTCTGTTGCTTTTGCACAAACTTATTTTGCAGTACAAACAAGAAAGCAGGAAATAATCGAACAGCGCTTGCTGGACGTAGCCCGTGTTTCTGCAAGAGAAAAATTGACTAAAAGCGAGAAAAAGCTCTCTGGTGTGCTGTATGAGCGCGGCGTTGACAGCCCAGGTTTCGCCATCATAAAATCAAAAGGCGACGAGGCCCTGTTCGGCGGCTTCACCACAAACGACATGAAGCGAAAACTTGGTGTGCCTGCATCGAGGCCCCTGGCAGATTTTCTCCCAACCCTTACCATTAAAGCAAAAGACTTTGCCAATGAGCTTACAAGCCACAACGTTATCGAGAAAGACCTGAAAGGCGGATCGCCCATTTCCAGCGAGCATATTGACAACAACCTTGCAGTAAGAAAAATACTTCTTGAAAGAGGGGTAAAGCCCGAGCAATTACCTCCCTCAGAAGATGCTGGCAAACTAAAACGCAAACTGGAAGGTGATGAAAAGAAAATGTTGAAAGCAACTAAAAAAAATAAGTAACCTCATAAATTATGCAGGAGCTAAAGTATAAAGATATTACTGAAAGAATTATTGGGGCTTCTTTTGAAGTGCATAAATTTCTTGGCAATGGCTTTCAGGAAGTTATTTATCAAAGAGCCTTGGCTTATGAATTTAGAAAGGCAAGCTTAGAATTTCAAAGAGAAATTGAACAGGATATTTTTTATAAAGACCTTGAAGAACCAATTGGGACACGAAGAGCTGACTTTGTTGTAGAAGGTAAAGTATTGGTTGAGTTAAAAGCGATTATTCAATTCGAAGATGTGCATTTGGCTCAGGCATTAAATTATTTAAAAGCATACAAATTAGAAATTGGGTTACTTATCAATTTTGGCTCAAAAAGTTTAGAATTTAAACGGTTGATACTATCTCAAAAATCAGCGAAATAAAATCAACGAATAAAATCAGTGAGATCTTTTAATCCATTTAATCAGCGATTCAGACAACCATGCTCGACTCCGAAACCAAACGCCGCATAGATTCTGCCCGTGATATTCTGGTAGGCAAAATACCCGACCCCAAAAGCCAGGTAGAGCAGATAACGATTGCCCTTATCTATAAATTCATGGACGATATGGACAAAGAAGCAATTGAGTTTGGCGGCAATGCAACCTTCTTCACGGGTGAATATGAAAAATATGGATGGAGCAGGATATTCGACCCCCGCCTTGGCGGTTACGATATGCTAAACCTCTACAGCGAAGCCATTTTAAAGCTCAATCAAAATCCAAACATTCCCCAACTGTTTCGGGATATTTTCAAGAATGCCTACCTGCCTTACCGCGACCCTGAAACCCTGAAGCTGTTCTTAAAAACCATCAACGAATTTCAGTATGACCACAGCGAAAAGCTGGGCGATGCTTTTGAATACCTCCTTTCTGTGTTAGGTTCGCAGGGCGATGCAGGCTCGTTCAGGACACCACGGCACATCATTGATTTTATCGTCGGCATATTAAAGCCAAAGAAGAATGAGACAATTCTTGACCCCGCCTGTGGCACCGCTGGCTTTTTAATCAGCAGCTATAAATACATTTTGAAAACAAACCAGGCTGCCTCTCCTTTGGAGAGGGCGGGGGGTGAGGTCGCACTAACGCCAACTGAACGCAAGAACCTAATGAACAACTTTACGGGCTATGATATATCACCGGACATGGTTCGCCTCAGTTTGGTAAACATGTACCTGCACAATTTCACCCTGCCAAAGATATATGAGTACGACACCCTCACAAGCGAAGACCGTTGGGGCGAATACTTTGACATCATTTTGGCAAACCCGCCCTTCATGTCCCCAACCGGCGGCATACAGCCCCATAAACGGTTTACCATACAGGCCAAAAGAAGCGAAGCCTTGTTTGTCGATTATATAGCCGAACACATCAACCCCACCACTGGCCGCGCAGGCATTATTGTGCCGGAAGGTGTCATCTTTAAAAGTGAAACAGCCTTTAAAGCCCTGCGCAAACTGCTCGTTGATAAAAACTTTCTATATGCAGTAGTAAGCCTGCCCGCAGGCATATTTCAACCATACAGCGGTGTAAAGACTTCTGTTTTATTGCTTGATAAAACCATTGCAAGGAAAACAGGTAAGATACTCTTTGTAAAGATTGAGAACGATGGTTTTGATTTAGGTGCACAGCGAAAAGCAATTATAAAAAATGATTTAACCGATGCGCTTGAAGTAATTAATAATTATCAACTAAAAATTAAGAATGATGAGACTGTTGAAGAATTAAGTAGTAATTATTTATTGGTTGAAAAAGAAAAAATAAAAGCTAATGTAGATTATAATCTTTCTATTGATAGGTATAGAGTAAATGGAAATTTGAGACAAGCGAAATATGAGATCGTGAGATTGGGAGATTTAGTAGAAATTAAAACAGGAAAAAAAGATGTTAATCAAGGAAATGCTAACGGTAGATATCCATTCTTTACTTGTGCGAAGGATTTCACGTACGCTGATGATTTTTCCTTTGACACTGAAGCATTATTAATCGCTGGCAACGGTGTTGTCGGCGACGTGAAATATTTCAACGGAAAATTTGAAGCATACCAAAGAACCTATGTACTAACAGAGTTCAAAAAAGTTTTGCCACTCTATTTATTTCATTTGCTTAAAATAATCCTACCAAAGTATTTAAATAGTGTCAAACAAGGTAACACAATGCCTTATATTAAATTGGGCATGCTTACCGATTTTGAAATACCTCTTCCACCCATGTCCATTCAACAGGAAATAGTAAATAAAATAGAAGGTTGGCAAAAAATAATCAGTGGCGCAAAACAAATAATACAAAACTACAAACCACAAATTGATATAAATCCGGATTGGGAAATGGTGAGGCTGGGAGATGTGTGTGAACTTAAATCTGGAGGAACACCTTCAAGAGATAAAGAGCAATACTGGAATGGAGATATTCCATGGATTAAAACAGGTCAAATAGATTTCAACGTTATAAATGAAGCTGAAGAATTTATAACAAAAGAAGGACTAGAAAATTCATCAGCCAAAATGATATTTAAAGGAACAATATTAATGGCAATGTATGGTCAAGGAATTACAAGAGGGAAAGTTGCTATTTTAAATATTGATGCAACTATTAATCAAGCTTGTGCTGCAATTATTATTAAAACAAAGGAACTAACCAGACATTATCTTTTTCAAATTCTTATTTCAAAATATGAATATTTAAGGAGTATAAGTGATGCGAGAGGCGGTAATCAAAGCAATCTTAATTCACAGCTAATAAAAGATATTGAAATCCCACTTCCACCACTTTCCACTCAACAACAAATCGTCAGCCGCATAGAACAGGAACAGCAATTAATAAACGCCAACAAACAACTCATCCAACTCTTCGAACAAAAAATAAAAGATGAAATAAACAAGCTCTGGCAAACGGAGAAAAAAGAATAACCACGCTAATCGTCACCACCAATCCGTGAAATCCTATAATCAGTTTAATCCGTGATTCAGAACAGCAATTAATAAACGCCAACAAACAACTCATTCAACTCTTCGAACAAAAAATAAAAGATGAAATAAACAAGCTCTGGCAAACAGAGAAAAAAAATAAACAATAAAAATCAACAGTATGGATGCAATGCAAATCATTTATGATCCGGTAGTAAAAGAAATTTTACGTAAGACAGCAGAAGTAAAAAAGAAACAGGAAGAGCAGGGCTTCAATTTATTTACCATTTCTTCTTACATAGCACATCTGGAAAATTTTCATAGTGATATTCTGGCTTCTTTATTAAATCCTTATGGCTTGCATCGTGAAGGGAATACCTTTCTTCAGTCATTCCTAAATTATCTCAAAGAACTAAAAATCAACATTGAGATAAATAATTACGCTGATTCGAAAGTAATCAGAGAAAAAGGGAGAATTGATATTTTAATTCTTGACCTAAAAAGCAGTCACGCAATTATTATCGAAAATAAAATCAATGATGCAATAGACCAACAAAAACAATTGAAAAGATATTATGATTATTGCCTGTCTAAAAAATACTTTGTTGATGCTGTGCTATATCTATCCCTGGATGGCAAAAAGACTGCCCCGTATGATTCGGATAAGGAGTTAAAATCTAAAGTAGTTAATCTCGCAGCATTTACTGACAAATCCACTGATTTAGTAAATGGATGGCTGCTTAAAATTCTTCAAAACACAAGCAATGAGGATAGCAAATCATTTTTACATCAATATTGCAAATTAATTAAACATCTTAACAACAGTTCTATGAATAATGAACAAAAAGAGGCATTTTATAATTACACCAGTGAGAACAATGCCATCCATTCGCTGCATAATTTGCAACAATTGATTGTTGAATTACCCGATTACAGGGCAGAGAAATTTCGTCCTCAAATTTCTGATCATGCCCCTTTTGACAAAGTTTTTAAATACCAAAAGAATTATTGGATTTTTGAAGAGTATAACGATAACGGAGATAAATATAAGTTGGATGTTTTCTTTGAAAGCAATGGTAATGCAAAAATTGTCATGTGGAATTACGCTAAAGAAGAAAATGGAGGTTATGAAACAGTCAAGGCTAAGCTCGAGAAAATAAATTTATTAAGCAAGTTTAAAGGAACATCATTATACAATGGATTTACATCAGAATTTATTCTTTCTGATTATTCTTCATTGATTGAATTAGACAATGCAGTTGTATCTTTTACAAAAGAAGTTTTTAGTGCATTATCAATCTTAGAAAAAAACAAGACAACTATAGCATAAAAAGCTACATTATATGAAAACAAAAACAAGTTTTTTTAATCGCGCAAAAGATCATCAGCAAAAATACCGGGAGAATATCCTTGAACTTTCAGAATATGATACCTATGTAACCATGCTAAAAGATGAGGATGCAAGTAAAGGGGGAAACTTCTATATTAAATGGAACGGCATGTTAGAGGCCGTTGAGAATCGATACAAGGGTTTTCGTAAACCCCTTTATAAGAACATGCTCAGGAGCGAACATATCCCCTTTAATTTTTTTGTTCCTCTCCAAAATAATAACAATGATGAACTAACTGTTCAATTCTTCTCACAATTAACAGGCATTCCTGGCATTATAAATATTGAAGGCATTGATTTCGAAAAATCACCTGAGAAGAAAAAGTACCTACCACAAACAAAAAACTACGCACCGTTAAAGGAGGATGAAAAATTCCTTGATGACAGGACTTCTTTTGATGTAATGGTAACCTACGAATCAGAAAGAGGGTTAGGAGCTATAGGCATTGAGGTCAAATACACAGAAAAAAGTTACCCATACGGTGAAACTGAAAAAAGCAGAATGGAATCAGAAGATGAAAATGAATTGTATCAACAAACTCACAACAGATCGGGCATCTATATTCCTGGCGCTATTAAAAAATTGAGAAGCAAAACAATGAAACAGTTTTGGCGCAATCATTTACTGGGCTTAAAAATGATACAAAAAGGACTTGTGAAAGAATTTACTTCCATTCAGTTGTTTCCCAAATCGAATACCTATCAGTACGACAAATCACAAGAATACCATGATCAAATTATTGATACAGCCAAAACCCAGTTTGTTCCAATTACTTATGAACAATTCATTGCAACGGGATTAGAAACATTCAAAGGAAAAAGCGAATTTGAAGATTGGTTGAATTATTTACAGGACAGATATATCGTAGCTGCTTGATCTCGTCTGCATAAGGGCCTTTTGGTCTTTCTTGAAAATAAAACGCAGAGTCTTGCAGCACTGTACAAAATACTTTAACGAAGGTTCTTCTAAAACCTTAGTTGCAGCAGGGTCTTCACAGCATGGCTTGTGCGTGGGCTGAGACCCTGCGTTAAATAAATTATTTTTTTTGTTGTCCCATCTGTAGCAGGTCTTCAGGCCTGTTTCTGACCGTTACTATAAAAGATCAAAGAGCCTTAAGAGTTCATTTACTTAAGTGCTGCTTTTTAGTCGCAGCAGGGTCTTCACAGCATGGCTTGTGCGTGGGCTGAGACCCTGCGTTGAATAAATTATTTTTTTTGTTGCCCCCTCTGTAGCAGGTCTTCAGGCTTATTTCTGATCGTTACTATAAAAGATCAAAAAGCCTTACGCATGTTCATTTATGTAAGTGCTGCTTTAACTCTTAATCGCAGCAGGTCTTCACAGCATGGCTTGTGCGTGGGCTGAGACCCTGCGTTGAATAAATTATTTTTTTTGTTGCCCCATCTGTAGAAGGTCTTCAGGCTTATTTCTGATCGTTACAATAAGAGATCAAAAAGCCTTACGCATGTTCATTTACTTAAGTGCTGCTTTAACTTCTTTTCAAAGTCAGAAAAGGTGAATGGCTTGTTTAAAAAACCATCTTCATTTGAGAAAGTCCTCGCTTCATAACTGTTCTTTTTACACCAGTCTTTTATTGGTTAATACATCTTCTTCATCGTCTATAACAAATATTTTTGGCTTTAGTACAGGTTTCATTTTATTTACATTTCAGATCAACCACAAGATCATAACAAATCTGTGTGTCGCCGGTAATGAGTGTTTTAACAATAATAATATTCCCTGCAGGCGCCAAAAAACCTCTACACGAGGTCGTCTATCCTTTCAGAAGAACCTTCATCATGATCCACATCATGCACAAGCGTATTGCTGTCCTTTTGCAAGGCATATATTTCGCCCAGTGTGGCCGGTTCTGTAAAATGATGTTTCACACCAATTCGTTGCGCCAGCCGGTTAGCATCAATTACGGAAAGCGCTCTAAATTCTTTGCGTGCTATAAGGCGGCCCGGCCTTAACAACGCGCTGTCTAATTTTTTAACGCTTACATTAAAGGTGCAGATGATCTGCACGTTCAGAAGGTCGTTCAGAATACCATCACTCATGTTCAGCAGGTTGGTGATACCCTGTATACGCACCCCTTCCTGCCGGCGTGCAAGCAGCGGCTCTGCGTCTTCTATCAGCAACAGGCAAAAGTTGCCGTTCTGGCTCCAGTTTTTCACTGTTTGCGTAAGAAAGGTCATGAATGCAGGGTCTGCTAGGTGGTCTACCATGTTGGGCGGCATATAAATAACCTCTTTCTTTCTTTTCACCATAGCTCGTAACAGGTGCCTTATATAATAGGTTTTACCCGTGCCCGGCTCCCCGTGAAACAATACCAGCCCCTTTGTCTTGGTTGAGAAGCGTTGTAAAAGACCCTCATGAAATTTCAGGAACCCATACCCATAATTAATTTCAAGGTCTTTTATTTCAAAATCGTCATCAACCGAATGTTCCCGTATAACAAAACTGTTGTTTGACACTTCAATAATATTTATAACCGGTTTCTCAGGTTTTTTTTCAACGGTACAAGCCTGGATGTGGTTGCTTATTTCATCTTCAAAGTATTCGTTCGTATGCCCATAGGTTTCCGATGGCTTTAAAAACAATATCTGCCCCGTGGCAAGTGTGTCAAACCTTGAAGTGTTCATGTAGGAAGGCACATCAAAATCATCTGCATGGTGTGTGCTGATATTATTCACATGCAGCAGGTATCCGGAATAGTTAGGAAAGAATAAAGTGTAGCGTAGCATCCTGGCACCGTAAGCGTCATAAACATTGCTGGCGGAGTGTAACATTTTTGCGCCCATCTCTTTCCGCAGCCGCTCTAACAGGTACTCAACTTCAACGTATGCATTGGAGTAAGTAGTACTAGAAGGAAATTCTTTATAAAACAGTGTGTAATAACGAACCAGTGGAAACTGATCCGCAGTTAAATTGCTTTCCGCAAGAAAACGCACCTCTGGTTCAACCAATTCTTCCTGTTTAAAGCTATACACGTTAGAGGAGTCATCCTTAACAATATTTTCCAGTGGGTGGACAAGGGTTTTTACTGGAACCTCATCTGCGTAGGCGATTTCGCGTATAACAATATAGCTGGGCGCTTTTTTATAACATACTGTCTTTTTTACCCAGTTACCCCGGGCATCATATTCAAACTCTTCAGTTTCCTCCGGCGCTTTGGGGTACAATTCAAGAATTTCTCTTGGAGGAAGAATTTTTTTGCCTTCGCTGTCGTATTGGTAGGTATAAGAATAAGAATATTTCACAGTGCCATCCATCTCGTAAACCGTATGCTCTATACAATCTCCATGTTCGTTGTTTTTATAAACACCGCGTGTGCTGGATTTAGCCATCCGCTCCTCAGTCCAGAGAGACAGGTCTTCAATTAAAAACCCCTTGTCATCAAACTTCTTTTCGTGGTTATATTCCACGTCGCCATTTGCTTTATATTTAGTGTATCCAAGCATAAGGCCCTTGTCACTATATTTAAAAAGGGAGTAATTATACAGTACCTGTTCTGGGCCATGATAAGTATACTCACTTATCTTATGATTCTCACTATCGTAGGTATGCACCGACCGGTGTGAAACAGTGCCATTGGGTTTTGAAGAAAGGGCTTCAACAAAATTACCCTTTTCATCGTATGTGTAAGTATTAATGGAAGTAATGGTGTTTTTGTCCATATAGTGTATAGATCTGATAACATGGCGGTTATCATCATATATACTTTTTTGGTTACCGTAGTGCTTGTATTGTACGCTTTCGGTGTGGTATCCCTTTTCATTGAATGTTTCAAGTAGATTGGGATTGCGGTCCGGTGGTTCATTTTCAATATCACCCATAATAATTTTCCCCGCTTTGAAATGCGCTTTATAACACGCCTGCATCACCTGTCTCACATTGCCTGTAACATCCAGGTGCTCAAGGTCAGTTTGATCTTTATATAATTTTATTGCTGCCATAACACTTAAATGATAAACATTTTTAAATAATGATAAATATGCAAATTACGTTCTTCTATTAGTTAACGCAACGCACCTGCGGGCCCCAAAAAGATACATGCAAATTCCTCAGATCCGCGTGGCCCCTCCCTGCTTAACTTAGCCTGTTGCCTAAGCCACAAAGTAAGCAAATATTTAATTTGCACCCTGCTTGGCTTAGTCTCCCGGCTAAGCCATAACCTAAGCAGATCTTTAATTTGCACTCATCTTCCTTTCCCACGCCTTCTCCGTTTTCCGCAAGAAACAAAAAAATCCTTGTAGATCCGACTGATCCGTATCTCCCCAATTTACACACCCAACCAATGCCATAGCAATGTCGGCCAGGTTCCCACTCAATGCCCACCTAATGTCCACTCACCCCCACTTATACAATATCCCTTTTGCTTGGCTTGGTCTGCTCCCAAAGCCACAGCGTAAGCAAATCATATCCCTCTCATTTAATTCACTAACTTCACAGTCACCAAAATACTACATCATGAAAATGGCTACTCCTTCTCCAAATTATATCCTTATATTGTTTTGCTTAATAGCCACCTCTTCCATGGCACAGGACACAATCCCCCTGCAAACAGAGATAAGTGCTGAAAAAATGTATGCCCTTAACTTCTCTGCTCCCAAAAGAGACTCCATCCTTTCTGGCCTCGATTCAAATGTAAAACTCTACCAGTACATCCATACTCAGGATATCCCTAACAATACCCCCATGCCTTTATGGTTCGATCCTGTTTTGCCAAACATGGCTAATGTATTAAAAAAGGTACAGCGCCCCCTTCAGTTCAATATTCCTGCAGATGTCAGCCTGCCTAAAAACATAAATGACCTGGCTTTTTATTCTTTGCCACAACTCGCATCACTCATCAGGAACAAAAAAATATCTTCCGTCAGCCTCACAGAATTTTTTATCGGCCGTTTAAAAAAGTACGGGCCTCAGCTCCATTGCGTTATCGAGCTCACAGACACCATTGCAATGCGTCAGGCAAAACAGGCCGATGATGATTTTGCAAAAGGAATATATAAAAGCCCGCTACAGGGCATCCCTTATGGCATAAAAGACCTCTTTGCAGTCAAGGGCACACATACCACATGGGGTACGCCGCCATACAAAGGCCAGGTAATAGAGGAAACAGCATTTGTTGCCAAACAGCTTGAACAGGCAGGTGCGGTCCTCGTTGCAAAACTATCTCTTGGCGAACTGGCTATGGACGATGTTTGGTTTGGCGGCCTCACCCGCAATCCCTGGAATATGGCCAAAGGCTCGGGCGGCTCATCAGCAGGTTCTGCCGCAGCAACAGCAGCAGGCCTCGTCCCTTTCGCCATCGGCACAGAAACCTATGGCTCCATCGTTGACCCTTCCATGCGCTGCGGCACTACAGGCTTGCGGCCCACTTTTGGCAGCATCTCCCGTAGCGGTGCCATGGCGCTGGCGTGGAGCTCCGACAAAATAGGCGCCCTTTGCAGAAGCGCTGAGGACGCCGCCATAGTGTTCGCATACATTCACGGCACAGATGGTAAAGACGCTTCAGCGCGAAATGTCGCTTTTAATTACACGGGCAAAATTGATATTACTAAACTCAGGATCGCATATGCAAAAAACTACATTGATTCGCTTCCTCCAAACAGCACAGAGAAGGCAACGCTTGCTGTTTTAAAGAGCATGGGCGCAAAAATAACCGCTATAGATTTCCCTGATACCCTCCACGGTAACGACATACTCAGCCTTATAGTAGCCGCAGAATCTGCCGCAGCTTTTGATTCCCTCACACGCAGTAACCTTGATGACCACATGGTGCAGCAAAACAAAGACCGCTGGCCAAATACTTTCCGCACAGCACGCTTTATTCCTGCTGTAGAATATATCAATGCCTGCCGCCTTCGCTATGATATTATGCAAAAGTTTGCTTCTTACATGCAGCAGTTTGATATCATTATTGCCCCGCCTGAAACCGGCGACCAGCTTGCCATCACCAACCTCACAGGCAACCCCTCCGTCACCCTTCCAAATGGAATGAATAAAGACGGAACGCCTGCATCAATAACATTTATAGGAAAACTATTCGACGAAGAAACCTTGCTGGCCTTTGCAAAAGCATACCAGCAAGCCACAAAATTCAACGAACAGCATCCCCGTGGGTTTTTAAAAACGGGAGCTGCCACTTAGGCATAAGCTTATAACGTATTTCCAATTTCATTCAGAGTACCTTAAAAAACAAAAGTTGCCTTTTATAGGCAACTTTCAACATTGTTTTTGATAGATCAGTTAAAGAACAATAACACTATTGCGCTCTCCAAAAATATTTGGCTTTTCGCTGTCAGCTTCAGGTTCATTAACCCAATTATTCTCATTTACCAGGTATCTGAATTCATGTTCTGAGTCCTTTGGCAAAGAAACATCACACGAAAAAGTTCCGTCTTTCTTTTTACTCATGATGATGGAATTTTCCCAGTCACTGTTCAGGCCAAGTATTTCCACTTTATCAGCAGTGTCTGCATTAAAAGTAAACTTCACTTTACAATAATCCTTTGTTTTAAAATAAGTCTTTTGAATCATTTTTATTAGGGTTTATTTTTCATCTTAATACATTTATGTTCAAAAGGTAACCCTTCTCCGTCACAACATCAACGCTTTGATTTGTGTCCCCAAGAAACAATTTAAAGCACACACAAAAATTATTTTTTATGCCATCCTTTTTTTAAGAAAGTTTTTCTTTGTGCTTTTTCCAGGTATTCTTTTGTGGCCTTTACAGTTAATTTTCAGCCTTTCTCTTTATTCCAAATTTTTCACATCTTCAAAACTCAAAGGAATTGTAACATCTCTTATCCCTGCTTCAGCGTTTATTAATAAGTGTTTGTCCTGGAGTTCCTTTGTAAGTATTTGTTTCGTTTTCTTTTCTGTAGGAGGATTTAATTTTTCAGCTTTTTCATATTCTATTACCTGCTTTAAAATGTCATCAGGCAGGTCATTTTTACACCTAACAAGGATTTCTAAAAATTCAGAACTGAAATATTGATCTATCTGTATCTTTCTTTTAGTGATATGCGCAAACTTTCCAATTACCCTGCAAATATTATCTCTTTCTTCAGGGCTAAGCTCGTTTACAAATTTATAATCTTCAATTCGCTTCAGCGAAAGAATGATCGGCTCCAGCGCATCTTTGGTAATAACATACACATTATAATCCCCCATATTATAGGTCAGCTGTCCAATGGAGTGGATAGTATTGGTAGGCACAACCAAAAAAATATCCTTCTTCACCCTCTCTTGGTTTGCATATTTCTTTACACTTTCAGTTTGCAGTTTTATGTATTTCGGAAAATTAGTTAAGTCGTCATTGGAAGGGCATTTGGCGTCAAAGACGATATACTCATCACATATTTCTAAAGTGTTATCAGGGCTTCCCCTAAAAGGGACAGTATCAATATATTTTACAGAATGATTCTGGCAGATCGTTTTTAAACTTTGTTGCACGGTTGTCTGATGCTCCATCCATTGCTTTTTCATTTTTTCCAGCGCATCTCTTTGTTCCTTTACTCTTTCATCATTTATTCTCTGAATTTCTTTTTCAAGGGTTTCCTTCAGTTGATTAAGCTGAATTATTCTGTTTTCGTAAGTTTTGGTTCTTTGCTCTTCTGTTGTTTCATGTTTGGAAATAGACTTATTTAATTCAGTTATATTGCCGTTTAAGCGTTCCGCTCTTTTGTTTAATTCATTGATCTCACTATCCTTTTTAAGTTCAGCCTTTTCATATTGCTGCAACTGCTTTTGCAGGCCTTCGTTTTTATTACTGCAGCTTTGAAAATTCTTTTCAATCGATTCCAGATCAAGCTTCACTCTTTTTATTTCTTTATCAAGCGACTTAAACTCTTCAAATGCATCATAGCTCAGGTTCCGCACAGCTCGCCAGGAAAACAATCGTCCCCAAAATGTCAGCTCTCGAATTTTAGCAAAGAAAAGATTCAGCTTTTCCATATATAGTATTTTCAAAAATTATACAATAGCACCTATTCCCTGTATTAACTAAAGCCCATTACGAACCCAAAATGATCAACAATTTTCAATTCTTTTTTATTCCTCATTGTGTTCCTTCCACCAATGCCTGGCATAGTTTCCACAAGTGATCTGTGTACCTGTTAGGCCATGTGAAAAATAAAGAACACCAAATACTACTCGACGGCTGTTCTGAAATTGAAATAAATCATTTGGATGAATTGCAAAGATAATACAAGCTGGAAAATAAATGCTAAAATATTTGGGATAAGTATTTTTGAATGCAACGCCTTAGTTGGTAGAGATATGAACCAATTAAAAAATTTGCCTAATGCTGTTTGGCAAATTATGATCTCTGGATATTGGTTGAGGGAACCTGTCAGGATATAATAACATTGCATTAATGGGCGCTAACGTAACCCGCCATTTAATTTCCTTTAGCTTACCCCCACGACGAGCTTACTGCTGTATTATTTAGCCCGCATTTTATTCCCTTTCGCATTATGAGTTACTTCTGCAAGCCCCAATGCCTCCATCAATGGTGGAATATACATTCCCAACCGCCCTCTTAACCCTTTCTTCAAACCATACCACCCTTTTACAGGATTGCTTTCCGAACGCCCCCATGCTTCCACTGTTCCTTCCTTTGCGGGTTTTTGTTCATCAGCGCTTCCAAGCTCCATCCAGTCGCCATGTTTTTTCAGCATAGCATGCAGGTCGTCAAGAATTTGTGCATTATAATGCAGCACAGTTTTGCCTACGGTACACACTAATATTTCCTTGCCATCTTTTTCATCAGTATGCATTGTATATTCAGACGTTAATGGTGGGGTCTTTAAACCCATTGGCTTCTCTTTTGTTCCTATTTTATATTTCATTAGAATTAATTTTTATTATTCCAGGCACTTATTAGGCTGCCACTTCTTCTCCTTTGGGCAAAAGTATCCATAACCCAATAGCTAAAACTAAGCAATAAGCAATATCTGTATACATTTTGTACATCATGCCTACCATCATTGCTTGCGGCACCATAAGCAAACCATGCGCAAGGTTAGCCCAAAGTGTGAACCTGAGGAATGACAAATAAGCTAAAGGCTTACGTGCAGCAAGCAACATAAAAATACCCCACACCAAATACACAATTTCTATCATCAGTTCCACATGTTTAGATAGAACATCCCACCGCAAAAAACGTAACGCCCCACCTTCCTGCATCACCGGGGCATCTATGGCAGTGAGCAAAAACAAACTGCCAAATAGCATGATAGATATGACACCGAAAACCGTTAGAAATAGTTGTAGATTTTTCAGTTTTGTTGCTTGTTCCATAAAATTGTTTTACTTATTCTCTTTAGACGAATAAGCAAAACAAATCGATAGGATTAGTTCACTTTTTCTTCCAGGTAATTTTCCATCACTCGCCTGTTATGTTCTAAATGATGCAGTTGCAGTGATGATGCATTTGATTCAAAAGGGTCGGTTTCCTTTAGTATTTTCATACGCAGGTCAAACAAATGCTCTTTATCTTTATTAGCAGATTCTTTCACAAGGTCAACCTTCATCAGTTCAGCCTGTGTGTTTTGTTTTGGATTGTAAATACCGTTCAGCTCAGAACATTGATGACAAACACCTTCTTTATTTATCAAAGCACATCTGCCATCAAAAATGTTTATCATTTTGCTTCTGCCCGTATGCAAATAATATTTCACCATTGCTTCATTGGTACTTAAAATAATAGCAATCTCGGAAACCTTGAATTCATAAACCTCTTTCAGGAACACACAGAGCTGTTGTTCCAGTGGCAATGATTTAGAGATACAGGTAAAACAAAGTGCAATATGCTCTTTCACTTCAAACCGGCCTTGAGGGGAAGTAGCTGCAATATACATCCCTTCCTGGAAAAATTCTTTGTTATTTAATGCCGCTGCTTTTGTAATGTCGGTTACATTTTCCGTCCATCGCTTTTGAGCTTTCAGGTTATCTTTTGCCAAATTAGAGGCAATAGTGAACAGCCATGTTTTTAAAGAAGATTCCCCTCTGAAAGTTTCCCTTTTTTCCAAACCTTTAATATAAGTATCCTGCGCTATATCTTCTGCATCTTCAACACTTGCCGTAATTCTTAAAAGATAGGATTTAAGTTGAACTCTAACCTGTTCAAATTCATTCGTAAGTTGTTCTATTGTCATACAGAATTGTCGCCTGTTAAATGGATAATAATGGCCCTGAAAACATAAGAGGTGATTTTAGGGTTCAGCCTTGATATATTTCATTCTTATATCCTAAAACTTCATGCAATATTTGGAAAAACAATTTTTTTCGAATGGCCTATTTTTTCATAAAGTAATATTCTAACTATTCTCCATCATCCTCTTTTTCATCAGCAACAGGTACAGGTTCTACGGGGTACCCCCTTCCTTAATATTCATCACCTCTTACTAATATATCATTTTCAGCAAACGCCCGCGCAGTTCGGCATTAGTTCAGCCATCCTCAACCATTCCAAAAATATTCTCGTAATAATTGGCAATAAACTTGGTTACAAAGAATTATTTATTTTACCTTACACCCTTAAAAATCTCATATGAAAAAACTAGTTCGCATCCTTCTTGCCATTTCGTTTATCGCAGTCTACTCTTTTCAGAACAACAAAACACGGGATACACAAAACGGCCAACGCCTTGGTTCCTGCCCCAATGAACCAATTTAAAGAGTACGTAAAATTATTGTTTCTATTTTACACCACTCAAAAAACTGTTTGGGGCCAAACAAAAAACCTGCGGAAGATACATCCCGCAGGTTTTAAATTTTCATCACCTTCTCTCTACCCCTCTCACCAGGCTAAGCGGGTTTTGTTTTGCCATTTTTTAATTTTTTAACGTGTAGAAATTTTTACTTTTTACTTTGGAATGAACTGGGCATGATTAGGATTTTTTAACAGTGCTGTGTTTTGTTCCCTTCACAATGCAACATTATAACGCACCATTTCCCCCCATTTCCCCCCATTCCCATTTGGGCACGATAAGGAACAGCAAAGAACAAAACACCTTAGCTTTCTTGACTCTAAAATAATAATATTGGAAAAGTAAACTAATGATAAGAAATATCACATTCCGCGCCTTCCGCGTTTTCCGAGAGAAACCCCTTATTTCTCCCCACCCTTAGGTCCCCAAAAAACAGCCCATAAAACCAGGTCTTCACTAAAATTCTCAAACCTGTGTTCTTCCCCGGCCTGAACAAAAAGCACATCACCAGCTTTAAAGGAGTAACTATTATCTGTAGCTACTAATTGCCCCTCCCCCTTAAACACGACATAGATCTCGTCTTGCTCATGAGGAGTTTGATAGTCCTGCTCTTTAGGCGTAAATAACACCACGGACATAGACCCATGTTCAAACGGAGAAATATCCCACACCCCTTTCGGCCATTTTTCTGTTGCCGGAAGAGGTAATTTTTTTATTACTTCTTCAAGTTCAATTTTGCTAGCCATTTCTGTTTGTTTTTCTTATTTCTTTTTTTGCATGATACTTCTACCCGTTTGATCTGCTTCCAGTCTTTTGGTAATTGATTGGTGGTCATTAGTATTGTATCTTCCAAATAGTAGTAGCAAGTCTGGCCAAATGAGCTTGGCGGCTTTTAATATTTTGAGAAGTCCAGTGCGGGTCAGTTATTGCTTTAGTAATAGCAAATTTGCTGGTTGCATAAACAAGCTTTTTTTCTTCAAAAGCTTTATCAGCAGCATCTCTGTTGTTTTTTGCGGCCTCCAGCAAAGTTAAATTGCCCAACATAAAAATGTTGCGTTCAAATTCTTCTTCCGTAAAGTCTGCCTGCCATGCTTCTGGATAACTTTCCGGCAGTATATGTTCTATGGTTCCGTTGTCTGTTTCAAAATCATTGGTGCTGCCTCCTTCTTCCTGTGCTTCCAACTTATATAGGGTATAGCGGGCCAGCTTTTTATCAGTAGAATTATTGGTATTGAATTGTTTAAGTAAAAAATAATTTTTAAAAGCCTCGTCATCTATATACAGTCCTTGCAGGTTGTTGAGTATGGCTACTATATTAGTGCTTTCCCCTTTGTATAGGTTTATACTGGCCTTGCTGTATATCTTTTCCATTTCGTTGGTTTGCTGTTTGGCTACCACGTTATAACGGTAGGATATGGCCACAATGGCTTTTAATAAGCGCTTTAGTTCTTCCTTGCCTAATTTTTCCATAGCTACCATAACCAAAGGTTTCCATTGGGTTACTTTGAAAGCCTTTAAAATGCTTATCGCATTCCGGTTGTCTTTATCAGTGTTCCATAGATCATCATCAGGATTGCCTAAAGCAAAATAGTTATAGGCATAAAATTCAAGGCGGTCTAATAGATCGAACACCTGCTGTGCGGTTTTTATAAACTGTTTAATTTCTTTAAATAAATATTCCTTGGTTATTTGTTTTCGGGTTGCTATTAAAAAATATCGTAGGAAGTTAGGGAACTCTTTTAGCCCAATGGTATCTATGATTTTTTTCCATTGGGTTTTTACTAATTTTAGATCTGTTTCACTTTTTGCAACCAATGAGAATAAAAAGTTCTTCAGGAGAATCAGTTGAAGTTAATTCAACACCCCTTGAATTTAAAGTTTCAAAAACAGTATAAGCGTTTAATTCATCTTCTACTGTTATTTGGATAAACATCATCAACTCACCTGAAACATTATTTAAAAAAGATGCATACTCTCCCCCTTCATTATTTTTGAAACGTTGTGCAATTCTTCCTTTAAAAAATTCATAGGCTTCCCACAGTAGCCTCTCAGAGTCAGATAGTTTCCTTACATTGACTGGATTTTTAAACCCGATCAGCCTGTTTTGAAAAAAGCCATCATTATTCTCATTTAAAAATAATTTACTTGAATAGCTAAGCGAAGCAGGATCTTTTTGCCCGATATACTGGCGCATTAAAATTTCTATCCGTTCGTTGTTTTGTGCAACTTCAATTCCTTTGTCAATAATTTTTTTTATAGCTTCAATAACTGCTAACGTTAAAATAGTAAGAGTTGTAAATCTTTGTTGCCCGTCTATAATGGAGAATTCCTTGCCTGTAGTGCTCTGTAAAACAACAGAGCCCATATAGTGGGGACTATTGGTTTCTGCTGCTAATTTAATGTCGTTCCATAAATCTTCCCAGTTATCCTGCTCCCAGGAATAATCCCTTTGAAATTGTGGCACTCGGTATATTTTGCCATTGCCTAATATTTCATTCAGGTTCACTGTTTTTGTATCCAGTAGATGCCCAGTTGCCATTGTAGAGAGTTTTTAGTTTTCACAAATTTAAGCTGCTAAATACCTCACTCAGCAGACAATTATGCTTAATCCTCTAATTTAGCATTTGTTAGTGTTCTTGAGGGTGACTGGGAACAGTTTCAAAGCCTTGGAATTGCATGAACGCCATTTATTCTCCCCTGCCAAGAGGGCTTGCATTCTCGGTTAGCCTCTTCTTCACCAACAACAAATATATCATTATCAGCCAACAACAAACAAAACCATCAAACCATCAACCTCCCCGTCCAATCCGCCAATAAACCCACCACATAATATTTTCTCTACCTTTCCCCCTCAAAAATCTCTAATGAAAAAGATAGTCCATATCCTTCTTGCCATTTCGTTTATCGCAGTCTACTCTTTTCAGAACAACAAAACACGGGATACACAAAACGGCCAACGCCTTGGTTCCTGCCCCAATGAACCAATTTAAAGAGTACGTAAAATTATTGTTTCTATTTTACACCACTCAAAAAACTGTTTGGGGCCAAACAAAAAACCTGCGGAAGATACATCCCGCAGGTTTTAAATTTTCACTACTCATCCCTCACTACGCACTATCCCCACTCACCAAAACTCCCAGCGGGTTATGATTTCCTTGATTACTTTCATTTGCTTAGTTAAACATGACATACAAGTCAAGATCATTCGTAGTGTAAATCTTACCTGTTGCAGCCTATTTTGAGATTATGAACACTATAATGCATCAGACGGGAATGCGATGACGAAAAAAGAAAAGGATCTACTCCTTATTTGCATTCAGTACACCGATGATCTGGTCAATATCAGGAGCACTGTAATAGGACGCGATCAAACTCCCTTTAGCATTAAATAATGCAACAAAAGGAAATTTATCAATATGGTAGTAGCGCTGCACAACAAAAGTATATCCTTCCGTACCCACTTTTATATTGGAATACCTGTTAAGATGAAACTCCGTCTCAAACTGCCTTACCTGCGAAAAAGGCGTATAAGAGATCATTACTATTTGTGTTTTTCTGAAGCTCTTTACATTCTTTATTAGGTTAGCGGTAAAGGCCTTGCAATGCTCGCAGGTAGGGTCAAAATAGACAAGTACCAGGGGTACATTTTTAGTTACTTCTGCTGCTTTAAAATACTTTGAATTTGTGAGCAGGATATTGAAAGGAGGTATTTCTTTTTTCTCTTCAGTTGTTTGCGCCCTTATTAGTGGCCCCAAAAAAAGCATCAGTAATAAAAATGATGACGATCTTAGGGAATTAGTTAGGCACTTTCTCATTGGGCTCCTTTATTTTTAATGAATGCATTTATTTACTTTGTTTACAACAATATCAGAAAAAACCGCTCTGCCTCCCCTTGAGAAAAACTCAACGCCATCTTCATTGCTTCTGGGAAATACAAGGTCAGTTATCACATGCTCGCCATTATTAGCAAAAACCTCAACAATGCTCTTATCTATCAGTATCCTGAACTTTACTTTTTCACCAACAGGGTGTAACTGCACTGATTCGATGCTGGAGAAGCCTGGATTAAAACTGGTATCACCGGACTTTGTTCTGTCAAGGCTAACTGTTTTTGTTTTGCTTTCATAGTAAACAGATGTTTCCTCAGTACCGCTTTTAAATACATGGATGCCCGCTTCGGCCGCCTCATCAGCCTGTAGCGTAAATGATATATCTAAGGAACCTCCTCTTGCCGCCGCCGGCGTCTTTGTTCCATTGTCCAGCGTAAGCGCCGCATTTTTATATACATTTTCTTCATGCTTCTTTAGTTCTTCTACGGGTTTCTGAAAGAGCCTTAACCCATTTGTAGTAAGCTTTAGACCAAGTGTCCTCGGCACTGCATACATGCCTCTGTAACCTATGGTAGGTATATTATTAGCATAATTCCAGCAGTTGGCCCAGCCGATCATGATTGTTCTCCCGTCTATTGCGGGAATATCATTGTAGGTAACGCCAGCATAATAATCTTTGCCATAGTCAACGTACAACGGATAGGGCAGCGCGTCAGGCGTAAATTTTTCCCCGTCAAAATTTCCTATAAAATATTGCATACCTAAAAAGCCTTTCTCTGGATGCCCTGCCGACAGGGAAAGCACCCATTTTTTTTCTTTGCTCCCTTCAACAGGAAGCTGGTACATGTCGGGGCATTCCCAAACATTAGCCATGTTCCCTGCGCCCCCAAATTCGCTTAGCAGTTTCCAGCTTTTAAGATCGGCGGATTCATAAAACTGAACTTTATATTCAACCGATTTCACCACCGCCATGATCCATTTCTTCTTAGGTGAGTACCAAAACACCTTAGGGTCGCGAAAGTCTTTTAAATGAATGTCCAGTACAGGGTTCCCTGCATATTGTTTCCATGTATTTCCTTCATCAAGGCTATAAGCAAGATTTTGGTTTTGAACTAACTGTCCTGTTTTATTAAAAATATTCGCAGTATAAATAGCTATCAAAGGCATTTCTCCTTTTTTATCAGCAAAACCCGTGGTGTTAAAACTGTCAACTACAGCGCTCCCGCTGAATATCATAGATGTTACACTATCAGCATTGGTCGTTTCCGGCAAAGCAACGGGTAGTTCATTCCATCCAAACAGGTCATTGCTTTCAGCGTGCCCCCAACTCATATGTCCCCATTTATTGCCAAACGGGTTGTACTGCATAAACAAATGAAACTTCCCGTTTGCATATACCAACCCATTCGGGTCATTGATCCAGTTTGAATCAGGAGAAAAATGATACAACGGCCTGTAGGAAACTATATTACTGTCAGTTTCAGCCACTGATGATCTGTCAATTGAACTACTTGTTCCCTGCCCGTAAACAAACGGGGCCATTAGAAACAACAGAGGATATGCTATTTTCATAACGATTAATTTAGAAAGGGGAAGGGCAGAAAAAACTGCTTGTTAATTCCATAAAAATACTCCCTTCCCCAAAATGATTGCAAAAAAGTTTTACAGCCTTATTCTCCATTCTCAATTCTCAATTTACCATCCAATATTCTGTTTATACAACCCCTCGCTGAAGTTGATCTGGTTCTGCGATATCGGCAGGTATTCATCCCTATTCTGGGTAAATTGCGCACCTACCAAATGCGGCGTCCGGTTTTGCTCAACAGCAAAATAACTGTTCAGGTAATTGGCCGCAATGCCCCATCTTACCAGGTCAAAGAAACGGTAACCTTCCATAGCAAATTCCAGTCTCCTTTCAAAACGCAACGCTTGTCGGGCATAGTCCTGCGTCCACGTACAATTCACCCCATCTTTGTATTGGCCAATAAAATAGTTAGATGTCGGCGTTCCGTCTGCCTGCACCAATAAGGCAGTGCTGTTAGCGGCCCTTTGCCTTATCTGGTTTATCAGTGGTAAAGCCGCCTCTTGTTGGCCCATTTCTATTAATGCTTCCGCTTTCATGAGTAACACATCAGCATATCTTATCACAGACCAGTTTTTGGAGCTGGACATAAATGGCGGAAACCTTTGGAAACTGGGGTCAGTATATGCAACAGTTTCCTTCATGCTCAATAGATAATTATACGATTGTGGGTCGCGTGCCCATGCCCCCTGGTAAACAAGATTGGTTTGGTATTTATAAGGATGTCCGGGTATTGCCACGGTATGATCAAGGCGCGGGTCAAACGTATGGCTTTGATAATCCCCGGCAGGCACCACATCACTATCATTAAAACTGGTAAACTCCGGTAGCCCGTTTTCGTCAGTTTTAAAAGCATTCACAAGGTTGTCGCTGGGGCAGTGAAAACCGCAACAGCCATATTCCTGGTCCATAGGATAATTCAGGCAATGCCCAACATCCAAACGCCCCTGCGGAGTACCATCATTTTTGGAAAACTGAATTGCAAAAACTGCTTCTGCGTTATTTCTGTACTGGGGTAAAAAATTAGCTGCATAATCAGGCATAAGGCTATACACACCCGAATTAATTACGCTGTCGCACATAGTATTCACCTCTGCCATTTTTGTAAGGTCTATTCCCGTTACATTGTTACTGTTGTCCTGTGTGTAAGCATGATAGATAAGCGCTTTTGCCAGGTAAGCCTGCGCCGCTCCCTTCGTTGCTCTTCCAAGATCCATTTGTGTCAGTGGCAGGTTTGCAGATGCAAAGCTGAGATCATTCTCGATCTTCGTCCACAAAGCATCGCTTGAAAAACTAACATTGGAAACTGTATCGTACAACGTCGTAGGTATCGTCTCGTCGATCCATGGAATATGATTGAACAGTATTTTTAAAAGAAAATAATAATGCCCTCTTAAAAACCTTACTTCTGCCGTCCTTTCCACCTTATTAGGGTATTCAGCAAGTGTCATCCCATTGATAAGATTAAGTGCTGAATTGCAATAAGCAACGCCGATATACAATTCATACCAGGTTCCGTCAGTAGCGCCTATCGTCGGAAGGTTTTGGTTAAACACTTCATAAGCGTTAAAATCGCTCACATCACCCGGTCCGCCGCCACCTTTATAAGCATCGCCGCTGCGGATGCTGCCGTACGCCCACATACTGCTGTAAGGCGAAGTATAATGGTCATTCCCCAGGCTTGAATAACAGGCTATAACCTGCGCATCAACATTTGTCGGGGTTTCCAGGTCCTGAGCAAAAACTACACCCTGCGGCGTTTCATTAAGTGATTTATTACAGGAAGTTAGCGCTATGCAAAACGTAAGCGCAGCAATACATAAGATTATACTTTTCATGTTTATATATTTTTAGAATTAAAAAGTTAGGTTTATGCCAATAGTGGTGATAACCGGTATGGGATAAGCGCTGTTCGGATTTTCAGGATCAGGCATCGTATTGGATGCGCTTTTAAATTTCACCAGGTTATTAGCCTGTACATAGATCTTAGCCTTCTGCACAAACTTCAGTTTCCCTGATCCATTCTTCAGGGTATAGGCTAATTGTATGTTTCTTAACTTCAGGTACGATGCGCTTTCCAGGAAATAAGTAGAATACCTTCCTTCATTATTAGCATTAACCAAAGTCAGGGCAGGGATCGTGGAGGAAGTATTTTGAGGTGTCCATGCATTCAAAACTCTTGTTCCCCAGTTAGACCCCGGTGCAAGTGAAGTAAAGTCGGTCAGGTATTTATAATTATTATACTCCAGGCCACCCTGCACTCCCTGGAAGAAAAACGTCAGGTCAAAATTCTTGTAGTCCACAGAAGTATTCAGCCCGTAAGTGAAATTAGGGTCTGTTGAACCTAAGAACTTCTGGTCGTTATTATCGATCATACCATCCCCGTTCAGATCCGCATACCTCAGCCTTCCCACACCGTCACCCGGCTGTGTTGCCGCTGCTGCAACTTCTGCTGCTGTTTGAAAAACACCTTCTACCACATAACCATACAAAAAATTAACAGAACGCCCCAATACTGTTTCAGTAGTTCCATTTCCGGGATAGCCTGTCAGCACATCTGCGGGCAATGCCAGCACTTTATTGCGGTAAGTAGCAATGTTGCCGGAAACTGAAAGCGTCACATCGTGTGTTATTTTTGATGTATAAGAAAGGGAAACTTCAAGGCCCTTATTTTGCAGGGAAGCTCCGTTATACCACGTATTCCCTCCCAATCCAAGTACTGCCAAATAAGGTGGGTTAATTAAAATATCTGTCGTTTTCTTTACAAAATAATCAACCGAGCCGGTCAGCTTATTATTAAATATGCCAAAATCAACTCCATAGTTAGACTGGGTAGTAGTTTCCCATTTTAAATTAGGATTGGCCTGCTGTATAGGTGTAAATCCTGATGGCAGTGTGCCCGTGCCTGACCCCGAAATATTATAGGCAGTTCCGGTACCGGCATTCCAGGTAAGGTCAGTAGCGTAAATGGATTGGTACAACTTGTAAGTGGCATTATCCGGTATATTTTGATTCCCGGTTTGCCCCCAGCCATAACGGAGTTTCATGTCAGATACAACAGGGAACGTCTTTTGAAAGAAAGGTTCCTGGCTAATGCGCCACCCACCGGAAACTGCCGGGAAAAGGCCGTAACGGTTATTGGGCCCAAATTGAGAAGAAACCGTCATCCCTGAGGGTAGCCGACAAAAGGTATCTATCGTTATAAGAATAATTAACCTTGCCAAAGTAAGAAAGCAATGCATCAGCGCTTCCGGCGCCTGCAACCTGGAAAGTGCTCGTAGCCGCAGAAAGATAAGCGTAATTAATATCAGGTAGCGCCAGCCCCTGTCCGCTGCCGTTAAAGTTCTGGTATTTATCCTTAACCCATTCTTCGCCTGCAAGAAAGTTTAGCTTATTCTTGTTTATCGCCAGGTCGTACGTTAAAATGTTGTTCCAGCTAAAAGTTCCTTCAGCATCAAAGGAAGTACCTGCCTGTGTAATAGTGCTTGACAGGAAACCCGCTTGGTAAGGTAACAATATAGAACGGAAATAATTACCGGCCTGGTCAGCAGAGAATGTTGATTTAAAATGCAGGTGGGGTATTATTTCTAGGTCGGCATACACGTTGCCAAAGATCCTTCCGAAATTGTTCTTGTTCTGTTTATTATCATCTATTAACCTCACGGGGTTATCACGGTCATCCATTCCTGCTATTGGGCCGCCCCATCCTCCCGCAACCGTGTGTACAGGGATAATAGGGTTCTCGATCAGTGATAACAGTGTAATGTTGCTGATGGGCAATATAACATCGCTCATATAAGTAGCAGAAAGGTTTTCACCTATTTTCAGCCTGTTATTGAAGTAATTGAACTCACTGTTAAACCGGGCAGTAACCTTTGTATCGTTAGACTCTTTTATAATGCCTTCGTTATCAAAAAATCCAATAGAGAAAAACGTATTCCCGTGTTCAGTTCCATTAGACATGCTAAGGTTATAAGACTGCAGAATAGATGGCTGCGATATCTGGTTGAACCAATTTGTGTTAGATGCCAGCATGGTATTGGCCGGGCTATCTATATATTTCATAATATTCACAGAATATAAAACAGGTTTGCTGTAATTATTATTCCAGTTATAAGTAATAACATTGCTGCTGCCATTGGGATATTCTGCAGGATTAATAGGGTTGCTCACGTTCGGCCCGAACGCATCATCGTTTACCTGTGCCTGCCAGTAAGCCTGCGCATGTTGTTGCGTATTAAGCGGTTGTAATTTGCTGTTGTAATATTGTACAGAAGTGGAAGCGTCAAAATTTATCTGGTTAACTCCCTTCCTCCCCTTTTTTGTAGTAATAATTATTACCCCCGCAGCGGCTCTGGCGCCGTAAATGCTCGCAGAAGACGCATCCCTTAATACCTGGATGGACTCAATATCATCCTGGTTAATTTCCTGCAACCCTCTTTGTGTGGGTACGCCGTCAATAATATAAAGGGGGTCGTTATCATTCAGCGTCGTTTGCCCCCTCAGCCTGACCGTAACTGCCCCATTTGGAGAACCATCTGCAAAAATGGTCAGCCCCGGCACTCTCCCTTGCAGTGCCTTCATGGCATTGCCCTCAGGAATATCCTGTATATCACTCACTTTAACAACCGTAACTGCTCCTGTCAGGTCTTTTTTACGCTCCGTGGTGTACCCCACCACCACCACTTGGTTCAGTTCATTGTTCCCCTCTTCCATGGCAATTGTCAGGTCCTGGGTAGAGCCCGCCACCGTTACCTTAACAGGCGTCATTCCCACAAACGAAATGGTCATCACATCTTTGTTCGATGCTTTTATGGAGAACACTCCGTTTGCATCCGTAGTAGTTCCCCTCGTTTTAATTTTAACCGTTGCCCCTTCTATGGGCTGGTTGGTTCTTTTGTTAATAACCTTGCCCGTTATGGTTCTTTGTTGGGCAAACGCTGCAACAGATAGCAAGGTTGCAGCAATGATCATTAGAATTTTACTCATAACATTAAAATTTGTTTTTAAGAAAATTGTTGTTGTTTATATTAGAAAAAAACTTAAAACCTGCCGATCGGTCATTAACTGCAAACCACAAACTACCAACTACAAACCCTTTTGCCCTCCTTTCACCTCCCTGCGTGGTTCGTGCGTCCTTCCTGCCACCTTCACTATAGTCCCGCTTATCACCAATACCTCCTTACCTTCCTTGCGCTCTCTGCCATTATTGCCTGTTTCTGTATTACAATAAATAAGCAACCGCTCAGTTAGTGTAACACAAGCGTATGTTCAATTCCCTCTAATGAGATTCCCTTTGTCTCAGGCATTAGTTTCCATACAAAAAGCAATTGAAGGCACATCATCACTGAGAAGAACAGGAATATGTTCCCGCCCCCCATCTTTTCCGCCAGGTATGGAAACGTAAAAGCAATTAGCGCGGCCATTATCCAGTGCGTAGTGCTGCCTAAGGTCTGCCCCTTTGCCCTCACCTCATTAGGAAATATCTCTGATATAAAAACCCATATTACCGCCCCCTGTGAGAAAGCAAAAAAAGCGATATAAATAAGCAGGTACACAGTAACAGCCATTCCATGAAAGTCTTTGGAATAAAAGGTAGTGGCAACAAGTGCTAAGGTGGTGATACAGCCCAACTGACCCTATCAGCATGAGTGTTTTCCTTCCTATTTTATCAATAAAATTCATGGCCAGCAGCGTAAAGCTGAAGTTCACTATCCCTATCCCCACTGTTGACAAAAGCGAAGAGCTTTTCTCCAATCCCGTCATTTCAAAAATGCGTGGTGCATAATATATAATGGCATTAATTCCCGAAAGCTGGTTGAACATGGCAAACAAAATGGCCAGCATCACAGGCGTCTTGTATTTGCCTGAAAATAAGGGCGACTTATGCGCTGCCGTTTCCTCTTGGTGTGCAGACTTCTTAATATCAGCCTCTATCTTTTCTGCCGTAGCAGGGTTAATAATATCTAATATTGCTCTCGCCTCTTTCACTTTGCCTCTCTTCAAGATCAGCCATCTTGGGCTTTCTGGCACAAACCGTAATAAAACAAAGAAAATTGCAGATGGGATGGCCTGGATACCAAGCATAAGCCTCCAGGAATGCTCCCCGGTCAGTCCGATCAAATAGTTAGACAGGTAGGAAACAACTATCCCAAATACTACATTGAATTGAAATAGTCCCACTAACTTCCCTCTTTTTGCCGCAGGCGAAATTTCAGATATATATATAGGGGCAGTTACTGAAGAAGCCCCTACTCCCAAACCGCCGATAAATCGGAACGCTAAGAACACATACCAGTTTGTGGCCATTGAAGTTCCCAATGACGAAGCCAAATAAAGTGCTGCTATAATATATAGCGTCTTCTTTCCTAACCTGTCACAGGGAATGGCTCCTATAAGCGACCCGATCACAGTTCCTATCAACGCAATGGAAACAGTAAGCCCATGTTGAAAGGGGTTTAAGCTCCAATATTGTTGAATAGATTGTTCCGCACCGGAAATAACCGCCGTATCAAAGCCG
>CAVYTF010000003.1:0-293274 GCA_963771435.1 uncultured Bacteroidota bacterium | reverse complement strand
ATCCAAATGAAATACTTACTTTTAGTATTAGCATTTGCAATCTCTTTAGAAAGCACTGCGCAAATGAATAAAATATTAGGTACATGGTGTTCAAAAAAGATGGTCAATAAAGTTCCATTCAGGGTACTAAGTTTTTATAAGGATAGCACATATACCGAAACTGCTACTATTTCAATTGGAAGTATACAGGCAATATCAATGAAATACCATTTTTTAAATAATCAGATAATAGATCTTCAATCAACTAAGAAGGAAGAGTGTAAAATAATTTTTCATGGTAAAGATAAATTGAAATTTGAGTTGATCAATAATCAGAAAGATTCTCTAACTGACAGAATGTTTGGACTTACATTTAAAAGAGCAAAATCAACAGTGTCTGAAATAAAATTTTAAAGACTAATCAGGCTAAAATAATTATGGTTGATACAGAACGTAGAAAGAAGCTTGCTTTTCATTTGCGGCATTTATCTGTTGGATTAATTTCTAATGATGAATTTGAAAGCAATCTATTGGATGATGTAACAAATGGTTGGTTACCTGAACAATATTACAGATCAAAAGAAGTAAAGTCTGATGATGAAATTATACTGCCTATGTTAGAATTATGTTGGTTTTTATATGACGATACAAGGCAACACCAGCTAAAAGGTCCAGATAAACTATCTGACAAAAGCCTTAAAATAATTGCACGTTGCATTTTGTTTCTTCAAACTGATAGAGAATATCAATGGCCATATTTTGATATAAATAACCCTTTGTTGAAATTTTCATTAGCTGAGATCCTTTTATCTATTCTAACACTTGGGCAATATTATAGGGTAAAACGAAAAGAAAAGGAAGAAGCCTTTTTTGAGTTTCAAAAACTAGGCAATTTTGATATTTGGCCATTTATGAAGATCGAGGATTATGAAGAACAATTAAAAAATCAACCATTTTTAAACGGGCAAAGAAATAATTTTGTGAAAGTGTAACTAAAATAGAAAATCAATTTTTAAGCCATGCAGTCACAAAAATTTACAGCAACACTTATTAAAAGGTATAACGAAGGAAGCTGGAATCTCGAAAAAATTCATGAAAGAATTTAAAACATATCAAAACACAAGCAGAACTTTGACAAAATAAAAAGTTTTTCGATGCGACTGCTTAAAATTTTAACCATTCTAATTCTTTCACTTTTGGTGATAATATTTACTGCAGTTTATTTTTTTCAAAAAAACATATCTGATAATTTAGAAGAAAAAAATGAGAATGTGACGGCATCCTGGAATCGCTTTAGTTCAAACTTACTCACTCGTGATAGCCTTATTACTTCATTAACATCAACCAATATTGACAGCTTGAAATATTTTGTAGAAAAGTCAAGACTTGAAAGAAATAAAAAAGAAAACGATTTGGATTTAATATTCTATGAGTATAAAATAAATGAACATATAATGGCTTTTCTTACAGATCAAAAACAAATTAAGGAATTGAATAGCAAGTTAAATAATGACCTATCACAGTATAATTCTGTAACACTAGATTACAATGAGTATTTTTCAATCTTCCCAAATTTTATGATTGCCAAAAGGCATCATTATGTTAGAGCTAAATATTTCACAATTAAATATGGACAAACAAATGTTGACCCAATAGAAAAATCAAAAGAAATGCCTGAATGGGCAAAGGGTGTTGACACAAATTAACCTACGCCAACTTGAAGAGTTGAATATATAGTTTCTGCCAGCATCGCACCTTTTTCTCTTTCTCAACGTATATAATGTAGATTTAAGAATTAAAACTTAAATTTAAATAAATTGCCTTTTGCTTAAAACATCTACAATACAGTTGCTCCGTTTCCCCTTTTCTTATTTTTTAATGCCTGTGTTTTGGTTTGCCCTTTGTTTTGTACCGAACATTGATTGGGCAAAAGCAGCTTTGATATTTGTGCTGCTGCATTTATTTTTATATCCTGCAAGCAATGGTTACAACAGTTTTATGGACAGGGATGAAACAAGCATTGGCGGAGTTGCAAAACCTTTACAACCTACCAAGCAACTTTTTTATACAACAGTTGTTATGGATATTGTTGCGGTGCTGCTTTCCCTTTTTATCTCTATTTATTTTACCGCAGGTTTGATCTTTTATATTCTTTGCTCAAGAATGTACAGTTATAGGGACATCCGTTTAAAACGTTTCCCAATATTGGGTTATCTGACTGTTATCTTTAACCAGGGCGTTCTTGTTTTTTGCATGGTATATTATGGAGCTGATAAAAACATTCCTCTTGATATGCCTTTAATGGTTTGCATCGCTGCAGGGTTTTTAATTGGTGGCTTTTATCCTATTACACAAATATATCAGCACAGCGCAGACAGGAAGGATGGTGTAAAAACAATAAGTATGCTGTTGGGAAAACAGGGAACCTTCATTTTTTGTGCTGTTATGTACACTATTGCTTTCGGCTTACTATTTGGTTATTATTATCAAACAGGTTTTTTACTGAATTTTATTATACTAAGTATTTTCTTTATTCCGGTTATTGTGTTCTTTGTCCGTTGGTTTTTGCAGGTGCATAAAGATGCATCAAAAGCTGATTTTAAAAATACTATGCGGATGAATGTAATTGCAGGAACTTGTACCAATTTTGCTTTTATAACCTTATTAATCATAGATCATTGGCAGAGATCATATCCATAGGAACAGCAGTGCCTGCTTATGGCCACAAACAGGAAGATATCCTTCATTTTATGCAGGATGCTTATATGCTTGATGAAACGGAAAGAAGAAAGTTGGCTTTTTTGTATCGCCAAAGCCAAATTGATACCCGTTATTCCGTTATACCTGATTTTACTTTGCCGCGCGAAGAATGGCAGTTTATTTCGCAGCTTGATAATGCATTTCCTTCCCTTGAAAAAAGGCTGGAATTATATAAAGAGGAAGCATTGCCCTTATCAATAACGGCCATTGAGCGTTGCATTGAAGGATATATCAAACCAAAGGAGATCACGCATTTAATAACGGTGAGTTGCACAGGCATGAGTGTGCCGGGATTAGATCTTGAAATAATGGAAGCATTGGAATTACCAATTGATATTTTCAGGACCTCAGTAAATTTTATGGGTTGTTATGCAGCAATTCATGCTTTGAAGATCGGTGATATGATCTGCAAAACAACGGAGCATGCAAATGTGGTTATTGCATGCACAGAATTGTGTACGCTGCATTTTCAAAAAGAATATAATTTGGATAATGCAGCAAGCAGTTTGTTGTTCTCAGATGGAAGTGCGGCTATATTATTATCAAATACCCTTGAATATGAACATTCACTTACTATAAAAGGATTTCATTCGCAGGTCTCTTTTAAAGGAAGCAAGGATATGGCCTGGCAACTTGGTAGTAAAGGTTTTTTAATGACTTTGAGCGGTTATATCCCACAGTTGGTAGAAGAAGATATTCAGCAACTGGTGGATGGTAGTTTGGAGAAAAATGGTCTACATCCAGGCGATGTTACCCATTGGTGTGTTCATCCGGGTGGAAGAAAAATACTGGATATTATTCAAAAGAAATTAGGCCTTTGTGAGTGTGCATTAAGACATTCCCGTAAGGTTTTGAGTAATTATGGTAACATTTCTTCGCCTACCATCCTGTTCGTTTTAAAAGAAATAATTGAAGAATTAAAAAATAACAAAAAGCCTGCAAATATTTTTGGTGTTGCCTTTGGCCCGGGTTTAACAAGGGAAACATTTATTGCTTCCTCTAAATGAATTTAGCGCAGCGTTCATATCAAAAAGAATTATTGGATGGGGATGACGTACCGGCAGAAGATATTGCGCAGAATATGCGTGAATTGAACTTTATAAATTCACATCTTGGCGGACATGCAATTACACTGAAGGGGTTAAAAAAATTGATTGATGCGCGAAAACAAATACATGTTTGTGAGATAGGTTGTGGTGGTGGGGATAATATGGTTGCTTTAAAGCGTTGGTCCAATAAAAACAATATTGAAATAAAATTTACCGGAATTGACATTAATCCATTCTGTATTGAATTTGCAAAGAAAAATGGCCTGCTGCCAAATAATGTGAACTGGATAATTAATGATTATAAGAAAGTAAGTTTTGAGAATAAACCAGATATTATTTTTTCCAGTTTGTTCTGCCATCATTTTACGGATGAAGAATTGGTTGAACAATTGAAATGGATGAAAGAAAACAGCAGTGTTGGTTTTTTTATTAATGACCTTGAAAGAAATTGGCTGGCTTATTATTCTATTAAATTGTTGACGGGTGTTTTTTCTAAGTCTTCCCTGGTAAAAAATGATGCGTCGCTAAGCGTGGCGCGGGGATTTAAACGAAGGGAATGGTCAAATATATTTATTGTTGCCGGTATCAAGACCGCTGAAATTGAATGGAAATGGGCATTCAGGCATCTGATAGTTTATAAACATTAATGGACGATAGCAATTACGATATTGCAGTTGTTGGTGGAGGATTGGCAGGGTTAACACTTGCTATACAATGTGCAGATAAAGGCTACAATGTTGTTTTGTTTGAAAAAGACCAATATCCCTTTCACAAAGTTTGTGGTGAATATATTTCGCATGAAAGTTTACCTTTTTTACAAAGGCTTGGCATTGATATTAATAAATATGATGTTCCTCGCATTAAACAATTGCAGGTTTCTGATCTAAGCGGAAGGTTATATACTTTCCCTTTGGCTTTAGGAGGATTTGGAATAAGCAGGTTTACTCTTGATAATGCTTTGTATGAAATTGCCCTCAATAAAGGAGTCACAGTTTTAACTGAAACAAAAGTGCAGGATATAAGTTTTGAGAATGATTCATTTGAAATTATTTCATCCCTTAAAACAGTGAAAGCAAAAGTAGTTGCAGGTAGTTTTGGCAAACGAAGTAATCTTGACATAAAATGGAAACGCCAATTCACAAAAGAAAGAGATAATAAGCTTAATAATTATGTTGGTATAAAATATCATGTGAAATATGAGCATGAGGAGGATCTGATCTCTTTGCACAACTTTAAAAATGGTTATTGCGGCATTTCTAAGATAGAAGGTGGGAAAAGTTGTTTGTGTTATTTAACTACTGCTGCAAATCTTCAAAGTTGCAATAATTCAATTGCAGAAATGGAGAAGAATATTTTGTTTAAAAACCCACACCTAAAAGAGATATTTACAAATGCTACTTTTTTATATGATAAACCTTTAACCATTTCACAAATAAGTTTCAGTAAAAAAGCACAGGTTGAGAATCATGTGTTGATGATAGGCGATTCCGCAGGAATGATAACTCCGCTTTGCGGGAACGGCATGAGTATGGCAATGCATGCTGGAAAGCTTGCTTTTGAAAATATAGATACTTTTTTAAGAGGAAGTATTACGCGGCAGACAATGGAGGAAAATTATAAGAAGCAATGGCAGAAACAATTTTCAAAGCGCCTTGCAACAGGAAGGCTTGTGCAAAGATTGTTTGGAGGAAATATAAGTACTGCTATGTTTTTAAAGTTAATGCATCTTTTTCCTGCAATAAGTAACAAGTTGATAGGATCTACTCATGGAGAAACTTATTAGCATGTTCTTCATTAGCTATGATTCTTTTTGTCATGCAATTGTAATGAATTGCCAAGGTTGTGTTGGTTTATATAAAATGTATGTTTATACATTAAATTTGCTTCAGATAGAAAACGAGCGTTATGGACTTACAAAAAATGGCTTTTAAAAATGGAATAGAACAGACCGCGGCTTTGCTTTATGAAAGAGAGCAGAATATACCCGGCTCTATACAATATAACATCCGCCGCTATTATGCGCAGGATGCTTCAATTACAGAAGATACAGGGATGCTTGTGTATCATTACAACGGTAAAAATCAAAACAATAATTATTTAGAACTTCGTTTTTGCACAACCGGAAACCGTTATTGCCCTGAACGCAGTTGTACTAATTGTGGTGAAAAGCCAACTGAAAATTGTTCTGGCAAATATGAAACAGCGGATCTGTTTACCTTTCATTTCACTTCTACTTTTTTGCACCAGTTTGTGCATAATGTGAAATTGAGCACCCGTAAAGATGAAGTGCTAGCTTTTAAACATCCTAATTCTTTTACCAAAATATTTCCTGTTTGCGGGCGCAAGCGCAATTCACTTGATTCTTTGCTCAACCATAGTTATTCAGGAGCACTTGAAAACATTTTCACCAATGCAAAAATTCATGAGTTGCTTTTGTACAGCCTGGAATGTTTGATCGATGAAAAAGAAGAAGGCTTCACCTGCAAATTTCTTGCTGACGATTTTGGTAAAGAACGCATTTACCAGGCACGCGAAATATTATTGCAACGCATTGGTGAGCCAATTACCATCAAACAATTAAGCCGCAAAGTTGCTATTAACGAATGTTATTTAAAGAAAGGATTTAAAGAAGTATTCGGGACAACTATCTTTGACTTTTACCAACAGCAGCGCATGGAACATGCAAAATACCTGCTGTACGAAAAAGGATTATCTGTCACAGATGTTTCGGCGGTGCTTGGTTATTCTTCTATTTCTCATTTCTCTGCGGCTTTCAAAAAACATACAGGCTTAAAGCCTTGCGAATTGCTGAGGTAATATCTCATTAACTCATTCCCGCTTCCGTAAAACTGTTTTCCCGATTATATAAGCCACTGCTTTTGCAGAAAGATATTTTTGCGCTTCATAATTCGGTTCAACAAATGAGAAAAAAACCGACCTTAGTAATAGGTCTAATAATAATAACTATTGCTGCTTTCACTGCTTGTTCCAAACTGCTGCCTTCAATGATAAATCCAGAAGACGGACTTTGTGGGCCAATTGGCCTTTCAAACACGCAGGCGGTCTTTTTCGCACAAGGCAATGACCAGTTCTTTGCAACGCGCACTGCTGCAACAGGACTCGGGCCTTATTTTGTTGCAACCAGTTGCGGCGCCTGTCATTCAAGTGATAACCGTGGCCATCCATTCACTATTCTTACACGTTTTGGTCAATCAGATACTACCGGAAATACCTTTTTAGCAGAAGGCGGCCCTCAATTGGGAACTTTTAATCTCCCGGGTTACACACCTGAACAAGTTCCTGCAGGCGCAACCAGTTCTCAACTCATTGCTCCTATTACAGCAGGCGTTGGTTTCCTGGAAGCTGTTCCTGATTCTGAAATAATTGCTATGGCTGCCGCAAACATTAACAACCCAGACGGTGTACGCGGCCATCCAAATTATAATACAATACCTTCTTATGTTACCCTTTTAAACGGAGCTATACCAAGAGGTGATGGCAAGTACATATGCAGGTTCGGCCGCAAGGCTGCTACTTATAATTTAGTGCAGCAGGTGGCAAATGCTTATGATCATGATATGGGCATCACTTCTACTTTTATGCCTTATGACCCATATAATTACCTTGACGAGGTCCCTCCTATCTCACCATCTGCGCCTGAGGTTGACAATACGGACTTCAATTCTGTTGTGTTTTATGTTACCTGTTTACAAACTCCTATTCAGCGCAATCCTACTGACCCGACTGTAATACAAGGTGCACAGGTATTCACTACCATTGGTTGCGCGAGTTGTCATCAGCCAACGCTTACTACCGGTTATTCGCCTATTGCTTCGCTTTCTTATCAAACATTTAATCCTTTCACAGACTTATTGGTACACGATATGGGCCCGGGTTTGGACGATCATTATACCGAAGGGACTGCCAAAGCCTCTGAATGGCGCACTGCTCCTTTATGGGGGCTTGGGCTTGCTTCAAATGTGCAAGGCGGCGATCTTTATCTTCTACACGACGGCAGAGCACACAGCATTGAACAGGCAATTGAAATGCATGGCGGAGAAGCAGCTACGAGCGAAAGCAGGTTTGAGAACCTTTCTGCATCTGACAGAGCGGCGCTCATCACTTTTCTTAAATCGTTATAATTGTTTTTATGGAAAGAAAAGAATTCCTGAAGACCTGCGGCCTTGCCTGCTTAGGCGGAACAATGTTCGCTGCATTGCTGGAAAGCTGTGGCGGCACTAAGATCATCTCAGGAAACATTTCCAAATCAGACCTGGTAACTCCTGTTTCCTCTTTTGTTAAGGAGGATAATACATTCAGAAAATATATTGTCATCCATAATGACCAACTAAAATACCCGATCTGCCTTTACCGGTTCAGCGCAACGGAGTACTCAGCTTTGCTTATGCGATGCACACACCAAGGAGCAGAACTGCAGGTTTTTGGCGACAGGCTTGAATGTCCCGCCCATGGAAGTGAGTTCACCAGCAAAGGAATTGTTCAAAATGGGCCTGCAGAAACGAACCTTCGCACGTTTCCTGTAACTATTCAAAACGACCAAATACTAATCTCCTTAAAATGAAATTACGTCCATTCTTTTCGTCCCCTGTCATTATTTTTCTTTTCCTTTTAAGCAATAATGCCAATGCGCAAATTGACAGCAGCTTATTGAAAGCTGCGCCTGCAAGGGACACCATGCATCATTCTTTAACCATGGATGCGATCTATAACAGGCCATTCTTAAAACTCGGCAAATCCCCCGTTTCCATTGGCGGCTATGTGGAGAATAATTGGCAATATGTTTCTACCTCGGGCATTACCGTTGGCAACCAATTCCAGTTCCGCAGGTTCAGTTTATTTGTTGCTTCCACTATTTCCAAAAGAATTAAGTTCTTATCAGAGATAGAATTTGAGGACGACCCTACCGGCGATGCTGATGCTATTAATGTGCCTCCGGAATTTGAAGTGGAGTATGCAGCCGTTGACATTGAGTTTGACCCGCTTGTTAATCTTCGTGCGGGCATGATAGTGAATCCCATCGGCGCCTTTAACGAGAACCATGATGGCCCTAAATGGGAATTTACCGACAGGCCCATCGCCATGACGCAGATGCTTCCTGACACATGGAGCAATACCGGTTTTGGGTTCTATGGAAAGCGCTATGCAAAAGACTGGATGTTTGGTTATGAAGCATATCTCACCGGAGGATTTAATGACTCCATCATTGATAATCCCCAAGGAAAAACCTTTTTGCCTGCGGCGAAAAACAGTCCATCCCGTTTTGTTACCAGCGCAAGCGGCGAACCTATGTTTACCGGCAAGATCTCGCTGCGCAATGATAAGATCGGTGAGCTTGGATTATCGTACATGACTGACATTTACAACACTTGGCGCATAGAAGGTACGCCTGTGGATGATAAGCGTAGCCTCAACGTGTATGACATTGATTTTAATACCACTATACCCAAACTAGGCACCAAGATAACCACTGAATGGGCTTGGGTGAATGTGCAGATACCCCCCAACTACACGCAGCAATATGGCAACAAACAGGTTGGCGGCTTTATTGATATTGTTCAGCCCATCGTTAAAGGAAAGATACTTGGTTGGGAGAACGCCACCATCAACCTTGCTGTTCGTGGCGAATATGTTGACTGGAACGTGGGCAATTTCACCTCAACCGGAACCAAAATGTATAACGACCTCAAGAGCATTATGCCGGGCATTAGCTTCCGCCCAACGCCTGTAACTGTTTTACGGTTCAGTTATCGCCGCCAAAATGTAAGAGACATTGTTGGAGACACGATCGGCGCGGCCATTGGCCCAACCGCAGGCTTCAACTTTGGGGTTTCCACTTATTTTTAAGGCAAGATCTCTAGTTCATATTTTTATTTCCCCCCAAGTTTAAAATAAAAAACCCCGCAAGCTTATTTTGGCTCGCGGGGTTTCAAGGTGATTTTACGCCTAAATTACCCTTAAACTTGTTATGCTGCATTCTCAGGCTTTCTATGCTGCATGTGATCCGACTGAACGCTGCATGTAGTCGGACTGAACGCTGCACATAGTCCGACTGAACGCTGCATACATTTTTCATCTTTAGGTTATGCTATCACGGTCACTGCCTGGTTCAGGCGGCCGTTACGTATGGTACCTGCCTGAGTATATGCCCGGCGCACTTCTATCCAGCACACGGTACCTACCAGCAGGGTTGCCGGAATGATGAACACCAGCTTGCCATCTGTGCGCGTTGATATTTCGGAGGCCTGTGTTTCAGTGCCGTCGGTAGTGTTAATAAAGAAAATGCCTTCGCCCGGGCCCAGCGGGTTAAATTTAAGCTGGCTGCCGATGAGTGTGCCAATGCCGCTCTGGCTTGCCTGGGAATTGGAGGCTGACCTTGTGTCTATAAATTCCAGGATGTCCGGTGCAACAGAGGTGGCGCTCACTTTTTGCACGGTGGCAGCGGCCATTTTTTGGATCATCAACAAGCCTGAGGAATAGGTTGCCCGCAGGGTGTTGCGGGTGGCGTCAAAGCCGGAGGCTGCGTTTGGGAAAATGCCCTGTATGCCTGGCCTCATGTTCACCAGCGGCAGGTTGAGATAGTTGCCCTCTGCAACGGCGGAAGTAGCTTCATCATAAAAAAGCTGCAGCACACCCATTACGTCTGCCTGGTTAAAGGTGGAGCCCCGGTTAACGACGCGCTGAATGATGTCGTCGTTCGTTAAGACACTGTTTGGGGCTATTACGGCGCGCTGGTCGTTAGGGTCTTTCGAAACAGTGTTTGGCTGAAGATAGTACTTGATCGGCATTTTGATTTGATTTTAGAAGTTATTAATAAATGTTTGTTCCTGCTGTTTTGCAAAAAGCATAATGCAAAACTATGGCGGCAAAAAATGATAAAAAAGCGTATAAATACGGTTTTTTTTACCGTAAAAATACGGTAGGCGGAGTGAATATTTTTTAGTATGGAGGATTTTAAAATGAGTGCGTTTGGCTTGCGTAAAAACAAAAACGGCAGTGATGAACACTGCCGTTTTTAATCTTATTGGCTTATAAAAATATTACTGCTGCTTAACTAATTCATCTTTTCTACCTGAACATAATTTAGTTCTACAGGTGTAGAGCGGCCGAATATTTTAACTGTTACTTTTAATTTCTTCTTTTCATCATTTACATCTTCGATCGTACCATTAAAATCATTGAATGGCCCTTCAATGATCTTTATCATTTCGCCAACGATAAAGGGTTCACTGATTTTTACGCCCTGGTCGTTCATTTCATCAACTCTGCCAAGCATTTTGTTCACTTCGCTTTTGCGCAGAGAAATAATATTTCCTTTAGAGCCTTTGCCATCAGTAAGAAAGTGCATCACATTACCAATGTTGCTGACATGCATGATAATATCATCCGTTAATTTGCCATCGGCTATTTCAAGCATAATATAACCGGGATAGTAATTTTTCTCCCGCATCACTTTCTTGCCATTCTGCACTTTATAGACTTTTTCTACCGGAAGAAAAACTTGTTTTATTATTTCAGTCCAGCCGCTTCTTGAGATATCTTTATCAAGATATTCTTTTACTTTTCTTTCTTTGCCGCTAACTACGCGGAGTACATACCATTTAGTATGAGCCAGCTGTTCTGCGGGATGTTGATCTACTTCTAACTGTTCCATTTCTCTAATTAAAACATTCCATAAATAAATTTCAAAACCTGGTTGCAGGAAAAGTCCATGATCCAAACCATTGCCATGATAAGAACAGTTGCCACAAGTACTATTGCTGTTGATTGCTGTAATTGGATCCATGTAGGCCAGGTCACCTTTTCAAGTAACTCGTGGTAGGAATCTTTTATATAAGCCGATACTTTGTTCATACTATCGATTTGTAACTTTTAGAATGTGAGATAAAAAATTAATAACCTATTTCCAAATTAACCAAACTGCACGGGTACTAGGATTCGAACCCAGATCAAAGGTTTTGGAGACCCGTATGCTACCGTTGCACTATACCCGTATAAATCTAAAAGCTACCCCGTTAATTCCGGGACAGCTTTTATTTTGTAACAATTAATCAATTGCAAACCTACAGTACAGCCAAAAGCTATAAGGTAAGTGATTATTTTAAAATTTCAGTAACCTGTCCCGCACCTACAGTTCTTCCACCTTCCCGAATTGCAAATTTCAATCCTTTCTCCATAGCTATCGGCTGGATCAATCGTACAGTAAGCCCTATGTTATCACCTGGCATTACCATTTCAGTACCTTCAGGTAAAGAAACCTCACCAGTTACATCTGTAGTACGGAAATAAAATTGCGGACGGTATTTGTTAAAGAATGGAGTATGACGGCCACCTTCATCTTTACTCAATACATATACTTCACATTTGAATTCCGTATGCGGAGTTATTGACTTAGGAGCGCATATAACCATGCCGCGACGTATATCTTTCTTTTCAATGCCACGAAGCAACAAACCAGCGTTATCACCTGCTTGCCCTTCGTCCAATAATTTTTTAAACATTTCAACCCCTGTTACAGTAGATGTGATAGGCGCATCCATTAAACCAACAACTTCAACACCTTCGCCTACTTTCACTTTACCACGTTCTATACGCCCCGTAGCAACCGTACCACGCCCTGTAATTGAAAATACATCTTCCACGCTCATCAGGAATGGCAGATCAATAGGGCGTGGAGGCAATGGGATATAAGTGTCAACCGCCGCCATCAATTCATCAATACCTTTTATCCATTTTGCATCACCAGCCAAAGCACCAGTTGCAGAACCTTGGATGATTGGTGTATTATCTCCATCAAAACCATTCTTGGTTAATATTTCGCGAATTTCCATTTCAACCAGTTCCAACAATTCAGGATCATCAACAAGGTCAACCTTATTCATAAAAACCACCATTCGAGGAACTCCTACCTGGCGTGCAAGAAGTATATGTTCTCTTGTTTGAGGCATTGGTCCATCAGTTGCAGCCACAACTAAAATAGCGCCATCCATCTGGGCAGCACCGGTAATCATGTTTTTTACATAATCCGCGTGGCCAGGACAATCAACATGCGCATAGTGGCGGTTAACTGTTTGGTACTCTACGTGAGCTGTATTTATTGTAATACCGCGTTCTTTTTCTTCAGGAGCAGCATCAATTTCATCATATTTTTTTGCTTCCGCCATGCCTCTTGATGCAAGTATCGTAGTAATGGCTGCAGTCAATGTTGTTTTACCATGGTCAACGTGGCCAATGGTACCAACGTTTACGTGAGGTTTCTCTCTTTTAAAGGTCTCTTTAGACATTTTGTCGTTTTTATTTATGTTTTATAATCTCAGTCAACAGACAAATTTCCATTGACCATATTGTTTAAAAATTTTCTTACAAGTGGGGCGCAAGGTACAACAATTTTAGTATCTATTGCTATTCCCTACATCTACTATTCATTCCAAAAAAAGAGCCGTTGATGAGAATTGAACTCACGACCTCTTCCTTACCAAGGAAGTGCTCTACCCCTGAGCTACAATGGCTTGCCAAAAAAGCTTGACAATACGCCTTTGTTAATTAGCAGTCGCAGAATATCGGCATCTGTCAACTTTAAAAGAGCGGAAGACCAGGCTCGAACTCGCCACCTATAGCTTGGAAGGCTATCGCTCTACCAAATGAGCTACTTCCGCAGGACAAATAATTTATTCCAAATGTATGTGGGCAGGATAGGGTTCGAACCTATGTACTCGTGAGAGAACAGATTTACAGTCTGTCGCCTTTAACCACTCGGCCACCTACCCAAAACTGATTTAACTTTAAAAATTTTAAACCTAAATAAGCAAATCTAAAAAATGGAACGAGCCACTTGTCGGAATCGAACCAACGACCTACTGATTACAAATCAGTTGCTCTACCAGCTGAGCTAAAGTGGCAAAAAAAAGAACTACCCCTTTTTTCGGGATTGCAAAGGTAATAGAAAACTTAACTCGGCAAAACTTTGAAAGCTCTTTTTTAGTAAAAAGAAGAATTGTTTCTCCTCTTCATAAATAATGAACAAAAAAAAGCCTTGCAAAAGCAAGGCTTTTTTTAAAATACTTTTTCTTTTTTCTTTTTTATTTGGTTTACAAGAGAATCAAAAGCACAATCAAAAGATTCCTCAAAAGATTTAGAAGATGCCTTGACAAAGAAACTGTGACGAGGCACCAATACCTTTATTTCTGCAACCTTGTCTTTAATGTTGTGAACAATATTGTCTAACTTCAGGAAGACATCCACTTTGATAATACGGTCATGAAAAGTGTGGATCTTTTGCAATTTTTTACTTACATAATCTACAAGTTTTACATCTGCGTCAAAATGCAGTGTTTGGATAGTAACATTCATAGAGACTCAATTTAATTTGGTGAACAATAAATGAAAGAAACTGTTTGATTTAATCCAAAATCAATCAAATCAAATAAGTATCTAAGGTAAACTAAAAATGATTGAAAAACAATTTTGCGTTAACTTTTTTAAAAGATTTTATTAAATTTTTAAAGTAATAACATATTTATTATTTTTTGTCCCTTTTCCAAACTACATGTTTATCCCTAAAGTTCAGAAATGGCTTCTCAATAAAGTTATAGGTAAATAAAGAAAGAATAAAAATTAATGCCATTGCAACGGACACACCTGTCAAATCTTTAGTTATTGAATTAAAAGAAAAAAAATGCAGCAGCAAATAAATTACAAGCATATTAACAAGGTAATAAGAGTATGAAATACGGCTGGTAAAATTTATGATTCGAAAGAGCCGATCACCTTTTGCATTGTTGGTCCATTCTCTTAACACGATCATTTCTAAAGAAAGCCCAATGCCGATTAAGGGGTAGTAATAAATGTAGAAGGATCCAATCTTAAGCCTTAATAAAAACAGAACTATTGCGGCAAGTGAAATAAACAGGCCGCTAATAGCGATTGAATTTATTTTTTGCTTTACATATTTATAGTAATAACGATAAACAATTGCTATTAAAACGCCATAAGCTGATGCATCGAGCCGAAACAATACAATATAATATTCACTTGTGTTGTAAGCCGCGAAACGCATTCTTATAATGTTGAACATAATAATGTACACAATGCAAAAAAACAGAATCTTAAAAACAGGTTTTATTTTCCATTTTCGCACGAGTATTGAAAGAATACATAATCCCCCGGCGAAAGAAAAATAAAACCATTCTTCTACGCACAAACTCCACGATTCTCCAAAAAAGTCCGGCGGAAAATGTTTGATATTCTGTAGCCAAAAAAAATATCTCCAGTCAAGAGTTATAACAGTATGAAAAATATATTTGGCTGCTAAAAAGTTTAAGATCAAAACCACATAATATAACGGCACCGTTCTCAACCATCTGCGTAACAAAAAAATCCAAGTTTGATAGAGTGTTATTACTCCGTTATTTTCATCAAACAATTTTATAAGCATCCCTCCTATTAAAAAACCACTGAGGGAAAGAAATAGGTCCATTGCAAAGTATCCAGTGTACCAAACTATGCTTACATCAATTTTTATAAATTCATTATAAAGGTGCATACATAATGCCACAGAAATAGCTACCGCTCTAGCCAGGTCTAATCCGTAATTTCTATGTTTATCGGTTATTGACTCCATCAAGCTTTAGGATGCGCTTTTTTAAAAACCTCCTTCAGTTTTTCAATGCTGTTGTGCGTGTAGATCTGTGTGGCTGCAAGGCTTGAATGGCCGAGTAATTCTTTAACGGCATTCAGATCCGCGCCATTATTCATTAAATGAGTGGCGAAGGAATGCCTTAAAATATGGGGGTTTTTCTTTTGTTGTGTAGTTACTTTTACGAGGTTTTTCTTTACAAAATTGTACACCTGTTTTTCATATAATTTTTTACCTTTTTCATTCATAAAAACATAGTCGCCGTTTTCACGTGCCACATTTTCTGCAATATAATTTTTCAGTTCCTGCATCAGATCTTTTGAAACAGGAACAATTCTTTCTTTATTGCCCTTGCCAAAGAATTTCAACTGCAAAGAACCCGGATCAACTTGCGACCTTTTTAAATTAATTACTTCGCCCAGGCGCATACCGGTATTATAAAATAAAAGTAATACCAGCCTTTCGGTTTTGCCTGCCTGTGTATCCTCAAATTCCACATGTTCAAACAAAGTTTCTATCTCTTTTTGTTCAAGAAAAGAGGGCAGCCTTTTAGCTTCTTTAGGCGAAATAATTGTTGCCATTGGAGTTTTAGAAATTATATCTCTATTTAGCAGGAACTTAAAAAAAGATTTCAATGTAGATATTTTACGGTTAATACTTTTCGCCATCATCTTATCTTCTTTTAACTCCGCAAGCCAGCTTTTGATGATCGGAGTAGAAATTTCCTGCAAAGAAACCTCATTATATTGGCTGGCTAGATAGGCAAGAAACTGTTCTAAGTCAGTTTGATAAGAAATGACTGTATTTGAAGAATTTCTTTTTTCAAATTTGAGATGATCTAAAAATGACTGTAATTCAGAAGAATGGTTTTGCTGCATAATAAAATAGCCATAAAGTTACAACCTTATGGCTACCGTGGTCATCCGTATTTGAAGAATACTATTTAAAGACCATGTCTATTTTTCCATCCTCTACTCCTTTCACATCGTACTTAGCTGGGTCTATCAGTTTATTAATATCATCCATTAAAGCATCTGTAGTTCCTGTGTGCGACACGGAGAAAGTAGCTACGCCGCCGCTAAATGATTTGTCCATAGACTTAAATTCATGAAGGCCACTGAGCATTTTTGCGAAACTGGTATAAGCGCTGTAATTGGCGTTGGAAATTGTAATGTCTGTGCTGTTTACTCCATTAGGACTGGACTGTGTGTTTCCTACAAAATCTCCTTTGGCAGTAATGTGCAGCGAATCCCTCCATTTAGCCAAAGTTTGTACTGCGTCCACTACTGCGTCTTCCATTACTGCTGCTACGGCAGGGTCGCTTTCGCCGTTGGTGCTAAGGCCTAATATTGAAGCTGTTTTATTTGTCCTTGATTGCGCCCTGAATTCCCTTGAGATGATTATTTCCCTGGTCTCGGGATTGATCATTTTCAATATAAAACCTATTTTTACTTTCTCCTTGCTGGTGCCTACGCCCATTATCTGCGATACCTTATGGTCAACGCTGTATTCTGTCACTTCTCCGGTAACCACTATTTGAGCACCGAGTTGTTTACCTGCTTTTGGGGCTTTTTTGCTGCTGTAGGCGCCGTTGCCCGCATCTATTTCCTGGGTAAGGTCTTGATTATTACTGAGGCTTTCCAATACATCGTAACAGTTCACATTTTGCAGGGCATTGGTGAGCATGCTGGTCAGGTTATCTCCTATTGCAGGGGGAATGTAGCCGGCCGTTCCTTTAGCCGGGGCTGAATTACTAAGAATGCCTCCCCACAGCCCAGACCGCACAGGCGCTACGGTTGCGTTTGTGGCATTGCTGGCGCTGGTGGTAACGCTAAACTTTGTTACGCTTAACCTTGCCCGTTCGTTCATGGGTAGGTTGGCGCATTCCTGCTTTACTTCTTCCATGGTCACTTTTTCATCTTTTTGTGCAAAAGCGTGGTGCATAAAGCAAATAGCGGGGAGAAACATGATCAGTTTTCTCATAATTAGTGGGTTTTTGAATTATTAAATTTGGTTTGTTCTGTAAATAAAAAATTCCTTATAGCTATAAAAAATTTAATGGTATATCAAATTAATATAGATACTAAGGAAGGGTGATAAACGGAGCGCGCTAAATCGTTAAATCTCTATCTGGCCGCTGTTTATTTTTTGCTTGTATACTGCTTTGAGCACTTCGCCACGGCGTTTTACTGATGGTTTTGTAAAACTTTGGCGTTCTCTCAATTGCAGCAATACTTTGCTTTTTTCGAACTTCTTTTTGTACTTCTTAAGCGCTTTGTCGATGTTTTCGCAGTCCTTTGAATCTATTATTAACATATTTTTTATACCCCCTCGGGCAGTTTTTTTAAGACGGCAAAGATAATGAGTTGAATTTGATCTACAAAAATGAAAATGTTTTTTGTAATCCGATCCTCTTTTTATTATCCATATAAGGGTTGTGCTAACAATAAAATGCAGGTATTAAAAACCAAATACAAATGCCATTCCCTCAAAGACTTATTTATCTTGCACCTTATGTTTACAGGAATTATTGAATGTACAGGAAAAATTGAAGCTGTTGCAACCACGGGTTCTAACAGGAGTTTTTGGGTGAGCTCACTTATATCCCATGAACTTAAAATTGACCAAAGTGTAAGCCATAACGGCGTTTGCCTCACCGTGGAGACATTAGCGAATGGCTCGCACAGGATAACAGCCATTGAGGAAACATTAAGAAAAACGACGCTTGAGACCTGGTTGCCGGGTGATGAAATAAACCTGGAACGCTGTATGATGATGAACGGGAGGATCGACGGGCACTTAGTGCAGGGCCATGTGGATGCCACTGCTCTTTGTACCGAAAAAAAGGAACTCGATGGCAGTTGGGAATTTCAATTTGAATTTGACTCGTCTTTTGCGCATCTTGTTATTGAGAAAGGGTCTGTTGCAGTGAATGGCACAAGCCTTACAGCTTTTAATATAGGTAAGAATAATTTTACTGTCGCCATTATACCATATACATTTAACCATACTAATTTTAAACACCTTCAAGCAGGGATGCGTGTAAATATTGAGTTTGATATGGTGGGAAAATATTTGAGCAGGATGATGCAAACGCGCTTCAATGGATAACAGCTCAAAAATTTATTTTCCTGCACTCACAGGATTGAGGGCCTTGGCTGCCTATATGGTTTTCTTTGATCATTTTCCTCCGCTGTCAAAAAAATATTCAGGATGGCTGCTGACTGCATTCTTTCATGAATTCTACATTGGTGTTAGTGTGTTTTTTGTATTAAGTGGTTTCCTGATCACTATACGGTATTTTGATAATGCTTCCCTTGATAAGAAATGGTTATGGAATTATTTTAAGAACCGTTTTGCCCGCATATACCCTATGTATTTTTTGGTCACTGTTATCACTTTTATTTATTACAGTTATTTTCCTAATAAAAACGTCATCAATCATAACCCTCTATATGTTTTTATTGCAAATATTACACTTACAAAAGGCTTTTTCGACCAGATAAAAACAACAGGAATTTCCCAAGGCTGGACCCTTACTGTTGAAGAATGTTTTTATGCGTTGGCGCCTGCAATTTTTCTATTGTCTTCAAAAATAAAGTTCAGATACCATGTGTTATTCTTTTATACAACAGGACTTTTGCTGGTCGCTATATTCTCACACATAAATTTTTATGGCTTCTTTGACTCTGTAAATTTCATGTTTGTTACCACTTTTTTCGGGCGTTGCCTTGAATTTTATATAGGCATCCAGTTAGCATTGTGGTATAAAAAAGGGTATCGAATAAGGATTCCAAAAAGAAATCACACAGTGCTGGGGGTTATTTCGATCTTAGCAACGCTTATAGTATTAGTACTATGCAGGGGGAGGTATATTGAGCGCGGGTTTTATACTTTATATGGTTCGCTGGTCAATAACCTTGTGTTGCCATTTGGTATCGGGATCCTTTTAAGCGGGCTTATCTATGAAAAAACATGGCTGAGCAAACTATTGGATACAAAACTATTCTCACTGCTGGGAAAAAGTTCCTATACTTTTTACCTTATTCATCTTGGCGTGTTGAGTGACTTATTATTTAAGTATGTAACATTCAATTATATTTTGAGTTTTCCTGTTGTAATAGTTATCTCTATTGCATTATACAAGCTGATCGAAGAACCTGCAAACAAATTTATTAAAATAGGTTTCAGCGTTGCACGTTCAAAGAAGAATCTGTGAAGTTGAAATAAACATCTCCTTTCTCAAACTGCTTTGGAAGCGTATTTATTTTTATATATTCATTTGAATTGCCGGTGATCTCGTACAGAAAACTAGTAAAAGTTATTTGAGGCAAAGTATCAATATTTATCACTTTATAATGCCTGCAAAACTGCTGTTCTCCATATTGTTGTGATATAAGAAAAAGAGAATCTGTGCTGCTTGTATCCCTCATCCAGTTCACTGCTTCAAAAAAACCTGTTCTAAAAATTAAAGCTCCATGATCTTGCTGAGGTAAATTATTAATGTATACATTCTTATTAAGCGGAACCTTATTAATCTCATCTAATGTTGTCTTCACAATATTTCCTGCAAAGCGGTAAGACGATGCATTAATAAAAAGAAAAAATAATTGTGCTGAAAACAGAACAAGTATAAGTGCTCGCCTTAAAAAGATATTTGAGATTTTATCAACGAGGTATATAGTTAACATGCAGACAAAAATAGATGGCAGGTAAAGAAACCGTTCCGACTCGGTACCTTTTGTATCAACGCCCAGTGAAGCATAGAGTGATAAAGAGAACAACCATAACAAAATAAAAACTGCTAAAAATGCCCGCTGGCTCTTTATTTTAAAAAAAGAGAGCAATAAAACTGCAACCACTACAACGAAAAGAGCGACTAAAATAACTGGGTTATAAAAAGAAGGCAGCCAACTACGCATCATCAGTTTTAAATAATTGCCTGCTAAAACAGGAACATTCAAATGCAAAAAGCCTCCTGCTTCATACTCACCAACCATTTCATGAATGGTATAAAAACGGGCAATCAAGTAAGCGACAAAACAAAAAACTATAATAAATAAATATTTTAGGTCTTTTGAAAAAGATGCAAGGCACAGCTTATTATCAGCCAATGAAATGATCAAAAAAACTACCGGTAATATCCATGTTGATTCATAAGTAAGCCATGAAATTATTGCGAAAAGGAGGCTTAATAAAAAATACTTTTCTTTATTCCTGTTTAAATAAAAAAAAACAGATAATAAAAAGAATAAAACACCCAGAGATGCTGACCTGCCTAATATCCAGAAGACCGCCTCACTATGCATAGGATAAATAAAAAATAGTAAAGCTGTGAGTAATGAGGCTTCCTGAAGGTTATTGATGGATGTATATTTTGTAAATACTTTTCTGCAAACAATAAAGACGAACATCGTGTCAACGCAGTGAATAATCAAATTCGTTAGATGATAACCCCATGCAGTTTTGTGCCACAGGAAATAATCAAGCATGATAGACAGGTCGCAAACGGGTCGGAAAGAATTGTGCTGAAATAGCCTCCCTTCTGCACTTAAAGGGATATGTATAAAATCATCATTCTGGAAGTAAAGCGCAAACGGGTTATAATAATAAATGCCAACTATGGCAACAACTGTGGCAAATAAAAAGAGGTAATTCTTTTTGGAAAAGATCATGCGGAAAAGTACATAAAAGAAGCCTGCAAAAATTATCAGATAGTTTTGCCTTTCAGCGCGCCACTCACAGCAGCATCCATTGCCCGCTCAGCAAAAGGACGGGCTATATCGTTCAGCTCTTCTGTCTTTTTATTGATTAGGTCTTTATCTTCCATCGTCAGTGCAAGTTGCAAGGCCTGCATTGCATTAGCGGTCTCAAGCATTTCCTCCCTTGATACAAGGTCTATATTCTTAGCTAGAAACTTCTCTGTTACCCGCAGTATCTCCTCTCCTTCTGTCTTTGCCTCGACAAGGGCACGAACGGCAATATCATCTTTTGCATGGGTGATACTTTCCAGCAACATCTTCTCCACTTCTGCATCTGTTAAGCCATATTGGGGTTTCACTTCAATACTTTGCTCTGTGCCACTGCGCAACTCTTTTGCTTTTACGGTTAAAATGCCGTCTGCATCTATCATGAAATTTACCTCTACTTTAGGCATCCCGGCCGGCATTCCGGGAATACCGGTCAGGTTAAATTCTGCAAGTTTGCGGTTGTCTTTTACTAAGTCTCGCTCACCCTGGAAAACCGAGATACGCATAGCTCCCTGTCCGTCTTTCTGCGTTGTATATTGCCTGCCCGCTTTGGATGGTATCTTGGAATTGCGCGGTATCAGTACATCCATCAAGCCGCCCATTGTTTCAATGCCAAGGCTTAAAGGCGTAATATCAAGCAGCAGAAAATCTTTATTGTTTCCGGCTAAAATATCTGCCTGAACCGCTGCCCCAAGGGCTACTACTTCATCAGGGTTTACGCTGTCATTTACTTCTTTTTTAAAGAAGGCTTTTACTGCATTTTTTACTGCGGGCACCCTTGTACTGCCGCCAACCATCACAACCACTTCAATATCTGCTGCTGTTAATTCCGCATCCTTTAAGGCATTGGCGCAACAAACAATTGTTTTATCAACAAAAGGCTTTATTAACTCTTCAAATTGAACTTTCGTGATTTTTAGGTTCCTTCCATTCCATTCAAAGGAATAATTATCCTGTGTGCTCAAATGCTTTTTTGCTTCTTCTGCACGCAAACGCAGGCTTTGAAACATTTCTTTATCTGCATGTATCTCTCCTTTTGCCATGCCATGCGCTTCCATCCAAAATTCTGCAATCGCCTTATCAAAATCATCGCCACCTAAGTAAGTGTCGCCGTTGGTGCTAAGCACTTCAAAGATGCCATTGGTTATTTTTAAGACAGAAATATCAAAAGTGCCCCCTCCCAAATCGTAGACTGCTATTGTTTTCTCTTCCTCCTTATCCAAACCCAAACCATACGCCAAACTTGCAGCCGTTGGTTCATTTACTATGCGCAGGACATCAAGGCCCGCGAGCTTGCCTGCGTCCCGTGTTGCCTGTCTCTGGGAATCATTAAAATAAGCGGGAACGGTGATAACGGCTTTTGCAACGGGTGTTTTTAAAATATGTTCCGCCCTTGCTTTCAGCTCTTTCAAAATAAAGGAAGACAGCTCAACAGGCGAATAAAATTTATCCCCAGCCTGCACTTTTACAAGGCTTTCGGTGTTATCATCTATTATCTTATAAGAGAAAAAATCGGCGTGGCTTTTTATGTCGTTGTAGCTTTTACCCATCAACCTTTTGGCGCTGAAGATGGTATTTGCGGCATCTGTTTCAAGAAACCCTTTAGCTTCATCACCAACCACTATGCTGCCATCCCTGCCAAGATGTATAACGCTGGGTACAAGATTGCTACTGTTATGTTCCCGCAGCGCTACGGGATGTTTGGTTTCAGGATGAATAACAGCTACCAAACTATTGGTTGTGCCTAAGTCAATGCCAACCACTATGTCATTTTGCTGTAAACTGCCTGTAGCTATATTGATACTTATTTTTGCCATTTGTTTTATGGTTATACTGCCATGAAAGTGCTACTAATTAAGAATTAAAACGGTACAATCTTAGTTCAAAAATAGTTATTAGAGGGCATTGTGCAGAGGGACCGGCCTAAATTAGTTATGGGTGCGGAATAAAAGAAGTAAAAAAGTGATAGCCAGAGAAGGGATAAAAGGAGGGGAAAAGTGGGCGTAAATATGGAATAACTATGACGTAAACAGGCTATAAGTTAGCTATAAGTAAGGTATATGTAGGGTATAATTTGGCTATAATATTATTATACAATAATTTGCTCAAAAAATTTACCGGATGGAATTTTTTGCTAATGAACCACTCAACTATGACAGGGATAAGTATGTTTGGGTGAACAGTAAAGAAGGCAGTTACCTGCGAAAGAAACGCGGCAGTATTAAGCCCGCAACGCTTAATACAGCCTACGAACAAGGCGCAAACCGCATGAAGCTAAGCGCACCTGCAGCAAGCCGCATTGTGAATAAGCTGCGACCTTACCTGAGGGGGTTGACACCGGGGAGGCTTCATGCGAGAATATCGGGGAAATTAAGAAAGGGGTTGAAAGAAACTGAAAGCATTGAGCTTTGTTATTTGAAAGACCTGGACCTGCAACCTGAACACCCGATAGGAAGGTTATTAATTTTTCCATTTACTGTTGAGGTTACTGAATATGAACTGAATGTAAGGATACCTATTACTGACAGTACTGTGAAACAGCACAGCAATATTGTTACGGACTTTTATTTTGAACTTGTGCTGCTTTATGGAGATGCAACAACAGAGCACGGGCTCAAAACAGAAAGCGAGGAAAGCAGTGTGTATGCAATAGGCAAGGCTTATAAAGATGAGTGCAGGCTTAGCATGGTATTGCCTGAACAACCCTGGATAGCGTTATTGAAAATAAGCTGCATTGAAGGTAATGAGCCTGCGGCTGCATCAAGAAATTATGGGATGAAGGTTGTGGCAACGCGGGATGCTGTGTGAAAGATGAGGTTGCAAATTGCAGAGGGAGATGTCAGTAAATATTAAATTTTTATGAGGAGAATTATTGGCTATTTATTATTGAGTGCGGCTGCGGGAATAATTTTTACTGCATTAATTTATAATCCTGGTGTTTTATTTGGTTCTTCCATAGGTATAGGTGTGACAGTAATAGCGTCCTAAACGAATAAAAAAGAGAAAGTTTTATATTTGTTGTTGGTGAAGAACACCAACAACGGCAAAAAGTACCAGGTGTGGGAACGGAATCCATTAAGTGTATCTTTATGGAACAGAAATGTGTTTATGCAAAAGTTAGAGTATATTCATGAGAATCCTGTTAAAGCGGGATTGGTTGATATGGCTGAGAAATATAAATATTCATCGGCTGTTTTTTATTATACAGGGAAAAGTGAATGGGCTTTTTTATCGCATTACGAAGGATGATAGTTGTTGGTGAAGAACACCAACAACGGCGAAAGAATATGAAAAATGTTTTTTTGTACTTAAACCGTTTCGATTTGTAATTGAAAATATTTTTTTATCATCAAAAAATGGTAGGAAACGTTGTTTTAATGTTGAAAAGATATTTGGTGAGGTGGGGGAGAAGGTGAATATATTTGTGGGGAGATAATAAAGGTTAAAAATATATATCATTATATGAACATAGATGTAGGAAAGTTAATAGCAAATGTCTCTCAAATAAAGTTAAAGGGAGGAATTTTTACAAAGGCAAGCACCTTATTAATAATAGCATGTATTTGCATTTTTGGAATCGCAGCAATTACAAGAAATTTATGGATCAGCGCTGCGGCAATAGGACTAATTTTTATTCTTGTTTTCGTAATGTTATGGCGACTCATAAATTTTGCCAACAAAAATCCACAAGCTGCAATATTAGAAGGAGCTGAATTTTTAGTACATGAACAAATTCAATTAGCAGCAAAAGGCATTACTTCAATACCTCAATCATTTTCTACATTAATGGAAGAGACACCTATTGAAGTTGATGTGGAATCTTTACAGTTAGCTAATCAGCCAGATGAGGAAAACGAACTAAAGGAGGTAGACAATGAGTAATGGAAAATTTTATCATGTTTATCTAACTCCTAAACCCGGAGTTGAGATAGAAACAATTAAGAAACAATTTAATTTAGCCCTTGATTGGTTTACATATGATAGAAATAATTGGGTGGTATATTCTAATGCACCAATACAAAAACTAATGACAAGGTTCAAACCATTAGTTGAACCTGAAGGGCGACTTTTTATCTGTGAGTTAAATTCTGCAAATAGAAATGGATGGATGAATAAGGACTTTTGGGAATGGTTGAAAAAGAAAAGAGACAAATAGAAAAATGAACACACTAATGTAAATAATTAATTTTCGCTGTTTTTGGTGTTTTTCACCAACAACAAATATTATCTTCATGAATGATTATCAGCCATTCTTATTTTTTTACAGAATAGAAATCATTGTTGATAGTTGTTGGGGAAGAACACCAACAACGGCGAAAAAAGGACTTCTTGCATAGTTGGGAAAACTAACCAGAGAAAAAAAGAATTTGGATAATTGAATATTTGAAAATTCAATAACTAATTAAATATTAGTTATTTATATATATTATTATCATGAAAAAAACTTTAACTACTAGTTTTTTGTTTGGGCCACCACCAGATTATACGTCTCGTAAAAAAATGATCCAAGAAGCCAAAGATGCAGAATTTATGTTTAAAGTCTTTAGCAATGATGATGAAATAAATTTTCATTTTAACAACATCAAATTGACAGAGGAAGATCGATTTATTTGCCAAACTGAAAATGGTGATATCGAGATAAGGTATTTGGATATTAATGAAATTCAATCTTTGCCCATAACCAAATGTATAAATGTACTTCTGATAAATAAAAAAAATAACATTCTACTTTGGAAATTTTTTATTCCTCTAATTATCGGCCTTATTGGGTTCGTTTGCAGTAGCTTCATAAAGGATAAACAAGTTGCATATTTTTTAAAAGGTCTAAGCGTTGCTACTTTTACAACTGGTTACGTAATAATGTTTTCGTCATTGGGTTCTATGCGAAGGGAATGGAATAAACTTTCAAAAAGAGCCGTTGGTTCATCTCGAACAGCATCGCTTATCAAATCATTAGAACGCGCATCAAGTGAAGAAGATTATTTTAATCGTCTGATTAATGTCAACTTAAGCAACATGGAGGAGTATTACTTGTTGGTAAAAGTACAAACAAAGAAGAGCTATAATATCACTCTTTTTGCATCCTTTGTTGGATTTGCAATTTTAATATGTGGAATTATTTTGAGTTATAGTAGCACAGATAATACAGGTAAACTAACAATCTGGAGTGGTGTTATCACTGAATTTATAAGCACTGTATTCTTTTATTTGTATAACCGAACAGTACTTCAGTTAAATATTTATCATGATAAACTCGTTGCTGTGCAAGACACTATGCTAGCTTTAAGAGTTGCCCAAAGTATAAAGGATGATCAAAGCTTAAAGAATCTAACAATGAAATATTTGACAGAAATTTTGACAAACAAATTAATTAAAACTCCTGATGCTGTAAAAAATCAGTAAAGATCATCATTTTAATTCTTCACCAAAAACAAATGGAATAATGAAAATAACAATCTGACTTATTGCATTTCCCGCCGTTGTTGGTGTTCTTCACCAACAACAAATAGCATAAGAACACCAACAACAAAGAGGGAACATCCAACAACAAATATTATATTCATGAATGATTTTACCAGACCATCCTTATTTCTTTACTGCTACGGTTTTAGAATGGAAACCATTGTTAAGGCCTGATAAGTTTAAAGACATTGTTATTAGCAGCCTTGAATATCTTGTAAAAGATAAGCGGATTATTGTGTATGGTTTTGTTATTATGGATACGCATATCCATATTATTTGGCAAATTGCAAATGCGCAGTTGCTTGCGGATGTGCAACATTCTTTTATGAAGTACACTGCGCAAATGATGTTGAAGGAATTGAGAAATCATCATCCCAAGGTGCTCGTATTATTTAAAGTGGATGCAAAAGACAGAAAGTACCAGGTGTGGGAACGGAATCCATTAAGTGTATCTTTATGGAACAGAAATGTGTTTATGCAAAAGTTAGAGTATATTCATGAGAATCCTGTTAAAGCGGGATTGGTTGATATGGCTGAGAAATATAAATATTCATCGGCTGTTTTTTATTATACAGGGAAAAGTGAATGGGCTTTTTTATCGCATTACGAAGGATGATAGTTGTTGGTGAAGAACACCAACAACGGCGAAAGGATGTTAAAGCGGGATTGGTTGATATGGTAGAGAAATATAAATATTCATCGGCTAGTTTTTATTGTACAGGGAAAAGTGAGTGGGATTTTTTATCGCATTACGAAGGATGATAGTTGTTGGTGAAGAACACCAACAACGGCGAAAGGATGAATAACCGCTACCAAACTATTGGTCGTCCCCAAGTCAATGCCAACCACTATGTCATTTTGCTGCAAACTACCTGTAGCTATATTGATACTAATTTTTGCCATATTACTTTATTTGAAAATTACAACCATCCTAATTGTTTCCATTCTTTTATTTTCTTTTTTTCAGCTCCACATTGAGCAATAATTTTTTCGAGCTCACTCCCCTCAAGTTCCCAATCAATTGGAAATGCAACAAAATCATCAGTAACATTTATTTTCTTTTCAAGTTTTGATGTAGTAAGAATATTCGAAACTTTTCTGAGCATCTTTGTTCCTGCGTTCCAGTTGTCCTTTTTTGTTATCATTTGAATGAACTCTTGAAAATCAGCATCGATATTACTCTTATTAAAATATTGTAGATAATCATTCCTCCTTATAGGCAACATATTGTGGCATTCAGCTAAAAAAGCTTCTAAAAAAGAATATCGTTCATCTCTTATTAATTCGTCTTTTAATTCACCTGTTATTGCAACTAATGACGGCCAATAATTCCCAACGCATTGATATGAAATTACCAAAAGTGATAGGGGGCTAATGAATTCTTGTTCAGCCAAAATGATTATAATAAGTTCAGCTAGTTTTCGTGATAGCCTTTCGCTTAATACTGATAAAGAAGTCTTATCCAGCGATTGAAAGTATTTCAATCTATCTGGAAAGATGCCATTAAAAGAAGTTCGTACTTCTTTTAGTTTTCCTGTATCATAATATTTATAAGCATCTTCATAACTATATTGACCAATACCCGGCATTAAGTATAAACCATAACTTTTATCGATACTACCGTTTTTATATTCATACTTCTCAATAGTACAAATCAAATCAATAGAAGATTTCATTATCAACTCGATACATTCTTCTTTCGAACGATTCCAATATGTTCCCTTACTCCCACTGGCTCCTCCGTTTATAGCAAGAGATTCGAATAATATTTTTTTGCCGTCCAGTAAGATTATTCGTTGCAAACGGGAGGGTATTCTTGACGTCACACAAAATTCCACATATTCAATCAGGTTGCTCTCCTTCCTATAAAAACCAGCCCATTCGATTTTATTCCAAACATGCCAATGTTTGGAATAAACCGGACTTCCATTTTTATCAAAACCATATTCATAATGATTTTCGTAAGAAGGTTTTTCTATTGTCAGTTTACCACCCGCCTTTATTTTTCCTGAAGAGAAATCTTCCAGGTCATAACGCGAAGATGTAGCATATTTAATAGATGAAACCTTTGCACGGTAATTTTCAAGTAAATCAATTTCATCGAAGGCGTGCTTCCATCTTTCTATTAATTGGTCTTTCGCTTTTATTAAATCTTCTTTCATACGATTTGTATTATCCCTCCCCACCCCACGCCCCAACAAACTCCACCGCTTTCATCATATCATCATGCAATACCCTGTCTGCTTCGTTAAAGGAAACGGTGTTCCTGAACTTGCCTACCATGCCTTCAATTATGGCCGAACTCTTCAACGGCTTCCTGAAATGCAATGCCTGTGCGGCTGTTAATAGTTCTATCGCCAATACTTTTTCCACATTGTTTATTACCCGCAGGCATTTTGTGGCGGCATTGGCGCCCATGCTCACATGGTCTTCCTGAATGTTTGGTATCAGGATGAATAACTGCTACTAAACTATTGGTTGTGCCCAAATCAATCCCAACCACTATGTCGTTTTGCTGCAAACTCCCAGTTGCTATATTGATACTTATTTTTGCCATTCATTATATTTTAAAACCCCTAAAGTGCTAAGTGAATAAGAATCGCAAAGGTCTGATATTTTATTAGTAGGTCAGTTTGAATTTTAAGCAGATCTTCTTTATAATTTCATATTCATCTAAAAAGCTAACTATTGAAAATATTATTAAATTAGGTGATTGAAAAAAATAAACTGCTTTTAAAATTTATCAAGAAGCATTATAAAAAGTCGTTTCAGGAAAGTGATTTTAAAAAACCAATACATATAAAGGGTTAAATTTTGAATAAAGAAAATGAAAATTTGAATAAAAGTTCAAACCAACCCACTAATGGGCTAAAAGCTTTTCTTTGCAATAATGTTTTTAAATATCATACTCAGAAGTATCATAAATGTTTTATTAAATAAACTATGGATGAAAAGCTAAATAAAAGACTGCACTCGGAGCTGAATTCTTTTCAACAGATCTGGAACGGAGGGTATTTTGAAGGTTCTGTTAAATCAGAATTAAGCCCTTCCACTTATGGCACTTCGGGTTATATGAGCGTATTATATGCAACATATTTAAAATGCATTAAGCCGTATATTAAAGATGATACCGTTGTTTTGGAAATTGGCCCCGGCAAAGGTGCATGGACAAAAACCATGCTTCCAGCAAAGAAAATTGTTGTTATGGATGCACTATCTGCCGAGCACAATGATTTTTGGAACTTTATTGGTAAGCAGCCGAACGTAGAATATATACAGGTAACAGACTTTCTATGCAGCCAGCTTCCTGAGAATTTTTTTAATTATATGTTTTCATTCGGTTGCCTCTGCCATATTTCTTTCGATGGTATAACAGAATATGCAAAAAATATTTTTCCAAAGCTAAAAAGCGGCTGCAATTGCTTTTGGATGATCGCAGATTATGATAAAGTAAATTCTTCACGCCAGCGGGATGAGGAGCTTGATATATTTAAACATCTTTTCAAGTTGAAAAAAAACTATTTGCCGTTTTATTATTTATATAAATTGATACGGATACGAAAAAAGAAAAGGATTTTTAATAAAAATGAAGGTGATAAGATATCACCGGGAAGATGGTATCATGCAGGGGTTGAAAGAACCAGCGCTATGCTTGAAAACATTGGCTACCGCATTATTGAAAGTGATGTTGGAACGGTGCATCGCGACCCAATAATCCATTTTACCAAAGATTAAGAAAGTATATTCGGTTTTGCGGAGTTTATATTTAAACTATCGCTGATGCTGATCCAGGAAAAACGTAAGCCTATGCCTGCAAAATAATATCAGGATCTTCAACATGGTCAATTGCAGGGCTTTTATGCATAATAGAATGAATGAAAATTAAACGAAGAGAATTTTAATCTGCATGTAAATGAGTATAATTAGCATTTTTAAAATTCAAAACCGCTAAGTGAACAAGCAACTAAAAGGCCTATTATTTCTTCTGCCTTTGCAACCATAGATAAAAACAGGTTTTAATAACGATAACCTTCCCTACCATCTAACTATTTCTCCCCTCCCCACGCCCCAATAAACTCCACCGCTTTTATCATATCATCATGCAACACCCTGTCTGCTTGGTTAAAAGAAACCATATCCCTGAACTTGTTAACCATGTTTTCAATTATAGCCGAACTCTTCAACGGCTTCCTGAAATCCAATGCCTGTGCGGCTGTTAATAGTTCTATGGCCAGCACTTTTTCCACGTTGTTTATTACGCGCAGGCATTTTGTGGCTGCATTGGCGCCCATGCTAACATGGTCTTCCTGGTTATTGCTGGAGGAAATGGAATCAACGCTTGCCGGTGTGCAAAGCTGTTTGTTCTCGCTCACAATGCCTGCTGCCGTGTACTGCGGTATCATAAAGCCCGAATTAAGACCCGCCTCTTTTACCAGGAACAACGGTAACCCTCTTTGGCCGCTTATCAACTGGTAGGTCCTGCGCTCGGAAATATTGGCAATTTCGCTCATGGCAATGGCTAAAAAATCGAGCCGCAAAGCCAAAGGCTGCCCGTGAAAATTACCTCCGCTAACTATAAGGTCCTCATCCGGAAAAATATTCGGGTTGTCGGTTACTGCGTTTATTTCAGTTAAAAAAACATTTAATACCTCATCAACCACATCCTTTGTAGCCCCATGTACCTGTGGCACGCAGCGGAAGGAATAAGGGTCCTGCACCTGAGATTTTTTATGCAGGGCTATCTCGCTGCCTTCCAAATGGCTTCTCAATGTTGCAGCAGTGGCTACCTGTCCTTTATGCGGACGAATCTCATGTATGCAGGCGTTTAAAGGTTCGGTGCACACAATCAAAAGCATCAAAAGAAAGGGCAGCAATAAGGTCAGCCATCCTGAGCAGGTGCGCCGTCTTTTTCAAACAATACATGCCATAGGCGCTCATAAACTGTGTGCCGTTTATGAGTGCCAAACCTTCCTTGCTTTGCAAATGAATGGGCTGCCAACCAAGCTTATCCAGCACTTCCTGCGACTTATATTTAACGCCTTTATAATTCACTTCGCCCAACCCTATTAACGGTAAACTCATGTGGCTGAGGGGTGCCAAATCGCCTGATGCACCAAGCGAACCTTGTGTATAAATAACAGGCAACACTTCATTGTTATACATGTCAGTCAACCTTTGGGCTGTCTGTAGCTGCACGCCGCTGTGGCCGTAGCTCAACGACTTTATCTTCAGCAGCAGCATTAACTTTACTATCCGCAGGCACCTCCTCCCCCATTCCGCAGGCGTGCGATCGCAACAGGTTATACTGCAACTGCTCTATCTGCTCCTTATCAATTTTTACATTCTGCAAAAAACCAAAACCGGTGTTGATACCATAAAACACTTCATCTGTACGCGCCAGCTTTTCATCAAGATAGCTACGGCATTTTCTTATCTTTTCTTCTGCTTCAGCAGCTATCGAGATAGCGGCCACTGATGACCGGTTCACCTCTTCAAACCCCATCCATTGGCTCCCGACCTCTAAAATTTCTTTACTCATATATAGCAAGCACTTTATAAAACTATGAATTTTTCCTCTACCTGTTAAACCTTCCCGCGCCAATAAACCGCTGCTGCCAGTAAGCATCGCCCAGGTCGCTCACTGTCACGCCGCTGCTTGTGGAAGCATGTACAAACTTATTATTGAACAAATAAACGCCAACATGCGATGCCTCCCTGCCCCCAGTATTAAAAAAAACAAGATCCCCCTCCCTGAGATGTGCGGCATCAACCTTCTTACTGTTGTCAAACTGTTCCTGCGCCGTGCGTGGCACATGAATGCCATAGACGGTCCGCATCACTGTTTGGGCAAAAGCTGAGCAATCAATGCAGCTTTCCGTGTTGCCCCCATAACAGTACGGGGTAGCCCACCAATGATCTATTTTATATAATAACGACACATTTATAAGCTGTTCTAAAGTAGCATCCAGCACTATAGTGTATTTCAACTGAAGGGTATCGGCAGTTTCAATATCCATGTCGCTGTATAAAACGGAGGGCCTTGTGTAAGAAACTTTGTGGTTTGGCGTTTGTGCTGAACTGTAATTTGGCACCGTTCCGGAATATCCCCCAGAAATATTATTTGGTGGCCGCTTATTGTGTTTTTTATTATGAGAAACAGAACTTTGGCTGGAGTTAGAATTATCCCGCGATGAAACGTGCCTGAACAAAGAGCAACTGCTGAGGAAAATAATAAGGCAAGTAAGTACTATGAATCGCTGTTTCATTTGAATGCCGCGCAATATAATTAAAAAGATATTGGGGCTTTGGTTTCAGTAATGCACAGCCCGTAGATAACCAACGCAAAGCTTCCACTATGCCTTTCGCGTTTTATTAGGATGCTTCGCTTTAATTTTGCTTCTTTAAAACGTGTAAATGGATGCCCTAAGGGAACAATGGCTGGTATTGATATCTACGCCAATTTATTTTATCATTATCGGCATCGAGATACTGCTCACGCATATACACCAAAGCAGGTCTTATACCGTAAAAGACACTGCCACCAATGTTTACCTGATGGTGTTAAATGCCGTGATAGACCTTGGCTGCAGGGTTGGCTACCTTGTGGTGCTGAACTTCTTTTTTATACATGCTTTTTATTACTGGCATTCGCCTGTTTTGTATTGGGCCGCGCTGCTGGTTATTGAAGACTTTTTGTATTACTGGCTGCACCGTTTTGATCATGAAGTGCGGTTTCTTCTGGGCGGTTCATGTTACACATCACAGCTCAGAAAAGCTAAACTTTACTACCGGTTTCCGTTCCTCCGTGTTGCAACCGCTGTACCGTTTTATCTATTTTATACCATTGGCATGGTTAGGTTTTCGCCCTATTGACATTATATTTATCTATGCGTGTACCCAGATATGGGGAATTTTTGTGCATACGGAGTTTATTAAAAAGATGGGCTGGCTGGAGTATATACTGGTTACTCCCTCTCATCATCGTGTTCACCACGCAAGCAACCCTAAATATTTAGATAAAAATATGGGTATGTTTTTGATATTTTGGGATAAAATATTCGGAACTTTTCAACCTGAACTGCCCGAGCAGGAATACCAGAAAATAAACTATGGGCTGACCAAACCGCTTAACAAAACCAACGCTGCAACCATTGTTTTCCACGAATGGAACCAAATGGCGAAGGACATTTCCCGCCGCGATATCTCTTTTAAACAAAAACTAAAATACATCTTCGGCCCTCCCGGCTGGAGCCACGACGGCAGCCGCCAAACCAGTGAGCAAATGCGGGCTATAGAGAAAGCCGCCAATAAGGCATAATTTATATTAGAACGGGCAATACATGATTCGTATTTGAATCGTACCTGAACCGTATTTTGTACTATCCATGAGTAATACAAAGACACTATATGTTCACTCCTTTAAAGCGAACATGGAGTGAACAAGTAGTGAACATATATTGCAGAAATGAAGAAGCAGGTACGCTTCATGTATTGTTGTGGCAGGTATGAAATAGCTTTTCAAAAACATGTTTTTTTGTTGAAATAGGTAGAAAGGCAGGCAGCAGTTAATGGTATTGGTGCAAAAAAGGCACAAGATCTTTTATCTTCTTTATTTAATGAATTATCTCTAACCAGTCAATGGGGTTATCAAAGTTGGTAATAATAACACCGTTATCCGTATAGCTTTTCCTGATGGTATTCATAAACGCTGTGCTGTTTGTTATATACTTATCTACCATTGCTTCCTTCATACCTGCTTTTTCAAGGCCTTCTTTTAAGCGGTCGTATTGTGTGAGAAGTAATGAAAGGGCTAATTGGATAAGCAATATATAAGCGATGGACTGCTTTAAGTTTAAGATCACGGTTTCTCCATGTTGCGATTTGACCCCTTTGAGTTTTACAGTATTATAGGTTTGAAGCGGTACAAGCTTCTCTATTGCGGCAAGGTTTTCAGTGCGCCGGTACGAACTGTTTGTGAAAAGAACCTGGTCTAGTATAGCAAAAGTACCTATCATTACAAAAGTGGTATTAGGGCCTGGCGGAAAGCTTATCTGGTTATATACATACAGCTCTTCATCTTCGCCAAAATATAAATCTCTTTGATCTAAAGAGTTATTAAATAATTCCAAAACGTCAGCAACCAATTCGTAACTGAAAAAACTGTCTTCCAGTATGGATCGGATGCCTGCTATTTTACATTGTTCATTGTACGCATCCCTTGTCAATTCAAGCGCCTTGGCTAAATATACTTCTGTAAGGTTATCGCTCCATACATCCGAGCCATCACAAGTGGCCTTAAAAGAGGTGCGTGTGAGTACTCTTGCTATCCCGGGATCTGTAAACCACATATCAATATGAATTGCCCAATCATTTTCTGCAAGTATTTCCAGGTCATGGTCAATAGCTATAGCAGGCCCTGTTAAGGATAGGTCCTGCAGGACAATATCTCTTGAGAGATCATCAAAATATATAAAATGCCTGTCTGTTAGGTATATTTCAATTTCCGGTTTAGTTTCCATAGAATAAAAGTAGTAAAAATATCATTTGCAGGGATGCCGGGAAATGGTTGCCTCTTTTGTTGGCGTCATTGGTGCACAAAGTATGGTTGGTTGATTGTTTGGTTTAGGGCGTTGGTGTAAAGACACAATAAATAAGGCCAAAAACATATATTAAAAAGAATAAAGTTTTAATATTGCGTTATTATAATAACCAAAACTAACTGAACAATGAGAAAGAATCCCCTTTTCTTAACTGCAACAATAATTATTGTTTGCAGTATTGGTTGTCAAAAATCATCAAGTTCCGATGCAAATAACTGCAACAAGATACAGGAGGTGAGAATTACGGGCGCTAAAGCCAGTTACTATGTCGGCGACACTATTGCGCTTGGGGTAAACCTTATTCCGCCTATATCTTTATTTACATGGACGCGCGGCAGCACTTCTAATTTCAATTCAGACGAAGAATCCATATTTATTTATCCCTGTTCAAAGAGCGATGAGGGTTGGTATTATCTTGACGTAAGCTATCCCGACTGTAATGATGATAATGACAGTGTCTATATTTCAGTTGTTAACCTTCCGGTAACGCCTCCCTGCAACCCTGCTGCCAATGAGGTAACGTTTTCTGCCATCCCTAATATCAGCTTCAGTTCCACCACTTTTGGCCTAGATCCTGTTTATAACCGCAAGGACCTGAGCGGATCTGTGCCTTATGGCTATCCTACTTTTGATGTTTATTTTGAATCATACTGGAACAATACCGAACCTGAAGATGGCGCCTATACCATCAGCACTGACATTGCTTTCCCTGAAAATGATCCCTATACTGTTTTTATTGCCTGTAATTATGAGGACATTTATTTTGAATCCCAGCCCGGAACAGTATATGTAACACATGTGAACGGAAAGCTGCAGGTTACTTTCTGCAACCTTACACTGACCGGTAACTTTGGCAACGATAATTACTCCACAACTGCGGAGGGGAATATAGATGCGCCTTGAATGGAAATAAAGATTGCAAAAGCAGTTTAATTGATAGTGAAGAATTATTGGCAAGGATGTTATTCTTCGCGGAAAGCTTTTATCAATTCTTTCAATTCTTTATCAGAGATGGTGTCAACATTTGCTTTGTCATAAATCGAGATAAGGTTTACGGTAATTTCTTCGTTAGGCGCATCCTCAACAATGCCTATCAATATTGTTTCCACTAAGGAAATTACCCTCGCACCACCACTCTTTCCTTTCCCTTTGCTGGTTATTTTTAATCTTATTTTATAGGCATCATGCCCTAAAGAAACACCTGACCGAGGATTTTGATTTAATTCTTTTTCGAACTTTAAAAGGTCATTTGATAAGGAATGATATTTTTTTAAGAGAGGCTTTGCTTCTGCCTTAAAGTTCTTTGTAAGCCTAACTGTTACTTTCGCGAATAAACTCTTTTAAAGTTTGCAGTTTTTTCCCTGTTTGTTTTGCTTCTTTTACTTCATTAAGGCCATTTTGGATGCCTGTTAAAACCTTTACCTTGTTTTGCAGCAACCTATAATTATTGTTTATTTTTTCCCAAGCCTTTACAGGCACAATAACAGAAGTCTTTTGCCCTTTTTCATCCGTTATATATCGTGTTGCAGTAGCCATAACATATTTTCTCAAAAATAAACTTTTTTGCTGAAATAGTTTTCACATAAGGCAGCAGTTAACGGCGTTGATGCAAAAAAGATAGCAGTTTCTTACCATTTCTATCCTTCAAAACACCGTTCTTTTTTCGTTAGTTTGTGCATGGAATTTTTTGCAGATAAACAGTCCATAGTGTGCAAAATATGGGGAAGCGGGGATACCATCCTGTTCATTTTTGCGGGTGCGGCGGCTGAGTTTGCACTGAATAAGGCAGTTGACTGGCTTTATTTCACCGGCAAGCTGCCTGCAGACCCGCTGGGAAGGTTGTTCTCCACTGTTGCTTATGCAAGGATGATAGTTTTCTCCGAGCGCGATAAGGCGCACCAGGTGATCGATAAAATGGCGCAGATCCATGCTGCGGTAGAAGAAAAACGCGCGGCTAAAATACCTGACTGGGCTTACAGGGACGTGCTGTTTATGCTGATAGACTATTCCATACGGTCTTTTGAGGCGCTGGAAAGGCGGCTGACGTTTGAGGAAAAGGAGGAAGTGTTTGCCGTATTCTCACGCGTTGGCACGCGGATGCAGCTAAAAGGTTTGCCCGCAGATTACAGCGCGTGGCTGCTGATGCGCGAACAGCACCTTAACGACAACATGGCCTACAGCCATTACACGGCTGACCTGTACCGGCAGTACCTAAGGCAGTTAGGCATGCTGAGGTATTTTTTGCTAAAGCAGGCACAGGCGCTGGTAGCCCCAAAGCAGGTAAACCGCTTTTTAAAGCTTGGAAAACCAACCTTGCTAAGTGTTATTATATTCTTCTACAAGGGCGCGCGCAAGGTGCGGCTGGACTGGTTCCTGAAAAGCCTCCTCCTGCCTAATGCCTATAAAAAACAGATAAAGGATCTGGATGTGAAATGAGAGGCGTAGTATGCGTTGGTTATAGAGCAAAGGGCGTTGATGCAAAAACAAAACCTGTTTTTTAGTATGGTTGATGGTTGGCGCTACAAGAAAAATAAAAGGCATTATGAAAGTTGTATCAATTCATAATGCCTAGAGGGTGTAGATCAGTAAAATAAATGTTTTGTAAGGCAAGCCTGTATAACAAAGTTTTTAAAAGAGTATGGCTGAGTTGAATTTTTCAGAAATGTGCTCAATTAGGTTTTCATCGCTCATTTTGTTGGCTGTACCTGCCTTGGCGTTTACATTTTTAAACTGCGGCGTTTCGGCGAGGTAGTGGATGAACTGCTCCTGCGCTATGCCGGTGCCGGTAACATACACATCAGTTGCATTCTGCAAATGCACAGCTATTTCCTTAAAAAACTTGTGCAGCAAGCCTCTTTCTGCATTGTGTTCCCTTTTTTCGCTGGCGCTTTTTTCAGCATCATCGTTTGTTGTATGGCTTAATACCGTAAACTCTCCTGAATCTACATCTTTTCTCCCTACTACTGTTGCGTGGTGGCTATCCATCCACACGCCAAATTCTTTTTTGTTTTCAGACATATTTATTATTTATAAGCATATGATTCAAAAAGCGCTCCACAAAAGAAAAGTGGGGGAATAGTTGAAGCCTGGAATAGGGTAGTAATGGCTTTGAGTGGGCTTTGGGTAGGAATTAAGTGGGCATTGAGTGGGAGTAACATCTCTATAAGGTCTCTATAAAGTCTCTATAAGGTCTCTATAAGGGCGGGGAAATAGTAGTTGGGAATTAAAAATAGATGAGGTTGATGGCAATTTAGTTTAAAGTTGGTTGGCGGCAAAATATTTATTGGCGGTAAGTAAAAAGGAAAAGTAAAAGGTAAAAATTGTGAGATGGCAACCTCTCCTAAATCCTCTTTACGGGGGAGGGTTTAAAAACCCTTTGTATTTGAGGGTTGATCTATTGTAAAAAAGAATAAACCCAAAGGACACAAAGGGAATGCGCATTGGTTACAAAGAAAGAAATTTGAATGATTGAAGCATAGCTTTAAGGCTGTTTTGGTTTTATTAGTGCCTTGAGGTCGTCTATTTCTTTTTGCTGCCGGTCAATTATTTTCTTTAGTTCTTCTATGCTTTGGGCTTGTTGCTGCTGGTTAAGCTGTTGCTGGTGAATGGTGTCCTGTTGCTCCTGCACAGCTTTTACTAATGGTACTACAAAATCACTGTACCGAAGGCCATAAAGGTCTTTGCTGTTTTTTGCGGCATCTACACCGCTGAAATCATAATTCAGTGACTTTGCGGCTGATTCTACATCCTGCGCAATAAATCCTGTATAAACAATTTGTTCTTTATCTTTTCGTGCCTGTTCCATAAGCTGCGATGTAGGTAATTCCACACCGTTTTTATCTTTAGGTGCAGGTGGTTGTATGATATTATCAATAGCATCAAGGTCAAGTGTATAAGTAATTGGTTTTAGCAGGCTGATAAAAGCCAAGCCTGGCACATTCTCTTTAATATTTCTCTTTACGCGCCCATCAGATATATTCGTCCAGCCCGCGTAGCCGCCTATTGAGGTAGTAGTGGTATTGCCAACGCGCGCCTGGTTAGAAGCCGTACAGAGTGCAGAATGGCCAAGGGCAACATCATTGATATAGCCACCTGCATTTGCATCTGCCTGTGCACCGATAAAACAATTGCCTGCACCATTATTGAATGACCAGCCTGCAGTATATCCGAGCGCGGTATTATTGGCAGAAACCGTTGTACTAAATAAAGCAAGATAACCGACTGCAGTATTTTGGCTGCCGGTAGTGTTACTGTTAAGCGCATAAGCGCCATCAGCCGTATTGAGGGAACCGGATGAATTATTATAAAGGCTTGCCATACCAATGGCATTATTGTCTTCCCCGCCTGCATTACTGAAGAGCGCTGTTAATCCCATGGCAGTATTTTCATAACCGGTCGTGTTATTGTACAACACCTGGTAGCCATTGGCTGTGTTACTGTTGCCCGTAGAGGTTTTGTATAATGCTTTAGAGCCAACAGCAGTGTTTTGTCCAACACCTCCATTATTATTATAAAGTGCACTGTCGCCTATGGCTACTGTGTTGCTGAGGCTGGTGTTGATGTATAATGCTGAAATGCCTATTGCTATATTGCTGTAGCCTGACTGGTTGCTGTAAAGTGCATTAGTGCCATAGGCGCTGTTATTATTGCCGTTAGTGTTAAACACAAGCGCATCATACCCTATTGCAGTATTTTGCGAACCGGCAACATTGCTTAGCATTGCAGCATTACCTGCGGCAGTATTATAACTACCCATGGTATTGTTGAAAAGCGCCAAATAGCCGTTAGCTGTGTTGTAACCCCCGATCGTATTGGTATAAAGTGCACTCTCTCCAAAGGCACTGTTGTCAATCCCGACCGTATTAGCACTAAGTGCACCACTACCTGTTGCAGTATTCGCCGAGCCTGTTGTATTTTTCTCTAATGATTCGAAGCCTGTGGCGGTATTATCAAAGCCACCTGTAGTATTTTCTAATGAAAGAGCGCCCACCGCAGTATTAAAGAAGCCTGTGTTGTCAGATGAAAGTGCCCCAAAACCCATAGCTGTGCTATAGCTCTCTGTAGAACTTTTTTGGAGGCTGTATGCCCCGAAAGCAGAATTATAATTACCCGTGGTATTACTGTCCAGCGCCTGGAAACCGTTTGCTGTATTGTCTCCGCCGCTTGTATTGTCTGGTAATGAAAAACCGCCTGTTGCTGTATTTTCAGTACCATTGATGCTGGCATATAGTGACCGGAAGCCTGTTGCTGTATTGCTGTACCCGTTGGTGTTTTGATACAATGCTTTAGAGCCTACAGCAGTGTTTTCCCCGATACCTCCATTATTATTAAAAAGCGCGCTGTCCCCAACAGCTACTGTATTGCTGAGACTGCTATTGCTGTATAGCGTTGCGGCGCCTATTGCCACATTGCTGTAGCCTACCGTGTTGTTGTAAAGTGAATTGTACCCGGCTGCTGTATTGGTAGAGCCAACGCTATCATTATACATCGCATGATTGCCGAAGGCGCTGTTATTATTGCCTTTCCTGCAGATGTAAAGTGTATTATACCCCAGCGCACTATTTCCTGAACCCAGACCATTTCCTGACATAGCATAACCACCTACAGCAGTATTTTGAGACCCATTGGTGCCATTTTCAAGTGTTCCTACACCTATGGCCGTATTGAGCTCCCCGATAGTATTCGACTCAAGGGCGCCAAATCCAAACGCGCTGTTTTCAGCACCTATTGTATTGGCATAAAGAGACCCCCACCCTGTTGCAGTATTCCCAAGGCCTGTTGTATTGGTTTCTAATGAAAAAGCGCCAGCAGCAGTGTTATCGAAGCCTGTTGTATTAGCTTCTAATGAAGAAACGCCTGTAGCAGTATTAGAGTAGCCCGTTGTGTTAGCCCCAAGCGCTGCCACCCCTAAGGCTGTATTTTCTACCCCTGTAGAATTTACGTTAAGGCTGTATGCCCCGAAAGCAGAATTATAGTAGCCGGTGGTATTACTGTCGAGCGCCTGGAAACCATCAGCTACATTATCTCCGCCGTTAGTATTGTTAGACAGGGAGAAAGCGCCCGTAGCAGTATTTTCATTACCATCGGTGCTGTTAGCATAAAGTGCCTGGAAGCCTGTGGCTGTATTGCCGTACCCGTTGGTGTTTTGGTACAATGCTTTAGAGCCCACCGCGGTATTTTGTATAGCCTGGTTGCCGGATGCTCCTGAGCCATTATTTAATAAAGCACTATCGCCGATAGCAACAATATTACTGATAGATAAGTTATTTCTTAATGCGCTTGTGCCAACTGCTACATTGCTATGGCCGTAACCAATGTTATAACCGGCGCTATCGCCGACACCTACATTATCGCTGCCTACAACGTCACCAAGCGCATTATACCCATTGGCGACATTATAGCTACCTGTGCTATTACTATAAAGAGCACCATAGCCGCTGGCGGTATTATAATTACCTGCAGTATTGAAAAAAAGAGCAACAAAACCGCTGGCATTATTTCCAATGCCCGTGGTATTAAAAGAAAGCGCCGAAGCCCCATCTGCAGTATTGTAATTACCGTTTGTGTTGCCTGCCAAGGAGAAGTATCCATTAGCGGTGTTATCTTGCCCGGATGTATCTGAATTAAGTGCAGAAAAGCCATTGGCTACATTATAGCTCCCCGTTGTGCTGCTGTAAAGGGCCCCATTGCCGTTTGCTACATTATTGTTTCCGGTGGTATTAGAGTAGCCGGCATTAACACCGGTAAATACATTTGCGGTGCCCGTTGTATTAAAATTGCCTGTGTTGCTGCCAACAAAGGTATTACTGTTGCCCGTTGTATTGCGCTTGCCATCCTGTTCACCCAGGAAAGTATTAAAATTGCCTGTATTAACCAGCCCTGCTTTGAAGCCAAAAAATGTATTCTGGTTCGCACTGTCTATTTCGCCGCTGAACACATTTTTTATTTTAAAGACCAGGTCATTATTATCAGTGGTTCCGATGAAGTTTGTGGAGGCGTTGGTGCCTGCATTGCCTGTAGTAAGCCATGAGGTGCTGGCATTGTTGTTTCCCGCAGAAAGCATTACCCAGTTGGGTGCAGTAGTTGTACCGGCATTGTAATAATAACCCGGTACCACATTATTGGGGGCAGTGCCGGCTGTTGCTTTGTTGTATACTAGGAGGCTGGTGGGCGGTAGGGTAATTGGCGCCGCAACATTAGTTGCTGTCAGCGATACCTGTGTAGGATAAATACCCTTGGTACTTACGCCAGACATATCCAATTCAGCGGCAGCATTAGTGAGTGCTGTTCCTATACCCATATTGCCAACGGTAAGGTTAAACACTGTATTGGGCGTATTGGCGCCTATATTATCTATAACCAAAGCGCCGTTGGTGCCATAAGTAGCAACAGTAGGGTCAAAATAGATATTCGCTTTAGGGGTACCACTGCTTTCCAGGTTGATACCCGACTGCGAGGCTGCAAGCGAGTTATCAATATTTACGAATGTGTTACCTGCCGCAGTTTTTACATGCAGCACATTGGTAGGGTTGGAAGTGCCAATACCCACATTGCCGCCATATTCATTCAAAGCAATAGCATGTTTTGTTCCTGTAGGGTTTGTGGCTTCGTAAGATTCAAGACCTATATAGGATGCGCCTGATGTAGTATTGTAACTGTGATAAATAGCTGCTATGGGCAACCTTGTAAATGGAGAAGTGATGGAAGTGGAAGCATCTAATTTTATTAAGGGCTCGTAACTGGTATTTGTTTCAAGGTTGTTGCCAGCTACTTCAAGAATGGAAGTGGGTGATGCAGGGTTTGTAACAGTAGAACCCCCCATATTAATGCCAAGCTGGTTGGCATTGGTCATAAACAGCGTGCTCAGGCTTCCGTTATTGCGTAGTGTCATACCTGCCGAACCATAATTCATATAGGTTATGTTATCCCCTCCGCGGGGCGTAAGAAAGAATTCATAAGTGCCACCGGTGTTGGCAACCTGCCAGTTGGAATTGTTATCATTTGATAACGCAGTATTGCTGCTGCCCGCTTTTAAGGAGAGCAGCGCATTGCCTAACTGGTTAGCAGTACCGATACCGACCCCTCCACCACTGAATATGCGCATTCTTTCAATGCTATTTGTTCTTGTTACAAAATCAACGGCATTTGTAGTGCCTATAAAATTGGTTGCAGAAGTAGTTCCTGTATTCCCAAGGGTAAGCCATGCATCGCCCGCACTGTTATTACCCGAAAAAAGCCTTACCCAATTTGGTACAGCCGCAGTACCCGCGTTGTAATAATAGCCCGGCGTTACGTTATTAGGTGAAGCGCCTGCCGTAGCTGTGTTATATATCAGCAAACTGTTTGGCGGTGCGGTAATAGGCCCGGCGGTATTCGAGGCCGTTAAAGGAACCTGTGGCGGCAAAAGCCCCAGGGCTGTGGCATTGGAAAGATCCAGCACAGAGGCCGCATTTGGCACCGTAGGGGCACCGCCGCCAATACTCATTTGTGTAAGGCCACTGGTAGATGCCAAGCATAAAAGTGGCAAAAAAAACAGGGTGTTTATTTTCATACCGTAAAGCTCGTATATTTCCTGTATTTAAGCAGCAAAAATCAATGTTTTACAGAGGGTGCTTTGAATCATTTTTTTGTGCAGCCTCCTTATTTAAAACAGGGATTGCCAATACAGCAGAGAAAATAAATGTAAGAATGTTTCGTTTAAAGTTATTTTAAAGGAATAAAACTTAATGAAAGGGGGACATTAAAGCGTAGCATTTCATAAGTTAAACAAATTTGAAATTATTATTGCAGCAGAGGCCTCCAAGAAGCAGGCTTTTCTTTTCCAGTCACTCACTAATTATAATATTATTAATTTATTCACTTTAAACTCAGAGGCAAAAAGAAAGTCTTTGCTTTGTTAAAAAAATTAAAACAAAACAAAAACAATGAAAAAATTTAATTTAGGGTTCGGGATACTGGTCATTACCGCTTCTTTGTTTTTTACTGCATGTTCAAAGTCATCCAGCACCTCGCCCGGTGGTGGCACTGGAACAGGCACTTCGCTTGCAGTTGTTGGCGCTGCTGACGCCCAGGCAGATGATGTTTACAACAATGTATATGATAATGTAGCGGGTGTTAACAGCAACCAGGGATTGGGAACAGGGATTGGTGTTACGCAGTTGGTGGCACCCAGCCATACAATTGTATACAATAATGAACAGCTTTCCGGGGGAGAACACCTTTCAGGCGGCGCTGATACCATACAAGTTAACAGTTGCGCTACTATTACTATTGATACCAGCGTTTCTTCAAATGGTTATCCTGCTACAGTAACTATCGACTTCGGAACAGGTTGCTTAGGCAAAGATGGCATTTTAAGAAGGGGCCAGATAATTACAGTCTTTTCAGGGCCTTTATCAGTAGCAGGCAGCGTTGCTACTACCACATTTAACGGCTATTATGTTGATACCATTCTTGTAGGCGGAACGCACACTATTACCAATGTTTCTTCGGGCGGCACAAATATTTATTCTGTCCAGGTGACGAATGGTATGCTCACAGAACCAAGCGGAAATTACATTATATACAACAAAACCAAAACCTTGACACAAACGGCAGGGGCAACTACGCCAACTTTATGGGATGATTCATATAGTATCACGGGTAGTTCTTCAGGGACCACAAGTTATAATGGCAATACTTACCAATGGACAGGAGCCATTGTAACGGGGGCACCGCTAATATACAACCTGGATTGCAGATGGATAGTGCAGGGGCAAAAACAATATACCTGGAACAATACAACTGCTACAATTGATTTTGGCAGCGGTACATGTGATGCTAATGCTACTTTAACAGTAGACGGGGTAAGTTATCCATTCCTGATGTGGTAATAAAAAACTGATTTGATACTTTATTAAAATAAGGAATAAGGTTTAAAAGAAAAGACCGTAGTAGATGCTACGGTCTTTTCTTTTGTATTTATTGATGAGGTGAGGTTTACTTGTTAATGGAGCCTGAGAATAATATAGTTGATACTAAAATAATCATTATTTGTAAAAACCAGAGTAGATACTTTTGCAATAAACTGCATTTGCAATTTTCAACTGAACGATTCAAAATGATCTCGCTAAACCATATCAACAAAGTTTTCAACAAGGGCAAAACCAATGAAGTAGTTGCCTTGCAGGATGTTTCTTTGGAAATAAAGAAGGAAGAGTTTGTAGTAATGGTTGGCGCAAATGGCAGCGGAAAGACCACATTGCTGAATATAGTTTCCGGCAGTGAATTGTCAAGTAGCGGTAGTGTTCACATCATTGAAACAGACGTAACCAAGCTAGCAGAATACCAGCGCAGCAGATGGATGGCGCGGGTATTTCAGAACCCCTATAATGGTACAGCGCCTGACTTATCTATATTAGATAACTTCAGGTTGGCGGCATTGCGCACTAAGCCAAAAAATATAAGGATAGGCATTAACGATGCTTTTAAAAAGCGGGTGGAGGAAAAAATGTCTATGCTCGGTATGAACTTAGAAAACAAGGTGAACCAACCCATGGGCAGCCTTTCCGGTGGGCAGCGGCAGGCATTGACCCTGTTGATGACCGTAATGGACGATACACAAATATTGTTGCTGGACGAACCCACAGCAGCCCTTGACCCAAAGTCGGCAAATATTGTGTTGCAGCTTGCTGATAAACTAATTAAGGACTATAAACTGACTGCCCTGTTTGTAACACATAACCTGAAAGATGCACAACAGTATGGTAACCGCCTGGTACAAATGGCTGAAGGCAAGATAGTTCGCGATGTTCCTGCAACAGAAAAAGCAAATTTACAGTTGCAGGATATGGTGGAATGGTTTGGTTGAATAATACTGTAAAAAACACCTTTTTTCATCAAAACATACCTTTTTATCCCTTTAACTTGTTTATGCTGCATTGTTAGGCTTTACTATGCTGCATTGTGCAACCTTACTATGCAGCATAAAGAGCGTTACTATGCTGCATAAAGACCGTTATTATACAGCACAAAGACAGTCACTGTGCAGCATAGCACCCCTCCCTGCAGGTTCATTCCGGTTTGGGAAGCGTAAAGTTTGTTTCCGCGCCCTCTTTTATAAAGAAAGGTATTTCAGTTACAGGTGCATCTACATTCACCCAAGCTTTACCGGGGTAGGTTTTGTTTGTCCAATAGTATTTCCAATTACCTTCTGGCAGATAGACGCGTTCTGTAGTGGCATGTTCTTCTACAACAGGCGCGACTAATATGGCATCGCCGAGCAGGTATTCGTATTCTAAATGGTAGGTTGTTGTATCAGTTGGGTAATCCAGCATTAAGTGGCGCATCACAGGCAAACCGGCCTGCGTTGACTGCTTTGCGGTTTCATACAAATAATCCTTCAAAGCCTCATGTAAGGTGGCGTATTTTTTAAAGAACATCAGGGTAGAACTATCTGTCCATATACGGATGTTTTGCGGAGCATAATCCCACAGGTGATCGCGCATAATGCTGGTCATTGCGCCAAATTCCACCCACCTCATCCATAGTTCCCGCGAAGGCGAGAGGCAAAGGATATCCGGCGCCCAAACACTATAGCCGGACAAACCTGCCGATAAGCCCGCAGTTATTGCTGAAGGATAGCCGTAGGTTTTACTCCATGTAGGGTCCTGGTCTCCTCCCCATATAATAGGTTCGTATGCAGCAGAACCCGCAGAACCTGAACGGCTGAACTCAACCACATCCGGCTTTAATGCAACAGATAGTTGATGCGTTATTTTGTGATATATCAATGGGTAAAGGTCTGCAACCTGTTTATCTGTCAAAGCGTCCAAAGGTTTGCCCAAATGGAACTCGATGGGCGTATAATACAGTCTCTTTTTATGATACACATAGTTCACATCACCGAAGTCCTCCATCCAGCCATCAAAGTTTTCATCAACGAGGTTGCGTTTTAGTATGTTTCTTCCACCAGTCGATTGCCTTCTCATTATAGAAATTCACTTGGGCGTTGGAATGAAAGTTACTGAAGGTGTCCTCATCAATAAGTTTATGAGGAAGGATGAAATTATTGGCTTTGGCATATTGATAAACAGGGTTGGGGAAGTTGTAATAGGAAAGGTTTGTATCTACATAGCTACGGAGGTAGGTGAGCACTTTAAAGTTTAGTTTGTGCAGAGTATCTGTAAGGTTGCGCAAGTTCCCGTAGTAGCCGTTTGTCCATAAGGTCCAGCCGGTATTACTTTCAGGGTCATCAAAATCAAAGAGCCAGAGTACATCAGAAGGGATATTCAGCCTGCGCAGTTCGTTGGCGCGGTAGATTACAGAATCCTGCCCTTTCAGGAGGTTCAACCATACGCCAAAAGCCCATTTTGGAGGCATCGGTGTACGACCAACAAGATAGGTGTAGGCAGATAATAACTGCTTTGGGTTAGGGGCAGAAAAGAAGTAAATATCTGCTTGGTTACTGTTTACATTGGTGGAGAAACGCCCTTCGTTTGCCTGTTGTAAGTGGATGGTTGTTGAGTCAGCATTGTCTACATATAAACCAAGGCCAGTTGGCGTATAAATAAAAGGGATGGGAAGATAGGTATGTTCAGAGCGGGATAAGTAAGCGTTGGTGCGCAAACTATCAGGTATCCACGCTTTATCATTAGGATTGTTGTTGAAAGACCTGCCGTTTAGCACGGTTCCTATAAAACGTTCACCGCCACCAAAGAAAGGGCCACTGCCGCGGAAGATTAGCTCGATGTTCTTTACAGATGCATCAGTATTTTTTACTGAAAACAAGAGCATCCCCTTAGAGACGAGCTTGATATCAAAAGAAGCCTTAGCATTAATTGTTCCGGTACTAATGTTCCATTCGTTTATGTTTTGCCGGGCAACAGTTATTTTATTAACCGGCTCCTTTCCGTTAAAGAGGATGGTATCAAGCTGCCATTGTATGTTGGTATAGTTGTTAACTAATGATAAGCGAAAGGGGTTTTTGTGAATAACAATGTTGCAGGCAGCAGTTTTTATGGTATAATCATGTTTGTTTTCACTAATGGTAGAAATAACAGTAGTAAAAGTATCATTTGGAGATGCGTTTGCAACAACAGACGGATGAACAAAGCCTTTGTTGATTTCTGAGAGAAGCAATTGGTGGGTATCCTGTGCAGCGACTACTACACATACAAATAGGATAATGAAAGGTAAAACGACTCTTTTCATATAGCAATGGTTATTGGCAGTAACTTAATATAGCTCTTTCAGAAGCTTTACAACTATCTTATCAATGGGCAGCGAAACACTTTCTTCACTAAGGTCATTCCAGTCTACCCAACGGAAGACCTCGCTTTGGCCTTTGGGATCGGCAACCTGTTGAGGCTCGAAGTCAAAGGGCTTGGTTTTAGGGATGAAAGTAGGAGGTTCCAGTGGTTCTACAAAATAATAAATGGACATTATCTGGTCTTGCTTATTGAAGGCAGAACGTTGGTAGTAATCAGTTGTGTAGATATGCGCGCCAACTTTTGCATTTAAACCTGTTTCCTCTTTGAACTCCCGTTTTAAGCAATCTCTTGTGCCCTCACCAAACTCTAATCCTCCACCTGGGAACTTGGTAAAGTATTCTCCTCGGATAAACTCATCGCTTAGCAGCACTCTTTTGGCGCTATCCATTAGAATGCCGTAGACACGGATGGTAACCTTTATGGGGAGGGGTTCGGGGAGCATGGGGTAAAGGTAGGGAATTGAGGAGTAGGTTTATGATGCTTGTAATAGGGCTGAAATGGCTTTGAGTGGGCTTAGAGTGGGAGTAATGTGGGCTTTAGGTGGGCATTGAGTGGGAGTAACATCTCTATAAGGTCTATATAATGTCTCTATAAGGTTCCTATAAGGGTGGGGGAAATAGTAGTTGGGAACGATGATAATATAAGATTAATGGCAAGTTAGTTTGAAAGCTGATTGGTGACAAAATATTTATTGAATTTATAAGCGCATAGGCCTTACTGCATTAGTTGCTTTTGGTACTTTTTTTTGATTCAATACTTGTTTTTGAGAAAAATGCATGGATTAATATTTGAGGGTTTTTTATTGAAATATGGATGTTTATAATAGCTTTACCTTTAATAAAACAACAGTATAACTAACAACTTGAATTAATTGATGTTGAGAAATTCTTTATTGAACCATATAGATTCCTGGAGAAAGGAATAACACTCTTTATTTTAATCTGTTGCCTTTTCGTGCCGCCGATAAAGGGGGATTTATGATACTGTCCAGCTCGTAGAATGAACCGCTGGAAAATATATTGCAAGACTTTGGGGACGGTAATGGGTATAATCTTAAATAAACACTTGCAGCAACAGCGTTTACATCAGGTTTGTTATCCGGTGTGGTTTTAAAAGATGAAGAAAAGCTATTGCGTTAATATTAACCTATTCTACCTTCCCTGGTAGAGGACCGTATTGCCCGAAAATGCTGGACTTGTTAAAGGGTTTATACTTCCAAAATTATATCGTTTGGTTTTGGCATCTGCACTTGTGAAATTGAATGTGCAGTTTGTTGCTACTGCCCCCGTTAGTATGCCAACAAAATCATTTGGGGGAAGGTTATCATTGTTAATAACAAAATTGCAATTATTCAATTGATATTTTTCCTGTGCTGAATAAGCAGCAGGACATGAGAACCAGCAAACTTTTTTTGTATTGCTGGTAAAATTGCATCCCGTAAAGCTCATTCTTTTTACATTATTGCTTTCAACAAGATACTTTCCATAAGTGGGCTGCCCGTTATATAGTTTATCCTCGAAATTACAGTTATTAAAGCTTGTAGCATCGCTTGCATTGTCAGCGCTGTAACCCTGCGTAACCGATCCATATATATTGCAGTTATTAAACGTGAAGCGCGGTTTGGTCACCCAAACAGACCAGTTTGTGGTTCCCCAAAAAGTACAGCCTGTAAAGGAGCAATCGCTGCTGTTCCCTGTATTTGAAACTAATCCGCAACCGTCATTATCAGTAAATTCGCAATTCTCAAATGTGCCGTTCTTAATGCCTACAAACTCCGCTTCTATATCCACTCCGGCCGCAGGCGGAGAAGAGAATCTCCCTCTGCCCGTATGGATAAACTTGCAATTCTTAACATCAAGCCCGTTCCCTCCCACCCAGGATAGCCCCTGCCTGCCATTATAATCACACACCGTATTTATTATATTTATGTTTTGAGCAACATTACTCAGCGTATTTGCTACAGTGATCCCATCAAGCCCAAATCGTTTAATATTGACATTATTGATGGTTATGTTATTGCTGTTACGGATATATATCCCTGTATGGGACAATTGTATCCCCACATCCCCATAAACCCCGCCTACAACTAATTTATCACTGTTGCCATCCATATTAACGCCGATCACGTTTACAGCAGAACAAGTATCTATTAAAATACAATCTCCTATTTCGCCTTTGTAAGCCGCGTTCACAAAATAATTACTTCCATGCTTATAAGCTTCGCCTGTGGGAGCAAATGCCCCGAAATGCAGGCCGGATGCATATTGCAGCAGGCTCCCGGTTTGGCCGGTCACTGTAAAATTTGTAATATGTGCAAACCGCATAACATTTTCGCCGGTGTAAGCAGACTTATTATTTTTACCGCCTGTAAAAGTTTGCCTGCCTACAATATAAGTTCCAGGTGAAATGATCAGTTCCCCATTCCCCCCGTTTTGGTTAAAATAAGCTGCCGCGCTTTCAAAAGCATCCTGGTCGTTTGTTACGCCGTCACCCTTAGCCCCAAAGGACTTGATGTCTTTTACAACAAAACCTTGTGACCTTGCAGAACTAATAACCAGCAAGAAGAAGACCGATAGTATCAATTTCATAGGTCAAAGTTATAAAAGAGATTTGAATGAGTTTGATGTACAAGATAATTATGATTTATTTACCGTCTCTACTATACATGGCTTTAAAAGATGAAGAAAAGTTATTGAGCTCAGAAAGTAAATAAAATATAGGTTTCTTCAAATCCCTGTTTTGCTTCAATGGCTTTCAACCAATAAGCCTTAATAAAAAAAATATATTTAATAATATTTGTGTAACTTAAAAGTTACCTATATATTTGCGTAACTAAAAAGTTACATATTATGTCTACAACTATTCAACACAACTATTTCTTTCCTCATCCACCAGAGGTGGTTTGGGATTACCTGACCAAGGCCGAACTAATGGAGCTATGGTTAATGAAAAATGATTTCCTGCCTATTGTGGGGCACGCCTTTCAGTTTAACACGAAACCAATGCCAAGTATTGATTTTGATGGCGTGGTTTTTTGCAAAGTGCTGGAAATTGTCCCATTTAAAAAGCTTGTGTACTCATGGAAGGGAGGCCCCGGAGATGGCAATATAACGCTTGATTCTTTGGTTGTATGGACTCTGCAACCCAAAGATGGAGGCACAGAACTGCTGCTGGTGCATAGCGGCTTTAAAGAAGCAAACTTTAAGATCTACCCTCCTATGAATGCCGGATGGCTCTCTAACATTAAAAAAATTGATTCACTTATCAATGCTGCACAACATGGCACAACAAACGCTTGATGCATTCCAGGTGGTCGCGGATAAAAGCAGGAGGCAAATATTGCAACTACTGTCTAAAGAAAGCCTGACCATCAACAGCCTTGCAGAAAACTTTGATATGAGCCGCCCTGCCGTCTCCAAACATATAAAAATACTGTATGGCGCAGGCTTTATTTCCATACACGATATCGGCAGGGAAAGGCACTGCATGCTGAAACAGGAGGGCTTTAATAAGCTGCAGGAATGGATAGACTATTTTGACAATTTCTGGGCATCAAAACTCAAAAACTTAGAGGCGCTTTTAAACAACAAATTATAATAAATTAAAAATTAAACACAATGGAAAAGCAAGACTACAATGCCGTTATAACGGCAGCTATTTCACCCGAAGAAGCAACAAAAAAGATAAGCGATGTTGCTGCATGGTGGGCAAAAGACCTTGACGGAAGCGCTGCAAACCGTGGCGATGTTTTTACGGTTCATTTTGGGGATACATCTGTAACTTTTGAGGTCACAGAACTGGAGCCCGGTAAAAAAGTAGAGTGGCTGGTTACTGATTGCCACCTCCCCTGGCTAAAGGACAAAACAGAATGGAACGGTACAGTTATGGACTTTGAAGTTTCATCAAAAGGTAACGAAACAGAGATCAGCGCTACCCATATCGGGTTAACGCCCGAAGTGGAATGTTACGACAATTGCAAAAAAGGATGGGATTTTTATATAAAACAGAGTTTATATAAATTCTTTACTGAAGGTGTAGGCTGCCCCACAACCCCACAGGCTGCAAGATAAAAGATAAAATACAGGCATGGTGGAGTGCAAATGAGGTACTCCCCTGCCTGTTTCTTATAAGCTAACTCTCCCCACATAACCACCCTCCGCCCTGTTTTTTTCATCAATATCAACCTTCAACACAAACATTTAACCTGCACCCGTCATTTTTTGCAGCACTGTTTACCGTATAAATACGGTGAAGAATACCGTAAAAATACGGTAACGGGTACCGTATAAATACGGTAAAAAATACCGTATAAATACGGTTGTTTTTGGTTTCCGGGGGTTTATAGTTTTGCATTATGCTTTTAAGACAGGAAGTAACAAAAGCTAACCGGGTAAAAACAACAACCACGCTTTCACCTTTTTTTTAAACCTGATATTTCCTGTCCCAAAGCATGTTCACTTTTAAATTTTTATCACTTAAAAAAAACAATTCTATGGAAACAGAAAACACAGTTTACCAGCAAACATGCGAATCTGAACCTACGCGTTCCCAGTTTTTTACAATGATAGCACTAGGCGGCCTTGGCATTGCAGGCTGGGTCATCATGTTCAGCCTTGGGCTATTGGTTGATTCCGGCGTGTACCGGCATACCATTGTAAATCAATTTCAATGGAGCGGATTTTTTATGTGCGTGCTCACTTATACCCCTACCAACATTGCTTTACTTTCTATTATCTCAGCATTTGCGGGAGGATGCGGCAGCAGGTTAATTATAGATAAGGTCATTAAGAAGGGGGCACCCGCAATTCCCGAACCCGTAGTGGACAAAAAAGATTCTCATTTTTATATGACTGAAAACCCTTTTGCATCCATGCTGCGCGGGCTGGTGGTTTATTTTGCTTTTCTTGCAGGCGTATTTGTTGCGGCCTCTGATCCTTTTGCTAATACTACTGCTGACCAATATGCTAAATCAGCGGGGGTAGTGAGCCTGATTGGTGTTCGTGGTGGGATATGACCCCACCCTGTTCCGCTGTTTTTTAAGCCTTGCAGACAAAGTGAAAACAAAAGGATCTTGACAAACCTTTCCGGGCATCCTTACAGATCCACGCTCCCCGTATAAACACTATCGGCTGCATCTTTTTCATCGCAGCTTAAAAAGCCAAGCCATGTTTCGGCGGTGTTTTTAAAAAATCTTGCCATCTATTCTGACAATTATTATTTATTTTTATTGCACGATGGCAAAACTACCTGTCCTTGCATTTGGTGATCTGATAAACCTTGATAACGATATAGCCAGAAAGGAACTAACTAAGCTTTCTTCTGAAAATGCTTTAAATTATCTTTCTGAGTTGTATAAAGGAAATGGATGGGCTGTTTCATTCACCAATGATGCGAACAGTAACGCTTTATTATTGTCCTATCCCAAAAGCCCTGCTTCCATTTTATTGATCGTAAAGCTCATCATCCGTAAGCAGGAGTTAACTTATGAAGAAGCCCGTCAAGCTTTATTAGACTTTGAAGATAACCTGTCAGCAAAATATGGCTGTTCACAGTTCGCTATTATTGCTGTAAATGGAATATCACCCAAAGCAGAAAAGCTGGAGCAGTTCAATTTGCTGTTGCATGACTGGAGTTATATAGAAGGCCTTATAAAAAATTTCAGTGACTCTGCAATGCAGGAGCCACGCATTGAGTTGTTTGCTCATAATAAACAGACTTATAAAAAGGTCTGCAGTATGATGCAAAGTGTCAGATCAATTGCCGTGGTTCAGGCCACGGGGACTGGCAAGAGCTTTTTAATTGCAAAATTGCTACAGGACTTTACAGGTGAGAAAAGGCTGGTGATGGCTCCCTCTCTTTATGTAATTCAGCAGGTAAAAGAACATATACGGCAGGAGGAGGGCAAGGTAGAATACATGACCTATGCACGCAGCATGAATTTATCTCAAAGCGAGATCGCCTCCATTGATCTTAAAATGATCGTACTGGACGAATTTCACAGGTGTGGCGCAGAAGAATGGGGACGGGGAGTTCAAAATATACTGAATGCATACCCGGGTGCATTTAAGTTTGGTACTTCTGCCACACCCGTAAGGCATATGGACAATGCGCGTGATATGAGCGCGGAACTGTTTAACAGCAATGTTGCAGAAAACCTAAGCCTGGCGCAATCCATTGTGCGCAATATATTACCTATGCCCAGGTATGTATGCGCGCTATATACGCTTGACGAGGAAGTGGCCAACCTGAAGGCAAAGGTTGATATTTCCCGCGCAGCGGAACGTGCTAAAAAAAGGATGCTGCTGAAACTTGAGGCAGTAGCCATTGACTGGGACCAAAGCAACGGAGTGCCTGCTGTTCTCAGGAAGTATTTGCGGGAGAATATGAGAAAATTTATTGTTTTTTGCAGGGATGAACAACATCTTCTTGAAATGGAGCCTGTTATTTCCGAATGGTTCATTAAAGCAACAGATGGATCAGAGATAAAAACTTACCGCATTTTTGACAACGAACCAAAGAGCGCAGAAAACCTGGAAGCTTTTAAATCCGCCGATACAAAAACAGCCATGCACCTGCTGCTATCCATTAATATGCTGAACGAGGGGCTGCATGTGAATGAAGTAAGCGGCGTGGTGCTGCTTCGCCCCACAGAATCGCCCAATATTTTTTACCAGCAGATAGGGCGATGCCTTAAAGCAGGCCTTAATTACAGCCCTGTGATATTCGATCTCGTAAACAATTTCAGAAGTATAAGAACACATGATTTTTTATGGGATCTTGAATTTGCTCATTCCCAATATGCAGCGGAACGAAAGAATGAAAACCTGGAAGACCGATGCCCTGTGTTTACAGTCATGGATGAAGTGCGTGAAATAACTGAAATTTTTGGTGAAATAAAATTCAGGTTAGACGATTGGGAAACTATGTTTGAACGGCTTGTTGCCTATAAAGAACTTTTTGGTAATTGCAATGTTTCAGTTACCCGTGATGGATATAAACCGCTGTGGCATTGGCTACACCATCAGCGCAATAAAGTTAAAAAAGGGCTTTTGGAGCCCGAACGCCGCGATAAGCTTGCCACTCTTGGGGTTGAGTGGAAATTAGAACTACTAAAAGGGGAACAGAATGAAAATTGGGAAAAAAATTTTCAAAAATTATGTGAGTTTAAAAAAAAATACGGGCATTGTAATGCTAATTCAAACAATAAAGATTTCCCAACTGTATTAGGTTTTGTAAAAGACCAGCGTTACCGTCATACTATAGGAACTTTAGAACAATATCGTATTGAGAAACTAAGTGACATAGGATTTGAATTTAAAAGAAATTATGTGGAAGGCAGATGGCAATTAAATTTTGATAGTTTGGTGGCTTATAAAAAGGAACATGGGCATTTAAAAGTGGATTACAATTCAAATGTCGCGCTCTGCCTTTGGATGAACAAACAAAGAAGGGAGTTTAGAGAAAATAAGTTAGATATTGTAAGACAGCAAAAATTAAACAGTATTGGCTTTGAATGGGGGGAAGACAGGGATGAAATATTTGAAAAAAAGTTTTCTAAAATGCTTGAATTTTACCAAAAACATGGGCATCTTAAATTTCCACACACAAATACGCTTTATTTTTTTGCCATTACTCTAAGAAAACTGTATCGGCGGAAGGCCTTACCTGCTGAAAAAATTAAGCGCCTTGAGGCAATTGGTTTTAGCCTGCAGTTTCAGGAAAACAATGCAAAGGTGTGGGTAACAAGAATTGAGCAACTGGAACGTTTTTTTGAATTGAATGGGCATGGAAATGTAACAAAACTAAATGAAAGTGAGAAAGGGCTTTGTGAATGGCTAAAGGGCCAACGTAAAGCTTATTTTAAAGGGCGTTTATCAAAAGAAGTTATACAAAGAATAGAGGCTTGTGGTTTTGAATGGAACTTTAAAAAAAATGATTTGGATAAACGCTGGAATAGTAATTATGCAGCGTTGCTTGTCATATATCAACAAACAGGCACTGTAATTTTCTCACCAAATGAAAGCAACATACACTTGCATAGATGGTGCAGCAGCCAACGTCAAAAGTATAAACAGCATATACTTACAAAACAGCAAATAGCGCAATTAAATGCACTTGGCTTTAAGTGGGAAGTTTTTGAAGAGGGATGGGAGGAACAGTTTGCAGCGCTGGTCGCCTATAAAGAAAAGCACGGCCATTGCCGTATACCTCAAAAAATACCGGAAACAAAAACGCTTGCTACCTGGTGCGGCAATGTGAGAAAAGCTTATAAAAATGCCACTCTTGCAGCAGGTAAAAAGAAACGGCTTGAAGATATTGGATTTATATGGGATGTTAATGATAACATATGGTACACCAACTATGAAAAGCTTCAAAAACACATTGACCGGTATACATGGGAACACTTGAACAGTTTAAATAAAGTACTGCGCGAATGGATAAACAAACAGCGAATAGAATATAAAAAAGGCGGAATGCCCGAAGAAAAGACAATGCTGCTGAACAGGCTGGGCATAGACTGGAGGCCAACTGAAAACAAGTGGAACACCATGTATGAAGCATTCCTCAAGTACAGGGAAACCCATGGCACCGGCATTGTGTCCTATGCGGACAAAGCTTATAGATCTCTATGGACATGGTGTCTTACCCAGCGCCACAATTATCGGGAAAATAAGATCCTCCAGATAAACTCGAACTATTGAATAAGGCCGGTTTTGTATGGAAGTTAAAAGGAGGAGTAAAACCGAAAATTAAGTAAGGCCCTGATCTGAGCCATGAGATCCATTTGAGAATATTTTCTTCACAACTCCACACTCCCCGTATAAACACTATCGGCAGCATCTTTTTCATCGCTGCTTAAAAAGCCAAGCCATGTTTCGGCGGTGTTTCCTTTTAAAATACCTGTTTTTAAACCTGCCGACGAAAAGAAAAAAAGTGTAAAAAAATGGCAATTTTTTTATTCAACCCAATTTTCTATTTACAGGTTTTCTACCCTTTTAAACTCTCTTTCATTGTTTGTTACTAATGTACAATTAAGGCTAAGGGCATGGGCCGCGATCAACATATCAAGTGAACCAATGATGATTCCTTCGGTTTCAAGTTTAGCTCTGATCGTTCCGTAAAAGATACTGGCGTTAAGATCAAAGTCATAAATATTTAAAGCGCTTAAGAATTTATCTAATGCTGCCTTGTTTTGTTGAGGAAAAAAACTTTTTTGAACACCATATTCCAACTCAGCAACTGTTATTGATGAAATGCCAATATTTAAAGGAGAAATATTTGCAAAACGGTTAAGTACAGCGATCGGTTTTTGTTTAATGATGTAGATGCAGATATTTGTATCCAGTAGGTGATCCATATTCTATAATGATTCCCGGTGTTGATCAGGTGGTTGGTTCCTTTCCTCCATAAAGTCCGGGGAAAAATCATCTATGCTTTGAAAAAGGTTTTGCCATGCATTATGAAAGGGAATAACAGAAATAATATTACCCGTTTTTTTAAGATAAACTTTGTCATCATCTATATTAAACTGCTCCGGCAATTCTATTGCCTGTACACCAGCTTCTTTTTTTATGTCAATGGTCGCCTTCATTATACATGCTTTACTACGAAATTAGAAAACTATAATTGTACTGTGCTTTTTTATTTTTGAAAATAACATTGCTTCTCAGAATAGTAATGAATATATCTTACTGTGCAAATTTACAGATCCACACTCCCCGTATAAATACTATCAGCAGCGTCTTTTTCATCGCTGCTTAAAAAGCCAAGCCATGTTTCGGCGGTGTTTCCTTTTAAAATACCTGTTTTTAAAACTGCTGCGCCGTCTGCCCTTGTGCCCGTTTGCATACTGAATATTATTTGCTGCAAGGCAGGAAAATACGCCAGCAAAATGGCTTTGTCCGTTGCCTTTGCCGTGCCGTTGCCGCTATTGTTCTCCCAACTAAAGGCAATATCGCTTTCACTGTTTGCAACGGCTGCCGCATTTTGTGCAGGCGGCAGCGGCCCTTTTGATATCAATACATGCGGGTAGGAAATGCTGATGTTCGGGTAAGTGCCTGTGATGGCCAGGTTCAGCACCACACCCATTGCGCGGTTAAAACCTGTGCCCGTGTTTCCATAAGAAGGGAAACTTTTGGTAAAAAAGCCCGTACCTGCAAAGGGTTTTACAAACTGGTTGCATAGTGAGATCTTTGCACGCTGCGCTATTCTCTTAGGTGTTTTGAGATCATCAACATTGTTGGTGCTGGTGCGGACAATGTTTTGCCCGTTGCGCACATAACCTGTTATGCCGCCTGCCCTGCCAAGCAGCTTGCCTAATATGCCATCCGGTATCCTTGCCATAGTAATTTTTTTAAAGATGAATAATACTTGATGTGTACCTGCTACGTACCATAACCGTATTTTTAACGGCCTATGAATAATAAAATTGCAGCCCATGAACGGTTTAACAAACCGTTCATAGACCGGCCAACTACCAGTCATATACCGCAGAAAAGACGGTTAAAGTATGGAAATGGTATGAAGGAAGGGAGAAGGAAAGATGTTTATTTTTTGCGATTTACTACTTATAATTAAATGACTTTTATAATAAGTACAGCTATTTCGTCAAATAGTAAATGCAAATTCTTAGCTTACTTGAATTATGAAGTAAAAAGAAACTTTAATAATAGAGGCTAATTAATCATTCTTACTAAAAAAAATTTGTATCACTTCATTACCATTGTTTTGAAAAGCAATATGGGCTTTTTCTTTAAGTTTGAGAAGCTTTTTAATATCTTTTTCATCCATTTCAATAGCACAAGTTTCGTCTAACTCAGTATCAATCCGTTTATATACAAAATTTGGCTGATGTTGTTGTTCTCTGTCAATGCCATTTTGAAGCAAACTCACGAGATTTTGAACCAATTGGGATTGGCCTTGCATAAATAGTTCAATCAAACGTTTTCTATCACTTTCAAGCATCCAATATCTTAATCCCCATCTTTTTCTGTCACAGCCATCAACAAAACGTTGAAAGCCTGTACCAATAGATAGTACTTGAAGTTCGCATAGTTTTTTATTAAATGCCTTTTGTGCTTCAATAATAGTAAGCAGTGTTGGATTGTTTGCAACTACACCCCCATCTACCTTATTGCTGAATGATTGATTCATTCCATTTAAGTCAGTATAACTTGCAGAATAAGGATCAAAATATGTAGGCGCAGCAGATGTAGCTAAAGCTGCCTGATATGCAGGAATGTGGTAATCTCTTATAAATCGAGGATGATAATTGTTTTTTAAAACAGAAGGTTTGCCTTGCATCAAATCATAGATTGGAATACATACATTTGTTTTGCAATCTTTCAAAATAGGTTCAATATCACCGTTTGCTTTTTTGAATTTCTCCCTAATTAACACCTCTAAACACGTTCGATTATGTGCAGAATTAAAAAGTCTTCCAATTACACTTTTTTTTCTTCCAAAAATAGCATACGCATTATCTAAATATAGGTTTAGAATTTCCACTGCAGGGATACCTAACGCAAGAGCAATAGCAATAATGCCTCCTGTAGATGTTCCGCTTATTAACTGAAAATTTTGATATATCTGATATTTTTTGACACCACGAGCTTTTAATGTTGATTCAACAGAAGCTAAAAACATAGCAGGAAAAATCCCCCTTATACCTCCTCCATCAATCGTTAATATATTGAACTTACTTTCCATTTTAAGTTGGATTTTTATTTGTTTTCTCCACCTTTTAAGTATCAAAAATTTTTCTTAGGTTTATTATTTTCAGGATGTACACCCCCGCCTGTCCATTTTCCCGTTCCTAACCATATTTCATAATGATATAACCAATCAAATGTCCAGGGAATTACTGTGTTTGATAACAACATTGTTTTATTCCATTCTTTTCCATCAGGGAAATATAAACAAAGCCATTGTTTTATCTGGTCATAACAGTGAGGTAATCTTTTTTTTCCTTTTGCTAAAGCCAATGGCTTTGGTTCAATGAGAAAGACCTTTGGGGATTTTGTTAGTTGATATTCTAGTTTTACTTTATATAGACCTCCTAAAGGAGATGGTGATATTGTATGTATCCAAGTCAATTGCTGATCATGAAAAGTTGTAACTGTTGTTTCAAAAAATAATTTTTTTATATTAATTGCCTGAACTGTAATTGGAATGGGTTTAATCCTCTGTGCCATAGAAATTATGCGGTTTAATTATATTTGCAGCACCGGCTATAATACCTGCTTTTACATCAAAACGATTATTTCCTTGCTCTGTTAACAATTTTGCTCGGATACCTATATTAGAAAATGTCTTATTTACTTCCACTTCTCCAAAAGCTTTTGAAAGGCTACCTATTATATTATGGCTACCACGTTGAATAGTTGTATGGGTGATATCTTCCTTTACTTTTTTTAACCAGTTCCTGAATTTTTTCTCTTTAGCAGGAGATTCTCTCCACTTATCTGCAAAGTTTTCAGTATTATTTACAGGATTACCCACAAAACTGTAATATTCAAGGCTAGCTGGGTCTTGTTTAATTTGAATAAATAAATCCATTCTGTCTATTACGTCAAATAATGCTTCCAAAATATTACTTTGTTTTCTGTAGGCATAAGCAGCAAGTGTTGTAATAATTATAGAGATGGGTTTTTCTTTATCATCCTTAAAAATCATATCTCTATGACGTTTTAGAATTTGCACAACTCTTTGTAATGGCAGTTTTTCACTTTGGAACTTTGGTACTGGTTTTATAGCATCATTTAATGAAAATAATTTTACATTATCAAGCGTTGCTTTATCAATAAACCATTTTGCATAACCGAAAGGATTACTTTTTAACCAGTATTCTGGTCTGCGCTCTCTCTTATAATTATCCTCCTTCGTATCTGTTATGCTTATTGCCAAACTATCAAGATTAAGTAATGCTCTATTTGAGAGTGCTTTTTCTAAAATAATTGAATACCCTGTTGCAATAACCGCGGGCAGTATATCCATGTGATATTTGTCATTTTTATCTGAGTTTTTTCTGTATTGTAAAGTCCAACATCTTCTGCCTTCTTTAGTTAATAAACTTTCATAGGTTTTATGATTTTCTAGTTGCTTTCCAACAATATTTTTAAGGTTCTGTTGTGTCCAATTAGCATTTTTTCCTGATAACTCACAAACTAAATCTATATCTAAATCCTGGTTTTCATCATAAGGCTTGATGGTTGTACCAAGCAAAAATGAACCTTGTGGTTTTATCGTAGGGTTATATGGCTTTAGTAAAGAATCGTCAGCACAAAGCCAACTACCTACTGCTTTGTAACTTTTTACTGCGGCATCGAATTGGATTTCTGAAATGTCAAGGGTGTTGCCAAGTTCTTCTAGAATTTCATTGAATTGTATTTTTTGTTCAGCAGAAAGCATAATAATATTTTTGTTGTTAATTAAAATTCAATCTTAGTTTAATTACTTATTTATTACCATAATCAAGAAAGGTAACCTAAAAATGAGAAAAATTCTCAAAATTACCGAATTATCATCTATTTTTAAATTTAAACACAATAAATATGTGAATAAATCAAAATCCATATATTTGCTAAAACCAATTTAGTGTGCTAGTATATTTCTCAACTGAGAATTTTTTAAGTTTTAAAACACGGGTTAAGATTAACTTTAAAGCAAGTGCATTAAAAGAACATATAAATAATCTTTATACACCTCATTTTACTGACGATTTTAAACTCTTAAAATCTGTTGGGATATATGGGCCTAATTCATGTGGAAAGAGTAATCTTATAAAAGCTTTCTCTTTTATGAAAACTTTTGTTCTAAATTCTTCTAAAGAATCAAATTCTGCTCAATCCATAAAAGTACAGCCATTTAAACTTTCAACTTCTACCGATAAAATGAATAGCTTTTTTGAAATTCATTTTATAATAAAAGGCATTGGCTATAAATATGGTTTTTTTGTTAATGAATCTTATGTTCATGGTGAATGGTTATTTCGAGTAGCAAAAACAAAAGATGAAAAAATATTTATTAGAGCTAATCAGGAGTATGATTTTGAAAAAAATTTTCGAACTCAATTAAAAGGTAAAATCGATTTTTTATCTGAACTTACAAGACCTAACTCATTGTTTGTTTCAGTAATGTCTCAATTCAATATTGACATAGCAAAAGAAATTATTAAATGGTTTTCAGATTCCGTAGTTGCGCATGATACAGACCATCAAGCCTTAATAGATTTTTCAGCCAAATTAATGGGTGATTTGTCGTATAGAAAATTGATAAATGATATTATTAAAAATTCCGGTCTCGGTATTGAAAGTGTTGAAGAAAAAATAAAGGATTACTCCGCAAGATTAAATTATTCAGTAGAGTTCTTGCAATCAGTATTTAGTGAAGAAATAAAAAATTATACTGTCAGAACAAGACATAGGAAATTTGATGAAAATTCGAAATTTATAGAATCTGTATTTTTTGATTTAATTGAAGACGAATCTTTAGGAACTCAGAAATATTTTGGCTTACTAGGGCCTATATTATTAGCTCTTAAAGAGCAAAGAGTTTTATTTATTGATGAAATAGATGCCAGATTACATACATTATTACTTCAAAAAATTATTGATTTATTCAATTCGACAGAATATAACCCAAATGGAGCACAATTGATTTTTACTTCACACAATACAAATGTTTTAAAAAAGCAATTAAGAAGAGATCAAATGGTTTTTGTTGAAAAAGATTATTACGGCTCATCAACGTTGGATAGTGTATATGGAAAATTTCCTAAAACAAGGAATGATGCGTCTTTTGATAAAGATTATTTGTTAGGTAAGTATGGAGCTATTCCTGTTTTCCCAGCTCAACTCAATTTATTTAGCGAAGAATAGATTCAAATACAATTACTCCCAATCAAATCTCACACAATCATCACTAACAAATTCTTCTTTATTTTTTATAAAGTCTGGTAATCCGGGTGGCTGAACAGACTTTCCTTCTTTTTCATTTTGAGCAACTTGAAAATTCAATTCTAGCAATTGAGCAAGCACATCATTTTTCTCATTAAATCCATAAACTTCCATTACTGCTTTATCTAAGGCAATATGTAAATCTTTTATTGGATTTTTACCTGGTCGTTCTAACAATCGGTATACGTCTCTTAAAGTCATTACATGTTCTTTCATTGCTTTGTTACGAGCATCTCTTAATGCTTTTGATGCAATGGCAACTTTTCTTAATTGTGCTTTTGTTGGAGTTTGTGGAAATGGGAATGTATCCCAAATCGTGTTTGGAGTATATCTGAATCTACCTTCAAGTGTTGAACACTTTTCAATAATCCATTTCCAATGAACATTTGATTGAATAATTCCAAATGAATAATCATCTTCAAATAAAAAAGCAATTAATGCATCATTTGGATTAATCTCTTTATTAACAAATTCAAAAATAGGGCGTAGGGATACTCTAGAATATCCAATAAATCGTTTGAGATTCTCTTTCTCTAATAACATATCTTCTCTCCTTCTCCACAACTGCCACCAATTACTTAACCATTCCTTTCTGCCATTAGGTTTTGATAAGCCATTTTCCTCATCTTGAGCTTTTTTCTCAATAAAAGGTAATACGTTTTTTTGTACCAGTTTAAACAGCTCTTTGTAAGTAGATGCTTTTAATAAATCATTAAAAGTAAAATCAATTACAAATCTTTCCGGTTGTGCATTTAAATTTCCTAGTAATTCATCACCAATTAAGAAAGGCTTTAGCACCTCTTTGTATTCAGGATGTTGTTTTAATATTTCTATTCCTTTTGCTTTGCTTAAAAGAAAACCTTCATGCCCATGAGTTTGCCCTTGAAACACTCGTTTAGGCTTTTTGTTGCACTCTAAAATTTTTGCAGCAGTAACATCAGTATTTAAACTTAGGCTGCTATTTACTATTGGCAAAGAATATCTATGCAAATCTTCTTTTTCATCAACCAGAAATAAAATTTTTTCACCGTCATAATTCCCTTTTTTCCAGCATACTATAGAAACAAATACAGCCGCTTCACCACTCCAGTCAATAGATGAAACAGCATTAAAAATTTCACCTCCGTTATTTACTATATAATCTAAGCTTCCTTCTCTACTATAATTTTGCCTTATTGTATTTGTACCAACTAATCCTGCATAACAGTCCAGCTTTAAATGCTTATGAACTTTATAAAACCAATACACGCAAAAATCAGCTCTACCAGGTATTTCAGGATAGGAACCCCTTAATTTATTTACATAGGCTGCTCCAAATTCCTGTTGCATTTTATTTTTACTTTGATAAGGAGGATTACCTATTATAGCATCCACATTCGGCCATTCAGTAAATAAAGCATCAGCACAAATGATATTGGTATCAAGATTATCAAGAGGTAAGCTTTCTTGTTTATCCATTGCTTCTTTTATGCTCATTTCCTTTGCAATCATCAAAGTAACCTTGGCGAGCTCTACAGCATAAGGGTTTAAGTCAATACCATAAAATTGTTTTGTACTAACATATTTACAGTTAATAGAATAATCTTCGTAATCTTTATCGGCACTTATTTTTTTAAGGTGTTTTAAAATCTCTATTTCGAGAAGTTTGATTTCTTTATAAGCTATGAATAAGAAGTTACCGCTTCCACAGGCAGGGTCAAGCACTTTGTATTCAATGAGTTTTTTATGAAGTGCTTTTAAATTTTCAATAGTTTCATCTTTTGTTTTTACTGTGAAGGCATCCATTACTTCATCAATCTTTTCTTTCCACGGCTGCACAATTACAGGGTCAACTATTTTTTTAATATCAATCTCATGCGTATAGTGAGCACCCAATACATGCCGTTCATCCTTTTCCATTCCCTGTTCGAGTATAGTCCCGAATATTGCAGGGTTCATATGATTCCAATTCTTATTGCAATTAGCCCACAAGTATTGTACTTCAGCCTCTGTAAGTTCAATAGGATTTATTTCATTAAACAAACCTCCATTGAAATAATCAACATCTTTATAACGCCCACTTGGCGTGATGCCTTTCGTATTCATTTCTCTAAAAAGACCGGCAATTAAATCATAGGTCGCAGGAATTCTGTTTATTCCTACAACTTCTTTTTCAAGACATTCATCGATTAATCTTGTAAATATTTTGTCGGGTAATAACTCAATATCTTCTGCATACATGCAAAGAACACATTGCAGGCAGTACCGCATGGCAACCCCAATTTCAATTTTTGGAATATGATTTTTAGTAAGGCTTTTATATAAGGCTGCAACATATTTAGCAACATCGGCAGTTACATCTTCTTTATCAGTTTTAAATAAAGGCTTTGATGATTTTGGTAACAAGAATGAAAATGCTTGTTTACGGTTTTCTAATTCTTTAATGGCTACCTTTTCCTGGGGGTCATAAATATCTTTATTGAAGTCATATATCCAGAATTCATCAAAGTTGCAAAGAATAACATACTGAGGGCGATTGGGAACAAGCTGGCTCCAGTAGCTAAAAGCTTGTTGATAATGCATGGAAAGATCTTCGCCTCTCTTTTTCATTTCAATGAGAACAATTGGCTTCCATACCAAATCGGCAAAGCTTGTAGTTTTCTTTTGTTTATTCTTAATTCTGTCTTCTAAAGTTGCTCCTGCACCTTTATATCCATCTTCATACCCAAGCGCAATAAAAAAACGTTCAAGAAAAACCTGAGCTTCACCTTTCTCATCTCCTTTAATGTGCTTATTACAATAGTTTACAAAGTCGGTAAGGGCCATAGCAGAGCAAGGTAAAATAATTATTTCTAATTAGTCGATAACAATAATTCAGCTTTCTCATAATTTCTGAAATTGCATCATTGCGTATGAAGAATTTTATCAGCTCAAATAAACATGCACAAGCTTTAGCTACCTAACTTAAGTAAATTTTGCACCCTTTTTCATTTTAAGTTTTCCTTAATAGTTAAATAGCAGATCATTTATAATAAACAAAATAATTCCATAGTTTATATTTTTCGCAGGGCTTTTATATTCAATTCTAGAGTGCATATAAAAGACATGCATAAACAATTTTTTTAAACTTTAAAAATCAAATTATATGGGAACATACCATAACGGTATCCTCGGCCGTTTCTCGGGGAATGTTGGCGCAGTATCGGGCAGCACCTGGAAAGGCATTGACGTCCTTAGAAGTATTGTGGGGCCACGCTCCGGCCCTTCTTCTGTAAAGCAGGTGACACAGCAGTCAAAGTTTGCGCTTATTGTTTACGTCATCCAGACGATGACCGATGTGCTGCATGTTACTTTTAAAAAGTATGCAGTGAGGATGAGCGAATACAATGCTGCTTCTTCTTATGGCCTTAAAAACGCTATAACAGGGGTTTATCCAAGTTTTACTGTTAACTATCAAAATTTGCTGGTAGGCAGGGGCAGCCTTCCTAACGCGGAGGGCCCAACGGCTACGGCGGCAGGTGGAGGCATCATCAACTTTGCTTGGACGGACAACAGCGGCATCGGTACCGCGCTGGATACGGACACGGCAGTAGTTGTGGCTTATTGCCCCGCACTGCACACCACTTTATTTGATAACAATTCAGCCACACGCGCCAGCGGGGGCGAGAAGCTGAACGTTAGCTCTTTTGTGGGGCAGACTGTAGAGACATGGGTCACGTTCTTTAACGAAGATGGTAAGGATGCTGCCAACAGCATTTTTACCGGCGAGTTGACAGTTTCTTAGACGCTTTTGGGAACATACGGGAAACATACAGGAAGCCACCCCGGAATGGGTGGCTTTTTGTTTGCTAATGTGTTTTGAAAGGCAAGTGTATAGGAAAAAGAAATATTAGATGAAACTTTATTTATGATGCGCAGGTTGCATGAAGCGGGATATTTTTAAGGGAGTATTTTTCAATATATTTATTATATGAAAGCAAAGCAAAAAAAGAGTGTCATTACATCTTCTGCAAGAGAGCAGATATTGCGCTCTGCAATTGCTTCATTCCGCATTGAAGGCATTATTATTTCTGCAAAACAAGGCTTGGCAGTTTTAAAAAGATCGAAGCTAACCTCGGAAAATAGTAGTGATCAATTCTTCCATTATCTTTTCCAATTTTAAAGAATAAAGCCACCTTTTGATGGCTTTTTGTTTGTACTCCCCTCCTACTTGATACCCAGAGATGCGAGGAATGCCGCGTTATTTGGTTCCCTGCCTAAGAAGTTGCGCAGCATATCTATTTCTTCCATGGTTGCTGCTTTTTCTAAAATGTCTTTTCGGTAGCGGATACCTGTGGGCACATCCATTACGCCGTTCTTAAGAAACACGCTGAACAGGTCCTGTGCGAAAACCAATGACCACAGGTAACCATAGTAGTTGGCGCCATAGCCATTAAGGTGTGTGAAGCTGCAGATGAAATGGCTGCCTTCAGGGAAAGGTATTTGTGTCATGGCAAAAAGTTTTTTAGAAACATCCATGATGCTCCCTGACCGTATGCTATCATATTTATTCTCGTAAGTGAAGTCGAGCACACCAAGATATACCTGCCTGATGTAATACACGGCACCAAGAACATGCTGCGTCTGTTTCATTTTGTTGAAGAGTTCCAGTGGCAAGGTTGCACCTGTTTTATAATTGCGGGCGAGCATTTTTAATGGTTCGTATTCCCAGCAAAAGTTTTCAAGGAACTGCGAAGGCGCTTCCACAAAGTCCGGTTTCACATTGAAAGAGCTCTGAGAGGCTATTTCAGGATGGCCGAGCAGGGAATGGACAAGATGCCCAAACTCATGGAACATGGTTATTACATCGGAATGCTGAAGCAGGGAGGGCTGCTCCGGTGTGCTTTCAGGGAAGTTGCAGATGAGCGTTGAAACAGGCAACACTTCTTTACCGTCCGCTATACGGTAGGCACTGATGGGGGCGCACTCAAAGTGGGTATATTTATTTTGGCGGGGATAGAGGTCTAGATAAAAGCTGCCTACTTTTTGCCCGTCCTTAAACATTTCAAAGCTCTTTACTTTTGGTGACCAGACAGGCACATTGGTTGTTTCTTTTATCTGGATGTCGAACAGCTTTTCATATACTTTGAACATGCCCTGGACAGTATGGTTTATTTCAAAATACTGCCGCACTTCATCCGTATTGAGGTTGTATTTTGTATCAAGCAGTTTCTTTTTGTAATAGGACATATCCCATGCATAAATAGTATCAGCAAGTTCAGGATGAGATGCATGTTTTAGTTCGCTTAGCTCTTTGAGTTCAGTGGTTACATGCGGGGTTAGTTTGGTGATGAGATCGTTCTCGAAATTCCATACGTTCTGTGTATTGGCAGCCATTTTTGTTACCAGTGCATAATCTGCATAACTCTTGAAACCTAGTAGGGCAGCGAATTCCTGGCGGTAGAAAAACAGGCTGTCAAGCACCTTGATATTTTTTGGATAAGCGCGGTTGTTATAATGGTTGTAGATAGTATGCCTTGTGGCATCGCTTTCTGCATAGTTGAGAATGTCTATAGTATTGGGGCCATTAATATAAACCATATAGTTGCCGTTGGCCCTTTTCCATGGAGCCATGGTCGCTTCCGGAATGCCTTTCAGATCTTCAAGTTTGAAGGAAACACTGTCTTTTGATTCTGCAATATTCCTGTCGAAATCAGTTCCAAGATCTATAAGTTTTTCATTAATGGCCTCAAGATCTTTTCTGCCGGTGCTGTCCAGTTTCATCCCGTTCAGGTCAAATGCAAGGATGGTTTCACGTAGAAATTTTTGCTGATCTGTCTTTAATGTTTTTGCTGAAGGCGTTGACTGGTATTGCTTCAGCGCGTTATACAAGCCCTGGTTGAGGGTTAGGTTACTCATATATAGCCCTAATTTCTCTGATTGTTCAGTTGCAGCATTTCTTGTACTATCATCAGGGAATGTGGAAGAAATTAAGCTGAGCTTATAACTAAGATCATTCAGATCGTAATTCAATTCATCCATAGCCATCAATGTGTTCGCAAGTGTGTGCGCATCGGCAGGAACAGAAACAATGTTTTTAATGCGGGTTTCAGACAAGGCAATGGTTGAGGACACTGCCTGCCTTATTCCGTTTGCGCTGATCTTATTGAACTCAATAGGCGCGTTGGAATGAATAAGCAAGGGATCATCCGTTGCAGAGGTTTGGGCGTTAGAAAACGTTACAATAAATGCAAGGCAGATGGAAACCGAAATTTTATATAAATACATGTTTAGTTATTTTATGGCAAAATATGCAATTGCGTGGAAAGAGAGTAAATAAAAGGTGTTCTGCCTGTTTATTTATTTATGTTGCCTGAATAACCATTCCATCATCATGGGGTCACTATATGCTGAGATCCATGAGAAATGGCCTACTTCAGGATATTGGGTAAAGCCAGGGTGAGCGCCAGCTTTGGTTAAAGCCTGTAACATATTTAGAGAATAATGTGGGTTTACTGAAGGATCATCAGCGCCAAGAAATATCCAGGTAGGGATATGCATAATTGACGCGGCTTTTGAAGTATCGCCACCGCCACAAACGGGTACCGCTGCTGCAAATAAATTTGGATAGCGTTCAATGGCATCAAAAGTGCCAAACCCTCCCATAGAAAGGCCTGTAATGTAGATACGGTTGGTGTCAATAGGAAACTTTTTTATTACCTGGTGAATGAGTTCCATCAGAAGTTCCATGGGTTTGGAAGGTGTTGGTTGAAGAGATTGCTGCGTGGTGGTTCTGTTATTTAAGAAACTTCCCCAACTGCTGCCAGTTGGGCATTGCGGTGCAATAACAAAAGCAGGGTGCAGCTTCATGTTTTGGTCTGATGCAAAATTCATTACGCCCCATTTTAACTGCGCGTTATTATCATTACCACGCTCACCTGAACCATGCAGAAAGATGACAAGCGGGTACTTAAACGTAGTATCATTATCAGGGTAAAGCTGCCTGTAAAGTAAAGTGTCGCCCTTATCGCTGATATATTTTTCAAAACTGAAAAGAGGGGTTTGTGCAAGTGCTGCATTCATTAAGCCGCAACAAAAAACCAACAATAATAAAGCGAAGCATGACAATTTTAATAGTTTCATTTTCTTGAATTTTAGTTTAGTTTGTTTCAGTAGCTTTAAGAACAACAGTTGACATAAAGGTTTGTGCTGATGGCAAACAGCCTGCTGCTGAATAAGCTATAGTACAACAAAACTATTTAATTCCTGTTGTATTGCATCAAGGTAAGGTTTGGCAGTTTCCTCACACCACCATCCATTTTCAAGAGGGATAAATAATGGCTTAAATCCATCACTGAAACTTAACTGGTAACCTATGTGCTCCTGTTGCTTATACTGGCCTTCAATAATTCCTAAAAGAGGCCTGCTATCTACTTCACAAAAGAATACTGATGGCTCAATGAAAGAGATATATTCTATTTTTTGATTTACTATGTGCATAAAATAATTAGTATTTATGCGCTAAATTAATTAGTATATCAATAACTACAAAATAATTTTAAAACTTATTTATTAGCCATTTGGGGGAGATAGCCTGCGCGAAAGGCATTTACAGTTGACCGCGGAGTAAGCACCGTTACAGCTTCAGAAGCATTTATTGATCTGCTATTTTTATAACCAAAAGGCGTCCAGTGGTATAGTTCTTCATTCGCAAACAGGAAGGGTTCTCTCATTAAGAAGGATAAAAGTACCGTGTGGAAGGTTGTTGAGTTTTTCCAGAAAAGTTACTTTATCTCCGTTAGGGTCTATTCTTTCCTTATGCAGTATATTATCAATAGCCTGAATAGAGGTGTCTTTATTAAAACCATATTCCGGGTTTCCTTTGAGCCAGCAGGATTTGAAATGATCATAATTCTTTCTCCGGCACTCAAAACAGGGCCTATGGCCTGCTGCAAAAGCAGTTGCTTCATCTAAGAAAAATAGTTCTGTATAGAGGTTAGGGGACATTACCTGCCTTTTCCTATCCTTAAATTCAAGTACGCAGATCAGCCATGCCTTTAGTTTAAAAGGGCGTTTTATATCCTTCCCCTTATCATGCAGTTGACCCCGGTTACCCATCCAGTTGCCGCGGGCAGTGGTCTTAATGATATTTCCTTTAGGGTCTACCCGATTTTGAAGCATGATGGAAGATGAATGTGCAGTATATAAGTAATATAGCTAATTATTAAACTTGCTTATCCGTTTTACCTAAAAGCCTTTGGCTTAGTTCAGGGAACCTGATAACAGCAGTTATCCATACCACGCAGGAAACGATCACAGGCCCCATTACAGGCATTTGATGTTCTATATGCGTTGCTATTGCACCACCCATATAAGCAACCAGCAGCAAAGTGCCAAATACTCCCGTTCGGGGTATAACAAACATGATAAAACAAAATATTTCTAAAGCCGCCAGCAGCTTTATTCCACTGGCGCTAAAACCCATTTGTGCCGCTTGTTTTAGCATGTCGCCGCTAAGTGTTAGCTTCCCATAGGCGCTGCCGAGAAAAGCAACAGCCAGTAAACCCGTAAGCACCCATCCGATAATATTCCTTGTTTTTGTTGTCATTATTTTATTTTTTGTTATAAAGTTATTGCAAGCAGCAATAGTTCTTTTGATAGTGCAAGATATTAAATTCTAAGTTTTACTAATTTGCAACCGCATACTTTTATACAAAAAACTAATTTTTATGGAAGAAATAGAAGTTCCTACAGAAGGGTTAACCGAACAGATCAATGATAAAGCGGCAGAATCTGCTGAAAAGAAAGAAATGAAATGGATCTTATTTGTCGCCATTTCTACAGCGATAATGGCTGTATTTGCAGCGATAGGCGGATTGATGGCCGGCCATTATTCTGAGGAGGCAATGATTCACCAGATCAAAGCATCGGATCAATGGGCGTTTTACCAGGCTAAAGGGATCAAGGCAGATATCCGCAAGATCCAACCGCAACTGTTTACAGGCAGTGCGTCTGCAGATTCATTAAAAGCTCAGCAGGCAGACATTCTGGAGAAAGCCAAACACGAAGAAGAGGAATCGCAGGTTGCTGCCGATAAACATGAGCTCCTTGCGCCCGCTGTTACTTTATTACAAATTGCTATAGCTATTTCAGCCATCGCAATTGTGACCAATAAGAAGTTTTTATGGATAGCAGGTATCATCCTTGCCTTAACGGGCCTCGTATTTTTTATTCTAACCCTGATCTAAACTAACAGAACTATGTTCCCCATATTTTACAGGGAAAGAGTTCTTTCTATATTGGCAGGCTGCCCTGAAATACGGCCTCTGCGGGGCCGCATAAACATATATTGGTAAAACCACCATTTTCCAGCTTGGTAAATTCTACAGCCAGATGACCTCCTGGAGTTTGTACTTCTATGTGGTTAAAACCATTGTGGTTGTATGCAAACACAAGAGCAGCTGCAGTTACGCCGGTTCCGCAGCTAAGGGTCTCGTCTTCTACTCCTCTTTCGTAAGTGCGCACATAAATTTCCTTATCGCCCGGTTGCACAAAGTTTACATTGATACCTTGTTCTTTAAAATAATCGCTATAGCGGATAGCCTTGCCTTCTTTATAAATGTCTATTTCCTTTACATTAGAGGCGGCTTTAACATAATGCGGAGAACCTGTATCAAGGATAAAAGCATCGCCGTAAGGGGTTATCTCTTTGACGTCCTGCATCATTAGGTTTACCCAGCCTGTTGGCTGTATGGTTGCTTCATGGGTACCGTCTATGGCGGAGAAACTGTACTTGCTTTTGATGATGCCTGCCGCATAGGCAAACTTTACTATGCACCTGCCTCCATTGCCACACATAGAGCTCTCGTTGCCATCGGCGTTGTAGTATTTCATTTCGAAGTCAAAGCCTTGTTTGGTGTTTAGCAGCATGAGCCCATCAGCACCGATGCCAAACCTTCGGTGGCATAGTTGCTTTATTTGTTCAGAGGATAGGTTTATACTGTTATCACGGTTGTCTATGATAATAAAGTCATTGCCGGTGCCCTGGTACTTATGAAAATGGAGTTCCATATTGCAAAGTACGGTAATAAACTAATGCTTTAGTGTACAGCAGGCCTGTAAAGGCTGGTGGGTGTAAGGGCTTTTTAATGAGGCCTACAGGGGGTTGGGATGGCTTTGCCATGCCTTCGGATTGGCTTTGGGTGGGAGTAAGGTGGGCTTTGAGTGGGAGTAAGGTCTCTATAATGTCTCTATAATGTCTCTGTAAGGTCTCTATAAGGGGGTAAATTTTATAATTGAGAATGGGAAAAAAGCAACCGTTTGGGGTAGAAAAGAAAGTTTATAGTATAGGTTGCAAAGTAAATAAAAATGCTGAAAAGTAAAGTATTATTTTATGAGTGTTTTGCACTGTTGATGTTGAAGAACACCATCAATTCTGAAAAATAATATATAGTTTGTGCCTGGTTAAGGAGATTGCTTCGCTGCGCTCGCAATGACGGGAAGGCTTGACTAATTGCTTTTTACAAACCGTTCATTATACAGATCTCCTTATTACATTTGTATTCCCTAAAACTGTTGTCTTATGGCCAAGGTTTTTATTGTATTTTCTTTTATTTGCTTTCCAGTACTTTGTTTTTGTCAATCCGGCAATTATGATGACTCAACTGTTGAAAGAATTAAGAAAGATGTTTGCGATGATAGAATTTTTGTCAGCGTTGAAGTTGATGCTGACTTTAAAAATGGGCAACCCGCGTTTGAAGATACGCTTACAACCTATCTAAAAGGCCACAATCAATCTATTGGCAGAGGCGAAGCCAAATTTAGACTGCTAGTAACAAAGTTTGGGCAGGTTTTAGAAGTAGAAAAAACTGATGGCAGCCTTTCTAATGAAGCCGCCATTACTAAAGTGCTTTTTTCTATTCCGGATATGTGGATACCTGCAAAACAAAACGGGCGTGCAGTTTGTGACTGGACCAAAATTGATATCACCATCTCCCATAAAAAATTACACGTAAGCAGGGCCAATCGTAAGGTTTATTAAAATATAATGGGTTTAAAAGAATCGTTAGTTTACATGCCGTTGGCGCTTGGTTGAGTAGATTGCTTCGCTGCGCTCGCAATGACGGGAAGGCTTGACTAATTGCTTTTTACAAACTGTTGATTATACAAATCCCCGTTGTTGGTGTGAAACTCCCTCACTGTTTTCCTGCTGCTAGGGAGTTGGAATGGCTTCCACTACCATTTCATTGCCTGCTATATCGTAGTAGGTACAGGCCATTTTTTCCATATCAACTACCCATTTTTCTACCCCGGCTGCGGCTGACTGCCTGCAAAAGGTGAGGTAATCAGTTTGGCCTGCCTGGTGGATGGTTAAGGCATGGCGTAGGGCTTCGGTATCTGCCTGCGCCGCAAGTTCCATTGGTTGCCATTTTGGGTCTGCAGAAAGGGTGAAACCGTTGCTGCCGTAATACTGGATATGGCCGTCGGAAACGAAATGCTCATAGCGCTTTACACCCAATGTTTTCATTTCCTGTACATAGTTTGGAAAATCTGCCCCGCTTTTTACTTTGGAGTGGGCTTCCCTGATCTGACTGATAGTAAACATGGTTTTTTGTTTTTAATGAGGGCACAAAATTCACCCAAAGGGAAGGGCTGTGATTGTAAAAAATCGTTTTTCTTATTTTTTGCTGAAGAAAGTTTCGGGCGTTTGCCCTGTGAAGGTTTTGAACTCTTTTATGAAATGAGCCTGGTCGTAAAAGCCAGTCTCATAACCGAGTTCTGTCAGGGAGTTTTGAGGGCGGTAGTTTTGGATGGTATGTTTGAAACGGACTATGGAGGCGAACTTCTTTGGGGAGGCACCCACCACCTGGCGGAACCTTTTTTCCAAAGGGCTTTGGCTGGTGTGTAACTGTTTTACCATGTCGTTTATCCTGATGTTGCCCTTGCTTTTGTGTATGAGGGACAGGGCGTTGAGAACCAAGGAGTCGTTAACGGGTTGCCTCATTCTTGCGATGAGAAACTGCTCCACTACGTTTATTCTTTCCATATCGGTCTTTGCTTCATGCACCTTTTCTTCTACAATGAGCAGTTCCGAACGGAGCATAAAATTGTCGAGGGAAACGCTTTCGCCGAATAGTTCGTGAATGGGTTGTTTAAAGAAGCTTGCCGCGCCGCCTTCTTTAAAATAAACAAGTATGGTTCCTGTACCGGCGGAGTTCTGAAAGATGCGATAGGTATCATGGATGCCTGTGAGGCCGGAGGCATTGAGGGGAACCCGTTTGTTGCCTTCAAGATGCGATAGTTGGCCGCTGTATTGGAAGCCAATGACGAGGCCGGTATCCGGGAGTACTTTGTAAGTAGATCCGTCGGTATTCTCACTTATTACAAATGCTTTTACATAAGGCTTTAAAATGTCGCAGGGTATGTAGGTGTCGAATCTCATGCGGGTGATGGTGCGTATGGAGATGTAATAAGAGCGAAGTTAGTAATTGTTGGATCAGTTGGCTGTGGAATGGCAAGGTTAAGGGAAAGTAAAAATTTCCACAACCTCCTTCATGGCTTAAATGTTGTAATACTTGGCATAATAACCATAGCAAAATGTATGGTTTGATAACCTGATCTCTATAACACTAAAATTTAAAACATGAAAAACGAACAGGCAAGTGGCACAAAAGGAAGCAAGACCACTGCACAAACAAAATCCGGCAAAAACAGCACAGGCAAGGGCAAGACGGCGAATGAAGTTAATAGCGCTATATCAAGCCCTTCCGAGAATACCCGGCCAAGGACAGGCCACGGCCTTGCCAACGAGGGCACCAATTTTTCTTACAGGGAAGAGCGTGACTAAATTATTCACGTTAATAAGCTAAAAGTTGCCATTAGAAATTAATGGCAACTATTTTTTGCTTTGCAAAGGTTGCAGCTTTTTCAGGCTGTGGCCTTTCTTTTTATACGCTCCCCTACATCCCTTAGCCCAAATAAGATGATCAATTTTACGCGGTGGCATATTTCTATAACCAGTTTGATCTTATTATACAATGGCATTATTTTAGGATAGGAATGGATAAAGCATAAAGATGCCGTCGTCTGTTGTTGCAGCATATAAATATTTTGAGGAAATAAAAACGCTGCGTATAAACTATGTTTCAGGAAGGATATATGATTATAAAAATGTGCCTGAAAAAATATACAAAGCATTAAAAACTGCAACTTCAAAAGGGAGCTATTTAAACAGGAATATCAAAGGCAAATATGCGTTTGAACAAGTGGTTGACTGATACTTTACCTGCCTATTCGTTTTTGTTTTCTACTGTTTCCTTTAGCTTCTCCAGCACCATGTTCCAGTTGTCTACTAAATGCGCCTTTTCTTTTTCGGTGGCGATATTGTCCTGCGTCAGGGTTACGATGGTTTGGGAACCGATGGTTGATAGCTGGTAGGATACCAGATTGTAGTTTTCGGGCTTGTCTTCCTTGCCTGACATGGAGCTGAAGTAGGTGGTTTCCAATATTTTTTCGGGCATTATTTTCCTGATGATGCCTTTGTCGGTGTACTGTTTGCCCTGGAATTCACCCGTGTAGATAATGGGGCTGCCCTGCGCCCAGTCTGTGATAACAGTTGTGCCGTAGAGCCATTGTTTAACGAGTTCCGGCGTAGTGAGGGCTTTCCATACTTGTGCGGTGGAAGCGTTGATGGCTATAGAGGTTACGGCGACCAGTTTGTTCTGCATGTTGTTGATTTTTTAGTTCAGTTTATTGATGACTATTTCTGCTCTAAAAATTGTGCCGCAATGCGGATAACACGCTGTGTGGTCAGGAAGTTGACTTTTTTGTGGGGATGATGTAAAGCGGTATTTCGGTATGGTGCATAATTGTTTCGGTGAGGCTTCCCGTTAATATCCCTTCCAGCCAGCGCTTGCTATGGGAGCCAATAACAAGTATATCTGCCTGCTTATCTTGTATTGTATCTATAATAGCTTCCGCAAAATCACCGTCCGCAACAAGGGTTTGGATGTTGTCGTCCCCGAGGTGTTGTTTTGTTTTATTAAGAAAATCATAAGAGTTTGTTTTTATCTCGTTCATGACATCAAGCCGCATGGGATCTATATTCAGAAAGCCGGCAAAACCCATGATAGGGTAATAGAACTCCGAGGAATAGTAATCGGGGTCTGCAACAACATGCAGCAAGATCGCGGTGGCACCAAGCGCTTTTGCCAATGCATATCCCTGTTCTGCTATCGTTTGTGCCGCAGCATCGTAGTCCAGTGCAATTAATACTTTTTTCATTTTAGGTTCAGTTAAAGCGTTGATGGATAATGGAGGCAATTTACGGTAAGTTTGGAATATCATGGGGAGGTATTTTTTTCTTTGCCTTCGGGTTCAATGACTGAATTATATGCTAGTTTTATAATTCAATTTAAAACATAAAAACAGAGTTATGGAAACAATGAGCCATCCAACATTTGGCAATGGTAAGATATGCTATATATTAATTCCGGCGGTTGATATTGCCGTTTCTGCAAAATTCTATAAGGATGTATTTGGCTGGAATATAAGAGATGACGGTGACGGGAATACCTCGTTTGATGACGGAGTAGGTGAAGTTAGCGGCATGTGGGTTTTGGATAGGGAACCCTCTACAGAAGGGGGTTTTGTTATTCATATTATGATTGATGACATGGAAGCAAGCAAAATTTTGATAACGGCTAATGGTGGCAAACTGGTAGTGGGCAGCGAAATGGATGGGGCAGAAAAATTTCTTTTATTTATTGATGTTGCAGGGAATGTGATGGGGATATACCAACACAGCCGTTGATGCAAAAAGGGAGTTGGAAATCGAGGTTTACCCCTACCCTTCTAAAAGAAGAATTACTTGCCATTCATAACGTACACTTTCTTTGAGGTGGAAATAATAAAGTCGAGCGACCTTCTCCCCGCCCCTTCTATTAACAGGAAAAGGCTGGTTAGTAACTGGGCGTAATCGGCTCTGCTTTCGTGAAGGACTGCCCAGATGCCAATTTTTGGAGGAACGGGAGGCAATGGCAACGGGCTTGTGCCAAGATACAGGGATATTTTTGTGCTGAGTATGGCGACTATCATCTGGATGATAAAATAGAAGGCTGTTATCCTTGTCAACAGGCCAAAGACCAGAAACAGGCCGCCGATAATTTCTCCGGCCGCTATAAAATGCGCAGTAGCTTCTGGAAAAAGGAAACCTAGTTTTGTAAAATGCCCTACTCCCTGGTTTGGATAAACGAATTTTAAAATGCCCTCCCATAGAAAGACACCGCCAGCCATGAGGCGGAGTATTAATATAGTTGATGGCCCTGTTACAGGAGGATGGATAAACCAGTTGATTATTTTCTTCATTGCTTTCTTATTTTTTGTAGATGATGATGCAAACATCAGGGCATTGTTCCGGCAGCTAAAACTATTTACACCATCGAAAGAATTTACTTGATTAAACAGTGGTTTATCAAGAATTGGCGGTGTATGGTGTAATAAAATAACTAAACATCAGTGCGTTGCTATCTTTGAAAAAATATAAGTTTTTGAAAAAGAAGACAGCGTTGTATCATGTGCTTTTCTGGGCAGCTATTTATCTTTTGTGGGTTGTTGTTTTCAGGAACTATTCCGTTGCGCTTACTAAAACAATGACGATAGAGTTTTGCTATTTGATTTTTATTACTGCGGATTATTATGCTCTGAGCAATTTTATTATTCCGGAGTTTTTGTTTAAAAAGAAGTACCCTCTATTTGTTATTGCAATAATCATCACCATTGGAGTTTCAGCGTGGCTGAGGGCATTGGTATCCGTACAAATGAACCTGCATTTTTTTCATGCGGTGCCAATCGGTTTTGGGGAGTTGTATGTAAATTCTGTCTTTAATATATCCATTTGGGTACTGGTTATTACAGTTGGAAAAATGCTGATAGACAGGATGCAAACGCAGCAGCAGCTTGAGTTGCTGGAAAAAGAAAGGATAAAGAATGAACTGGATTATTTAAAGGCGCAGATAAATCCTCATGCACTATTCAACTCGCTTAACACTATTTACGGGCATATTGACAAAAGCAACCAGACCGCAAGGAATATACTGTTACAGTTTTCTGAATTGCTGAGGTATCAGTTGTATGATTGCGGTGAAGAGAAAGTGGCACTGGAAAAGGAGATAACTTATATAAAAAACTATGCGGCTTTCCAGCGTTTGCGCAAGGATGAACGGTTATTGATAACGCTAGAAGTTGATGATATAGAACGGGGATTAACCATAGCTCCTCTTTTGTTAGTGACACTTATTGAGAATGCTTTCAAGTTTGTTAGTAATTATGCAGATAAAGAGAATAAGATAATTATCAAAATATATACAAAAGACATGGTGTTGCACAGTTCATTTATCAATACAAAAGAGCCGCTGCAAAGTATAGTAAACGGCAACTCAGGGGGTATTGGGATCATCAATTTAAAGCGCAGGCTGGAATTGTTGTATAACAAAAAGCATCAGTTTGCAATTCACAATGAAAATGATCATTACGAAACAGCTTTAAATATTGACCTGCAATGAAGCTAAAGTGTATTATTGTTGATGACGAACCAATTGCAAGAAAACTTTTGCAGGAGTTTATAGAGGAGATAGATCATTTAGAGTTGATAGGCCAGGCGGAGAACCCGTTGAAAGCAATGCCGCTGCTGAATGATAATGAGATCGACATTATATTTTTAGACATTAATATGCCTAAGATAAACGGCATTGACTTTATAAAAAGCGCAAAGACGAATGCTCAGATAATTGTAACTACCGCTTATGCAGCACATGCCGTAGAAGCTTATGGGCTGGACGTTTTGGATTATTTGGTAAAACCGATAGCGTTTGAGCGGTTCTTAAGGGCATGTAATAAGGCAAAGGAAATAAGGGTTTTGAAAAAGACACCATCGTCACAATCGAATAAAGCCGATGACCATTTTTTTATAAAATGCAATAACCAAATTGAGAAGGTTTTCTACTCAGATCTAATATATGCAGAGGCAATGCTGAACTATGTAATGCTCTATACAAACACAAAGAAAATGATGGTGTATGTTACTATAAAGAACCTGGAAGAACAGTTGCCTTTGGACATGTTTATTAAAGTGCACAAATCGTTTATAGTGAACATTAGCAAAGTGAAAAGCATTGAAGGCAATATCCTTGATATAGGAAATGAAAAGATAGCTATCAGTCAAAATCTAAGGGAGAAGGTTATCAAAGAAATTGTGAAGGATAAAATGATAAAGAGGTGAACCTATTATATTGTCTCACTACTGTTTATGCTAAATATTTTATTTTACAACATTACTTCCTCAAACTATCTTTATGCTTTCTAATTATTAACCTTAAGATAATTTGAATATGGCAGAAGATAGTAATGGTAAAACAAGTTTTTGGGCTACTGTTCCCGGAATTATAACTGCAATTGCAACTTTAATAACTGCAGTTGGCGGACTTATAGTTATTTTAAATTCAGTTGGCTTTTTTAGGCATGACGGAGAGATAGCTTCTCCCAAAACAGATACTATTCTATCCGTAACTCCTCTTGGAGCAAAGGATGGTTCTTCAATTTTTCCTAAAAAACCTCCTGTAGATACACAGGTAGTGGTTGTACAGGATACTGTGAACACTGTTCCTCATTCTCAACTTTCACAGAATTATCAATACAAGAGTTTTCCGGAAGCGCTTTCCGCAGTGTTTACAGATGCAAAAAACAACTTTACAAAATTCAAAGGACAGCAGGAAGGCATAAATTATAAACCAAAGGTTATTTTGCTCGATAGGTCATTTGAACCTGCAAATATTTTCCAGTATGGAAATGAATGGGCATTTCGTTTTACTAATTCCGGCTTTGCCAAGGATGAAATGAATAATTTTATAAGCACTGAAAAGGCAATTGAAAATGTATTTACTAATAACAGATTAAAAAGTTCCCGATCTGTTTTACCTTTTAAATCCAATAAACCGCAATCCTTTCAATATACAAGCGGGCCTTACCGTATTGAATTAACAAGAATGACACTTGACGGCAGGTTTGAACATGAAATAATCATTTACCACAACATGTAATTCTTAATTATTTTTAATTACGGGTTTCAACTTTGATCATTCCCCAATAAACGTTTGTTATGTAATTGAACTTTACTGTTCTATTTGTTTGATATTTCTCAAACAATTGTTTTAGTTCGTGCAGCATAAAATAGTACTTTTCGTTTTCTTCCAAAGAAATGTAGGAAGAGGAAAACAGCCTGCCTTGCAGTTCTTCATGATTAAACACTTGTTGATTGCTGAATGTTTTTAGCGATACTTTTTGAGGATGGAAGAACGTTTCAATTTTATCAGGTGTAATGTTTTTGTGGTCAATATTTGTATAGTCCGTTGCATGTTTTAAAAGGAATGCATCGTATTCTTTTTCAAAATCGGTTACGATTTGCCTTTCGTTCCAGATCAAAGCTGCATAAGCGCCTGCTTTTGCAATTCTTTTAAATTCTTTCTTTGCTTTCTCTGCATCAAACCAATGAAATGCCTGCCCTGCAATGATAAGATCAACGATATTATTCTCAAGTGTTGTTGCTTCTGCAGTAGCGTCAATGCTGATGAAATTTTTATAACTGCTTAAAACCTCCTCCCCTTTCAAACGCATGGCTTCGTTGGGTTCTATACCAATTGTTTTATTGCCGTTTTGTAAAAATAGCTCCGTTAAAATGCCGGTTCCTGAGCCTATGTCTGCAATAATGGTTGATGCATTCAGATCCATTTCTTCCTTAAAATAATTAATGATCTCTTTTGGATAATGAGGGCGGTACTTTACATAATTATCTACACGGTTGCCAAAGCGTTGGGTGCTGTCCATAATTTTTGTTTAATTATATTTAACCAAAATTATAAAACTCCTCTTATTTACCTTTATCCAAATTAAAAACAATGGAACAACCTGTAATAAAAACCTACTGCACTCATGTTACAACTCTTGCGGCGGACAATGTTCATAAACTTTACCACGACAATGAATATGGTTTCCCCATTGAAAGCGATGATGGATTGTTTGGGAGGCTTGTGCTGGAAATAAACCAGGCAGGGCTTAGCTGGGAAACGATACTAAAAAAGAAAGATAATTTCTTTAAAGCTTATGACAACTTTGAAATAAAGAAAGTAGCAAAGTACACTGACAAAAAATTTGAAGTTTTAATGAATGACCCGGGCATTATAAGAAACCGCCTGAAAATAAATGCAGCTATTGAGAATGCAAAAGTTATCCTGCAACTGCAAAAGGAATTTGGTTCATTTAAAAAATGGATAGAACATCATCATCCGCTAACAAAAGATGAGTGGGTAAAGCTGTTTAAAAAACATTTCAGGTTTACAGGAGGTGAAATTGTAAATGAGTTTCTCATGAGCGCCGGTTATCTGCGTGGTTCACATACAGAAGATTGTCCTGTCTATAAAAAAATAACGAAGCTTAAACCGATGTGGATGAGAAAGTGATTGGCAATAAATGATGACAGAATGTTAGGACCGGTTGTTCAATTTATCATTTATCAAATGAACTGTTGATCTTTTTCATTTTAGCCTTAGTTTCAGCTAAAGTAAAATGAGATTCCAACACTTTTACAAATTCATCAGGTTCATCAACGATCTTAGTATCAGAAAGAATATGTTCAGGCACCTCATAAAGACGATACATTGATTGACCGGGCAATGCTTTAATCCCGGTATGAATTCCCGGAATATTGCTTTCAGTTGTATCGTGCATAAAGGAAATTATTTTACCAGATTCATTGGTAAGAATGATCATATTGTTAGTTGGCATTTTATTTTTCTTAAAGAGTTATAGAATTTTTATTACGCGTTCCCACCACCTGATAAAGAAAAAGAAGTGCTTCTTCCTGGATTTTTTATAGTAGCATAATACCTAAATAAAGGTGAGGGGCCACCATCAACTTCTACTGCAAAAGTTCCTGAATTCAAATATGGATTAACACCTGGTGTATGGCTCGGAATTGGTTCGGCCATGATCCATTGAGCCCCATGATCACCGTCCTCGTAAAATATGCTAACCTGCATAGACTCCCCTGCGGGTAGATAGTAAGGAATACTTCCGTTTAACAAGCCTTTAAATGCCATAATTTTAATTTTTTTAACTGCTTACTCTGGAATAAGGATTTTCGGCAAACTTCCTTTTAAGAATTAATTTTTTAAAATAATAAAAACGCAAAGTAGGAAAAAAAAATAATAACCTGAATTTTCCTTTCATATCTTTTTAAGTTTTCTTTAGGTATGTTTCTCACCAAATTTGATCAATGAATAACCAAATAATTAACCTGTATAAAAATGCTTACAGCGGCTTATCAAGAAAAAGTTGGTATTTATCCGTTGTGATGCTCATAAACAGGAGCGGCACCATGGTTGTTCCGTTCATGACCATCTATTGCACACAGCGTTTACATTTTTCTATTACGCAGGCGGGTTTTATTATGGCGTTGTTTGGTGTGGGTGCAGTCATAGGCGCTTTTATAGGCGGCAAAATTGTTGATGCCATTGGTTTTTACTGGCTACAGCTAGCTGCTTTGATGACAGGAGGCATCCTTTTTATCGTTACCGGTTATCTTCATACTTATCTTTCTTTATGTATAGGTGCTTTGGTTTTAAGCATCTGTAATGAATCTTTTCGTCCAGCTAATGCCACTGCTGTTGCGTATTACAGTACCCCCGAAAATACTACCCGTTCTTATTCTCTTAACCGTTTAGCTATAAATGTAGGCTGGGGAGTTGGCGGTGCGTTAGGTGGTTTTCTCGCAGCAAATAATTATCATTTATTATTCTGGGTAGACGGCCTCACTAATATTGCCGCAGCAATTTTTCTCATCCTATTGCTGCCTGCAACCACTGCTCCTCCTCCAAAACAGGAACACAAAGACATCACACCAAATAATTCTCCTTATAAAGACAAGGTTTATTTAATTTTTATAGCGCTTGTTATTTTATTCGCCATTTGTTTCTTTCAGTTGTTCACCATGCTGCCTGTATTTTTTAAAGCAAAATGGTTTTTTAACGAACAATTCATAGGCTTTTTGCTCGCGCTGAACGGCATCATCATCGCAATAATAGAAATGGTGCTCATCCATAACCTTGAAGGCAGAAGGCAACCTTCTTTTTACATAGGCATCGGCGCTTTATTGATGGGTTTTGGTTTTGTATTGTTGAACTTTTTCCCCGCAACAGGGCTTACAGGAGTGGCTTGCATAGTGATGCTGACGTTTGGCGAAATGTTTGCAATGCCTTTCATGAATACTTTCTGGATAAGCCGTTCTACAGAAAGTAATCGCGGAGGCTATGCCTGCAGTATATGCAATAGCATGGTCTTTAGCACAGATCATTTCTCCATCAATGGGCAGCCAGATAGCACAACACGTTGGGTTTCCTTTTTTATGGGGCATTGATGCAGTGATCGGCATAATTGTTTGTTTAAGCCTTGTTTTTATGAAGAAAAGGATATTTATTCCTTCATTAAGAACAAATACTTAAACGGCTTTTTTTAAACCTATTAAAAATAGATTATGAAAAACTTGTTTTTAGCAGCCGCAATGTTTGCTGTTTTTGCCCTTGCTTCCTGCAGTGCTGAAGTTGTAGCCACTCAACCTGGTGATGTTGAGGTAGGCGTAGTAGGTGTTGCTCCTGGCCCTGATTATATTTGGGTTGGCCCTGAATGGGTTTGGCAGGGAGGCAATTATGTTAGAGTTGCAGGCCACTGGGCACGTCCTCCACATGAAGGAGGAAGATGGTATGCGGGCCATTGGGACAGAAAAGGCAGGGGTTATCACTGGAGCCGCGGCCATTGGGGTTAAATTTTAACTTATACCCTAAACAATTAAGGTAGCTGCATTAATTTAAAACATTGAAAAAGCTAACTTTCAGTTAGGGTTTAACATTGACAATAAAAGCGAGTATCTTTATTGTCGTAATGTGCCGGTATTGTTAATTCAATACCGGCTTTTTTGGGGTATAAAAAGCAAAACCAACCATCCTTCTACCGACATCTGTCATCAAACGGCCATCTTTCTTCAACTTATCATTTTATGCACTACGCCGCTAAAAAAACCAGTACCTGCAGAAGTGAGAGCAGCCACGCGAAGCCAGGCAACCTTACCGCTTGCAAGCCCTTTCACTGTTCCTGAGGCTTTTGAAAAATAACTTACCACCTCCCATGACGTTTCTATTTCCGGTGTAGTGGTTGTTTGCACAAAGTAGCTGCAAGCGCCCGGAATAGGTTTAAAAATAATAGACATTTCACCCACCTGGTCATTATTTCTCAGGCGCAAATTTTGCGGCGCATCAGCCTTGGTTCTTTTAGTGCGTTTTTTAACCACATCCATGCCACTGCTCAAATAATTTGCTCATCAGAAAGGCTAACGTTCTGTACATGTTTTGAAAGCACTGACATCATGTTGAACAAAGCCGCAGCTTTTGTTCTTTGTGTTGCTTTTAAAAGCATTCCGCCATCCAGTGCAAGTTCATAAGCCAACGACAGTTCACTGATAGCCGTGCTGACGGTAGTAAGGGAAGGGTTGGGAAAAGGAAAATTAAGATTTCCTGTCATCAACTTCACAATGTTGCCGCATTTCTGGATCACAAACGGAAAAGGCTTCTTCCTGATAGCCAATTTTACGATAGCCATAGTTTAAATTTTTAGCGTTTTAATATTTATTGTGCCCAAACTATATTCAAACTTGGGCGTTCCTTATCTATTAGTCGTAAAGACATTAAAAAGGATAACACCAAAACCAATATTTCCCGCAAATATTTTTATTTTTCTCACTAAGAAAACATTTTTTGTAGTTGGAATTGAGGCGATTGTAGTGGGAATTGAAGGAATGTTAGAAGGAATTGAAGCAATTGTAGGAGGAATTGCGGCGATGTTAGGTAGAATTGAAACGATTATAGGAGGAGTTGAAGCAATGTTAGGTGGAATTGGGGCGATGTTAGGTGGAATTGGGGCGATTGTAGGAGGAATTGCAGGGATTGTAAACCAAAAATCAATGAATTAATTTTCAATTTTAAAAAGATTTGGAAATATAGATTAATAATACAAATCTTCGTTTGCAAAATATCACCGAGAAGTATAAACTAAACCCGACAATAACAAAATGCCAGATTGTATTGAATGCAGAGAATTCACTAAATATAATGGTGGACTTTGCTTAAAATGTTATAACAATAAAAAGCAATCAGTATTTACTGATACTAAGCAAGTAGAAGTTTTCATTCATCAAATTGATGATAAAAACAATCGGGGCTTTCTGAACAACAAAGAAATTATCGTTATGGAATGATAAAAGGCAGGATTGCCGAAACACTCATTCAAGAATTGTTTTTAAGTTTAGGATATAATGTTTTTCGTTATGGCATGGAAAACACTATTCCAGGCATTATGGCACTTTTAAAAGGTGTTCGTTCAGATGTTGCGGATGAAATTAGAAGGATGCCTGATTTTGTTATGCAAAATCCAAATAATAGTGCCGTTTATTTTGTAGAGGTAAAGTTTAGAGCCAATGAAGAATATCATTTTAAAGATTTGCCGAAAAACTATCCTTATGAAAACGCTTATATAATTCTTGTTTCTAAAAAACATATTAAGTGCATAACAATTACCGAACTTAAAGAAGGTAAAGAAATCACTCCAACATCTCATAATTATTTAGGTAATAGAGAAGAATTTGGTCTTGATAAAGAGGTGATTATTGAATTTTGCAATTTTGCAGTTCAGTTTTTTGCAAATGTATAAACTGCAGTTTCTATAATATTCCCTTAGTTTGCTTTTATACCCAAACAGCTTATACTCTTTATTACACTTCTTTAAAACAACGTCAGCTTCTGCTTTCCCGAATAACTAAAAGGCACATTAATAAAGATGCCGGCTTTACCAAGCCTGGTATTTCCCTTTATATCAAGCTGTATTTCCTGCGAAAAGAAAGCGCTGAAGGCGTTTTTAAAAAGGTTGTGCATGTCCACATTCATTTTTGAAGGCATTGCGAATTCAGATCTTTTGGTAATGTGCATCAAAGTATCTAATTGGTATTTGCCGAGGTAATTATTGTTTACATACACATCGCAGTCCACATGTTTTAACTCTACTCCAAAACTATTGGGGTTAAAATAAATAAGGTTCATGGAGATAGTCGATTGCTGAAAACCGATACTGTCCACTTTAAAGTTTTGAACACCGCGGTATTCAAAGCCCTGTGGCTTTTTGCAGGAAGCAAAGAGAGCAACAGCAGGTATAATTAATAAAAACAAGCGTTTCAGCATGAAAGAAATTTTGCACAAATTAAAAGATAAGATCGTAATGGATAAGTTAATAGGGGTTATTTTATTTATTGAGTTTATACAGCAGGAAATTAAAGCTATTGGCTTAACAACTGATATGATCCAATAATTTTCTTAAATTTGAATAAACATTCTCTATATGTCTACAATAGAATTGCAAAAACGCCTGATCGAAAAGATCCGGTTAACCGATGACGAGCATTTATTAGAGGAAGCGTTCAGGCTTCTTGAGATAGAGATCGAAGGATCTGATGTTTATATGCTATATGATAAACAGAAGGAAGCCATTGAGGAGGGTAGGAAACAAATTAGCAAGGGTGAGTTTTTAACCAATGAAGGATCAAATAAAGAAATTGACGAATGGCTAAGCAAAACCCGCTTCAAATAAATGAAGCGGGTTTATATTATGGATCATCCAATCAACAAATCAAATAATCAACCTATTAATACCGGTACATTTCTGGTTTGAACGGCCCTTCTTTAGGTATGCCTAAGTATTCGCTTTGTGTATCCGTCAGTTCATCCAGCACTACGCCCACTTTTGCAAGGTGAAGGCGGGCAACTTTTTCATCCAGATGCTTTGGCAACACATACACTTTGTTTTCATAGTTGCTGTGGTTGGTCCACAAGTTCAATCTGCGCCAGCGTTTGGTTGGTGAATGAATTACTCATTACAAAACTTGGGTGGCCTGTAGCGCAACCAAGGTTCACCAAACGGCCTTCTGCAAGCACGAATACTTCTTTGCCTTCAATCGTATAAAGGTCAACCTGTGGTTTGATAGTATCTTTTGTATGGCCATAATTGTTATTCAGCCATGCCATATCAATTTCAATATCAAAGTGGCCGATGTTACAAACAATCGCTTTGTCTTTCATCAAACGGAAATGTTTTTCCGTGATCAGGTCGCGGCAACCGCTTGCTGTAACAATAATGTCCGCTTCTTTCACTGCATCAATCATTTTCTTTACTTCAAAACCATCCATTGCAGCCTGCAATGCGCAGATAGGATCAATTTCAGTAACAATAACCCGGCACCCGCGCCTCTTAAGGATGCAGCAGAACCTTTACCCACATCGCCATAACCACCTACTACAGCAACTTTACCAGCCATCATCACATCAGTAGCGCGGCGAATAGCATCCACCAAAGATTCTTTACAACCATATTTATTATCAAATTTTGATTTGGTAACAGAATCGTTTACATTGATAGCAGGAACAGGCAATGTGCCTTTTTCCATTCTTTCATACAAGCGGTGAACGCCCGTAGTTGTTTCTTCGCTCAAGCCTTTGACGTGCTGGATGAATTCAGGATATTTATCAAACACCATATTGGTTAAGATCGCCGCCATCGTCCAGAATCATATTCAAAGGACGGTCTGCGCTTCCAAAAAATAAAGTTTGTTCAATACACCAGTCAGCCTCTTCCGGCGTCTGTCCTTTCCATGCAAATACACCAATGCCTGCAGCAGCAATAGCAGCAGCAGCCTGGTCCTGCGTGGAGAAAATATTGCAATGCTCCATCGCACTTCAGCGCCCAGTGCAATCAAAGTTTCAATTAAGCACGGCAGTTTGAATGGTCATGTGCAGGCAGCCTGCAACGCGCGCGCCTTTCAATGGCTGCGCTGCGCCATATTCTTCGCGCAAAGCCATAAGGCCCGGCATTTCCGCCTCTGCCAAATTAATTTCTTTGCGGCCCCATTCGGCAAGGCTCATATCTTTTACCTTGTAAGGAAGCTTAAAATCAATGTTTTTTTCAATTGTTGACATTTTGTTTGTTTTTAGAGCACAAAAATATTATTTCAGAATAAAACAATAGTATTTTTCATAAATTTGGGATGAAATTGTATAAATCATATTTTATAAAGAATAAATCAACATTAATCCATGGCAAAACAATCCAAAAAGAAGAAACTACTACTGCTCCTTTTGCGCCTGGACGAAAAAGACATGCAGATTCTGCACCTGCTGCAGGAAAATGCCAGCGCAACCGTAAAGGAAATTGCTGAAAAAATACATTTGAGCACTACGCCCGTGCACGAACGCATCAAAAAAATGGAAGAAACGGGCGTGATAAAGCAATATGCCGCCCTTGTTGACCATACCAAAGTAAAAAAAGGGCTGATGGTGATCTGCTATGTTTCACTGAAAGCAGCATAATAAAAAGGCGGGCGCAAAATTTATTAACACCATCAACGCCATGAGCGAAGTAATTGAATGTTACAACATTTCCGGCGAGTTTGATTTTATGCTAAAGGTGGTTGCCGAAAACATGGATGCTTATTATGATTTTCATGTAAATAAACTAAGCCAAAGCGAAAACATCGGCCATGTGCAAAGCGTGTTTGTGATGGGAATCATCAAGCAAACACATGTGTTGGTGGGGTAAAATGTTGCAAAAATGCATTGATATTAGCCATAAAAACCCGACTACTGAACTTTTGAGTTAAATGATTCATCTTTTCTCTCAAAAGATCGCTCTTCTCATTCAAATGATCGATCTTTTTGTTCAAAAAGATCCTTATTGCCTGTTAAATGATCGATCTTTTCTGTTCAATTAAAAATGCTTTTTAAAAATGATCGATCTTTTTGGCAAAAAAGATTCGTCGTCTCTCCTGAAAGATCGATCTTTTGCCTTAGAAGACGAATGTTTTGAGTTGGAAAACGAATCTTTCGGGAAAGAAGATCGGTCATTTGGCAGAGAAGATCCATCTTTTGTCTTAAATGATTGAGTTTTTCTCTTAGAAGATGAATCTTTTGATTTAGATATTCCATCTTTTAATGAAGAAGATCGATCTTTTTAGGGAGGAAATCGGGTTTGCCTTCCCAAACCAATAAATTTATAAGAATGCTTTTGGGAAGGAAGGGAAGAGGGCTGTACTAATTATCATTCATTTGCTCTCTTAGCATTGTTTCATAGTGCGGTTTCAGATCAAGGTATGCTTTCATAGCTTTTTCGTTCCCTTCTTCGGCTAACTTTTTAATATGCTGATATTGCAGGCTAGCTTGGCGAAACAGGCTTTCGTCTAATATAAGCTGCATATCCGATAAAGCTTTTACTACTGGTTGAAGCTGTTGTCGCAAGTTTTGTAAAAAGGCAATTTCTTCTTCTGTTTTATCTGGCTTTTCAATAATACTTTTACTGTTTTCTATTATCGTTTTTAAATTTTCTTCCAGCACGGCTTTTTGAGATGACATAAATTCCCTTGTTTTTGCAAGCATTGTTTTAAATTTTTCCTCGAAAGCTTTTGTTTCTTCATCGTTGTATAACATAGTTCGTTGTTTTTATATAATATTTTCTACACGTTAAAATTATTGTATTGAAATGGTCGGGCAAAGTTTTTGTTTTTCCTGTGTTATTTAAAACACTAAAAATTTTATTTATGGAAAACCTAAAAGGAAAAAAAATTGCCATTCTTACTGAAAATGGTTTTGAGGAAGTGGAGCTTACTTCTCCAAAAAAAGCCCTGGAAGATGCGGGCGCTACAGTAGAAATTGTTTCTCCGCAGGAAAAAACAGTGAAAGGCTGGCGGGACGATAACTGGTCAATAGAATTGCCGGTTGATGTAAACCTGAAAAGGGCTGATGCTGATAATTACGACGGGCTGATGATACCCGGCGGTGTTATTAACCCCGATAAAATGCGCAGGAACCCGGATTGTGTAGATTTTGTGCAGCAATTTGTGGACGATGGAAAACCCATAGCGGCCATCTGCCATGGCCCGCAGTTACTGATAGAAACCGATCTGCTGAAAGGAAAAGAAATGACCTCATTTTCTTCCATCAGGACAGACCTTGAAAACGCCGGCGCAACCTGGTATGACAAAGAAGTGGTAGTGGATAATGGCCTGGTAACAAGCAGGAGCCCGCAAGACCTGGAAGCATTTAATAAGAAAATGATAGAAGAATTTAAAGAAGGCATTCATCAGCCGCAGTATAATTAAAGCGCACTTATCAACTCAACGATAATTAAATAAAAAGAGGCTGTCTATAAAGGCAGCCTCTTTATTTTAAAATTATCTATTTATTTTCTCAACTCTTTGTACGCATTTATCAAAGCATTCGTGGAGGAATCGTGTGAGGTGATGATATCCTCGTTTTGTAATTCGGGTAAAATATTACCGGCGAGTTGTTTGCCAAGTTCAACGCCCCATTGGTCAAAACTGAATATATTCCATATAAGCCCCTGCACAAAGATCTTATGTTCATAGAGGGCAGTAAGGCTTCCGAGAGAATAGGGCGTAATTTCCTTTAGCAAAAAAGAATTGGTTGGCCTGTTTCCTGAGAAAACTTTAAAAGGCAGCAGCTTTTTTATTTCAGGATCTGTTTTGCCATCTTTTTTCAATTCCTCTCTCACTGTTTTTTCGCTTTTGCCATTCATCAAAGCCTCGGTTTGCGCAAAGAAATTGCTTAAGAGTTTTTGATGATGGTCGCCAATTGGGTTATGGCTGATGGCCGGCGCAATAAAATCGCATGGAATCATGACCGTTCCCTGGTGTATCAACTGGTAGAAAGCATGTTGGCCATTGGTGCCGGGTTCGCCCCAGATAACGGGGCCGGTGGAGTAAGAAACTTCATCGCCGTTACGGTTAACATGTTTGCCATTGCTTTCCATATTGCCCTGCTGAAAATAAGCGGTAAAACGGTGCATGTACTGGTCATAAGGCAGAATCGCTTCTGTTTGAGTGCAAAAAAAATTGGTATACCATAACCCAACCAAAGCCATTATCACCGGGATATTCTTATCAAACTTTTCTGTTTTAAAATATTCATCAACAGAAAAAGCGCCCTTTAGCAACTGTTCAAAATTGTCATAGCCAATACTCAAGGCAATTGATAACCCTATAGCGCTCCAAAGGGAATACCGCCCTCCTACCCAATCCCAAAACTCAAACATGTTTTCAGGATCTATACCAAATTTTGTTACTTCCTTTTCATTGGTGCTTAACGCAGCGAAATGCCTAGCAATATGTTTTTCATCCTTTGCTGATTGCAGGAACCAATCGCGGGCTGTATGTGCGTTGGTCATGGTTTCCTGGGTGGTAAATGTCTTTGAAGCTATCAAAAACAGTGTTTCATCCGGAGTTACCTTTTTAAGCGTTTCAACGATGTGCGTGCCGTCAACATTGCTTACAAAATAAGGCTGTATTCCCTCAAGCCAATAAGTGTTTCAGCGCTTCGGTCACCATAACGGGGCCAAGGTCGCTGCCGCCAATGCCAATGTTGACTATGTATTTTATTTTCTTGCCTGTATAACCTTTCCATTCCCCGCTGTGAATATGATGACAGAAGTTTTTCATTTGCCCTAACACCCTTTGCACGTCAGGCATCACATCTTTTCCATCGCTCATTACCGGTTTACCTGAAAAGTTCCGCAGGGCGGTATGTAATACCGAGCGGCCTTCTGTTTCGTTTATCTTGTCGCCGTTGAACATGGCCTCAATGCCATCCTTCAGCTTGCAGTCTTCCGCAAGCTGCAAAAGCAACTGCATTGTTTTTGGGGTAACAATGTTCTTGGAATAGTCAAAAAGGATATTTTCAAAACGGAGAGAAAACTTTGCCGCACGTTCTGCATCCTGTTTGAACAGGTGTTTCATTTGTGTCCGCTGCATTTCTTCTTCAAAATGCCTTCTCAGCAGAAGCCATGCCTGTGTATTCGTTGGGTTAACCTTTGGAAACATAATTCATCTTTAATTAAATCAAAAATAACGAAACAATCAACTTGCAAACTCCGATCCATTAGTTTTTATGAGGAAAAAATAACGTTTTTAACTCATTAGCTTCATCAGGATTCATTTTGCCACTTAATATCAGTCTTACTTGTCTTCTACGTAAAGCTCCATCAAATAAACTCTTTTCCTCTTCTGTTTCAGGTATGGAAGGCAACACTTTGCGTGGTTTACCATTGGGGTCAAGGGCCACAAAAGTGAAATAAGCTTCGTTGCTTTCATACCGGTACTGGTGTAGGGCATCCTCACCCCAAACTTTTAAATGTATTTCCATTGAGGTGGTGAAGGCGCGCGTAACCTTTGCCTCGATATGCACGATATTTCCCAGCTTTATGGGGTTTTTAAAACTAAGGTTATCCACACTTGCCGTCATGCAGGGGGCGTTGCAGTGTTTGCTGGCGGATATGCTGGCGGCAATATCCATCCAGTACATCAGCCTGCCGCCCATTAGGTTACCAAAAACATTCGTATCGTTGGGTAGCACCAGTTCGTTCATGACTATAAAGGTTTCCTGAACTCTTCTGCCTTCCATTATTTCTTTCATTGCGGGCAAAGATAGCTTAACAATCTTAAGGCTTTGTAACAGCTACATGGTAGCTACCTGGTCCCTACAAAGTACTTAGTTTTTGCAGGCGTTTTTATTCCTTAAATTTTTTACTGAAGTTGCTGCTTAACATTAATGCCATTGCTATAAAGCCAACAGCAAATAGCGCGTGTGCAAAGTGTTTATGGGAATGTAACCTGCCAGCATGGACAAGAAGACACCCGATAATAAAATTGAGGCTTCCCCAAAGTACATTAACAATTGGTGAGGACAACCCTTTGCCGGGTGGTTTAGAAAAAGGGGTTGGGAATTTGTTGCCCGAAATGCCGTTTATAAAATGGGGTATGGCGTTGGAAAGAAAGGCCCCGGCAAAGAAGGCTGCCAGATAGTTGTACCATTCCATAGATGATGATTTAGTTTTGGTAAAGATATAAAACAAAAGGATCTTAGCATATCAACATCCGTGCAGACGTTATTTAAAGCCTTCGCAAGTGTTTTGGATGAGAATGATCATGTTGAAAGTGAATACATGCATGTTTTTGCCGAAAACATGCATGCCTGGGGTAAATGTTCGCGAAGATTGGGCAGAAACATGCATGTTTATGGTGAAAACATGCGTACATAGGACTCAAACATGCATGTTTTGGGTGAAAACAAGCATACATAGGCATCAAACATGTATGTTTTGGGTGAAAACATGCATGTTTTCAGATCAAGATACATTAGCGGGGGTTAGCGGTACCATTACTAACACAAAAAAACAAAGGTTTATGCGCATTAATTTCTACAATTTTTTGTTATACTTAACTTCCCGCCATATATTCTTAGTTGGCATACTTTTTACTTTTCTTTTAACTGTTATCATTCATTATATAAATCAATTTTATGGCAAAGTATTCAAAAGAAAGCCAGGAAAAGGTGAAGAAAAGCATGGAGGAAATGAAAGAAGGCAAGCTAAAAAGCGGAAAGAGTGGAAAAAAGGTCACTGATCCTAAACAGGCTGTTGCTATTGGCTTATCGGAGGCCCGTGAAGAAGGGGCAAAAGTTCCTAAAAAAAAGAAGTAAGATCTATTAATTCTTAAACATAAAAAAGTAAAATATGAAAAAAACAATTATTGTTTACTGCCTTCTAATGGGTGCTTACCTGTTTCAATCCTGCGGCAACGGAAACGGTAATAAAAACGGCGGCGACAGTTCTAACGCTATGACCGGAACTGATAGTTCCGCTTCTACTATGAACAACGGCGGAGATTCTTCCGGAAAAATGAGCAACACTATGGCGAACACTACGCCTCTTGACAAAGATGATTCAAACTTTGCAATGAAAGCCGCAATGGGTGGCATGGAAGAAGTACAACTTGGACAGTTGGCACAACAGAATGCTATGAGCCAAAGGGTGAAAGATTTTGGCGCTATGATGGTGAAAGATCATACGGCAGCAGGCGACAAACTTAAATCAATAGTGAGCCCAAAAGGTATTATGCTGCCTGACAGTTTAAGTGGCGGCATGAAAAGAGACTATGATAAACTAAGTAAGAAAAAAGGCAATGATTTTGATAAATCCTATATGAGTATGATGCTTGATGATCACAAAACAGACATTAAAGATTTTCAAAAGGCCGGTGCTAATTGTAAAGATCCCGATTTAAAGAGCTTTGCGCTGAACACGTTACCCACTTTGCAGACACATTTAGATTCAGCAATAGCTATAACAGGTAAAAAATAATATTGAAGAACACCTTAAAAAGGAACAGGATGAATATCCTGTTCCTTTTTTTGTTTTATATAGGTTGATGTATTAGAGACCTTCTATAATGCGAATGGTTTGTTCGATCATTTCGGCTGAAATATCAAGGTGTGTTACCATTCTTACCTGTGTTGGGGAAATGGCCATAACTAAAATACCTGCTTCTTTTAGTTTTTTTGCGAGTGTTAGTGGCGTGAACCTGCCGGAGACTTCAAATATAAGGATGTTGGTTTCTACGGGAGAGATGATTCCGGCGAAGTCTTTTTTCTTTACCGTTTCTGTCAATAATTGGGCGTGGGTGTGGGCGTCTTTTAATCTTTCAATATTATTATCTAAAGCATAAATGCCTGCGGCGGCAATAACGCCCCCTTGTCTCATGCCTCCACCAAATACTTTTCTTATACGGCGTGCTTTTGCGATAAAGTCTTTTGAGCCGAGCAATACACTGCCGATAGGTGCCCCAAGGCCTTTGCTCAGGCAAAGAGAGATGCTGTCGAAGGTTTTGCCATAGTCTGAAGGCTTTTCATTTTTTGCGACGATGGCATTGAAAAGCCTTGCCCCATCCAGGTGAAGTTTTAATTCATGCTCCGCACATACCCTTTTTATGAGGGTAAATTCTTTAAAGTCGTAACAGGTTCCTCCGCCACGGTTGGCAGTATTCTCCAGGGATACGAGTTTTGTAAAGGCTTTGTGCACATCCATTTTATTGTTAATTGCCGTTTGCACCTGCGCAGCAGATATTCTGCCATAATCGCCGTCGAGCAGGCTTACAGAGCAGCCTGCATTAAAAGCAATGCCGCCCCCTTCGTATTGGTAAATGTGGGAAAGCCTGTCACAGATGACCTCATCGCCGGGTTGAGTGTGGCATTTTATAGCAACTTGGTTGGTCATGGTGCCGCTGGGGCAATAGATGGCGGCTTCCATGCCGAATAAGGAAGCGGCTTTGCTTTCCAGCAGGTTCACGGTTTCATCTTCGCCAAAAACATCGTCACCCACTTTTGCGGAAAGCATTGCTTCGCGCATGGCAAGCGTTGGTTTTGTAACGGTGTCACTTCTAAAGTCGATCATTTATTATTTGTTAAGTAAAGCATTAGTTTTCAACAAACAGAGGATAATTATTTATAGAGTGCCAAAATAAACATAAATTTAGATACCTTTGCGCGTATTTTCAGAATTTTTGCTTAATTCTTAGAAGCGTAAAGCATCGCTTTTGCAAGTTTTATCGTCATACAATGTTAGTAAATAAGTAATAGTATAATATGAGGCAACTCAAAATCGCTACTCAGATCACCAATCGTGATTCGCAGGCAGTGGAAAAATATCTGCAGGAAATCTCAAAGATTCCATGATTACTCCCGAAGAGGAAACAACACTGGCACAGCGGATCAAGAATCGTCACATTCAGTTGACGTCAGAGAGCGCTTGACAAATTGGTGCAGGCAAACTTAAGGTTTGTGGTATCTGTGGCCAAGCAGTACCAGCACCAGGGTTTATCACTTAGCGATCTCATCAACGAGGGAAATCTCGGCCTGATAAAGGCGGCACAACGCTTTGATGAAACAAAAGGTTTTAAATTTATTTCTTACGCTGTTTGGTGGATACGCCAGTCCATTTTACAGGCGTTGGCAGAGCAGGGCAGACTTGTTCGCCTGCCTCAAAACAAAATTGGCACTTACAACAAAGCCAACAAGGCTTACATGGCTTTTGAACAGGAACATGAACGCGAACCTTCAACTGAAGAGTTGAGCGAGATACTGGAAATGAGCGAAACGGAAATCAACAACATTTTCCAGAGCAATACCCGCCATACTTCTCTTGATGCACCTGTGCACGAAGCAGAAGACGTGGCCATGGGCGACCTGCTGGAAGGCAATGACGATACGGATGATGATGTAATGAAAGACTCTCTTCGTGAAGAAATACGCCGGGTATTGAAATCGCTTAGCCCGCGCGAAGCAGAAATAGTAAACGCTTATTTTGGTCTGGACGGCGAAAACGGAAACACCATTGAACAAATTGGCCAGAAATATGACCTGACCAAAGAACGCATCCGCCAGATAAAAGAAAGAGCTATTAAACGCCTGCAAAAAGCACGCTACAGCAACGCTTTGAAAGCATATTTAGGTTAGTTTTTGGTTTAAAATGAATAAACCTCTCTGTGTTTACAGAGGGGTTTTTGTTTGCATAGACTTCCTGATCTATGATCATCTCGGGCATCTTGAGAACTTCTTCTATTGTCCAAACAGGGAACCCCCCTTCCGTTTTGGAAGGCTTCATTATCGTTTTGGTAAAATCTATTTCTAAAAAGCCTTTTTTTAGCTTGCCTCAGAATCTTAGGTGCTATATGCTGCATGTTGTCCGACTGAACGCTGCATGTAGTCGGACTGAACGCTGCATGTTATCCGACTGAACGCTGCATGTTGTCCGACTATATGCTGCATATAGAAGTTGACATTAACCGAAAGACAATTTTGGCAAACAAAAAGGCCATTTTTAAGGGAAAGATCAATGACCGGATTTATGGCTTGCCGCCCGTTTCAGAGGTATGTTTTGTATTGGAGTGACTACGAGGGGTATTTTTTCAATTGTAACATCAGCAATATCCAACCCAAAAGCTTTTTTATCTGTTTGCGCCAGGTTATTGATGCTGAAATAAGAATTCAAAATAAAACCTTCGCGAACGGAAAACTCATTTTCCACGGAAAGAATGCGTTTAATGAGCACATATTTTATATCCGCAAGGTGAATATCCAGTTCTGTGTCCTGCTTGGCAAGCTCACACAACACCTTTTTGAAAAACAAGTTAATACGCGGCTGCACCCGGAAGCCCAGCCTGAACTCAACACGCATGATCTTATCATGTACAATTTCTTCCACCGCATATTCCATTGTGTAAGGGTCGTCCATCCGGTCAATATGTATCAGCCAATACACGTCTGCCCGCTTGGGGCGCTTTACCAAAATAGATTCCATGATGCGGGTTTCAATATGCCTGCTGTTGTTGGCTTTGGTCATATACACCAGGTGGGTGGCGTATTTTGCCTCTGTTGTGTCCTTGCTGAGGGCAAGCAGTTGTGGTATATAAGGCTGGATATTCTCAAAATGAAGAAACCGGTTGGTTATTTTCCTGGCGCGGAACCAGACATACATGATAAATACCAGCGTAATTTCAAAAATTAAAAACTTCCACCGCTGAGCAAGCTTGGCAATGTTGGCAAGAAAAAAACTGAATTCTACAGTTAAAAAGATCGCCAATATGGGTGTATAAACCCACGAAGGCCATTTTTTAACAAACTTCATGAAATAAAACATAAGAGACGTGGTCATAAGCATGGCTACAGTAATAGAAAAACCATAAGCCGCCGCCATGTTATCAGAATCTTTGAAATAAAGCATCATGGCAATGCAGCCCGCCCATAACAGCCAGTTAATACTTGGAATATAGATCTGCCCGCGAATGTCCGACGGGTAGCGTATAGTGATTCGCGGCCAGAAGTTTAGGCTAACAGCTTCATTTATCAGGGTGAAAGAGCCGCTGATCAATGCCTGGCTAGCAATAATGGTTGCCAGTGTAGCTATTATGATCGCCGGAATTAAAAACCAGTGAGGCATGATCTCATAAAATGGATTCAGATCGCCTAATGTCATTTTACCGCTGTTCAGTAGCCATGCCGCTTGCCCAAAATAATTGGCTACCAATGCAGTTTTTACGAATATCCAGCTTACCTGTATGTTCTTTTTACCGCAATGCCCAAGGTCTGAATACAACGCTTCTGCTCCTGTAGTACACAGAAATACGGCACCTAACAAAAAAAATCCTTTAGGGTAATGCGCCAGCAAATTATATGCATAATATGGATCAAGGGCCTTAAGAATTACAGGATAATGCCCAATTTGGATAACTCCCCAAAGCATGATCATGGTGAACCAGATCAGCATAATAGGGCCGAACGAAGTGCCCACTACTTTTGTTCCAAATTGCTGAAAGAAAAAAAGCAGGGAAAGAATGCCCAGTACAATACCAATGGTTAAAGACTCGCCGGGCACTATTATATGTTCAAGCCCATGCACACTGTTTAGCCCTTCAATAGCAGAAGCCACAGAAATAGGCGGTGTGATGATGCCATCAGCCAGCAAAGTTGCCGCGCCTAAAATAGCGGGGAAAAAAAGCCAGTGCCTGTAACGCCACACAAGTGCGTACAGGGAGAATATGCCCCCTTCGCCTTTGTTGTCCGCTTCAAGAGTGAGGATGATGTACTTGAATGTTGTTTGCAAAGTAAGCGTCCAGAAAACGCAGGAAATACCACCGTAAACAAGCATATCATTTATCGGCCGGTCACCAATAATAGATTTAAAAACGTAGAGTGGTGAAGTGCCAATATCTCCGAAAATGATCCCAAGTGTAATTAAAAGACCGGCAGAGGTTATCTTTTTAATATGTGATTGCATAAAAACTCATTCCGTGTATAAATGCTTGCTCAGTAAAAGCGGTGCAAATTAGTAGTTCATTCTGAAATGCTCTCAAGAAAGATCGCAGGGAAAACTTTATACCCCAATTAAAGTCAGCGGTCCTATAAAGAGCTTAAAGTTTTACGTTGGAACAATGTAATTGACCGCACCGCCTCGCATGTTCCAGTTCTTCATTTCTTCTAATTTCTAAGGAATTATTAACAAATACCGAATAAGCTAAAAGCTTCTTTTAAGAGGCTTTCCTGGCATTATAAGAGGCTCAGAGGCTATTATAAGAGGCTTTTAGGGTATTATTTTAACTTTATCACTGATTATTTTTAGCTTTTTGCCGCTTCGAAGATGCTTTTAGGGTATCATAAGAGCCTTTGAGGTTATCGAGGGATTGGGAATAATAAAATGGCATCTACTTAAACCTATTAAATTATCTTTACCCCTAAAACTAAGAATTATTATGCTTAAAATAGGCTTATTTGGAGTAGGGCATTTAGGCAAATTCCATTTAAATAACTGGAAAGAGATCGAAGGTGTTGAACTTGTTGGCTTTTATGACCCCAATGATAAAACTGCACAGGAAGTTGTTGAAAAATATGGTTTAAAAAGGTTTACACATGTATCTGATCTGATGGATAATATAGATGCTGCTGACATTGTTGCTCCAACTGACCATCATTTTGACTTATGCGAAGCGGCAATTAAAAAAGGCAAGCATGTTTTTGTGGAAAAACCACTGGCGCACACCATAGCCAAAGGAAAACAAATAGTAGAAATGGTGAAAGAAGCAGGCGTTAAGGTGCAGGTTGGCCACGTGGAAAGGTTTAACCCGGCATACTTAGCGGTAAAGGAAATGAACTTAAACCCCATGTTCATTGAAGTGCATCGCTTATCGCAGTTTAACCCGCGCGGAACGGAGGTAAGTGTTATCCTTGATCTGATGATACACGACATTGATATCGTGCTGAGCCTGGTAAAAAGCGATATAAAAAATATTTACGCGAGCGGGGTGGCGGTTATGACCGATACGCCTGATATTGCTAACGTGCGCATGGAATTTAATAATGGTTGTGTGGTGAACCTAACAAGCAGCCGTATCAGCATGAAAAGAATGCGAAAGATGCGCCTCTTTCAGAAAGATGCTTATATAGGCATTGATTTTTTGGAAAAGAAAACAGAAATTATCAGGATGAAACTGCCGGAAGACAAAGACGTTTTTACTTTTGACCTTGAAACTAAATATGGCACAAAAACCATTGCTGTCGCCAACCCACAAATCGAGCCTGTAAACGCAATTAAAGAAGAATTGAGATCTTTTGCCGAATCTATTATTTACAACAAACCCGTCGTAGTAAGCGAAATGGATGGTTATCTTGCTCTGGAAACAGCACATAAAATACTTGATAAAATAAATAATGCCAAAGCCTTGGCTTGATCAACACACATGCAGCCTCAAGCCTCAGCCCTACATATCAGGTGGTATATTTTTTCAGACTTTCTTATGTCTGCTGCTGTGTGGATATTCATTAGCCTTTTCAGGCAAGCGCTGCTTCACGAAACAACTTATCCATTTATCACCTTACTTCAAACCGACAACTATTTTTTCCTCAAATCTTTTCTTGCCATACCAGCTTTTTGGCTCTTACTTTTTACTGTTATGGGTGCTTACAAAAATTCTGTTTATGTAAAATCACGATTAAATGAGTTTAGTGAAACAGTTATACAATCGTTAGTCGGATGTTTATTCTTGTTCTTTGCGCTTATGCTAAATGATCAGCAGGAAAACTATATTTATTTCTACAAGGTGTTTTTTGTGTTTTGGTTCCTGCAGTCAGTATTTATTTACATCGGCCGGTTGGTTATTTTGTCGGTTGCAAAAAAACATTTGCTCCAGGGAAAATATTTTTTCAACACTTTATTCATAGGAAACAACCGTAAAGCCTTCGACGCTTATAAGGAGATAAAAAACAATCCCTCTCTTGGTTATAAAAGTATTGGTTTTATTTGCGCCGATGAATTTTCCCAAAATGCACTTTCTACCCACATCCCTCAACTTGGTAAACTGGACCAAATGGAAATAGTACTAGAGCGTGCGGGCATTCAGCAAGTGATCGTAGCACTTGATAATAGCGAACTGAACAACCTGCAACCGATCATTAACACGCTGAGCGAGAAAAATGTAATGGTAAAAATTGTGCCCGATAACTTTGACATACTTGCCGGCTCTGTAAAAACAGGCAACATATTGGGCGCCACTTTAATTGACATCACTACCAACGTGATGCCCCTATGGCAGGAAAACATTAAACAGGCTCTCGATATAGTTATCGCTTCTGCAGGCATGGTCCTCTTAAGCCCTTTTTTGCTGTTTATAGCACTGCGCACAAAACTTTCCTCAAAAGGAAAAATGATCTATGCTCAGGAAAGGGTAGGTTTCCGCGGAAAAAAATTCATTATCTACAAATTCAGGTCAATGTATGAAGGCGCAGAAATAAACGGGCCGATGCTCTCTTCAGACGATGACCAGCGCATTACAAAATGGGGAAAGGTTATGCGGAAATGGCGTTTGGACGAGCTTCCTCAACTATGGAATATTCTAAATGGCGATATGAGCCTTGTTGGCCCCAGGCCAGAAAGAAAATTTTATATTGATGAAATAAGCAAGCGAAACCCCTATTTTCGTTATTTGCTAAAGGTGAAACCGGGGTTGACTTCCTGGGGCATGGTACGCTTTGGCTATGCAAGCAATGTAGAGGAAATGATAGAGCGTATGAAATATGATCTGATGTACATAGAAAATGCTTCTCTTTTGCTTGATTTTAAGATAATGGCTTACACACTCAAGATAATTTTAACAGGCAAGGGAAAGTAGTAAGGTTGGCAAAATAGATAACTCGAACTAAAATAATAAACGTGCGATTTTTTTTAGGCTTATTTCTTCTGTTTTTCATTACAAATGCCTTTTGCCAAACCAATTACTGGCAGCAGGAACAGCATTATACTATTGATGTAAAGCTGAATGACGTGGATAACAGTATCACTGCATTTGAAAAAATCGTTTACATCAATCATTCGCCTGACACATTAAGGTTTATCTGGTTTCATCTTTGGCCTAACGCTTATAAAAATGACCGCACTGCTTTTAGCGAACAGCTTTTACGCAATGGCAGCAACGATTTTTATTTTTCAAATGAAGAAGCACGCGGTTATATTAATCAACTCGATTTTAAAGTGGATGATAGCACAGCAACTGTTGTAGAAGACAGTGCCTATATTGATATTCTGAAAATCATGCTTCCAAAACCTCTGCCGCCAAAAGATTCTGTTGGCATCACTACCCCGTTCCATGAAAAACTGCCTTATAATTTTTCACGTGGCGGCCATGTTTTTCAGACATATCAACTTACGCAGTGGTATCCCAAACCTGCAGTTTACGACAGCCGGGGCTGGCACCCGTTTCCTTATTTAGACCAGGGGGAATTTTACAGCGAATACGGCAGTTTTGATGTGTAGATCACTTTACCCAAAAATTACATTGTTGCCTCCTCCGGTTATTTACAGGATAAAGATGAACTTGAGAAATTAAAGACATTGGGCAAAGAGAAGCCGACTGCTCAGGCCAATTTCAGGGAGTTTAAAAATAATCTCGAGAGAGAAGCTAGGCTTCAGAAAAAGCCGTTCGAGCGGATAATGCCTGCGTCATCCCGCCAAACAAAGACACTGCATTACATTTTGGATAGTGTCCACGATTTTGCATGGTTTGCAAGCAAGCTTTTTATTGTTCGGTATGACACTATCCAATTACCCACCCATACTGTTGATGCTTTTTCATTTTACAATCCATGGCAGGAGGAAGCTTGGGACAAAAGCATTAGTTATATAAAAGATGCGGTAAAGTTTTATTCCAGTAAAGTTGGAGAATATCCCTATGGCATTGTTAGTGCCGTTGCTGGAAACACAACCACTTATGCAGATGGCATGGAATATCCCACGATCACTTTGATCACCGGAAACAGCACAGGCAAAGAATTGGATGCGGTCATCACCCATGAAGTAGGCCATAATTGGTTCTACGGAATCCTTGGAACAAACGAGCGCGACCATGCATGGATGGACGAAGGTATTAATACCTTCTATGAAAATGAATACACTAAAGAAAAGTATGGTTCTCCTGCTTTCAGCAATGATGAATTTTCACTTTTGCCGCGGAGCAAACAGCCGCAGGATGCTGAAAAACTTCTGCTGGAATCATATATAAAAGCACATAAAAGCCAGCCACTAGAACTTACTTCTGATTCATTTACTCTTGCCAATTATGAATTGGTCGTGTACAAAAAAGGCAGCTTATGGCTTCAGCAATTGCAGCGCCAGCTTGGTTCCACGCTTTTTGACAGTTGCATGCATCAATATTTTGAACATTGGAAATGCAAGCATCCCTACCCCAAAGATTTTAAGGCAATCGTTGAAAAGACAAGCGGGCGATCAATTCAGCCATTGTACGATCAACTATTTCAAACAACTTCCCTCTATCCTCCTCAAAAAAAACAATTGAGGCTTACAACTTTTTTAAATCTAAAAAATACTGACCGGTATAATTACATCTCGGTGCTGCCTGCTGTTGGTTATAATCTTTATGATAAAATTATGGTTGGCTTAATGATTCACAATTACCAACTTCCTTTAAATAAGTTTGATTTTCTGCTTGCCCCTTTGTATGCCACCAATAGCAAGGCCTTTAACGGTGTTGGAAGATTGAGCTATAGTATTTTCAAAAAGAGATCATGGGTTGAATTTTCTGTCAGCGGCGAAAAATATTCCATCAATTCAACTGATCAAAATGTGCCTGTTAACGGGCAGGAATTGTATTTCGGGCTTACACGCATTGTGCCTTCTGTAAAAATCACTTTGTACGACAAAGACCTTCGCTCTACGCGCAAATATTCCATCCAGGCAAGAACATTTATACTGTCGCAGGAGCAGCCTATTTATCCTACCGATACCATTAACCCGCTCATCACCAAACAAACTGTTACCACATCTATCGATCAATTAAAATTTGACATCACTAATACGCGGTCGCTCTATCCATACAATGCAAACCTGCAAATTGACCACGGCACACAGTTTTTGCGTGCAGGGTTTACAGGAAAGTATTTCTTTAATTATGGTGCAGGTAAAGACGGTTTGCAGGCAAGATTTTTCGCAGGCAAATTCTTCTATCTTGTTTCCAAAACACCCATCACAGAAAGCAATAACTCCAATTATGACCTGAACATGACCGGCCCCAAGGGCAGCGAAGACTATACTTACAGCGATTATTTCGTTGGTAGAAATGAGTTCCAGGGCTGGCAAAGCCAGCAAATTATGGAGCGCGACGGATTCTTTAAAGTAAGCACCGACCTGCTTAGCAGCAAAGTTGGCAAAACCGATGACTGGCTTATGGCATTGAACCTGAGCGGCGACATCCCCCATGCCGTAAACCCATTAAATATTTTTCCTTTCAAAATTCCTCTGCAATTATTCGTAGACATCGGCACCAATGCAGAAGCATGGCAGGATAACCCCGCAACCGGCAAGTTCCTCTACGATGCAGGTTTTCAAATATCCGTGCTCAAAAAAGCCATCACTGTTTACGTTCCCATATTTTACAGCAGCGTTTACAGCGACTATTATAAATCAACACTTGGCCCCAACCATTTCTGGCAAACCGTTTCCTTCAGCATCAACCTCGATGCGTTTAAACTCCGCAACATCAACAGCCAAATTCCTTTGTGATGGAGCGCATAGAAATTTTTACTATACCTTCTAAAAAGATAGATAGAGTAAAATGGGACGCCTGTGTGTCCGGCAGCCCCAACCCACTCATTTATGCAAAATCTTTTTACCTCGACCAAATGAGCGACAACTGGACGGGCTTGGTACGTGAAGATTATGAAGCTGTAATGCCCATTTGCTGGCGTAGAAAATTGGGCATAAAATACTTTTATACTGTTCCGTTTATACAACAACTTGGATTATATTCAGCAATTGATGATGCCTTTAGCGGGTCCTATTTAGCAATATTATACTGGAGTTTTGACTATGGCGATTATGCTTTCAATAATATGAACGGGAGAATTCAAAATGACATTTCCTGCAACAATTATATCCTTCCGCTCAATGAAGATTATTTAACCATTCAAAAAGGCTACTCCACTGATTTAAAGAACAACCTGAAAAAAGCTGAAAAAGAAAACCTTATCTACGCCAAAGAAGAGATTGAACCCGCCTTTTTTTTATATAAAAAACTTTACCACGAAAGGTTTCCTCACGTAAGGGAACAGGACTTCGCCCAGTTCCTCCAGCTTGCAAAATATTTAGAGCGATCAGGAAACGCCTTTGCCAGAAAAGTCACCAATAATAAAAATGAAACACTCGCCACCGCACTCCTTTTAAAAGATGAGAACAGGATATATAATATGATGAACAGCATCCCCGCTGCCGGAAGAAAAACCAGCGCCAATCATTTTTTGTTCGATAATATTATATGGGAATTTTCCGCTCAGCCCCTCATCCTCGATTTTGAAGGCTCAGACATAGAAGGCATCAAAAAGTTTTATGAAAATTTCGGAAGCATCAACCAGCCTTATAGCAGGGTTCATCACAACAGCCTTTCTTTTCCTCTCAAATTATTAAAACGCTGACCTTTCCTCTATCATCCTTTCCGCGATCATCAGGTCAACAGGCCGCGTAATTTTAATATTATCATATTCCCCTTCCGTCAAAAAAACTTCCCTCCCAAAAGCCTCCACCACCGTAGCCTCATCAGTAAAATCCTTACTATATTCCTGTTCAAACGCCGGAAGTATGATGCTGCTCAAAAAAGTCTGCGGCGTCTGAACCACCTTCACCCGCTGCCTGTTCTGCACAAAATGCTTCTCGCCGTCCATTATCCTTATGCTGTCCGTCGCCGCCACCGCAGGCACCGCGCTCCCCCGCTCCAACGCCTGTGCAAAACAGCGTTTTATCAGCGGCACACTTATCAAACACCTCACCCCGTCATGCACAAACACCACCGATTCCTCCTTCACCAGTTTCAACCCCTCTCTCACTGACGCAAACCTCGTTTCGCCGCCCGTCGTAAGCAATATTTTACGAGTCGCCTCAAACATCGCTACTATCCTCTCCCCTTTCTTTATATGCGCCGCAGGCAAAACAAGTATTATTTCCATGTTGTCAAACGCCCGCAAAAAAGCGTCCAGCGTGTACCACAACACCGGCTTCCCCTTCACCAGCAAAAACTGCTTCGGCACCACGTTCTCCATCCGCGTCCCTGCCCCTCCCGCCACTATCACCGCATATTTTTTCATTAGCCCAAAGAAAGCAAATATTCCTGCAATCCCCTCAAAAAAAATTCTCCATCCCTTCAACCATTCAACCCTTCAACCAATCAACCAAATCAGAAATCATTCGGGGCTCTCCTCCTCCGTCTATCGTTCAGCTTCTGTCCGGGCTGTCCGTTCCAAATCCGGCACAAAAGCTATACACAAAACCTTCACCGGGTTTTCCACTACCATCCCGCAGTCCTTCAGCAGTAGCAACTCTATTCAGCAACTAAACTCCATCAACCTCAATTTCAGGCCATAGCGCACCATCCTCCGCATTTTCTTCCCCTTCTCCCTTGGAAAAGAGTTGGGATGAGGTCATTCCACTATTATCCATCGTCATCTCGTTCCATTCCATTGTCATTTCGCATCATTCCATCGCCATTTCGTTCCATTCCATCGTCGTTTCGCACCATTCCATCTTCGTTTCGCACCATTCCATCGCCATTTCGCATCATTCCATCGCCATTTCGCATCATTCCATCATCGTTTCGCATCATTCCATCATCATTTCGTAACATTCCATTAACATTTCGCATCATTCCATCATCGTTTCGCATCATTCCATCCTCATTTCGCATCATTCCATCCTCATTTCGTTCCATTCCATTCGCTTTCCTTACTCTTTTTCCATTGAAAAAGGGTCAGGATGAAGTCTTTCCTTCCCAAAAACACATTACTTTCGTTCCCTAAAACTTTTTTATATGCAAGAATGGACAACCTACCAGGCCGAAAACAAAGACCGTTTCCTAAACGAGCTCCTCGAACTCCTCCGCATCCCCAGCATCAGCGCCCGCACAGAAAATAAACCAGACATGGCCCGCTGCGCCCAAGCCGTAAAGCAAAGGCTCCTCGAAGCAGGCGCCAGCAAAGCCGAAATTTATGAAACAAAAGGCCACCCCATCGTCTATGCAGAAAAAATGACCGATGCCTCCTTGCCAACAGTCTTAGTTTACGGCCATTACGATGTCCAACCCGCCGACCCCTTAGAACTTTGGCACAGCGGCCCCTTTGAACCGGTTATAAAAGACGGCAAAATATACGCCCGTGGCGCCTGCGACGACAAAGGCCAGGTCTACATGCACATAAAAGCCCTCGAAACAATGGTGCACACCTCCTCCCTTCCCGTAAACATAAAATTCATCGTAGAAGGCGAAGAAGAAATTGGCTCCCCCAGCCTCGCAGATTTCCTCCACAGCCATAAAGATTTACTAAAAGCCGATGTAATATTAATAAGCGACACCTCCATGCTCAGCCTCGACACCCCCAGCATTGACGTCGGCGTCCGCGGCCTCAGCTATATTGAAGTAGAAGTAACCGGCCCCAACCGCGACCTCCACAGCGGCGTGTACGGCGGTGCAGTTGCCAACCCGATTACTATTCTCACCCATATTATCGCAAGCCTTCACGATGAAAACAACCATATTACCATCCCCAATTTTTATGATGATGTCTTAGAAGTGAATGAAGCCGAAAGAGCCGCCCTTGCTCAGGCTCCTTTTAATGCAGAAGAATATAAAAAGGATTTAGGGGTAAGTGAATTATGGGGAGAAAAAGGCTACAGCACCAACGAACGCACCGGCATTCGCCCCACACTTGAAGTAAATGGTATTTGGGGAGGCTATATAGGAGAAGGCTCAAAAACAGTCCTGCCTTCAAAAGCCTACGCAAAGATCAGTTGCCGCTTAGTTCCAAACCAAAAAACAGATAAGATGACTGAACTTTTGATCAGCCATCTTAAAAAAGTTGCACCACCTTACGTTACCCTAAAAGCAGAAGTTCACCACGGCGGAGACCCCTACATGACCCCCGTTGACAGCATTGAATACAAAGCAGCAGCAAAAGCCATCAAAGCAACATTTGGCAAAAACCCCATCCCCATGCGCGGCGGGGGCAGTATCCCTATAACAGCCTTATTTGAAAGTGTTCTTGGTTGCAAAGTCGTATTCCTCGGCTTCGGTTTAGACAGCGACAATCTCCACAGCCCCAACGAAAAGTATGACCTCGCCAACTTTTACAAAGGCATTGAAACCATTCCCTACTTCCATAAGTTTTATGCAGAGATGAAGAAGTAAAAGGTCAGGTCAAAAATATAATTTCTAATTTGAAAATGCCCGGCTCCAAAGAACATCTTCGCCTTGACAAATACCTTTGGGCAATACGCATCTTCAAAACACGTTCTTTAGCTGCCGAAGCCTGCGATAAGAATAAAGTAAAAATGAATGCCAGTCCTCTCAAAGCTTCTAAAACAGTAAACATTGGTGATCAATATGAAATAAAAACAGAAGCAAAAAAATGGGTTATAAAAGTAACTGGCTTATTATTCAGTCGTGTTGCTTTCCCTGAGGCCGTAAATTATTATATTGACATTACTCCAAAAGAAGAAATAAATAATACCTCCGATAAATCCACTTCATTCTATACAGGCAAACGAATGAGCAAGACTGGAAGGCCAACTAAAAAACAACAGCGCGATCTGGAAGATTTTATGGACATTTAGCCAGAATAGTAAGATAATGCAAATCCACATCCTCACCGTTCTCCCCGAATTGCTCGAAAGCCCACTCAGCCATAGTATCATGAAACGTGCGCAGGACAAAGGTTTGCTGGAAGTAAAGATCCATAACCTTCGCCAATGGGCGTTGAATGAATACGGGCAGGTAGATGATTACCAATATGGCGGCGGTGCAGGTATGGTAATGATGTGTGAGCCACTTACAAACGCCATTGAATCCTTACAAAAAGAAAAGCCTTTTGATGAAGTGATCTTCATGACCCCCGACGGCGAACTATTCAATCAAAAAACAGCCAACCAACTTTCTCTTAAAGAAAATATACTCATCATCTGCGGGCATTACAAAGGAATTGACCAGCGTATCCGCGACAATTTCATTACAAAAGAAATTTCCATTGGTGATTATGTCTTAAGCGGCGGCGAGCTTCCCGCAGCTATTCTTGTGGATGCCATCGGCAGGCTTATTCCGGGCGTATTAAATGATGAAACCTCTGCCCTTTTTGATTCTTTCCAGGATGACCTCTTAGCTCCTCCTGTTTATACACGCCCCGCAGATTTCCGTGGATGGAAAGTGCCTAATGAACTGCTGAGCGGTAATCCCAAAATAATAGAAGAATGGCGCTACAATAAAGCTGTTGAGCACACTCAAACAAGGCGCCCCGGTTTATCTGAAAAGGATTAAATGCTACTTCCCTGGAATATTGATGGATACTGCATTCCCATCAAACTTAAATACTTTCTTCACTACACTGCCGCTTCCATCATGCACAACCAAACCAATATTCCTTGTTTGCGGTTTGCCTTTATAGTTCCCTTTATTACTGCTAAAAACAAAGTGGTACATCTTATTTGAATAACTCACACTTGACTTAATCAACTCAAACTGCTTCTCCGCAATAGACTTCCTGCTTTCCCCATCGTCGTCAAACATCGTAAAAGAAGAAGCCTTCTCTGCCGCATAATAATTCCACACCAAGCTATCCGTTGTGCAATCCTTTGTAGTCCTTATTATTTTCTTATCAACCATCGGGATAAAACTCCCCGCTTTCACAAACACAGGAATATGATTCAAGCTAAGGTTTTCACTCACCCATTTACCACCATCAATCTTCTCATTTGAATATAAATCATACCACTCTCCTTTTGGTAAATAAACATTCTTCATAGTCGCACCCTTCTCTAACACAGGCGCAACAAGCATTTCACGCCCACGCATAAATTCATCATTAATATTTACCGCCGCAGTATCGCTTCCAAAATAATAATACAACGGGCTTACCAGCGGCTCTCCATTCACAGCCTGCCTGTAACTCAGTGTATAATTATAAGGCAACAACTTATACCGCTCCATATCCACCTGCCTTGCAATACTTTTATAAGGTTCATCCATCAAAGCTATCTCGCTCGGAAAGCTGAACGCATTCGGGTCCTTCTCATACAGCGCCGTTCCATGCGGGCGGAATATCGGCGTGAACGCAGCAAACTCCAGCCATCTTACATACAGTTCTTTATCACCGTCACCGCCCGCAAACCCACCCGCATCAGCATGTATATAAGGCACCCCGCTCATGCTCATGCCGAGCATCAACGGCAGTTGCGCCTTAAACCCGCTCCAGTTGCGGCTTACATCACCACTCCATGGAAAAATGCCATACCGCTGCGTACCAGCAAACCCGCTCCTGTTCAGGCTGAACAATCTCTTATCAGGATAATTCTCCGCAAACTTTTCATACAGCATCTCCGTCCAGTTATGCCCGTACACATTATGCACTTCATCAGCGCTGAACAATCTCTTATACCCAAAGTCTTTCAGGTTGTGATACAAGTCCGCAGGATGTTTCTCCGGCTCTCCCAGGTCTCCCCACCAGCCTTCCACGCCATTATCCATTTGCTTTTTATAAAAGCTCCAGAACAGGTCCTTCGAGTCTTTCCTAAACATATCTATCAGCCCTCCCCTCCCAAAATAAAAGTCCGTCAGCGTGTACAGCTTTCCGCTGCTGTCCACAGCCATAAAGGGTTTGAACGCCTCATAGTTCTCCGTCCCTTCCAGCACAAACGGCTCCGTCACCAGTATTGTGTTCACATTATCCTTTTTAAAATCCCCTATCAGCTTCTTCGCATCCGGCCATGCCGTTTTGTTAACCCAGTCCAGGTTTCCCAGTGTATGTTTAATGCTGTCCCCAAACCAGAAGAGGTCAAATATCACCGCATCAAAAGGCACCGAGTCCGCCCTCATCTTCGCATAAATACTTCTCACCTGCGCGTCCGAATAATACCCAAACCTGCTCATAAAGCTACCCAGCGCCCACCTCGGCGGCAGCGGCTGCGTGCCCGTCAGTTTATAATAGCTCTGCAAAATTTCCGGGTAATCATCCCCTATAATAATATAAAAATTCAGCTCGCCCGAATACGCTCCATATTCCATCACCTTCCCGTCCGTTTTGCCAATATCCAAAAACCCCTTGCTCGCATTATCAAAGAACAACGCATAGTGGTTGCTCGATGTCACAAACGGCACCGAATAATTCAGGTTATCCGCCCCCTCGCCATACCCATACCACGGGTTGTTATATAAGTTAAACCGGTATCCCCTGCGGTTCAGGGGCAGCGCCCTTTCGCCCGCCCCAAAAATCTTTTCGCTGTCGTGCAACAAAAACTTAAACCCCCTCATCCCGCCGCCCTCCTCGTATCCCGTCATCGCCGCCCGCCGGTCATTACCCAAATAAATCGTGTCCCCATGCACATACACACTAAACCCCTTCCACACTATCCTCCGGCTACTATCGCCCGTCACCAAAATTTCCCTCCAGCTCGTCCTTTCCGGCCGCTCAATTACCGCATTACTCACATTCTCATTCGTCCGGTAGCCCTTTGGCTGAAACACCACCTTAAACACATTCGGCGCATACTCCTTAAAGCTCCACGTCCCCTCCGCCTTCCTCACAAAAGCCGTCCCCGTCCGCTCCCCCGCACCGTTCTGCGCCCACGCCCCATTCACAAACAGCACCACCACCATCAAATATTTTCTCATACTAAACATTTAAACCTTGAAACTATATAAAATATCCTCACCAACCATAAACTAAAAACAAAAACCAATCGTCAATCAACCATTCAACCCATCAACTAATCAACCATTCAACCAATCAACCCATTTGGGGCTCTCCCCTCCCTCTATCCCTCAACACCAGTTCGGGCTGTCCGTTACAAGTCCGGCACAAAGCTAAACACAAAACCCTCACCGGGCTTTCCACTTCCATCCCGCAGCGCTTCAGCAGCAGTAACTCTATTCAGCACCAAAACTCAGTCCGTCCTACATTCAAACCACACCGCAGCCATCCCCACATTCATCACTCATCATTCATCATTCATCACTCATCACTCCTCATTCATCATTCATCATTCATCACTCATCACTCATCATTCAAACTTCACTCGTCAAGTAGCAATCCACCATCGTCAAGTTACAATCCACCTTCGTCAAGTAACAAACCACCATCGTCAAGTAACAAACCACCATCGTCAAGTAACAAACCACCATCGTCAAGTAGCAATCCACCATCGTTAAGTAGCAATCCATCATCGTTAAGTAGCAATCCGCCATCGTCAAGTAATAATCCACCATCGTCAAGTAACAATCCACCATCGTCAAGTAACAGTCCACCATCGTTAAGTAACAAGTTACCATCGTCAAGTAATTAGCTTCCACATTTTTTCGCTAATTTGCACCCCCAAACAAGATTTTTATCCCATAAAAACAAACCCATGCCCCGCCCGATCCTCAAAATCCGCTGCCGCATCGAAGAAGTTCCTACGATCGGCGCCTTCCTGATAGATTCCTTAACCACCGACATAGCTGATTTCTCCAATTTCTCCCCCGATTTCAATGCGGCCTACATTACGAACGCCTCCGCGCAGCTCGCCGCCGTAGAAACCCTCATCAACCCCAAAGAATTAACCGCTGAGCTAAAAGTCATCACCGCCAGGATGCGAACAAACATGCAGTCCCTCAAACCCATGATCAGTTTTGCCGAAGGGTACATCAATAGGGCATCCGGCCTCACCATCCTCCCCTCCGGTTTTGGCATAAAGCCCGTCCGCCGGGCCTATAAAAATGGCGATGTAGAAAAGCTTATCGCCGCTTTAAGCTATTTGCTCACAAACATCAGCAACAACATCGCAGCCCTCACCGCAAAAGGCTACACCACCGCCCAAAACAATGCCATCACCACCATTCAAAAAGCCCTTTCCAGCGATAATACCGCCCAAAACGCCCTAGAAAACGCACGCAGCAACCATGTCGCCGCCAACTATAAGATCATTACAGATTTTTGGGCCACCTGCACCGATATTTCTAGAACAGGTAAACAGATTTACCGCGCCTCCGCCCCAAACAAGCTCACCGAATACAGCATCATGGCCCTTGTACGCCGCATCCGGCAGGACCAACACAGGGAAAAGCTCACAGGTACGGTCATGCTCTCCGGCAGCCCCATATTTAAGGCAAAACTACAGCTACTCCCCACCCACCGCGGCCATAGGCGCACCGCCACAACAAACAAAGCCGGCCAGTTTAAAATAACAAAGCTCTCCCCCGGAACTTATACAGCCACCGTCTTCATAGCCGGCACCGCCCTACCCCCCGTAACCATCACAATTACCGCCGGCCAGGCAAACACACACCATTTTGTGTACTAAAAATTCCATCCTCTCAGCCTCTAAATACCTCCTGCAACTAAACAAAAGCCAATAAATAACCCTGATGAAATATCTTTGCCCTATCGGGAGATGTCTATGGCAATCGAAATAAAATATCAACCTATCGGTTGGTGTCTTCACCAACCGAAATAAACATAAATAATGAGTGAGGAAACATCACGCCTTCGCTGGTGTTCTTCACCAGCGAATAAAATATAAGAATATAATGAGTGAAGAAAAATCATTGAATTTTATTGAAGAAATTGTTGAAGAAGATTTGAAAACTGGCAAGTACACCTCCATTCACACCCGTTTCCCGCCCGAGCCGAACGGTTATTTGCACATCGGCCATGCCAACAGCATTTGCCTGAACTTCGGTCTGGCCATAAAATACGGTGGCAAAACCAACCTGCGCTTTGATGATACCAACCCTTCCACCGAAGAAACCGAATATGTAGAAAGTATAAAGCAAGATGTAAGATGGCTTGGCTTTGAATGGGCAAATGAACTCTATGCATCCGATTATTTCGACCAATTATATGGCTTCGCCGATAAAGTTGATATCGACAAGGCCTTGCTTATGTGGATGACAGCACGAGCGAAGAAATAGCAAAAGAAAAAGGCACACCAACCGAACCCGGCGTGAACAGCAAATACCGCAGCAGGACGGTGGAAGAAAACCTGCAGCTGTTCCGTGAAATGAAAGCCGGAAAATATAAAGATGGCGAAAAAGTATTGCGCGCTAAAATTGATATGGCTGCCACCAACATGCACATGCGCGACCCTCTCATGTACCGCATTAAACATGCACACCATCACCGCACGGGCGATGAATGGTGCATTTACCCAATGTATGATTTTGCGCACGGACAAAGCGATTCTATCGAGCATATTACGCATTCCATTTGCACGCTGGAGTTTGTGCCGCACCGGGATTTGTACGATTGGTTTATTGAAAAGCTGGAAATTTTTCCATCACATCAATATGAATTTGCAAGGCTCAATATTACTTATACCATTATGAGCAAAAGCAAAGTTGCTGCAATTGGTAAATGAAAAGATATGTTGACGGCTGGGACGATCCGCGTATGCCAACCATCTCCGCTATGCGCCGACAGGGGTTTTACACCGGAAAGCATCAGAGAATTTTGCGATAAAGTAGGCATCGCAAAAAGCGATAACATTGACTGATGTTGAGCTTGCTTGAATTTTGTGTACGCGAACATTTGAATAAAATTGCACAACGAAGAATGGTAGTGTTCGATCCATCTAAAAATTATGATTAACAAACTACGATGAAGACAAAGTAGAAATGCTCACAAGCGAAAACAATCCTGAAGCAGAAACCTCAACATACCGTGAAATTCCTTTCAGCAGAGAATTTTATATCGAACGCGAAGATTTTATGGAAATGCCACCGAAGAAATTCTTCCGGCTTGCCCCAGGTACAGATGGTGCGGTTAAAAAGCGCTTACATTATTAAATGCGATGAAGTGGTAAAAGATGAACATGGGAATATTACTGAACTGAAATGCACTTACATTCCCTGAAAGTAAAAGCGGTGCAGACACTTCAAGTATTAATGTAAAAGGAACATTGCATTGGGTTAGTGTGCTCATGCAGTTAATACAGAACTGCGGTTATACGATAGATTATTTACCGTTGAAAATGTGGATGGTGCAGAGGGCGATTTTAAAAATTATATCAACTCCGATTCATTGCATACGGTTGCCAACGCTTATGCAGAGCCATCTTTAGCCGAAGCTAAGTTCGGTGATCGCTACCAGTTTTTACGTAAGGGATATTTTTGTATTGATAAAGACTCAAGAGAAGATAAACTAATTTTCAACCGCACTGTTACTTTAAAAGATGCTTGGGCGAAGGAGGTGAAGAAGGGGTAAGGTCTATAATAGAACCCACATAATGAATCTAGCAGAAAAGTTTATTGCAAACTGGAAACAGTATTTAGAGCAATTGTCATCAGTCAATTGTCATCTATTGTTGGCTGTTAGTGGCGGCATTGACAGCATTGTGCTTACAGATTTAGCTTTTAAAGCAGGATTTAATTTTTCTATTGCACATTGCAATTTTCAACTCCGCGGAGAAGAAAGCAAGCAGGATGAGCTATTTGTAAAATCTATTGCAGAAAAATATCAAAAGAAGTTTTTCGTAAAAGAGTTCGATACAGAAAAATATGCTGCACAAACTAAAATCTCTATACAGGAAGCTGCAAGGGATTTAAGATATCAATGGTTTGGAGAGATAGTTGTGAGCCATGAGCTATCAGCTATGAGTAATGTGCCAACAAGCAACTACCTCGTTACTGCTCACCATGCTGATGATAATATTGAAACATTCCTGATCAATTTATTTCGAGGAACGGGTTTGCAGGGGTTAAAAGGTATTCAATTATTTGATAAACAAAGAAAGATTCGTCCGCCCGCTATTGCTTACAAGAAGAGAAGAAATTACAGCTTATGCCAAAGAAAATAATTTGCAATGGCGTGAAGACAGTAGTAACGCTTCCGAAAAATACACCCGCAACTTCTTTCGTCATCAGCTTATCCCGATGGTGAGAGAAAGATTTCCCCTTTCTGAAGAAACAATGTTGCGCAATATCTCCCGTTTTAATGAGGAAAATCTTATTTATGAAAACGCTATTGCATTTATAAAAAAAAGATTACTTGAACAAAAAGGAAATGAAATTCATATCCCAATCCTCAAACTCAAGAAGCAGGAAGCTTTAAAAACAATTGTTTGGGGGATATTTAAAGAATATCATTTTAATTCATCACAAACAGATGAGATTATAAAACTGCTTGATGCAGAAAACAGCAGTTTCATAAAGAATGAACACTTCACCATTCTCAAAAACCGTAACTGGCTTATCATTTCACCAAATCAAATAGAAACTTCTCGGCATATTCTAATTGAAGAAAACGATAAAAAAATTCATTTTGACAATATCCTTCTAAGTATCGAATCACTGCAAACTGCAAACTACAAACCACCCACTACAAATTCAATTGCTTCCCTTGATGCAGCACAAATCTCCTTTCCCTTATTACTGCGCAAGTGGAAAACAGGAGATTATTTCTATCCCCTAGGAATGAAGAAAAAAAAGAAGCTAAGCAAGTTTTTTATTGATAATAAATTATCTAAAACAGAGAAAGAGAAAGTATGGGTATTGGAGATGAACAAAAAAATAATTTGGGTGATGAATTATAGGATTGATGAGCGTTTTAAGATCACATCTTCAACAAAAAGTGTTGTGAAAATCACCTTCAGCCAATCAACTGAAAAATGATTCGACTTGATTTATGAAATTTTGAACAGGATTAAAGCCGCTTAAAAAATGGCAAATAATAATTACATATCCAATTCCAAAAATTGCACCCCATAAATGCGCAGAATGGTTAATATTATCTTTGCCAATCTTCGACATATAAGCTGACGCAATTAAATATATTGGGCCAAAAATAAAACCCGGGATGCCTAAGCCAGGAATAATAAGTAAACCGATTTTAGTGAGGGGAAACAATAGTATACCGACAAAAACCACAGCGGAGACAGCACCTGACGCACCAAGGCTTCTGTATGCATAATTATCTATGTTCTTAAAATAGGTGGGCAGCAAACAAACTATCAACGAAAACAAATACATACCTAAATAAAGCATTTTACCATGTTCGGGGAAAAGTTCTACGAAGGCCCTTTCAACATTATTTCCAAACAGGTAAAATGAAAACATATTAAACGCAAGGTGTCCAATATCTGCATGGATAAAACCGCAGGTAATAAATCGGTACCATTGATGTTGGTTCGAAATCGCAGGCGGGTAAAAGATCAAATCATCAATTACTTTCCTGTTTGAAAAAGCAGTAAAAGAAATAACACAGGTAAGAATAACAATTGCAAGAGTAATGGTTAAGTTCATATCTGCGACAGTATATTAACGATCGTTTTGCTGCACTTTACAGGTTAAGAATTAATTTGCAAAACCTTTATAAAATCGCTCACCAGGTAACTGATTAGTTTGCCAGTACCATAATTTTTTCTTCCATCTTTAAGTTCTGTAGCTCCTTCACTAATATGCAGGTAAGCAGTTTTGCAATCGCTTGCTGCAAAATGCACATATTGGCGTGCCTGCAAAGGAGAGATACCAACAGGCGAGGTAGCGCTACTAAGAGTGTATTCAACGCTGTCTAGATCAAGTTCAATTCCGCAATAAGAATCTTCAGTAAAGCTCGTTGCATGTGCAATCGCTTCTATGAAAGTTCTCTTTTCATGCAGGAAAATATCTTCGTAAGTGATACAGTCAATAAATGGATCATTTACAATGTCAAGCCATACATTTTGCGGCAAATGATTTTCATGCAGGCACAGCATACAGTATTTTTCAAGGTAGCCATCCTCATCTGCATAGCGGAAACCATTCCCGCTATGCCTTCCTTCAAGTGGCCTGAAATCAGTATGTGCATCAAGATTTATAGCGTTAATTTGTGCAAGCGGTATCATTCCTGAATTGTATAAACCCTTTGCAGCCCCCTTAATGCACGGGTAAGCATTGTTTTGTCCACCGCCAATAATAACAGGCGTTTTTTTATTCTGAGTAATGAGTTTTATAATATGTTCCACTTCATTATCAACTGTGTTTACAGCATGTCTATATGCTTCAATTTTTTCATCATGGCTAAATGCATTGTTTTCAATAACAGCGCTTATGTCTGAAAAATCGAAATGGCCAAGCAACAAAATATCACTTCCTTCAAAAAAATCATTGCTTTGGATGTTAAGAAAAGACTTAAGGAAAGGAATCCACGCAGTATCCGCGCCTCCTCTTCCTAAGTTTGCTTTCACGCCCAAATCCTCAGGAATACCAACTATTACAAATTGAGCAGAGGATTCAGCCAAAGATTGTTCAATGTTTTGGGCATTATTAAGTACAACCATTCTTTCACCAATCTTAGTTTCAAACTTCCTTAATTCGGTAAGCAAAAGCACATCCTGCTTATTATAAATTTTCAAATGGTGCATGGGCAAATTTTTTATGATTTGAGTGATGGCTGCTAAAGCTAAAAAATATTTTTAAATACTAAAGTAAATTAAATAACAAAAATCAAAGTCCAATCTTTTCATTTACAATTTTTAATATCTCATTTTCCAAGGCGATCGTTTTATTTTCTATTTCTTTTCCTTTTGCAACTACAGCAGCAACATAAGACTTATCAACAAATTCTTTTGCATTAATTCGTACATTCATAAATGCGCCCATAATTGCGGTTTTTGCACATAATGCTGCCACACCAGCATCTGAAACGGAATTGGGATTACCAGTTTCAGCCATTGCTTTTATGACTTCCATACTTTCAAAGGATGCCTCCATAACTTTAAAAGGAATTTCTATTGCATATTTTGTTGCTTCCTGTATGGCTTTCGCGCGTATTACTTTTTCATCATCATTAGCTTTTGATAAACTAAAAGCATTCATAATTTGATTAAATGCCTTAGTATCAGCATCAACCAGCTTGCTAAGTTCATCTTTATAATATTGCCCTTTTTCAGCCCAATCGCTGAATTCTTCCCAACGTTCATCCCATCCTTTTTTATGTGATGAAAGATTGGCAACCATTGTTGCAAGAGCAGCGCCAAGTGAGCCAATATAAGCAGCAACAGAACCACCTCCTGGTGCAGAGCTTTCGCTTGCTGTTTCATCTGCAAAATCATTTAAGCTCATGCCTACTAATTTGCTATCAGTTTTATTAGCAAGCAGATATTCAATAATCCTTTCCTCAGGATTGAACTTACCCAATTCATCTAATCCCATCGATTTTACCGCTATTCTGATGAGCTCTTTTTCTGAAACTCCTTTTGATCGCTTTTGTTTTCTCAGAAAATATTTGCCGGCATCAAGCATTGCTTTTAGAGGAATTAAACCAACCAATTCACTTCCTGTAACACGAATCCCCCTTGCCTCTGCTTTCTTACAAACCTCATCAAACGCAATGTGCACAGGTGTTATATTAATATTGGTAAGGTTCATTGAGATTTGTGCAACGCCATATTCTTCAATATACCAACCAATTGCCTTTACGCTTTTTAAGCTTCCAGGCACAACTTTTGGCGTTCCGTCTTCATCTAAAACCGGTTTATTATTTTCTTTCTTTACCCTACCTACCTCACGCACATCAAAAGCGATAGCATTTGCGCGTCGGGCTGAAGTTGTATTGAGGTTGACATTGTAAGCAACTAAAAAGTCTCTTGCACCTATTACTGTTGCGCCTCGTTTTGCATCAAATTCCCTGGGGCCAAAATCAGGTTTCCATTCAGGCTGTTTTATTTTTTTAAAGAAGCCTTCATATTCTCCAGCACGTATAGCAGATAAATTATTTCTGGATGTATCGATTTGTGCTGCTTCATATAAATAAACAGGCAATTGCAATTCCCCTCCAACTCTTTTTGCCAATTGCTGTGCATAAGCCGCTGTTTCTTCCATCGAAATATTTGCAACTGGAATTAAGGGGCAAACATCGGTCGCTCCCATACGCGGATGCTCGCCCTTATGCTTACTCATGTCAATCAGTTCACCAGCTTTTTTTATCGTTTTAAACGCTGCTTCTACCACTGCTTCGGGAGTTCCTACAAAAGTTACTACGGTACGATTGGTTGCCTTCCCAGGGTCGACGTTTAATAATTTTACTCCTTCAACTTTTTCAATTTCATCGGTTATTTCCTTAATGATAATCAAATCATTTCCTTCACTGAAATTGGGAACGCACTCGATTAGTTTTTGCATGGTTCAATTTAAAATTTATTTTTTATTTTTAATAATTTTTCCGTTAATCATAACTTTATCAATCAAATTATTCCCAAAAGCATATGGTAAATAGGCAATGGAAGGAATTGGTTTAGTGAAAATAAGGTTCGCCCTTTTGTTAACAGTGATACTTCCAACTTCACTTTCTAGTTCCATAGCATAAGCGCCATTAGTGGTTGCAGCATTAATAGCCTCTTCCGGCAGCATTTTCATTTGAATACAACTCATTGAGACAACTGTGTTCATATTGCCGCTTGGTGAAGTACCGGGGTTGAAATCGCTTGCAAGCGCAATGGCGCAGCTTGCATCAATCAGCGCCCTTGCTGGTTGAAAAGGCATCCGCAAAAAATAAGGAGCGGTTGGAAGCAGGGTGCCTATTGAATTTGACGCAGCAAGCATTTTTATTTCCTCCCCATTCATTGTCTCCAAATGGTCTAATGAAACTGCATTTAATTTTATTCCTGCTTCAACACCACCAATACTGTTAAGCTGATTTACATGCAATTTTGTCTTTAGCCCATATTGTCTTCCTGCTTCACAAATCCGCTTCGTCTCCTCAACATTAAAGAAACCGTTCTCGCAAAACACATCAATATAATCTGCTAAGCCTTCCTTAGCAATCATAGGCAGCATATTATCAGTCAGCAACCTGATATAACCCTCATGGTTGCTTTTAAATTCCAATGGGTAGGCATGAGCGCCAAGAAAAGTAGCTTTTATTGGTATATGGGAATGTTCCTTTAATTTTTTTACAACCCTGAGCATTTTTAATTCCCCTTCCAAACTTAATCCATAGCCGCTCTTTATCTCGATAGCACCTGTACCAAGTTGTATCAATTCCTTTAATCGTGCAAAAGCCATTTCGTATAAAACTCTTTCATCAGCCTCGTTTAATTTCTTCGCAGAATTAAGGATGCCTCCCCCTTTTGCATTTATTTCGGTATAGCTTAACCCTTTAATCTTATCAACGAACTCATCTTCCCGGCTGGCTGCAAATACTAAATGGGTGTGGCTGTCGCACCAACATGGTAAAACGGTAGCTCCTTTTGCATCAATGATTTCCGATTGCAGATTGTCGATTGCAGATTGCAAATTATCTCTTCCTTTCAAATCCCACATTTCGCCATATCCCTTTATCAACCCATTCTCAATAATTAAAAAAGCATTTTCAATTAATGGCAATTCTGCAAGCTCCTTCCCACGTAATAAACTATTTTTGTCTCTCGCATTTACCAATTGCCTGATATTTGTTACAATCGTTTGAGCCATCTGGCAATATTACAAAACCATTGGCAGGTTCATTATTTATTTTAGCCTTAATTTGAACTGTAATTGAGAAATTCATGATGCGCCTTTTAACTCTTTTCCTTACCTGCCTTTTACTTTTTGGGTCTCTCTTTGGGCAGGATAAACAGCGCCCCAAAATTGGTTTGACCCTCAGTGGTGGCGGTGCGAAAGGGCTTGCGCATATTGGTATTTTAAAGGCGCTTGATTCCGCAGAAATAAAAGTGGATTATGTTACAGGAACCAGCATGGGCGCTATTATGGGTGCTATGTATGCAGTTGGCTATTCAGGGGATACCATTGAAAAAATAACACGCAAAATTGATTGGGATCTACTGTTCAGTAATTCCGCATGTCTTCGTTCTTTGAGCATGGATGAAAAAGATGAATATGATAAATATGCTGTGGAATTGCCCTGGGTTAACAATGGCTTTAAACTGCCGAGCGGTGTTTTGGAATCGGAAGAACTATGGCTCAAGTTCAGTGAACTTTTCTTCCCTGTTTACAATATTAAAGATTTTACACATTTTCAAAAAGCTTTCAAATGTTTAGCCACCGATGTGTCAACAGGAGAAGCAGTTGTTCTTGATTCCGGCGAAATTGTTCCCGCACTTCGTTCAAGCATGGCCATCCCTTCTGTGTTTACTGCCGTTGAATATGAAGGAAGAAAATTTATAGATGGTGGTGTTGTGCGCAATTTTCCTGTAAGCGACGCAAAAAATATGGGAGCGGATTATTTAATAGGAAGTGACGTAGTAAACGGGCTGCTCACAAAAGAAAAAATAAACAATGTTTTCCAGGTGTTGTTGCAGGTTGCTTTTTTCAGAAATGACGAAGACACAAAAAAAGAAAAAAAACTTTGCAACTTTTACATAAGCCATCATCTTGATGATTACAACATGGGCAGTTTTGCTTCTGCAGATGAGATCACTAATGAGGGAATAAGGGTTGGTGATTCTATTTATCCAAAATTAAAGTTCTTAAAAGACTCACTTGATGAAATATATGGCGTTCAGCATTTTGCTCCAAACACCTTGCCACATATAGATTCTGTAAAAATTACTGCATTCAAAATAAATGGGCTTTCTAAAACAAACGCCGCCTTTTTTCTCCATCGCATGCAGTTTAAAAACAACTATTGGTACACGGCCCAACAATTGTCATCTGAAATAAGAAATGCATTTGGCACACGCTATTATAATAAAATTGTTTATTCGCTGCAACCTTTATCTGATGGCACTTGCCTGATTATTTTTGATGTAGATGAAAACCCGCTAACATTTGCAAAACTTGGCATAGGCTACAATACTTTTTTGGGCATTGGCCTCATAGGAAATATTACAACAAGAGATTTTTTAACTCCTTATTCGCGGAGCCTGGTTACTATAAATATTGGTGAAAACATGCGAATCAAAGCTGAACATCTGCAATTTTTGGGAAAGTCTGAAATATTTTCATTGCGTGCCGCCATTCAGGCTGAATCTATACAATTTACTACATACAATAATTTTGACCAGGATGGTTTATACAGGCAGGGCTATTTTAAAACCGACGTTTGCGCAAACTGGTCGCTTAAAAGGAAAATTTTTTTCGGTATTGGCACCCGTTTCGAAGCCTTTGGTTACAGCCCCCAAATCACTTCTGTGTTTGAACTACATGGCAACACCAGCCTTTTAAATTCCTATGTTTCTTTTAAAGTAAATACGCTGAGCAATGCAATCTATCCTAAAAACGGAACAAAGATAGAGGCAGAAGCAGGGTATGTTTTTAATCAAAACCCCAACCTTTCATATTATAAAGAAGGACAGCAAATTACAAACCTTGATTCGCTTGGGTATAGTTTTCACCATTTTATCCGCACCACATTAAATGCGGAGCACTACATATCATTATCGGGCCATACTGTTTTTTTTACTCAATTACAGGCTGGCATCAATTTCAATCAGAAGGAAAGTATACTCAATGATTATTTTATTGGCGGCCTAAATTATAATTTCCGCAACCAGATCACTTTTGCGGGTCTGAACGAAGCAACAGTCTATTCCAGCAGTGTAGCAGCTTTGCAGCTGGGTCTCCGTTATGAATTGTATAATAATCTCTATGCTATTGGGAAAATAAATGGGCTGTGTTATAATTTTATTGGAAGTGATAAAAGCGTTTCACAGGAAAGTTTTCTAACTGGTTACAGCCTTACACTTGGGTATAATTTTATTCTAGGCCCACTGGAAATAAGCGCCATGTATTGCGACCAGTCTAAAAAAATATTGCCTTATATTAACCTGGGCATACCTTTCTAAACCAACGCCTTTACTTTTGCCTGATGAATTTAATTGAACGCGATAAACTATTTATCTGGCATCCATTTACTCCGCAAAAGAATATGCTGCCTCCAATTGCAATTGTAAAAGGCAGCAACAGTTTATTGATAGACGAAAATGGCAACAACTATATTGATGCCATCAGCAGTTGGTGGGTGAACATACATGGCCATGCAAATCCCTACATAGCTGAAAAGCTTTACCGGCAGGCATTACAACTTGAACAGGTCATATTTGCAGGCTTTACCCACCAGCCTGCAGTTGATTTGGCAGAACGCCTTTTGCAAATGCTTCCCGGAAAGTTTGCTAAAATATTTTACAGTGATAACGGTAGCACAGCTACTGAAGTGGCTTTGAAAATGGCTATCCAATGTAATTGGAACAATCAACAAAAAAGCAGAAACAAATTACTCGCCTTCCATAACGCTTATCACGGAGATACTTTCGGAGCTATGAGTGTAAGCGATCGGAGCATATTCACGCTTGCCTTTCACAACTTATTGTTTGAAGTTATTTTTATTGATACCCCCAACAATGACAACCTTGAAGCCCTGAAAAATACTATTGAAGAATATGGCAACGAAATAGCCGCTTTTATTTATGAACCTCTAGTGCAGGGCGCAGGTGGCATGAAAATGTATGCCGCTGCTTTGATGAATGAACTGATTGCTTTTGTAAAACAAAAAAATATTATCTGTATTGCAGATGAAGTGATGACTGGTTTTGGTAGAACGGGTAAAATGTTTGCAGGTGAATTCATGCATGAAAAACCAGATATCATCTGCCTAAGCAAGGGACTTACAGGAGGTACAATGGCACTTGGTGTTACTGCATGTAATGAGAAAATATATAATGCCTTTGTCAACGACGATAAACTAAAGACTTTCTTTCACGGGCATTCTTTTACTGCAAACCCGCTTGCCTGCACCGCAGCCCTTGCAAACCTAGACTTATGGCAAACAACCGACTGCCTTCAGCGCATCAACAATATCGGTGAACAAAACCAACGATTTGCCGACCACCTGCAAACGATAAATACTGCCGTTAAAATCAAGAACATCCGTGTGCTGGGAACTATCCTGGCATTTGAAATAGTGGAGGGCAGGGACGAATACCTGAATGATATAAGCACGATCATCACTCAAAAGGCTCTAGCTGAAGGCATCTATTTAAGGCCGTTAGGCAACACAGTTTATATCATGCCGCCATATTGTATTACTGATGAGGAACTGAATAAAGTATTCGCTTTTTTATTGAAGCTTTTGGAATAACTATACCCCTTTCTCTGCAAGCGATTTCAGATTATTCAAACTTTTTTCAATAGAACTACCGATGATCTTCTCCGTTAACATACTGCCTATTTTCGCCCAGGGGTACCAGCTAATATGCTGCTCAAACTGCCACTGCACCGTACAACCGCCTACACTTAAGGGCGCAATTTGAAAAGTAGATACCTGTGTAAAAGTTTTATTCTTCCATTCATGCCGCCAGGTATTGTTTTTTGCACTTAGTAAGGTAATTGCTACCGTTCCAAAATAAGCATGAACGCTGTCTTTCGAAGTCACTTTATACTCGCTGTTCTTTGCGCCTTCCATCCAGTTATTCCATTCATTATAATCAGCAATATATTGCTTAACGCTGTCAGCAGGCACATTTATAGTAGTGCCTCTTGTTACAAGGATGTTGGATGGAAAAAGGCTACTGATGCCTGTCATCAATAGAAAAATTACCACTAATCCAACAAAGGTTAACTTTAAAAGGCGCATAAGCAGTGTGGAAATTTATAAATGATAATGAAGGGCTATTGTTCCCATTTAAACACTTTTATAGCAACGGCATAAACTATCACACCCCAAATAAGCAGTGCGCCAATATCCTGCCAGCAGTTAAGCAGGCTTGCGCCCTCAAACGAGATGCTGCGCATGGCATTATTAAAGTGCGTTAAAGGCAATAGCCTGCAAAAAAACTGTAGCCAATGTGGGAAATAATCTATTGGAAAAAAGGTACCTGCCAGCAGGAACTGGGGTAGCGTAAACAAGTTTGCAAAAGGCGGTATAGTGCTCTCATTTTTGGCAACGCTGCTTACGATAAACCCAAAACCCATAAACACCAGCAACGCTATAAAACTCAGCACCATGATCTCCAAAAAAGTGGCAAATCCGTTCACCAGTGTAAAATGAAAAAGCGACGCACCCGCACTAGTAATAATAACCGCCGTCATCATTTGAAAAATGACACGCCCCAAAGCCTCGCCCATTACAATAAAAGGCCTTTTGATAGGGGTTGCAAAAAAACGTTTTAGTATCAACTGGCTCCTAAGGTTAAAAAACAAAAAAGCAACCCCAAAAACGCCTGCGCTTAGCAGCGAAAAACCAAGCTGCCCCGGCAATATAAAATCAATGCGGCGGTAAATACGCCCAGGTATCTTTACCACGTTTGTATCGATCGCTGCAATGCTTTCCGTGTTGGGATGAAGCATTTTATTTATATAACCGATCCTTGAGTATAAAAGCGAGATCAATATCCCGGTATTCTGTGAATTGACTGCTTCAGAGCTTTTAAGGTGAATAAGATAGGCTGGGTTACCTGCCGGGTTTGGCTGAATATCAATAACAGCAACAATATTGCCTTTTTGCAGGTCTTGCGTAATTACGCTGTCGGGCTTATTTACGAAGTTTAAACCATCAATTTTTTTAATGGATCGATAAATGACGTTAGCTGTGTCACTTGTTTTATTCATGGCCACGTCCATGGAGAAACCTCCATCATTGCCGATGAAACCAAACACGAGGATAAAAATAAAAGGAAAACCAATACTGAATATCACCGCAGACGGGCTGCGGAAAGTTGCCCTCAAACTCGCCTTTGTGATTGCCAGCATTGCCTGCCACTGGTTATATTTTCTCTCCATACATTAGTTGTTGTCGGGCGCAAAACTATCTCATTATTCTGCGGACGCAATGTTTTTTATAGTTTTTTCTAAACTATTTAATAGTCCCGATCGAAAGATGCAAGTGACAAAGTGATCTCTTAAAATTGCTTTTCTATAAAACATTCAAACAAATAATTTTTATTTCATTTTCCTTTATTTTGCACTCCTGAAATGATTTTTAAAGCCATAAACAAACAAAATAAAGCCAACTCTTTTTTTTAATGACAATGAAAAAAATAACAGTATTGCTCTTTTTAATAGCTACCGGTGGTTGCAAAGACAGTAGAAGGTTGAAGGATTTTAATTTCGCTTATTATGACTTGATACAACTCAGAATGCAATCAGCATGGAATAAAGAACAGGAATTTTTTGATGCCTTCAAGCAGGATATGGATTCGATAAAGGCCAATAAAAATGCTGTGATAGATGTTTTTTATTATCAGATCTTAATAGCGAGGGCAGAACTTTTTAATCAAAAAGTTATTAATGTAATTAAGGACATTGACGAACCTGAAAAAAATATAAAGATCAAAGAAAAAGCACTGCGTTATACCATATTGCTTGATAGCTTATATAAAGATGAATATATAAAATGTGAAAGCATTTTAAGTGAGAGCTCGCAGGACCGTTACGTTAGATCTATGCAGGTATTAAACTCAAGGCAAGATAAATTAGATATGTATAAGCAACAATATTTAGATGCCAGGAAGACTATCATTGAGATATATGGCCTGTAACTTCTTTTAATTTCGTTATGCCTGATTCATGATTCCCTTAACATCTTGTAAGCGTAACCTTGCGCCCGGTTGATACTTTAACTGTAAGCATTTTCTCTGTTTCCTCTACCACTTCAATATCAAGCTTTTGCCCTAAAACCTCCAGGAAATAGCCTTTACTACCTATACTCAATTCATAATTAAATTCCTTGGGCTCAACGCCTTGCTGGGTCAATATAATTTTTCTTCTAGAAACTATGGTATATTTTTTACCATTTTCAGGATTGCACCAACTACCAAAGATCTTTTGCTGAAACCCGGATAATATTTCATTAGACAACATTATTATCCTTTTTAACAGGTGGAAGCTGTTATTATCATCCGTCGCTATCGCATCTGCGTTTTTAGCAGAACGTCCAAACCCCTCTGCAAAAAGATAGCCGTCTTTTACCGCAAAGACCACACTCTTCAGATCATCCTCCAGGCCCCGGCTTAGCAATTCCTGTTTTACCTCATCTTCCAATTCCTGCTTGAAATAAGGCTCTTCTGAAGCCAGCAATTCAATGAAAGAATTTACAGTAACTGGCATTATTTTATATGAAAAAAACTTTAAATCGCCTTGCATATCATGGTGTATTTCCTTGAAAAAGCGGCAAACTTAAGAGGCAGGCTTTGCCATGGTAATTAATAAGTATTTTTAAATTATTCATTCAGCAAAGCTTAACTTTAGTGCCATCGCCACCCATATCAATCGTTTTCCTTACCCTTCAACACCTGCACTACATTTATTATTTATAACCCATCCTTCATCATTCCTTTAATATCTCACAAGTGTAACTATTGCTCCACCGGGTATTTTAACTCTAACCATATTTTCAGTTTCTTCTACCACTTCAAAATCGATCTTTAATTCGGCAGCCTGCCAGCAATAACCTTTGTTTCCAACGCTTAATTCGTAATCAAGTTCTATAGGTTCATAGTCATTGAGAGTCATAATAACTTTGCTTTTAGAAATTATAGTAATTAGCGTCCCTGTTTCTTCTATTCGCCATTTTCCAAAAAGCCTTTGCTGAAACTCAGATAATATTTCATGGGATAACATTATCAATCGTTTTAATAGATGGAAATTATTATTATCCTGCAATTGAACTTCTTCTTCCTTTTTAAGAGAGTTGCCAAATCCTTCTGCAAAAAGATGGCCCTCTCTTACTGTAAAACTCAAACTGTCCAGGTCAGCTTCAATACCCTGGCTTAACAATTCCTGTTTTACCTCATCTTCAAGGTCTTCCCTGGAATAGGCATCCTCTGAATATAAAAATTCATCAAAAGAGCTTACATCAACAGGCATTATTTTATACGAAAAAAACTTTAACTCATTTGACATCGCAACCTAAAATTAATCATTAGAAATTTTAATCTAAAATAAAGGTACATGATAAATGAAATAAAAACAGCTTTTATCAATTTATATCAAAAATATAAATTTTAACATTTAAAACACAAATATCTTCCTTTTTTAACTCCTTTTCTATTTTGTATAACATACCCCAGATCTTCTTTTAGATCGATCACCTGTGAATACGATATTTTGAATAGGTTTAAACATTTAAATTAAAGATATTTAATAACTTATGCTGCTTATAAATAGTGCCCAGGCAACAAATAAGGAACAGCAAGAAGCGAACTAATGAAACAACTATTTTTAATTTTATTATCAACTATAGCCTGTCAAGCCATATTTGTGCAGGGCAATGATGTTCAGCAATTAACTGATCTTAACCGCGGCTTTCTTAACGTTACGATCAAAAAAGACAGTTCTGCATTAAATAAAATTCTTGAAAATGATCTTATCCTCATCAACCCTAATTGAGATAGAAGAAAGAAGCGGGATGTTATTAAAGCCCTTGCTGGGCAGGACATAACATCTATCAGTATTGACAGCATGCAAGTTAGGTTGGTTACAAAAGATGTTGGGCTTGTAACAGCTTATATCACCTACATTTTATCAACAAAAACCAATGACATATGTAAAAAGAAAAAGGAAATGGGTACCTGTGGCCACCCATGTGATGTGTGTGAATTTCCAGATCTGATCTTATTAAGTAGCTCCTCTTTCACAACGTCAACACATTCTTAATTTATAACTCATCGTTCATCATTACACTAACACCTCAGAAGTCTAACGACCCTGTCATTTGATATCTTAATAATAAGTGTGTCACTAACAACAGGCAGTTGCAGAAATAACGGTTTATTAAAGGGAACTGATCCACTTATACCTTCCGTGGCAATCACGCCAGATCCATGAGAACCTACTCTTTTTTCCAAAGCAATAAAACTGATATCTTGTATTAGCCTGCGAACCTTCAAATTAAGATTTGAAACCTACATGATTATATATATTTATGGTATATATTCGGTACATATAGGGTATAATAGTACTTTTGTTAACTTATATATTCATATTTTATAACCAATTTTTTTCAAAAAATATTATAACCTGGTCTTTATCATGTTGCTCTGGAGTAGCTATCGTTTTTATTATGTCTTATGGTTCTTTACAGAAGAGGTCATTATAAAAATACTGTGGTTGGTGCTGGAGTTTACTGTAGTTGATGCATTTTTTACCTTTCCTGTATTCAATAGTTATATGCCGCAGTTTAAAGTTATCTTATTATTATTGTGTTCCCATAGGCGATCAACATGTCTGCGGTAACATTATAATATAAATAGCTACCATTTGCCGATGCCTTTAAAATATGAACATACAGCCTACCTGCTTTTAGGAACCAATATCGGCGACAGGGTTCATAACCTGCAAGTTGCCGCTAAACTTATAGAAGAGCATTGCGGAACCATTGTTCAATACTCCGCCGTTTATGAAACCGCACCGTGGGGAATAACCGGCCAGCCCGCATTTTATAACCAGGCGGTTGAGCTGAACACGGATATTTCACCCATCATATTAATAGAACCTCTTTTAAAAATTGAGGAAACAATGGGGCGCATACGCGCAGAAAAGAATGGCCCGCGCCTTATTGATATTGATATTTTATTAGCGCCGGGGTTTGTTATTCACACCGACAAGGCAATTATTCCCCATCCCCGCCTTACAGAAAGGAGGTTTGCTCTTATCCCTTTGGCCGAAATTGCGGGCAGCGTTGTTCATCCTACCCTTAGAAAAACCATTGCGCAATTACTAAGCGAATGCAAGGACGAACTGGATGTGCATAAAGTTATTTGACCGCCTGCCCCTTTTCCATAATTTTGAAAGGCATAATGAAGCATCATTTTATCGCCATAGAAGGCAACATTGGGGCCGGCAAAACAACGCTTGCGCACCTGCTCGCCAAGAAACTAAATGCCCGCCTGCTGCTGGAACAGTTTGCCGACAATCCCTTCCTGCCTAAGTTTTATGATTCCCCGAAACAGTATGCTTTCCCGCTGGAATTATTCTTTATGGCGGAGCGTTTTAAGCAGTTGAAAGATACATTGCAGACAAAGGACATGTTTCATAGCGTAACGATCGCGGATTATTTTTTCTCAAAATGCCTGTTGTTTGCGAAAATAAATTTGCCCGAGGAGGAGTTTCGTTTGTATCAAAAATTATTTGACATCATGGAGCCCCAGTTAATAGTTCCCGATATTTTAGTTTACCTCCACTCCCCTATCCAAAGATTGCGATCAAATATCAGGAAACGTAACCGTGAGTATGAACGGAATATTGCCGATAAATATTTATTCAGCATACAGGAAATGTATAAAGCGTACATTAAAGAGCATGATATAAAAGTAATTTCGGTTGATTGTTCAAACGCTGATTTTCTTAGCAACAGCGGGCATTTAGACGCAATTATAAATGCCTTAGAGGATGATAAGGCACCTGCGCGTTTATATATTTCCTTTGACGAAGTGGTATAAAGAACTGTGGCAACAAGATGACTAATATGGATAATGAACTTCAGAAAAGAGATGCTTTAGCTGCGGTACGTATTCCTGAATTCCGCAGCCTTATTATCGGGAGGTTCCTGTTTATTATGGGATTGCGGATGATGAGCACGCTTGTTGGCTGGTGGATATACCTGTTGACCAATGCACCTTTCGCGATAGGGCTGGTTGGATTGGCAGAGTTCCTGCCTGCGTTTGGTTTTGCCTTATACGCAGGCCATGTTATTGATATAAGTGAAAAGAGAAAGATGTTGCTTCGGGGTGTAGTATTGTACTCAATTTGTGCGGCCATTCTTTTATTTTTATCTACACATTTCACAAGGTCATTCTTAAACAACCATTGGATATCTGCCTGTATCTATACGGTTGTTTTTAGCTATGGTGTTATCCGCGCCTTTACAGGGCCTGTTTTTAACGTGATACTTGCCCATGTAGTTCCAAAAGAAATTTTGCAGAACGCAGTTACCTGGAACCAGAGTACATGGCTGAGTGCATCTGTTTCAGGTCATGCAGTTGGCGGTTTGCTAATCGCTTATACCGGCATAACCGGGACATTGTCCGCAATACTGTTCCTCATTATTATATCATTTTTCTTTCTCTTTCAATTAAAGAAAAAGCCCGCACTAACCGGCAGGGGCGAAAAACGCACCTGGGAAAGCGTAAAAGATGGTTTACAGTTTGTGTTCAAAACAAAAGAATTACTTGGCGCTATATCGCTTGACCTTTTTGCCGTTCTTTTTGGCGGTGCTGCCGCGATGATACCGGTTTATGTAAAAGTTATATTGCATACAGGGGCCGTTCATTTTGGCTGGCTGAATGCAGCTACAGACGCGGGCTCTATATGTATGGTGGCGATGCTTACTTTGTTCCCCTTACGCAGGAAACAAGGAACCAAATTATTGATTGCTGTGGCAGGTTATGGAATATGTATTATCGTTTTTGGTTTATCACAATTCTACCTGCTTTCTTTCCTAGCACTAATGGTTAGTGGTATGTTGGATGGCATAAGCGTAGTGACACGCGGCACCATCACACAACTTAAAACACCTGACAACATGCGGGGAAGGGTAATGAGCGTGAACTCTATGTTCATCAATTCAAGCAATGAACTTGGGCAGTTTGAAAGCGGCGTTGCAGCAAAGCTTATGGGTGTAGTGCCTTCGGTCGTTTTTGGAGGATGTATGACTTTAGCCGTAGTAGTGTTTACCTGGTTTAAAGCTCCGAGTTTAAGAAAGATGGAGTATTAATGGAGAATTGAAAATGGAGAATGGAGAATTGAAAACTTTAAATAGTAATTGCCTCCGTATTTTATTTTCCAGCCGCTAATAAATTCTCCATAACATAAAAAACAATGGGGCAGAAAGTGGAATTCTTCAAGGTTATATTCGGGCGTTTTAATAAAACATCTTCGTCTGTATAAGGGAAGCGCACGCAATCAGACGGACGAGCTTCATAAATGCTGCAAAAATTATCTTCGCCAAGAAAGGGGCAGGGTTTGCTTTTCACCACATAATCCCCATCGCTGTCAACGGTTAAATATTTTTCTATCAATTCGCTTTCACGCATTTTTAAATGCTTGCTTATCCGTTTTATATCCGGCGTTTTAAAGCGTGGTGAATAGTTCTTGCAGCAGGCGGCACAACTTAAACAGTCTATTTTTTCAAAAGCTTCTTCATGCAGTTGGGGCAGTTGCTTCAGTACTTTATTCTTATCTGCTTTTTGAAGAAAGTTTTTATATGGCTTCTGGTGCTCTTCAGACTTTTTTTGCCAATTCGTTAATGATACATCCGCCATAGAAAAGTTTTTGTACTGTGTAGTTTGTTATTATTTTTCTTTTGGCTGCAGGAGTTTTGCTATTAATCCCGTCCATCCTGTTTGATGGGATGCGCCCAAGCCCTTTCCCGTATCGCCATGAAAATACTCATTGAAGAGGATATAGTTGTTGAAGTTCGCATCGTGCTGTATTTTTTCATTCTCCCCGAACACAGCCCTGTTCCCATTTTCATCGCGGGTAAACAATTTCTTTATACGGCCAGCCAATGCTTCAGAAATATCAAACAGGGATAAATACTGGTTGCTGCCCGTGGGGTATTCCACCTTAAAGTCGTCGCCATAATAATGATGAAACCGTTGCAGACTTTCTATCATCAAAAAATTTATAGGCATCCATATAGGCCCGCGCCAGTTGCTGTTGCCTCCAAATATACCACTGTCTGATTCTCCAGGCGTGTATGCCACCCGGAAGGTTTTATCTCCTGCCACTATCATGTAAGGGTTTGCCTCGTGATACTTTGATAATGCCCGAACACCATATCCGCTGAGAAACTCATTCTCATCAAGCATGCGTTGTAATATCTTTTTCACACGATGGCCGCGGAGCAAACTAAGAAGGTGCTGCTCATCATTACCCATTTCGTCCCAATGAGAAACAAGGTTTGCAAGCTCGGGGCGGTTATCAAGAAACCAACGCAAGCGCGCAGCAAACTTTGGCAACGCCAGCAATGTTGCATGGTCGATCACTTCCACAGCAAACAAAGGGATCAACCCCACTGCACTGCGTAGTTTTAATTTTATACTGCTGTTGTCTGGCATCCTCAGCACGTCATAGAAAAACTGGTCTTCCTCATCCCACAAGCCTTCGTTATTGCCCATGCTCGACATGGCATGAGCAATATATAAAAAGTGTTCGAAGAACTTTGTGGCCATATCCTCATAAACGTTGTTGTGCATGGCAAGTTCAAGCGCAATGCGCATCATGTTCAGGGCGTACATGGCCATCCAGCTGGTGCCGTCGCTCTGTTCAATAAAACTGCCGCCGGGGAGCATTGCATTTCTGTCAAACACGCCAATATTATCCAGCCCGAGAAAGCCGCCTTCAAAAATGTTATTTCCCTTTTCATCTTTCCTGTTCACCCACCACGAAAAGTTCATCAGCAGCTTATGAAAGATAGATTCGAGAAAGGCAACATCCTTCGTGCCGTTCTCTTTTTCATCGATTTTATATACCCGCCACGCCGCCCACGCATGAACAGGCGGGTTGGCATCGCCAAAATCCCATTCATAAGCAGGCAGTTTGCCGCTTGGATGCATATACCAGTCCTTGGTTAATAGCTTAAGCTGCCTCTTGGCAAAACCAATATCGATCATTGAAAAGGTAACGCAGTGAAAGGCAAGATCCCATGCGGCATACCAGGGATATTCCCATGTATCAGGCATAGAGATGATGTCTGCATTGTTTATTTGAAGCCAGCCATTATTGCGGCCTGCTTTTCGTTCAGGAGGCGGTACGGGTTGTGCAGGGTCACCATTAAGCCATTGCATCACGTCGTAATAATAAAACTGTTTGCTCCATAACATGCCTGCAAAAGCCTGTCGCTGAATGAGCTTTTCATCGTCACTGACAATTCCCTTTTGCAACGCTTCATAAAAATCATCCGCCTCTTTTATCCGCGCAGCGAATACTTCTTCAAAATCTTTAAAGGGTGTTTTATTCTCTTTGTTTTCAAGGCGCAGCTTTATTACAACCGTTTCATGCGGCTTTTACGGTAATGTCATAGTTCAGCGCAGCTTTTGTACCCCGCTCATCTGCTTTTATGGCGTTGCGGTCATTATGAACAACATATTCGTTGATAGAGTCTTTGCAGCTATGGCTCCTGTTTTCAGCCTTGTATAATTTCTTTGCGTTTGTTTCATTATCGCAAAAAAGCATCTCCGTTTTTATTTCTGCATGGAGCTTAAAATCTTCCAGCAGGCGATGGCTGATACAGATGTTGTCTTCATTATTAGAAGGCTCCAGGCTTGGTTTGTAATCATCATAACCCCAGGCCCACGTGTTGCGGAACCATAAGGTAGGCAGCACATGCAGCGACGCATCTTCATTGCCCCTGTTGGCGACGGATATCTTTATCAGCACATCATTTTCGACGGCCTTTGCATATTCTATAAAAACATCAAAATAATTGTCCTCATTAAAAATGCCCGTGTCTATCAGTTCAAACTCTGCATCAAGCCGCCCGCGCCTTTTATTCTCTTCCAGCAATTGTTCATAGGGAAACGCCGCCTGCGGATACTTGTACAGCATCTTCATGTAGGAGTGCGTTGGCGTGTTGTCAAGGTAATAATATAACTCCTTCACATCCTCGCCGTGATTGCCTTCCCCGTTGGTAAGCCCGAAATATCTTTCCTTGATGATGGGATCTTTTTTATTCCACAGCGCCACAGCAAAACAGAGCAACTGCGCATCGTCACAAATGCCCCCTATTCCCTCTTCGCCCCAACGGTATGCCTTACTGCGCGCCATTTCATGCGTGGTGCTGTTCCATGCATCGCCGCCCGCGCTGTAATCTTCGCGCACCGTTCCCCACTGCCTGCCGGACAAATAAGGCCCCCATCTTTTCCAGTCATTATTTTGCAACCTTTCCTTTTCTGTCATTGTAAAGCGGTTTTATACGGGCAAATGTAATCCTATTTGCCGCCGCGCGCCGGCTTAAGAGGCAGGAATAAAAACGGCAGGATGCGTTTCCTGCCGTTCTTGTTTTATCCAACAAAGTTTTCCTTATTGCCCCTTTACAAACTTCAACTCCTCCTCCCCTTCCGCACTAACAAGCCTTAGATAATAAGCGCCGTTGCTTAACGCAGCCGTATTAATGCTTTGCGTGGATGCACCTGCGGCCACCTGCATTTGTTGCGTGGTAATTACTTTGCCCTCGTTGTTTATAATTTCAACCTGAACAGTCATTGCTTTATCGCTGCTGAAATTTAGGTTGAGGTTGTTTAGCACAGGGTTGGGATAAATGCTTGCCGCAAAGCTTGCTGTTTCGTTGATGCTTCTTATTTGGCTGTAAGTAAACTTGCCGTCTTTGTCAACCATCTTCAGGCGGTAGAAGAGAGTTGACGGATGACCGTTGACAGATGACAGGTTATCAGTAAAAGTATAATTATGGGTGGAGCTGCTGTTGCCTGCGGCGTTTACCTGCCCGAGTGTTGAAAAGTTTGAGCCATCGCTGCTTCTCTGCACAGCAAAATAGCTGCTGTTTATTTCCTGCGTGGTTGCCCATTGAAGCAGGTTTTGGGTGGCTTGTTTGGTGGCGGTGAAGGAAAGGATGGTTACAGGAAAAGTTACTATATCAAATGTATCGCTGTATAAAATAAGATCCTGGAGTTGATCTACATAAAAAGTATTCGGAATAGTCACAACTGAATTAGTAACCTCAACTGAATAATAGCCGTTCTCAGTCACAGTTAAAAATGAATCACCAGCATTTACTTGATACAAAACATTATTCCTATACCAATGAAAAGTATCATTTGCTAAAGTGCCGCCTGCTGAAACAGAAAGCTGCCCCGCATTGTAATGCAGTGGAATATTGGCTTGAGGTGCATAATCAGATCGTTCACCAACGTGTATAACCTCGTCCATACCGGCAAATGTAAATTTATTGTCAAAAAGATAGAGCTCAGTTCCAGATTCAATATTGGCAAAAGAAGCAGGAATGCTACCGCTTAATTGATTATCTTGTAAATCAATAATATCTGCATTAAGAGCTCCCAGCGAAGAGGGAATGCTCCCACTTAATTGATTGTTATTCAAATAAAGATCAACGATATGAGAAGTGAAGAGCAAAGCAGGAATGCTATCGTTTAATTGATTTCTACTGAGGTCAAGAATATTTACATTTGTAAGAGCACCTAGCGATGCAGGAATGCTCCCACTTAGCTTGTTTTCACTAAGGTCAAGTAAGTCCAACTGAGTAAGATCACTTAACGGAGCAGGAATTCCGCCGCTTAATTGATTGTTTGATAGATTTATCTCAGCTATATCCGTAATATTCCATAATACAGAAGGTATGCTCCCACTCAATTGGTTATCGTTAAGTGAAAGGGAGAATAAATTAGAAAGATTGCCTAATGAAGGAGGGATACTTCCACTTAATTGATTATAGGCTAAATTAAGCTCGCTCAACATAGTAAGATTGCCTAATGAAGAAGGAATGCTGCCAATTAAGTTATTGCTCTCAGTAGAGCCGTCATTAAACACCAGGGAATTTATTCTCCCTGCTGTATTAACTGTAACTCCATACCATGTACTTACAGGTTCTTCGAGGTTCCATGTATTTGTCCAGTTTGGCCCACCCGTACTATTATACAAATCCACTAATGCTAATGAATCCGGTACATAAGTCTGTGCATAACTGCCCGTTGTTTTGCAAACAGCAGCAGTAATCAAAACAATAAGTAAAATCTTTTTCATAAACAATAATTTTATTCCCCCGCAAATTACCACAAATAAAAAACCCCGCAAGGTTATTTTGAGCCTCACAGGGTTTTAATTTCCGGTTATTTTCTTAGCCTGCAACGGCTGGTTTTATCATCCAATTACCACGGCCAATGTCAGGCTCCATGGGCCGCGTTCGCCGTGGGTGCTTTCGTAGCAACTGCGGTAGTAGCAGGTCTGCCCCACCTGGTCGTCGGTAAAGGCTACTTTGGCCAGGAAGGTGGTCACGTTCATTTCGTTGCCAAAATCAACGGCCGGGTCTTTCAGGTCCGGGGCACCAACAAAAGATTCCAGGATAATTTTTTGTCCTTCCGGCATGGCCTTGCTTTCAGGCGTTTCCGGGTTCTGAAACCGCAGCGTGTGCAGCAGGTGAACGGTGGTTTCCGTGGCTATGCCCGGCGCAACATCCAGTGGAGCCACACGGGTGTGCGTTGTGTCGTGCGCCGCCAGGTTCAGCACGCTGCGCGAATCTTCGTCAAGGGCAGATTGGGGAATGTCGCCATACACACTTCGCAACGCCGTTTCCAACTGCACGCGCTGGTTGTCTTTTCTTGTAGTGATAACAGATGTGTGTTGCGTCGGGTCTAAAAAAGCGCCCCAGTTCTTGTTCCAGCTTGCAAGCAAAATGGGTAGGCTGGCCTGGTTAGCTGCCGACACGCCAAGGGCGAGGGAGTTGGCTAAGAGATACGCGATGGCTAAAACGACATAATCGTTAAAATCTTTGTCTCCTCTTGGAAAAATGTGTCTGTCTGACATTGTGTTTAATTTTTAAAATGAATAAATATTGATTAGAAATGAGTAAACTGTATTTAAAGATCTTCATTTGGATGAAATTCAGCATGTGCGGAATGACTGCCCACATGTGACGAACGACTGCCCACATGTGACGAGCGATTGCCCGCATGTGACGAGTTGCTGCCCACATGTGACGAGCGACTCTCCACATGTGACGAGCGACTCTCCACATGTGACGAGCGACTGCCCACATGTGACAAACGATTGCCCACATGTGAGGAGCCATTGCCCACATGTGACGAGCCGGTGAGTATATCATAAAACAACTCCCATACGCAATGACATATAAGAAATATCGCCCTGAAAAATAAAATAAGCAGGGAGAGTTCCTTCCCTGCCATAGTGGTTGTTTTTAAAAGGAGTTTTTTTATTTGGTGTATTGTTTTCATACCGTTTTTGCTTTGTTCCTTTTTATCGTTAAAAAGAATAATGCAAAACTATGGGCGTGAAAATTCATAAAAAACCGTATAAATACGGTTTTTTTTACCGTATTTATACGGTGGCGGTACCGTATTTTTACGGTAGAAAATACCGTATAAATACGGTAGGCGGAATGAATATTTTTTAGTATGGGGCGGGGAAAACAGGTAAAACAGGAAGGGCTTTATTAAACGGAGGGGTGTCAGGAAACCATTGCCGCCTTCTCTTGCATCCATTTCGCTCTTCCATAACCCGGGAACACATGCGTTTCGCTGTGGTAAGAGGAACGGACAAGGGGGCCGCTTTCCACATAATCCAGCCCGAGTTCGTAACCAATTTCGCGGAATTCGGCAAACTCGTCAGGGTGCACAAAGCGCTGAACGCTTAAATGTTTTGCTGTTGGCTGCAGGTATTGGCCGATGGTAACCACATCCACACTGGCTTCGGCAAGATGGCTGAGCGTTTCCACCACTTCGTCTTTTGTTTCGCCCAAACCAAGCATGATGCCGCTTTTGGTGCGCATGCCGCTTTGTTTGAGAAAACTCAAAACTTCCATGCTGCGGTGGTATCGTGCTTGTATGCGCACCTGTCTGGTGAGGCGCTCAACGGTTTCTATGTTATGGCTCACCACTTCGGGTGCGGCCTCAACAATGCGCAGGATGTTTTCCTCTTCGCCTTTAAAATCGGGGATAAGGGTTTCGAGGGTAGTATCGGGGTTGAGGGCTTTTACTGCTTTGATAGTATTGTACCAAATGATGGAGCCGCCGTCTTTCAGTTCGTCACGGTCAACACTGGTGATAACAGCGTGTTTTATTTTCATTAAATGGATGGCCTCGGCCACGCGCTGGGGTTCGTCCCAATCCACGGGCTCGGGCCTGCCTGTAGCTACGGCGCAAAAGCCGCAACTGCGCGTGCAGATATTGCCAAGGATCATAAAAGTCGCCGTTCCTGCCCCCCAGCATTCGCCCATGTTGGGGCAATTACCGCTTTCGCAGATAGTGTGCAGTTTGTGCGTATCGACAAGGCTGCGCACGTGTTTGTAGCTTTCGCCGATCGGCAGCTTCACGCGCAGCCAGCTGGGCTTCTTTATCTTGGTAGAAACAATATTTTCGTTTGATATTACCGGTAATTCCTGCATAAAAAAGTTTGTAAGTCGCTATTCGCAATTCATCATTCCCTATCTTCTTCCCCCAAAAACAAAGGCCACATAGCCATTAAAAAAGAATTTAGATGGGTTTTCCAATGCCATTATGGGCATATTTTGCGTGTAATATTCTGCATCTACGCCCACTTCAATGGCAGAAAGGGTTTGTTTATAACGCCCGTAATCAAACCTGAGCGCAACCCGAGCATGCACACCGGGAACAAATGTTAATTCATTAAGCCCTTTTCCAAAACCTGATGAGCCAAGTATAACACTGTCTGAAGTATTGCCTAAAAATTGGTTTGCAGTTGACTGAGAATATCTAATGTCCTGCTGGTTTGTCACATCAAGAACAGTACTATCATAAGGATCCTGTACCGTACCTGCGACGCTTAAATAATATGGTTTCAGCATTCCAAGGCTCAGGCCGCCGCCATAAATAAACGAAACAGCTACTCCGTTAGGGTTGCCTTTTCCCCCGATCAATAATTGCTGACCGATGCCTGCTTTGAGATAATAAAAGTTATTTATTTTCCCATATTTAAAGGGGTTGCCAAGCGACGATCCATCAGAATAGCTGCCGCTGCTTTGGCTGTCTTCTTTTTTATCGTGCCGTTCGCCAAGTTCCACCCACCAGAGATTTGTTTTAGTTAATGTTTTATATTTCCCGTGTTCATAAAGAAAACTTAGCCCATCAGTATTTAGTTTTATACCAAAACCATTTTGCCTGTGATAGACAAGTGCACCTTCTTCTTCCTCTTTCATCATTTGCTGGAGATGTTCCTTCCGCTGTTCTTTTTTTTGCTCGGGAGTAAGCTCAGTAGTAGAAGTTGAGGACGTTTGGCCAAATGAAATGATCGATATTGTGCAGAGTAAAATGAGAAAGTTTAGTTTCTTTGCCATGAATTGATTTGTATCTTGTAAATTTATGTAAAAATAGAGTAATGCTTTCACATATAAAATATAAAGGAAACCTAAGAACAGAAGCTGAACACCTGCAAAGTAAAACGATTATTGAAACAGATGCGCCAACTGATAATAACGGAAAAGGAGAACGTTTTTCACCAACTGATATTGTAGCCACCGCGTTGGGAAGCTGTATGATGACCATTATGGGCATTAAAGCGAGGGATATGAATGTGGATCTTGAGGGAACTATTATTGATGTAACAAAAATAATGGGAACAGAGCCAAGACGAATAACGGGGGTTAAACTGCATTTCCGCTTTCCGGAAAATATGGTTGCAGATGAAAAGCAAAAGGCCATCCTTGAACGGGCGGCGCTCACCTGCCCTGTTGCCAAAAGCCTTCACCAGGATATTGTGCAGGACGTAACATTTGACTGGTAATGAATTTAGAAGAGAAATGAACTAACTGATGAACCTATCCATTCCATACCATCTTCAGAATTATATCGGCGGCAATTTTGTTGAGCCGATAAGTAAAAAATACCTTGATAATATTAATCCTGCTACTGGTGAGATATTTTCTCAAACACCCGATAGCGATGAGGAAGATGTAAATGCGGCTGTTATTGCTGCAAAAGATGTTTTTGAGAAATGGGCAACAACAGCTACAGAGACAAGGTTTATAATTCTGAATAAAATCGCAGAATTGATTGATGAAAATGCAGACGAACTTGCGCTTGCTGAAACAACAGATACAGGTAAGCCTTTGTGGCTGAGCAAGAAGATGGACATTGCAAGAGCTTCATCGAACTTCCGCTTTTTTGCAACGGGCATCATGCATTTTGCTTCTGAAAGCCACCAGATGGAGGATAAAGCCATTAACTATACGTTGCGCCAACCTATAAGCATTGTTGGTTGTATTTCTCCATGGAACCTTCCTTTATATCTATTTACCTGGAAAATTGCTCCTGCTCTTGCCGCAGGAAATTGCGTTATTGCAAAGCCTTCAGAAGTTACGCCTGTTACGGCTTACTTGCTGGCACATATTTGTAAGGAAGCTGGTTTGCCCGATGGTGTTTTAAATATTATATATGGCACAGGACCTTCCTGCGGAGAAGCCATTGTAAAACATATAGACATAAAAGCAATTTCTTTCACTGGAAGTACACGCGCAGGCCAGCAGATTGCTGCTATTGCTGCGCCAATGTTTAAAAAGCTATCGCTGGAATTAGGAGGTAAAAACCCAAATATCATTTTTGCCGATTGTGATTGGGAGAAAATGATGCAGACAACTTTACAATCTTCTTTTTCTAACCAGGGACAAATTTGCTTATGCGGCAGCAGGATTTTGATTGAAGAAAGTATTTATGAAAAGTTCAAAGAGGAATTTATTGAGCGAACAAAAGAATTAATTGTAGGCGATCCCCTTGATGAAAAAACAAAACAAGGCGCAGTAGTAAGTAAAGTTCATTTTGATAAAGTAATGTCGTGTATTGCTTTTGCAAAAGAAGAAGGTGGAAATATTTTATACGGTGGTAATGCAGTTAAATTATCAGGCAGATGTGCTGATGGCTTTTTTATTGAGCCTACCATCATAGATGGTCTGGGGCCTTCTTGTAAAACAAATATGGAAGAGATCTTTGGGCCTGTTGTTACTTTACAATCTTTTAAAACAGAGCAGGAAGCATTGCAACTTGCAAATGTTACTAATTACGGCCTTTCAGCAACAATATGGACACAGGATATTTCAAAAGCAAACCGCATGGCGCAAAAAGTACAATCAGGAATTATCTGGGTTAACTGCTGGCTTGTTCGTGATCTACGTACACCATTTGGCGGAATGAAAAATAGTGGTGTTGGAAAGGAAGGCGGATGGGAGGCTTTAAGGTTTTTTACTGAGGCAAAGAATGTCTGCGTTGAATTGTAGCATATGAATGAAATAATTAAAACAGATTTAGCAGCAAAACCTCTTGGCGCATATCCGCATGCAAGAAGAGTTAGTAATCTTCTTTTTCTTTCGGGAATTGGTTCACGCAATGTAAAAGACAATTCTATTCCAGGATTAGAATTAGATAATCATGGAAATATTTTAAAGCACGATATTGAGGCAGAATGCTATCAGGTATTTGCCAACGTGAAAGCCGTATTAGAAGCGGCAGGCAGCAATTGGAAGAATATTATTGATGTAACTGTTTTCCTTACTGATATGAAAAATGATTTCCCGGTTTATAATAAAGTTTACGCAGAATATTTTAAAGATGTACAGGCATGCAGAACTACTGTGGAAGTAAAAAGCCTTCCCTCTCCTATTTCTATTGAATTGAAAGTAATCGCAACGATTTAAAAAATGAATTTTCAAAACACGCTTTCTTTTGCAAAACAACTGGATGAAGAAGATGCTCTGAAACATTTTCGCGACAAATTCTTTATACCACAGCACAAGGGAAAGGATTGCGTTTATTTCACTGGGAATTCTTTGGGGCTTCAGCCAAAATCAACAAGGGAATATATACAGCAAGAATTAGATGACTGGGAAAAGCTTGGCGTAGATGGGCATTTGCAGGCGAAAAATGCATGGCTTTCTTACCATGAAATATTTCCACAATTGCTTTCAAAAATTCTTGGTGGATTGCCGGAAGAAATTGTAGCAATGAACCAGCTTACGGTAAACCTGCATTTGCTGATGGTTTCCTTTTATCGCCCTACCAAACAGCGTTATAAAATCATCTGCGAAGCAAAAGCTTTTCCCTCCGACCAATATGCAATGGAATCGCAGGTAAGGTTTCATGGCTTAGATCCAGCAGATACAATTATAGAAATAGCATCATGCAATGGAGAACACACCATTCGCACAGAAGATATTCTTTCAGCGATTGAACAACATGGCGAGAGCATTGCGCTGGTTTTATTTGGCGGTGTTAATTATTACACTGGCCAATTATTCAACACAAAAAAAATTACTGAAGCTGCACATACCGTTGGTGCTTATGCAGGCTTTGATTTGGCACACGCAGCAGGAAATGTTGAGCTTAAATTGCATGATTGGGATGTTGATTTTGCCTGTTGGTGTTCTTATAAATATTTAAACTCAGGGCCGGGCGGCATTGCAGGGGTTTTCATTCACCAAAAACATATCACAAACACACAATTGTCCCGCTTTGCAGGCTGGTGGGGGCATACAAAAGAAAGCCGTTTTAAAATGGAGAAGGACTTTGAACCCATCCCAACGGCTGAGGGTTGGCAGTTAAGTAATGCGCCAATTTTGTCAATGGCAGCACATAAAGCTTCGCTGGATATATTTGAAGAAGCGGGAATGAAAAACTTAATTGCAAAAGGAAAAATGCTTTCAGGCTACCTGCATTTTATTTTGAATGAAATAAATACATCGCAGAATAAAAACATTGAAATCATCACGCCTGCAAATGAAGAAGAACGCGGTTGCCAAGTCTCTTTATTAATGCATGAAAAAGGAAAAGAAGTTTTTGAGTATCTTACCAAACAAAGTGTAGTGGCTGATTGGCGGGAACCAAATGTTATTCGCATTGCGCCTGTGCCTTTGTATAATACATTTGAAGATGTTTGTAGGTTTGGGAATATTATTAGCCTTATTTTAAAATGAAGCAAAAGAATATTACAATTATTGGTGCGGGGTTGGTTGGCTCGCTGTTGTCCATTTATTTGGCAAAGCGGGGGCATAAAGTGCAATTGTTTGAACGACGCGGAGATATGCGGAAGGAAAAAATTGTGGCAGGGCGCTCTATCAACCTTGCGCTTAGTGACAGAGGACTTCGGGCCCTTGAATTAATTGGTATTGCGGAGCAAATGAAAAAGATTGCCATTCCTATGCATGGTAGGTTTATTCATAATGCGGATAATTCTACTGCATTTCAGCCGTATGGGAAGGAAGGGCAGTTTATTAATTCTGTTTCGCGGGGGACACTGAATGGGATGTTGATGGACCTGGCGGAGGAAAATGGCGTTAAGCTCAATTTCAATCAAAAATGTGCTCATATTGACTGGGATGAGAATGCTATAACCTTTGAAAATACTATCAGCCATGAGCTATCAATCATTTATGAGGATATTATTTTTGGGGCGGATGGAGCTTATAGTGCTGCGCGTTTGCAGCATCAACTACAGCATGAGAAGTTTGATTATAACCAGTTTTATATTGATTGCGGCTATAAGGAATTGACCATTCCCGCAGGGGAAAATGGAAGTTTTCTTATTGATAAAAATGCTTTGCATATATGGCCACGAAAGGAATTTATGCTGATCGCACTGCCTAACCTTGATGGGAGCTTTACCTGCACACTGTTCTTTCCTTTTGAGGGAGAATTGTCGTTTGAAAAATTAAATACGGAGGAAAAAGTGCGGGCATTTTTTGAAAAAACATTCCCTGATGCCATTAGGCTGATGCCAAATTATGTAGACGAATTCCTTCATAACCCAACATCTTCCCTTGTGACGGTAAAATGTTTTCCGTGGGTGAGGGAGGGAAGGTTTGCGCTGATTGGGGATGCTGCACATGCGATGGTGCCGTTTTTTGGTCAAGGGATGAACTGCGGGTTTGAGGATTGCGTGGTGCTGGATGAACTAATGACTGATCCCGGGGATGATTGGGAAAGGATTTTTGCGGAATTTCAACAGTTGCGCAAGCCAGATGCAGACGCTATTGCGGAAATGGCGCTGAAGAATTTTATTGAAATGAGGGAGAAAGTGGCGGACGGGCGTTTTTTATTACAAAAGAAAATAGAAGGCCGGCTTCATGCGAAATACCCTGATAAATGGATACCTGCTTATACACAGGTTACTTTTAGCCCGCAAATAAGATACAGCGAGGCGCTGCGGAACAGCGAAAAACAGGAGGCCATCATGCAGGAAGTGATGGAGATGGAGAATATTGAGGAGATCTGGCAGGGGGAAGAAGTGGAAAGGCTGATCTTATCAAAACTATAGAGGTAAAATACCTCATCGCGCAAAACAACTTTCCTTTCTCCTCAGGAATCCCCAAAATTGATTTTACTGCCTCCGCTTTATCAGAATAGGGTAAATCAGGTGATTTGCTATCCTCCGATAAATCAAAACGTGTAAAATCAGGTGATTTGCCATCCTCCGATAAATCGGAACGTACAAAATCAGGTGATTTATCATTTTCCGATAAATCGGAACGCGTAAAATCAAGTGATCACAACTATTGAACCAAGCGTTTTGTTATTGAAAAAGTAGATGCAGTGCTGAAAAACATTTACCCTGAGGAAGTTTTATATGAAATAATTAAGTGGAACTATGGACTGAATAAGCATGAACAAAGTGTGTTTTTATTATTATTCCTATAAAAATGGTAATGCAGATTTTTATATTAGCTTTGCCGCCATATTTTTGTCAGCCAAAGAATGAGCTTATTTTCTACAAAAAAATGAGAATTTACAAACTTAACCATTAAATTTTACTATGAGATCCCTTCTGCTATTTTTTGTCTTATTTATTGTACTTATTTCAGGAAATTCCTGCAGTTTTTCTTCAAAAGCGACGGGCAAACGCGCTGCCCAGCTTAAAAATATGATTTACTTAGATGATAGTGTAACAGATGCCGAAAAACTTGTTAGCAAGGATTTCAGGCTTTTGTTACAGCCAGGAGACAGGATCAGTATATTAGTTACGGCTCTAAATCCTGAAGCGGCACAACAATTTAATGTTCTGACAGCTACTACACTTAGCATAAGTGCGGATGCAAGTAAAAGTAGTGGTTCTGCTTCGAATCCTGCCCCGCCAATAGTAAGTGATTATGGTTATCTGGTAGATGGAGATGGGAATATCCAATTTCCTGAGTTAGGGAATGTTCAGGTAAGGGGACTTACATTAAGCGAAGTAGGAGACAAAATAAAAAAGCAGCTTTTGCAGTTTTTAAAAGAACCAACTGTGATTGTAAATCTCATTAATTTTAGAGTAAATGTTCTTGGAGAAGTGAATCGCCCCGGTACAATTACGGTTACTGATGGAAAAATTACTATTATACAAGCAATAAGCGAGGCAAGCGACCTGAGTATTTTTGGAAAAAGGGAGAATATATTGGTTGTGCGCGAAGCAAATGGGAAACGCGAGTTTGGGAGGGTTGACCTGACTTCTAATAAGATATTTAATTCACCTTTTTTTTACCTTAAGCAGGGAGATATTGTTTATGTTGAGTTAAACAGGAATAAACTAATACTAAGCGATGCAAACGGAGAAAGGAATTTTAGGATCATCTCGATCATATTAGGAGCAATTACAGCAACGGCTATAAGCATCAGTGCTCTGAGGAAATAAATTTATTCTGCTAAAATTTAAACTTGTTTTGAAATGCAAGAAAACAGTTCTACCATAGAGACTTTAAGGTCGCAACTTGTTAAAATGGATGACCAGGAAAAGCCATTGCCAAAGGAGGTTTTGACAAAATATATTGCTTACCTACCTTGGTTTATATTTTCACTGATATTATTTATTGGTGTTGTGGCATTATACCTGCGCTATAAAATACCTGTATATAGTAATTCTATTGAGCTTCTTATTAAGGATGATAGTAAAAAAAGTGGTGCTGATCTTTCAGAAGAAATATTATCGACACTTGTATTAAATGGCAAATCCAATCTTGCGAATGAAGTAGAAATTGTAAGATCGAAGACTATTATGCAAAAAGTGGTGCGGAATCTTGGTATTAATACATTGTATTATTCAGAAGGACAAATAGCTGAAAACGAAGTATATGATACATCTAACAACAAATTTATTAATTTTACGTACATAAGAGATTCCACGAATAAATACGAAGTTGAGATAAAGGTGGCTCAACATAAAATATTTTATATCACCCCAAGGGGAGAAAAACAAGTACCGAATAATAGTAGCGTACAAACAAAAGATTTTACTTTTATAGTACACATTTCCGATTTCGACGAATACAATCCAAAGTATAAATATAGGGCTGTTTGGTATTCACCATCAGCTATGGCTGAAATTATTGCAGACCACATAGATGCGTACCCTCTTAATAAAGATGCCAGCATTATAGAACTTTCATATCCAAGCACGATACCAGCAAAAGGAAGGGATATTCTTAACAATCTTGCTATAGAGTACGTAAATGCCAATATTGATGACAAAAATCAAATGATAGACAATACTATTCATTTTGTTGAAGAGCGGTTGTTGCTTATTACAGGGGAATTGGGTGGTGTTGAAAGTCAATTATCTAGTTTTAGAGAAAATAACCCTGAAGTTGACAGCGGTCAGCAATCGATTGCTTTAGCTCGTACTAAAGAAGCTCTTGATCAGATGGATCAATTGCAGGTTCAGGAAAAAGTAGCAGAAATGCTGAGTGAATATGTGAATGACCCTGCGCGAAAATTTACGTTGGTTCCATCTACTTTAGGAATTGAAGATGCTACACTGCTTGATCTTACTAAAACTTATAATGAAGAAGTACTTCAACGAAAAGAGTTGCTAAAAACGCTGCCTGAGGGCAACATTGCTGTATCTACCCTGGAAGATCAGATAGAACAACTACAACCAAAGATCGTAGAGAATGTAAATAATATTGAGAAATCTTACAGATCTGCATATACACTTGCAAAAGCAAAATATGATGGAATAATGGGGACTATGAGTTCTATTCCTTCAAAACAAAAAAAATTACTTGAAATAGAACGGCAACAAGGAATAAAAGAAAATCTCTATTTATACCTTTTAGAAAAAAGAGAGGAATCTGCAATTAATCGTTCATCTGCCGTGGGCAACAGCAGTCCTATTGACCCTGCAATCACAGGAACATTTCCGATAGAGCCTAAACCACTGCTTTTATATTTGGTAGCTGTTTTTTTAGGAGTTGTTATTCCATTGCTATTTATTTATCTCCGGGAAATTTTTAATGATAGAATCATTACAAGAGCAGATATATTAAAATATACGAAAATACCAGTCGTAGGTGAAATAAGCCATGAAAAATCTGGCCAACGGTTTATTGACTTTAAATCCCGAAATGTATTAGCTGAGCAATTCAGGGTTATTCGCACGAATCTGCAGTATTTTTCTTTAAGAGAAAAAAAATCCTTTACCATTATGATAACTTCAACCATGGCTAATGAAGGCAAAACTTTTTTTTCTATGAATTTTAGCTCTATGCTTACAGCGGGAAAGAGGGTTGTTTTAGTAGAGTTTGACCTACGTAAACCTAAAATAAGCCGAGACCTAGGATTAGAAGGAATAAAAGTGGGGATTACGGCATATTTGGCAGGTGCTACTGCTATACAAGACAATATAGTTCCTATACCAGGGAAGGAAAATTATTTCTTGCTTCCCTGTGGTCCAATAGCTCCAAACCCAGCGGAGTTGATATTGAATCCTAAATTAGATGATTTATTCCTCTACTTAAAAGAAAATTTTGATTATATAATTATTGATTGCCCCCCAATAGGTATGGTTAGTGACCCTAAGGTGATAACTAAATACAGTGACCTTAATTTTTATATAGTACGTCAACGATTCACTTTAAAACGACAGCTCAAATTTGTAAATGAACTTTATGAACAGCATGTACTTAAAAATATGGTTTTAGTGATAAATGATGTGGTTTTAACTGGAACCAGCGGCTATTATGGATACAATAGTTCCAGCGGGTATGGCTATTCTTACGGGTACAATTATAACTACAATTATGGATATAATGATAATGCTAAAAAGCCTTTTTTAAAGAGAATTTTTAGTTTGTTTAGTAAACGTAATCAGCCTATTAAATAATAACTATAATTAATCTGAGAGATTGAGTGTCCGGATAAAAAATGTGGTATGGGGAATAGCGACCCAATACCTTTATCAAATCCTGCTCATGGCGCTACAGGTTTTAGTTGCACCGATGCTTCTAAAAAGCGATGTGTCAGGAGGTAAGTTGCTTGGCGGTTATGCTTCGTTAATGCAGTTTGTAGGTTATTTAACCCTTCTTGATCTTGGCTTTTCCGATACATTGTCGAGATACCTCTCAAAATCTTTTTATGATCTTAGTGAAGGAAGAAAAAAGTTTATCAATATATTTAATATCGGGAGATGGTATTTATTTTCTGTTTGTTTTATTATGGGCTTGGCTATAGCTGCCTCCAGTAGCTATTTTCCGGAATCTATACATCTAAGAGGACCTCTTAAAGAAGATGTTGTACATGCAATGCTTATTTTGGCTATGTGGTATTGTGTTAGGTTTTATTTCACCATGTTCAATATTGTCTTATATGCTACCCAGCAAATGAAAACAGCAAATATTTGCCTCACCATAGGGGTCGTCATACGCTTTACTTTGGTCATGCTATTTATCAAGTTTAATTACGGTATCACAGGTATTGTAATGGCTAATGTTATAGGAGATTTTTCAGCTGCATTGCTTCAAATGATTTTCTTTAAAATTAAATACCCATCTATTAAATTTTCCTGGCGCATATATGACAAATCTGTTTTTAAGGAGCTTTTTACTTTTGGTATAAATGCGTTACTAATAAATATTTCTACCCGCATTGTGTTGGCCAGCACTACTATCATTTCAGGAATAATGCTTGGAACCGTAGAGGCTGGAAATTATTACTCCATGTCAACGTCCATATTTATTGTATTTACATTTGTGAATATGATTATGTACAACCTTTTACCCTCAATGATTGAAATGATAGCCACAAATAAAATGGATGATTTCAGAAGGACTTATGTTTCTACTTTTAAACTTAAAATGACTCTTTTAATACCCGCTTTTTTGGGGCTTTTATTATTTCATCAATATATAACAGTTCTATGGGTTGGAAAAGCACATTATGAAGGGTTTTATTATACAATAATCCTAAGCTTTTATCTTATTATTGTAACCATCAGTAGCTATAATGAAAATGTTCTTATAATACTTGGAAATATAAAATGGTATAGCAGATTGCAAATCATTTCAACGATAATCGGATTACTTTTTACTATTGCGGGGGGATATTTATGGGGATTAAAAGGTATTGTGTCGGGGAACTTAATTGCAATTACTCCGGTTGTGATTTATGTATTTCTTCGTTTGCTAAAGCAAATAAACGTTCGCTTTTCTTTCTTTTCCTTTATGCCACCTATCAGGTTTATCGTTTTTTTAATTATTTTGACTTTAGCAATTTTTGTATTGCAAAATAAATTAGGAAAAATAAATCTGAAAGAAGTACTTTTTACAGCATTATTATTTATTCTATTGATTTTCTTTGAAGGTATTGACAAAGAAAGAAGACTACAGTTATCGGGGGAGTTTTTAAAAAAGATTAAACGTTGATTTCATGAGGGTTCTCATAATGGGTACTAATGATAGTAGCGGAGGGGGGCTTATTGTTCATTATATTACACTTGCACAATATCTTCAAAAGTTAGGATATGATATAATGTGCATCAATATCAATGATGACGGCAACCTCATCTTTAAAGAAAAAAATGTCGTAGAAATTAATATCCCCTATAAACCATTATTACTATATCAGAAACTAATAAAATTTATTTCTTTAAGAAAGGCCATAGTAAAAGCCAAGGTTTTTAATCCTGATATATTTGTTGCAGTAGGGTTGGGGTATGGCTATGCGATGATTGCTAAAGCGCTTTCGGCCACAACCTTTAAAATATTTGAAGAAGTACATTTTGAGGCGATTGCAGACCCTCTACGCTTGAAAATGATCAAGTGTTTTGACGCAATAGCCGTTCAGACAAAGGGCATGATTTCTCCTTTTCTTACAAATGTATCTTCGTTAAAGCCCGTTGCCTTTTTACCCTGTTTCTCCAAAGAATATGCTGTTAATGACTTTGAACAAGCTCTGCCAGTTCAAAATAATATCCGCCTAGCATATTTTGGACGATTAGCATGGAATAAAGGGCTTAAACAATTTATCAAAGGGACAAATGTGATTTTTAAAAATAATCCCAATTTGACATTTGATATTTATGGAAGGGGGCCTGAAATAAAAGTAATACAGGAAGAAATTAATACGCATAACCTTCAAAATCAAATACACTTGAACGGTTTTTTTGAGGACGCTGAATTCCCCGCTTTGATAAGCTCTTTCCATGGAATCATCTTGCCTTCAGTAGATACTGAAGGGCTGCCGCTAATATTAATAGAGGCGATGCGTTTCGGGCGGCCTGTATTTGCAACCCAAACAGGAGCTATGCCTGAAGTGGCATCTATTAATGCAGATGGTATGATAATCTCTGAAAAAGATGCTTTAAGCCTTGCAAAAAATCTTTCTATTTTTATAAATAATATTCGGCAAGAGAAATATAAAGCTTGTGCAATTCATGATATTTATAAACAATATTTTAGCAATGATATTTTTATTAAAACATGGATAACAATGTTTGAAAATCCGAGAAAATATTTTGCCAGAACTTCGAATAAATGCATAATCTAAAAGGTAAAAAAATATTAATAACAGGAGGTTCCGGGTTTTTAGGAAGCCATCTCGCCGAGGCATGCTTTTTAGAAAAAGCTATACTTTATGGTATTGATATTTATCCCCCTTTCAACAAAAATATTTGGGAAAGTTTTTCAACAGCAGGATTAGTATCTGAACAATGCGAAGAACTATTTAAAAAGAACTCTTTTGATATAATTTTTCATCTTGCGGGTGGGGCATCTGTAAGCGATTCCGTACAATTTCCTGAAAAAGATTTTAATACTCTTTTACCCGTAACATTTAGACTTCTTCACTTAATAAAAAAATATTCTGCTAATACGCATTTAATATTATTTTCAAGCGCAGCAGTATATGGAAATCCAGATATGATCCCGGTGAAAGAAACAGCACCTTTACATCCTATGTCTCCTTATGGCATTCATAAAGTTTTGGTTGAAGAAATGGTAAAATATTACACTGCTTATTTTGATTTTCGAAGCAGTGTATTAAGAATATTTTCAGCATTTGGCGAGGGGTTGCGCAAACAATTATTTTGGGATGTAATGTGCCGTTATGAAAAATCTTTGAAAGAGAATAAGAATGAAAAGATAATTTTGAGCTTGTTTGGAACCGGTCATGAATCAAGGGATTTTATTCACGGCAAAGACGTCGCGAAAGCAGCTATTTTGGTAGCCACTTTTGAAAAAGCCAATAATAGTTTTTGTATTTTTAATGTTGCCGGTGGAGAAGAAACAAATATAAAAAGTGCCGTGGAATGTTTATTTTCTAAGGCAGAGGTCATCCCATTGCTTACATTTACAGGTGCGACAAGGGTTGGAGATCCTGAAAGATGGCGGGCAGATATATCTAAAATTAAGCAATTAGGTTTTAAAGCACAGATGGAATTGAAAGATAATTTAAGTGGATATTATAATTGGTTTATGGAACATGATAAGAAATGATAGAATAAAATTTGAAACCAGCTGAAGGTAAAAATTATGAGAGACCTTGACTTTTATTTATTGTTATTGTCTGCCATAATTCCTATTATAATGGCGTATAGAAATCCGGAAGAAATATACCAACTTCCATTTTTGTACGGCATTGCATTGTTAGTGTATATTTTACCTACACTTTTCGGTGTTAAGGATAATGACACCATACTCTCTGATTTAGAATATACAAGATATACTTTTTTTTCATTTGTTTGTTTTTGGGCCGCAGTTCTTAGTTATAAATTTTATCCTGTTAAAAAGGCAACTCTTTGTTAAAAAATTCGATAACTATGACGAAAAAAAATTGTGTCTTGTTTTATATATTTTCATGATGGTTTCATTTGCCGCAGTTTTCAAGGCCGGCTCTTATGATCCTGATTCAAGGACCGGGGGCAGCTATGCCATCATTTTATACTTTGCTAGAATGTTAAGACCCGCCACAATTATGTTGTTTATAATATGGCTTTTAAAGCCATCAAAAGATAAGCTTTTCTTTTTGATAATATCGTTGCTCTGTTCTCTTAAAATAATTTTGATCGATGGCCGTAGAAGCGAGGTATTCAATCTTTTTATCTCTATCGTCTTTCCACTATTTTTCGTAAGAAATAGAACAGCTCCCCGGGCTTTAATATTGCCTGCTGTCTTTATTTCGCTGTTTGTTCTCACCTTTTTGCCAGCGGCAAGAAAATATACTTTGAAAGGAGATTTTTCCTCTGTATTTGCTATATCGCCCGCAGAATTAATAGAATCGGAAGTAACGGCTCAAAGTACTAACGAGGTAGTTGAAGCAGCAAAAAATATGGATGTTGCAGCCATAAGTGGACGTTATAATTGGGGTAGCACTGTGTATAATGAATTTGTAGTTCAGTTTGCAAGTTCCACAATTTTTGGAGAAAAGTTTAAAAACTCATTGCTGATCCCGGACAACCTTAAACTCGATTATCTTCGAGATAAATATGCAAAAACCGATGATGATGAATTTAGGTTCTATCTTGCTCCAACAGGATTTTCCCTCTGTTTTTTTTGAATTTGGTTATGGTGGAATGATATTATTTTTTTTCTTTGGTATTATTTCAAAAATATTTTACTCAAGGGCCATTGAAAGGCAGGATGTTTTTTCTATTATGTTTTATTGCTTCTTCGCGACGTTTATTTTAGTTTCCATTTATGATTCTATTCTCTCCATTCCAAGTTTAATAGTCTTGTATCTAATTGTATTTTTTATTTCGAAAAGATATTCAAAAGTTAAGGTGTAACTTAAGTTATGAAGCCAAAGTTTATCATACCAATGATTGGGGCTCGAATGGATTATAATATTGCTAAAATGCTGGATCAAGAAAATATGCTGGACAAATTAATTATCGACGGCTATTATGATTTGAACCGCTATCCTTTTTTAAAATTAACTGACAAAATACTTCCTTCCAAGATTACTAAGTCGTATCAAAAATATAGTCCAAAAGTTTCTCCAGATAAAATAATCAGCAGTTGGGTTACTTCTCTTAACTTTAAAGCAGGCCTCTACTTCAATAAAAGCGGCGACTATTACAATCATCAAATAAAAGCATATAAGGCTTTGACAAAGCTGGCTATTAACTACATAAAAAAATCATCTAGCATTAATCAAATAAATGTTTATGGATACGATACGGCGTCTCTTGAATTATTTTTGTGGATAAGAAATAAAAATATAAAAGGGCATTTAGTGTTGGAACAATGCGTAGCGCCCCGGATACAACAAATTAAAATGTATAGGTCGTTTAAAGAAAAGCTTGCATTATCCTATTCTGATAAAATGATACATCATTGTTCCAAGCTCAGAGAACGCGAACTGGAAGAATGGCATTTGACAGATAAAATATTGGTTCCATCAGAGTTTGTAAGAAAGAGCGTTTTAGAAGAAGGTGTTTCGCCTGAAAAAATAGAATTGGTGCCATATGGGTATAATGCAACAATGCCATCAGAGGCCATCCTGCATAATATAGAAATTAAGCATTCAGAAAAAAATAAAAAGACGGTCATTTTATTTGCAGGTAATGCAGGATACAGAAAAGGTTTACATGACCTTATTGATATTGCTTCAACCTTAAAAGATGAAAATGTGGAATTTCGAATTGCAGGAAAAATTGATACTGTTTTTCTTAAAATGATGGGATTAGCAAATGTGATTTTACTTGGTAAATTATCAAAAGAATCATTGATCAAAGAATACATGAATGCTGATATATTTTTCTTTCCTTCTTACCTGGAAGGGTCAGCATTAGTAACGTATGAAGCAATGAGTTGGGGCTTACCAATTGTAACCACACAGGAATCTGGCAGTACGGTTACCCATTCTTACAATGGGTTTGTAGTAGATGCAGGTGATATAAATAAAATGATTTTTCATCTACAGCAGTTAATAAATGACCCCACTCTTCGGTTTCAGTTAGCGAATAATGCAGTAACAAGTATTAGAGATTATTCTTTGGACAGGTATAAAGAAAAGCTTCTAACCATCTTATCTGCACTAAATTAATATACAATGTACAAAAAAGAATTTGCTAACCATATTCAGGGGACTGTACTGCAAAAGATGAAAGCTTTTGGCTTCCGTTTGCCATTTGCTTTAATGTGGTACACAGCCAGGTGGTTCAGGCAAAATATTAATTTATTGTGGCTAAAAACCGTCGGACGATATGGTTTCAGGTATATAGGTAAAAATATAACTATTGATGGCATGCCTGAATTTGTTTGGCCTTGCGCTCATATCAGGCTAATGAATAACGTTCGGATCGGGAAAAGATGCGTTTTCCAGGGTTTTCCTCAATCTGTGATCATTTTACAAGACAGGGTAACGATTAATGATGGTTGCGATATTACCTCTGCATTTTCAATCACCATTGGCAAAGGAACATCAGTAGGAGAATATACCAGCATAAGAGATTATAACCATAAATTTGACGATATTACGAAATTAATAAAAGACCAGGATTATTTTGGTGCACCAATAGAAATTGGAGAGGGTTGTTGGATAGGAAGGGGCTGTATTATTTTGCCCGGAGTAATAATCGGAGCGGGAGCTGTTATAGGCGCAAATTCTGTAGTTTCAAAAGACATTCCCCCTTATTCAATTGCTGTAGGCGCACCCGCTAAAGTAATTAAAATGAGAGAAAATGAGTGATCAGGAATCAACCGGATTTTTTATTGATAATTCAGCAGAAGTAAAAAAGCGGCAAAACTTATCCTTCAAGCAATCTGTATGCCTTTTGCTTTATTATTGCATAGCAAAGTATCTGCCTGATACGCCTATGCCTTTAAGTGGCATGGGCATGTCAATACGAAAGGCTTTGACTAAACCTCTTTTTAAAAAATCTGCAAAGCATTTTAAGGTTCATTCTGGAGTGGATTTTGGAACAGGAATAAATATAGAAATAGGCGAAAATTCATCTTTTAACCGTGACGTTTGGGTGGGAAATGATACTGTGATAGGCAACAATGTGATGATGGGCCCCGAAATAATAATTTTATCTGGGGGGCATCATTTTGCGGATACTTCAAAGCCAATGACACAACAAGGGGCTACCGATAGAAAACCTGTTATTATTGGTGACGATGTTTGGATAGGAACTCGGTCTATTATTCTACCTGGTGTAAAAATAAATAGTCATTCAATTATTGGAGCAGGAAGCGTGGTTACTAAAGATGTGCCTGAATGGGCAATTGTAGGTGGGAATCCCGCAAAAATTATACGATTTAGAAATCAGGAAAACAAGAATAAAGAGGGTGTATTATGAAAGTACTGCTTCTTTACGGTTCAGATTCCCGCAATTCCGGCGGTTTATACAACAGCGTGAGAATGCTTGGGCAGTCGTTGATAAAAATCCCAGGCACTGAAATAATAGCATTGGCACATCATGATGAGTACAGCAAACTTGATTTGCCTGCGTATGCTCCATTGCCGGTTGAGGCATATCATATAAAAGGGCCTGCCAATATTGGGTATTCTACCGACCTTAAAAATAAAATGGCAGAAATACAACCCGATATCGTCCATCCTCAATGTGCCTGGATGTATTTGTCTTATGTGAATTTGCAATATCATAAAAAAAATAATACTCCATATATCATTTCACCACGGGGAATGCTTGATGAATGGTCATTGCAACGAGGGAAGATCAAAAAAAAAATAGCCGGGGTGCTTTATGAGAAAGGTCATGTATTAAACGCTAGATGCCTTCATGCTTTATGTTTATCTGAATATAATTCGATGAGAAAATTTGGCTGTAAAAATCCTGTGGCCATTATTCCAAATGGGGTAACTCTACCTACTACAGATCAAGGCGTAAATGAATCCAATTTAGCTTCATGGAAATACAATGATGGAAGAAGATCAGTATTGTTTCTCAGCAGGCTGCATCCAAAAAAGGGATTGAGCAATCTTATACACGCATGGGCAGAAACTAATTACAAAAAAGAATGGAAACTTTTAATTGCCGGAGAAAGTAATAACAAAACTTACCTCCAAAGCCTTTACGATCTGCAATCAAAACTTGGATTGGAAAAAGATGTTCTATTCATCGGGCCGCAGTTTCACACGGATAAAGATATTTGTTTCCGCTCCGTGGATGCATTTATCCTCCCTTCTTTCAGTGAAGGATTGCCGATGGCTGTATTAGAAGCATGGTCTTATAAATTGCCGGTATTAATTACAGAAGAATGTAACCTGCCGGAGGGTTTTGAAAAAAACGCTGCTTTAAAAATAACTACCGACACAACTAATATCACAGCAGGATTAAACTCTTTTTTTGAAATGAATAATGAGGAAAGAATACAAATGGGCATCAATGGCTATGAACTTGTAAAAGAAAAATTCAACTGGCAGTCTGTAGCGTCACAAATGAATGAAGTTTATCAATGGGTATTAAACGGTGGTGATCCTCCCGCCACCATAATTTTTAATTAATATGACACACCCTGTTACGCTTATTATACTCTGCTTTAATGAAGAGGCAAATCTTCCGGCTTTGCTTGAAAGCCTTAACGGCATCAACATAAATAAATTTGCCGTTGATTCTTATTCTACGGATAGTACTTTAGACCTGCTCAATAAGAATGGCGTGACTTATTTGCAGCACCCTTTTGAAAATTATTCGCGCCAACGCAATTGGGCGCAGGAAAATAATCCTTTTAAATCAGAATGGGTGTTGCACATTGATGCAGGGGAAAGGCTCACTGATGAATTTGTTAAATGGTTTAATAATTCTTTTGACCCGGCAAAAACAGTGGATGGATATGCTTTTAGCCGCCGTACTCTGATCTTTGGAAATGAAGTAAAACATGGAGGCCATTACCCACAGTTTCATATGAGGCTTTTTAGAGCTGATAAAGGCAGGTGTGAAGATAAAATATACGATCAGCACTTTTATGTTGATGGAGGGATGACCGAGGTTGTGCGGGATCATGTGGACATTATTGACACCGTGATGGAAAATTGGCAAACTTTCGTTGTAGGCCATGCACGATGGGCAGTATTTGAGGCCGTGGAGCGGCTTGCTAATAAAGAAGATAAAGGCAATGTAAAACCAAATCTATGGGGCAACCCGATAGAGCGAAAGCGATGGCTGAAAAACAATATATTTCAAAAGTCCCCTTTATTTGTACGTGCTTATCTTTATTATTTCTACCGCTATTTTTTAAGACTGGGCTTTCTTGATGGAAAAACCGGCCTTGCTTTTCACTTTTTGCAGGGTTTCTGGTTCAGGTTTTTGGTAGATGCTGTCATTTTAGAATTAAAAACAAAAATGAAAATGCAAAATCTTTCGCTATTAGAGATAGTGCAGGACGAGTATGGCAAAAAATACCCCCAACTAATAACTGAATTAAAGAAAAAGACAACGAATTAGCAACCCTTTAAAATTACATTTCACTTGCATTTCCGTCGAATATAGCTATCATTGCCATGGTCAAAAAGCAAATTACGATAGTCACAAATATCCCTTTTATAAAATCTATATAATACTTCCAATCCACGATAAATAATATTATACACATTACTGCTAATAGTATTATTATTGTTTTCATTATTTTCATTGCAAGCAATTTTTAAGAGTCTTTATTGGCAATTTTAAAACCAAGTTTGCTCCTTATCTATATAAAATATGAATTTAAGAGTTTTAAACGAATATCCAGGTAAGTTTTAATAGGTTTTACTTTAAAAGTAGTTGTCTCACATCATTTTATAAGCCTTTACAACCCTTCTTTAGAGCCTGCTGGTATTAGATAATAACTTTGAGGTCATGCTTAATAATTTTAAGGTTATGCTAAATAACTTTAAGACCATGCCTAATAATTTTAAAGCTATGCTTAATGATTTTAAAGTATGTCTAATGGTTCTATACCACTAACTCTAAATTTAAATATCGGCTCTTAGGCTCCCGAGGCTTGTTAAAATACATCTTGAATTAAGCAGCGCCGGTTTATAAAAAATAAAAGAGAGGGGAACTCGTTATTGCAGTATCCACAGGCGGAATGAAGTTAATTTGTTCTTTATTTGCACCGGGAAAACAAAATATTTACTTTAATGCTTAGTTATAAACCGTCTGCGCTCGTTTCCTTGTTGTGGAAAATGGGTTTTATCGTCTTTTTTTCGGTTCTTTTACCTTCCTTGCTTTTTGCTCAATCTGAATCTCAATTAAACAGGCCTGATCATGATAACCAGCCATATTACTTTGGCCTTAGCCTCGGTTACAATAGTTCCTTTTTACATCCTTCAAAAAACGAACAGTTCCTGCAGCAGGACAGCATACTTTCTGTAGAGCCGGGCGCAAGCGGAGGCATAACGCTTGGGTTGCTTGCTACATTAAAGATGAGCAACCGCTTTGAACTAAGGGCGAACCCGCAGTTAATTGTGGGCGGTTCAAAATTCTTTACTTACACCCTTGCCAGCCCCCTGCCGACAGAATCCGCGGTAGAAGTGAAAACACTGCCATCAACTATTGTGAGCTTTCCCATGCAGGTAAAATTTAATTCTGACAGGATACATAATTTCCGGGTGTACATGATGACGGGTCTTAAATATGACCTCGATCTTGCAAGCAATTCAGCCGCAAGAAATGCCCAGGACCTGATAAAACTGTATAAAAATGATTTTGGTTATGAGTTAGGGTTAGGGTTTAATATTTTTCTGCCCTTTGTAACGGTATCCCCTGAGTTAAAAATAAGCGACGGTTTTAGCAATATTCACGACCGTGACCCAAGTTTGAAATATTCGAACATACTGGATAAACTGCAATCAAGGATGATCGTGTTTACTATTAACCTGGAAGAATAAGTTCTCAATAAAAATTAAAATCGCGGCGGGCAATGTTCCACCTTAAAGTGATGTTTGCTGTTGTTACATTGCCATTTTGTGTTCCTGAAAGAGGCACCTGAGTTTTATAGGTGCGAAAAAGGCCGCCAATCTCAAGAAACATATTTTCTGTTAGTTCATAGCTTATAACCCCGGAAATAATATTACAGGTTGCCTGGTTGCCGCTGCCAATAGTAAATCCCTGATCCATAGCTCTTGTGTTATTGTTCTCAAACACATTGCCGCCAAAATTTAGGCCTGCGCTATCCAACCCATGAATATAATGAACGATCTCCCCGGTAATATACCATTTGGGGGCAGGGCGTATTTTTAAAATTGCTACTACTTCCTGAAAATTTGCGCCAAGCGGATGAGCAATGGGCATATTGTAATGCGTGTAATTAGTTACACTGTCGCTGCTGGAATAAACAAACGGCCGAACCTGGTTAAACTCTAGCTGGAGGTTGGTATTTTTTATGCCAAAAGGATCAATATATTTTGCGCCAAGCTGAAACCCATACTGATCAGTCCACGAAGTGCTGTTGCTGAACGCTTGGCTGCTTAATTTTTGAACGACCAATTGGCCATAAAACTGGAATTGTTTTGCAATATTTGCTTTGGCATGAAGCCCAACCAAAGCAGTGCTGTTGTTGCCCGCATTGCCGAAGGGGGTATAAAATATAACAGGCACCAAGTATTGAGCATTGAATTTATTCTCCTGCCCGAAGATCATACCTTCAAAAAGCCCTGCATTAAGCCATTTGGTAGCATTAATGCTTAAATCGTTGAAACGGGCAAATTTGCTGCTGAATATATTATCGCCTGAAAATCTATAAGGCAGGTATAATTCCATTAAAATATTCTCATAATTGAATTTCCATATTTTGGCACTCATTTTTAAAAAGGTGGCGCTGTTAGAAAAATCACTTAGAAACAGGCTGCGATAGCCGTCGCCAATTACATTTTGGTCAAATCCAAACTGCATATCCACATGCTTTGCCACACTCCATGTAGCATACCCCCTCGCGTCAAAATAATCAAGTGTTGCATGGGCAGTAGTTTGCGTTGGGTTAAATTCTTTTTTAAAATTTCCTGCGCCGGGCAATGCGTCATTATTTATTACATACTGCATCACATAAGAAGCATCATGTTCCTGGTTGTCCGTAAAGTAAATATTGAAGCCTAATTTATTGTCAATTAACCCGCGCACGGTTAATCCTCTTGTATTTTGATAGAGTACGTTATTGTTTTTTTCCGCACCGCCTGAAAAATAAACCACAGGGTTAACAACAAGAAACAGATCTTTATTATTTACCTCAAGCAAGTTTTCTTTTGTTTTATAAATACCATTTGGCCCCAAAATTGGTTTTTTACTGAAATAAGAAGAGCGGGGTTTTGACCAATCTGAATTATTCATTAATAAACTTTGGATGCTTTCTTTATCAATATCTGTAAGTTTTGCATAGTTTTTATTTGCGTGAAAAATGCTGTCAATTATTTCAACAGCTTGTGTTACATCCCGCCGTGCATAAGGTTTATCATCTAAAGAAGTGAGCCCATCAAAACGTGTTTTTATTTCCAGCCTGTCGATCAGATCATATTGTTTATCATCAAGAGGAATATAAGTGGTTTGGGCAGAAGCAAAAGAGGCGATGCCAAAAGAAATAACAGAGAATATAAAGGTTAAAAAAACAAGCTTATTAATGTTAGGCAAAAGCATAATTAATAATAATTGGAATGAGAAAATAATTGTTTAATAAAAATTAAGATCTTTTCGAGCAAAATTCCACCTGAAACCAATATTTACAATAGAAGTATTTCCCTGCAAAGGATAAACGGATTGACCGGGTACTATCGCTACATTGTAAGTGCGATACCATGCTGTAAGGTCTACAAACATGTTTTCCTTCAACTCATAAGAAACGTTTGCTGATAATATGGTTGCCGTGGCTTTATCTCCATCGCCTATGCGAAAGCCATATTCTCTCGGCCTGTCATTGTAATTTTCAAAAGGGTTAGAGCCAAAATCTACCCCAGCGCTATCCAGCCCCTGAAAATAATGAATGGCTGTAGCTGTAATGTATACTCTTGGCAATGGTTGCGCTTTTACTATAAAAATAAATTCTTTAAAATTCGCACCAAAAGGATGTGCAAGTGGTTGGTTATTGTTTGTATAATTATTGGTGCTATCATAATGTGAATAAGTGTAAGGGCGAACTCCATTATATTCCAATTGAAGATCTACATTTTTCAACCCGAAAGCATCAACATATTTCACACCTAACTGATATGCCTGTTTATTAGCCCACCACCCGTTATTACTCGCGAAATTGCTGAGCACAAATTCATCCAGCATCATTTGCGCATAAAATTGAAAATTGCCTGCGACATTGGCTTTGGCATGAAACCCGACATTTGCATTGTCGCCGCTACCAATATTAGATTCCGCTGGCCGCAAAAACATTACGGGAGGGATGTAGGCGATATCATAAAATCCGGTTCGGGAAAAAACAACGCTTTCAAAAACCCCCACGTTGAGCCATTTGGTAGCATTAATGGTTAATTCGTTTGCGCGCAAATACCTGTGTATGCCCTGAAGTTGTGTATCCACCGCAGTGTGCGGTGTGTTTAGCTGCATATACAAGTTTTCGTAATTAAACTTCCAGATCCTTGTGTCGATCTTTAAGAAAGCCGTGCTGCCGGAAAAATCACTCAGATAAAGGCTTCGGTAACCATCACCAATAAAGTTGTGGTCGTAACCAAATTGCAAATTAATATGTTTCGTCACTTTCACTGAAACAGAGCCTCTGGGATCAATATAATTTACATGATCCAGGTTTCCCATATTATCAAATGAAGAAGTATAAGTATTCTGTCCCGGAACCGCTGTATGGGCAGTTACCCATTGATTGATATACTGGGGATACCGGTCCTGGTTATTAGTAATGTAGAAATTAAAGCCCAGTACATCACTTATTTTGCCCCGAAGTGTAAGCCCGTAAGCAGTTTGATAGAGGGTATTGTTGTCGCCGTTTTCTTTGCCGATGCTAAACCCAAGTACAGGATTGATCACAAAAAAGAAGTTTTTATTATTTATTTCAGCAAGATTGTCTTTGGTCTTATAAATTCCATCCTTTCCAAAAACCGGTGATTTGCTTAAATAATAATTTCGCGCTTTGGTATATTCCGAATTTTCCATCAGCAGGTTGTGCAGGTTGTAAATGTCAACTTTGCTTAGGTTTCCATAAACTGACTTTAGATGAAACATGCTATCTATCCTTTCAGCCTCATTGCCTGCCATGCTCCTGGAATAAGGCTTTACGACAGAAAAAAACAGTTCCTGGTCACCGGTCTTTATTTCCAGCCTTGACAATATATCATTTTCTTTATCCCCAATGGGTATGTAATTTGACTGACTAAAAGATGTAATTGAAAAATACAAAAGAATAATTAAGGAGAGAGATCTCTTAATTTGCAGAAAGTTCCTTTGCGTCAAACTCATAAGCATGAATTATATAATAAAAGATACAAATATTGTAAACGAAGGTAATATACTTAGTGGTGATATTTTGCTTCGTAATGGAAAAATTGAAAAGATAGGCAACAATATCTCTTCAAAGGCAAACGTAAAAGAAATAAACGGCAGCAACCAATTTTTATTACCCGGCATAATTGACGACCAGGTACATTTCCGTGAACCCGGGCTTACATATAAAGCGAATATTTATACTGAAGCAAAAGCGGCAGTCGCAGGGGGCACTACAAGTTTTATGGAAATGCCAAACACAGTACCGCCAGCATTTACGCAAAAAATATTAGAGGAAAAATATACGATCGCACAACATAATTCTCTTGCTAATTATTCCTTTTTCATGGGAACAAGCAATGACAATTCAGAAGAAGTTTTGAGAACAAATGAAAAGAAAAATGATGTCTGTGGAGTAAAAATATTCATGGGTTCTTCCACAGGGAATTTATTAGTAGATAATCCGCTCACGCTTGATAGGATCTTCTCACAAAGTGAATTATTAATTGCAACACATTGTGAGGATGAGAAAATTATCAAAGCTAATTTGGAGCAATTAAAAAGAGAAAAGAATGTGTTAGTTTCTTCTGATCATCCACTTATAAGAAATGAGGAAGCCTGTTTCGAATCTTCTTTCCGGGCCATTCAGTTTGCAAAGAAACATGGCAGCCGGTTGCATATTTTACATATCTCTACGGAAAAAGAACTACAACTTTTTACCAATTTAATACCACTGGAAGATAAACGGATCACTGCAGAAGTCTGTGTGCATCATCTACATTTCACAAGTGAGGATTATGCACGGCTTGGTAACTTAATAAAATGCAATCCTGCTATCAAATCCCCAAACAATAAAATTGCTTTATGGCATGCATTGCTTGATGACCGGCTTGACATTATCGCTACAGACCATGCGCCGCATACTTGGGAAGAAAAGAATGAGCCTTATGAAAAGGCTCATGCAGGCTTGCCGCTTGTTCAACACGCTCTATCCTTAATGCTGTATTATGTAAGCAAAGGAAAAATAAGAATTGAAAAAGTTGTCGAGAAAATGAGCCACGCTCCTGCCAAATGTTTCCAAATAAAAGAAAGGGGCTTTATACGCGAAGGGTGTTTTGCCGACCTGGTTTTAGTTGATATGAATAAACCTTTTACAGTCTCAAAAGAAAATATCTTATACAAATGCGGCTGGAGCCCATTAGAACAATTCACTTTCCCTGCTTCGGTAACACACACTTTTGTAAATGGCAATTTGGTTTATGGAAATGGATCGTTTGATGAATCTATTAAAGGAATGCGGTTGAAGTTTGAAAGGAATTGAAACGTCTGAAACGATAAGTAATGCAAATTGACAAAACCACTCTAAACGACCTCTCCATTTTTGCACAGGAAGAAGAACATTCCCTTTTTCACTTTCTTAATTTTACACGTATTTATGGGGGCAAAGACTGGCTGCATACTTTTTTAAGCAACCCGCTTGATTCTATCAACCAAATACAGGAGACGCAACAAACTATACAACGTATCATTGCTACAAAGACATACTGGACGCCGCTTATAACAAACGGAACGGTTATGGTTATTGAGAAGTTTTTTGATACCCCTATCTCAGAAATACCTTCCCGCCAAGATCCCATCACCGCAAATCTTTACCGGTTTTTCAACGCTTCTGATTTCTCCCTCGTTCGTTATTCAGTGAAACATTACATTGATTTTATCAAAGGAATGAAAGAGATGGCGGATAGATTATCACAGGAAAATAATCCTCCAATGCTTAAGGTTTTAATAGGCCGCATACAAATGTTGCTCAGCAAACCAAATGCAGCTCAAATGATATTATCAAAAAAAGATCTGCCAATTGCTGGAATACTGAGCGCAGGGCATTTTATACGCCGTAATTTTAAATATGAAATGCAGGAATTAGTTGAAATATGCTGCAAACTTGACGCATATTTCAGCATGGCAATGGCCTGTGTAAATTATCATTTTTGTTTTCCTGCCTTTATTGATTCAAAGTCTCCTGTTTTAAACGCCAAAGAGCTCTATCATCCCCTGCTTGCAGAGCCTATAGCTTATGATATCTCATTGGATGAACAACAAAACTTCTTATTCCTCACAGGCGCCAACATGGCTGGCAAAAGCACTTTTATCAAAGCGGCTGGCATTGGTGTTTACCTCGCACATATTGGCATGGGTGTTCCCGCCGCTAACATGCAGCTCTCGTTCTTTGATGGTGTACTTAGCAACATTAACGTAGTTGATAATATCCTGCATGGAGAAAGTTATTTCTTTAACGAAGTACAGCGCATTCGTAAAACGATCGAGAAAATAAACGACGGCAAGAAATGGCTTATCCTTATAGATGAATTATTCAAAGGCACCAACGTACAGGATGCCATGAAATGCAGTACCGCTGTAGTGGAAGGCCTTCGTAAAATGCACAGCTCACTCTTTATTCTCTCAACCCATTTATATGAGATCGGAGAAACCCTGAAACATTATCCCAACATACAGTTCCGCTATTTTGAAACAGAAGTGAAAGATGCTCAACTCCTTTTCAGCTATCGCTTGAAAGAAGGCATCAGCAACGACAGGATCGGTTATTTAATTTTAAAGAAAGAAGGTGTAGTGGATATGCTGGAGAAATTATAACGGCTTGTTATTGATCGCTTCCATCACTGCTGCTGCTATTGCCGCCGCCGTTGCTTTTAAAATCTCCGCGTTTCCAGGATTGTATAAAATCAGCCCATGCTGCCGGGTTCAGCAAATTAATCGGCGGTTGTTGCCCCTGGTAATATAGCTTTTGTGCGTTCGCAGCCATAACCCTGCCCACAGCTTCCTGCCCATCGGCAGGCAAAATAGAAAGTAAGAGCCTCCGTTTTGCCGCACTTGTATTCTCCCTCGCAATTTCATATTGGTCGGCAGGCACATTCGTATTCACAAACTCCCTCCCAAACTCCGCCGCGGAAGGCCTTGGTTTTATAATGGTTGCCGGCAGGTACATTGTATCGTTCACCAATAGCTGGATAACACTATACTGGTCGCCGGGAATGTTTTTAGGAATAGTGATCACATGGTCTTTAAAGCCAATGCTGGTAAATTTTATCCTGTCCCCTTTTAAAACAGCTATAGAAAAAACGCCCTGGTCGTTGGTTATCGTCCCCCTCCCCGTGCCAAGAACGATAATACTTGCGGATGGCACTGCCTGCAGGCTGTCTGCCGTCATCACCACACCATACAGCTGCACCACAGAATCTTTTCCAGCCACCTGCGCTTTAGCCCGAGATGCAAAAAAAACAACAGCAACTAAAAAAAAGTATGGTAGAAGTTTCTTCATCTCTGGCTACAAAAGTAAGTGATCGAAATAAAGTTTCTGATTTGGTAAGGCATTCTTTTCTGTTAAAAACAAAGAAAGCCCTTTCACGGAGTAATTTTGCGACGATTGTTTTCCTTTAACAAAAATATGTGTGATGACAGAATCTGATATTCTCAAAGCCCTCAGCAACGTGCAGGAGCCCGACCTCGGCAAAGACCTTGTTACCCTGAACATGGTGAAAGATATTTCCATCAGCGGCAACGCCGTTTCCTTCACGGTGAACCTCACCACGCCCGCCTGCCCCATGAAGGACATGATACAAAATGCCTGCATCAACGCTGTGAAACTATTGGTGAATAAAGAAGCCAGTGTGAAAGTAAATTTCACCTCCAGCACCACCAGCAACAGGAAAGACTCAAAGCTGGTCCTGTCCGCTGTAAAAAACATTATCGCCGTCGTAAGCGGCAAAGGCGGCGTGGGCAAAAGCACCATTGCTGCCAACCTTGCCCTGGCCTTTGCACAAAGCGGCGCAAAAACCGGCCTGATGGATGCAGACATCTACGGCCCCAGCGTGCCCATCATGTTTGGCGTTCGTGGCGAAAGGCCTATGATGAAGGACGTGAATGGCAAAGGCATGATCGTTCCGCTGGAGCGCTATGGCATAAAACTCATGAGCATTGGCCTGCTGGTTGATGAAAAGAGCGCCGTTGTTTGGCGCGGCCCCATGGCAAGCAGCGCCATCCGCCAGTTTGTGACCGATGTGGACTGGGGCGAGCTTGATTACCTGGTTATCGATATGCCCCCCGGCACCGGCGATATTCATTTAACCCTTATGCAAACCGTGCCCGTTACCGGCGCCGTTGTCGTGACCACCCCGCAGGACGTCGCCCTCGCCGACGCCAAAAAAGCCATCGCCATGTTTGCGCAGGCGCAGGTGAACGTGCCCATCATCGGCCTCGTGGAAAACATGGCTTATTTCATCCCCGAAGAATTGCCCAATAATAAATATTACATCTTTGGCAAAGAAGGCGGAAAAAGGCTTGCTGAAGAATACGAGATCCCTTTTCTCGGTCAGATACCCCTCGTGCAAAGCATCCGCGAAGGCGGGGACATTGGCGTGCCCCTGATGATGACCGACGACGAACTCACCAAAAAACCTTTTGAAGACTTTGCCGCGGTAACCGTTCGCAACATCGCCATGCGCAACGCCAGCCTCCCCAAAACAGAAATGGTAGAGGTAACGGTGTAGGAACTTCGCATCAACAAGCACTCTGTTAGTTTTGGCGGACAATTCACTGACTTCAGCGAACGATCCGCTGACTTTGGTGGACTATCCGCTGACTTTGGTGGACTATCCGCTGACTTCGGCGGACAATTCACTGATTTCGGCGAACGATTCGCTGACTTCGGCGAACGATCCGCTGACTTCGGCGAACGATCCGCTGACTTCGGCGAACGATCCGCTGACTTCGGCGAACGATCCGCTGAAATGGTCGGATGATCCACCAAAATTGGTGAACAATTCAGCCGCACTAGCCTTTCTGCAATATAAATCAATAATTATCAACCATTTAAAAAAAGAAAAAATATAATCGCAGAAAATCACATTGCTGAAACGCCTCGGAAATCCGGTTTAATACAAGTTGCCTGAGCTAGGGAATATTTATGTAAGGCGCTTGTAAAGAAGAAGGAGGGAGTGAAGTTTTGTAAAAGAACGATAAGAAACCTTTAAAAGTTTAAACAAAAACGGCAGGAGATGAACCCTGCCGTTTTTTTATTTAATTATTCCTGTTTAAACTTCTATTCTTCTTCATCAAAAGCCATCGCTTCGCGGGCGGTGGAGAGGAGTTCGTACTCTTCTTTGTTCCCTACGATGATGTTTTCAAATTCGCGTAAACCCGTTCCCGCAGGTATTGCGTGGCCGGTGATCACGTTTTCTTTCAGTCCGAGCATGTCATCAGTTTTGCCCTGGATGGCTGCGGAGCTTAACACCTTGGTTGTTTCCTGGAAGGATGCAGCGGATATCCAGCTTTGCACGCCAAGCGATGCTTTGGTAATACCAAGCAAAACAGGCTGCGCCGTCGCATGGCCTTGCATCTCTTACTTCTACGAGCTTTTTGTCGCCGCGGCGAAGTATGGAGTTTTCTTCCCTAAGTTCGCGAACAGATAACGATCTGGCCGGCTTTAGTTTGCCGCTTTCGCCATGGTTCAACCACTACTTTCTTATCGAAAATGCGGTCGTTCTCTTCGTTAAAATCAAAACGGTCTTCGAGGTCTTCTTCGAGGAACCTTGTATCGCCCGCATCAACGATCTCAACCTTTTTCATCATCTGGCGAACGATCACCTCAATGTGCTTGTCATTGATCTTCACACCCTGCAAACGATACACTTCCTGAATTTCATTTACCACATATTCCTGAACGGCAAAAGGGCCTTTTATGGTGAGGATATCATCAGGTGCCGTTTGTCCATCAGACATTGCAGTACCGGCTTTTACAAAGTCGCCATCCTGAACCAATATCTGGCGTGTTAAGCGGAACGAGGTATTTTTTTATAACGCTGTCTTTTGCTTCAACAATATTTCGCGGTTACCACGTTTTACATTACCGAAAGCTACCACACCATCAATTTCGCAAACGATGGCGGGGTTGCTTGGGTTACGTGCTTCAAACAATTCAGTTACGCGAGGCAGACCCCCTGTGATATCCCCGCTTTTGCGAAGAGTGCGTGGTATTTTCACGATTACCTGGCCTGCCTTTACTTTTTCACCTTCTTCCGTTACAAGTCGGCTACCTACAGGAAGGTTATAGCTTTTTATTTCTTTGCCTTCAACAATGATGGAAGGGATCTTTGTTTTGTCTTTTGATTCGATAACCACTTTATCGCGGTGGCCTGTTTGTTCATCCGATTCTTCACGGAAGGTGAACCCTTCCATGATATTTTCAAATTTGATCTCACCTGCAATTTCTGCAACCACAACGTTATTGAATGGATCCCATGTGCAAATAACATCTCCCTTTTTCACATGCTGCCCGTCTTTTACATTGAGGGTTGCGGCATAAGGAACGTTGTTGGTGATCAGCAGGCGATCATTCTTCACGTCCATGATACGAACCTCACCAGTACGGCCGATAACGATATGTACTTTTTGCCCTTCATTGTTATCAGTAAGCACGGTGCGTAAACCGTCAAACTGAATAGTACCATCAAATTTTGCAACTAAAGTAGATTCAATTGAGGTGGAACCTGCAACACCACCCACGTGGAAAGTGCGGAGGGTAAACTGTGTGCCGGGTTCGCCGATCGACTGTGCTGCAATGATACCCACTGCATCGCCACGTTGAGCTAAATAACCGGTTGCAAGGTTTTTGCCGTAGCATTTTACGCAAACACCACGTTTTGCTTTCGCAGGTGAGCACTGAACGGATCTCAACTATTTCAATACCTGCATCTTCAATTTCTTTTGCATCATCGTGCATGATCTCTTTGCCGGCTTTGATGATAAGTTCATCGGTGAACGGATGGAAAACATCATGCAGAGAAGTGCGGCCTAGATCCTGTCGCTAAGCGGTTCGATCACATCCTCATTATCTTTTAAGGCAGAAGTTGCGATACCTCTTAAAGTGCCGCAATCTTCTTCAGTGATCACTACATCCTGCGCCACGTCAACAAGACGGCGGGTAAGGTAACCAGCATCGGCTGTTTTTAAGGCAGTATCCGCTAACCCTTTACGCGCACCGTGTGTTGAGATAAAATAATCCAACACGTTCAATCCCCCTTTAAAGTTAGAAAGGATCGGGTTTTCAATAATTTCAGAGCCGCTGCTTCCACTTTTCCTTGGCTTTGCCATCAAACCTCTTATGCCTGCAAGCTGTTTTACCTGTTGTTTAGAACCACGCGCGCCTGAGTCAAGCATCATGTAAACAGAGTTGAAGCCTTGTTTATCATTCTGCATTTCACGTATCAACGTTTCGGTAATACGGGTATCAACACGGCTCCAGATATCAATTACCTGGTTGTAACGCTCGTTGTTCGTGATCAAGCCCATGTTATAACTTTCCCATACTTCATCAACTTCAACTTTTGCCTGCGCCAGTAATTCATCTCTTAATTGAGGGATGATAAGGTCATTGATGCTAAAAGACAAGCCACCGCGGAAAGCCATGCGGAAACCTAATTGTTTTATATCATCAAGGAACTTTGCCGTTTTAGGAACATTTGTGATTTTGATAATATCGCCAATGATCTCCCGAAGGCTTTTCTTTGTTAATAGTGCATTGATATAACCAACCTCTTTGGGAACATGTTGATTAAATAATATACGGCCTACTGTAGTATCGATCAATTTAAATTTTAACAGGCCGTTCTCACGCACATTTGCCCTTACTTTTATGTGGGCATGCAGATCAATAATGCCTTCGTTATATGCGATCAGCACTTCTTCCTGGCTATAAAAGGATTTGCCTTCACCTTTTACCTTTTCAGTATCAGTTGATTTTTTGCCTTTAGTAATATAATACAGGCCAAGAACCATGTCCTGAGAAGGGAGTGTTATCGGCGTTCCGTTCTGTGGATTTAAGATGTTATGGGATGATAGCATTAACAACTGCGCTTCAAGAATTGCAGCACTGCTTAAAGGCACATGAACAGCCATTTGGTCACCATCAAAATCAGCATTGAAAGCAGATGTTACTAAGGGATGCAATTGAATGGCTTTTCCTTCCACCAATTTTGGCTGAAACGCTTGTATTGACAGACGGTGAAGCGTTGGTGCACGGTTTAACAATACCGGATGGCCTTTCAAAATATTTTCAAGGATATCCCAAACAATAGCTTCCTTTTTATCAACCAATTTCTTTGCAGATTTTACTGTTTTTACAACTCCTCTTTCGATCAGTTTGCGTATGATGAATGGTTTGAACAATTCTGCAGCCATATCTTTTGGTAAACCGCATTCATGCATTTTTAATTCAGGCCCTACAACAATCACAGAACGACCAGAATAATCCACACGTTTCCCTAAAAGGTTCTGACGGAAACGTCCTTGTTTGCCTTTAAGTACATCACTCAAAGATTTCAATGCACGTCCTCCTTCTGCTTTTACCGCATTAGATTTACGGGAGTTATCAAACAATGAATCTATTGCCTCCTGCAACATGCGTTTTTCATTACGCAAAATCACTTCAGGGGCTTTTATTTCGAGCAAGCGTTTCAAACGGTTGTTGCGGATGATCACACGGCGATACAGATCATTTAGGTCAGAAGAAGCAAAACGGCCTCCATCTAAAGGCACAATGGCCGAAGTTCTGGAGGAATGACAGGGATATACTGCATCACCATCCACTCTGGTCGATTGGTAATGCGAGTAGATGCATCGCGGAAAGATTCTACAACACTCAGCCTTTTCAATGCATCAGCTTTACGTTGCTGAGATGTTTCATTTGCAGCCGCATGTGCGCAAAGTAAAACTCAAACTATCAAGATCAATTCGCCGCTAACAGATCATGTACAGCTTCCGCACCCATTTTTGCAATAAATTTCTGCGGATCTTCGTCAGACAAATATTGGTTTTCTTTTGGAAGATTATCGAGTATTTCAAGATATTCTTCCTCACTTAACAAATCACCCGTTTTTAAACCTTTATCTTCTCTTATACCGGCCTGTATCACGGCATATCTTTCATAATAAACAATGCTTTCCAGCTTCTTGGAACTTACGCCAAGGAGGTAACCGATCTTATTTGGAAGACTTTTAAAATACCAGATATGAACTACCGGCACCACCAGTTTAATATGCCCCATTCTTTCGCGGCGAACTTTCTTTTCAGTTACTTCTACACCACAGCGGTCGCATACAATTCCTTTGTAACGGATCCTTTTGTATTTTCCGCAGGCACATTCATAATCTTTTACTGGTCCGAAAATACGCTCGCAAAATAAGCCATCGCGTTCAGGCTTGTAAGTGCGGTAGTTAATAGTTTCAGGTTTTAATACTTCTCCAAAGCTGCGCTCCAAAATACTGTCCGGGCTTGCAAGGCCGATAGTTATTTTAGTAAATGCGGGCCTCGTGCGGTTTTCTTTCTTTATAGCCATATTTTAAAATTGCAATTTTTTTAAATTATCTTTTTCTTATTCCCCCTTTTACCCTGCATAAAAATAACTGTATGGCATATAATTAATGCAAAACGTTGATCATAAAGGCATTTTTAAGTCTGCTATTTCTGCTATTTTATAAAATGTAAAACGGGGGAACTGAAAAAAATACACTGCTTTAAATTGCATAGGGCGGCAAAGGTACATAATAAAAATAAAAAATCAAAAGGCAAAATATGCGTTTTTGCAAAACTTTTGTATTGAACCTCAATAACCCTCCTTTTTATCTTCCTTTTTCAAAAAATCAATTTTTAAATTGTCCAATGACCATCTTTTAAAATCGATTTTACATAACCTACAAACTCCAATAAGCCCTTGTCGTTATTTTATTCCTATAAATCCCTTTGAGATCTGCTATCAATGCGCGTTCATTACTGATTGAGTTAAAATAATTTTCATCAAGGGATTTATAAACGTCATGGCAAACGGCAACAATTACAGCATCGTAATCTTTTTCGATCGCGTCAACTAACGAAAAGCCGTATTCGCGCATTACATCCTCAGACGATGCAAACGGATCTGCCACATGCACATTTACAAAATAAGATTTTAGTGAATCTACTACGTCAGATACTTTAGAGTTGCGGATGTCGCTTACATTTTCTTTAAATGTAGCTCCGAGAACAAGAACTTTTGCTTCTCGTATATTATTGCTATGAAGAATAAGGTGTTGAATAATTTTTTTGGAAATATAATTTCCCATAGTGTCATTCACATACCTGCCTGCAAGAATAACGCGTGAATTGAACCCAAGCTCTGACGCCTTATAAGTAAGGTAATATGGATCTACACCAATACAATGCCCCCCCACTAGCCCGGGATAAAACTTAAGGAAATTCCATTTTGTGGCGGCAGCTTCAAGTACTTCATAAGTATTGATCTCCATTTTATCAAAAATGATAGAAAGCTCGTTCATCAACGCTATATTTAAATCCCGTTGTGTATTTTCTATCACTTTTGCAGCTTCTGCCACTTTAATAGAGGATGCTTTATGAATACCTACCTTTACAACTAACTCATAAACCCGGGCAATTTCATTAAGAGATTCCTCATCGCAGCCAGAAACAATTTTTATAATTGATTCAAGTGTATGATGCTTATCTCCTGGATTAATTCTTTCGGGAGAATAGCCTACTTTAAAATCATCGCCCATTTTCAAGCCGCTTATTTTTTCTATCTGCGGAACGCAATCTTCTTCTGTACAACCTGGATAGACTGTGGATTCAAAAACAACATAATCATCCCGTTTTAGGACACTCCCAATAATTTCACAGGCCTTAATTACCCACGAAAGGTTGGGAACATTGTGATGGTCAACGGGTGTGGGCACTGCAACAATAAAAAAGCGGGCTTCCCTCAAAACATTAAGAGAAGTAGTAAAAGTAATGTCGCAGTCTTTAAAATCATCTTCTGCCATTTCTTTGCTTGGATCAACTCCCTGCCTCATTAGCGCAATACGTTCTTCGCTTATATCAAACCCAATTACCGATATTTTTTTAGCCATTGCAAGTGCAACAGGTAATCCTACATATCCTAAACCAATAACAGCAAGTTTTTCTTTTTTATTGATAAGCGATTCGGCTTTCATTTATTTCAATGGTTATTTATTAATGAATTCCAACACAGAAGATGTGATAAAATGAAGTTGCTCTTTTTCCAGTTCTGTGTGAATGGGCAAGGAAATGACGCGTTCAGTAAGCCAATCCGTTGCAGGCAGGTCATAAGACAAACCCCCAAATGCTTCAAACATTTTCTGCTTATGCCCAGGCACTGGATAATAGATCATTGAAGGTATATTTTTGCTTGAAAGATAATTAACCAAGCCATCCCTGTCAACGCCTTCCAAGATCAAAGTATATTGATGAAAAACATGTTTGCCATATTGAGCACGATAAGGTGTAGTGATTTTTGGATGATCAGCAAATGCAGTATCGTAATGATCGGCAGCTTTTATTCGTTCCCCAATATAATCATCCAGTTTCTTCAATTTGATATTTAAAACAGCAGCTTGCAGCGTATCCAAGCGGGAATTGCAGCCCACCAACTCATGGTAATACCTTTTATTCTGCCCGTGGTTAGCGATCATCTTCATTTTTTCTGCAAGCACATCATTATTGGTAAAAATTGCTCCGCCATCTCCATAACAGCCTAAATTTTTAGAGGGGAAAAAAGAAGTTGTGCCAATTATACCTATGCTGCCGGTTTTTTTTTGCGTACCGTCTTTAAAGAAATAATCCGCCCCGATAGCCTGCGCATTATCTTCAATTACATATAAATTATGTTCTTCCGCCACCTGCATAATCGCTTCCATATTAGCCGCATGGCCATATAAATGCACCGGTACGATCGCTTTGGTCTTTGGGGTAATGGCTTTGCGGAGAAATTCAACATCCATGCAAAATGTTTTTACATCAACCTCAACAAAAATTGGTTTTAGCCTTAATAAGGCTACGACCTCGGTTGTTGCTATGTAAGTAAAAGAGGGAGTAATTACCTCGTCGCCGGGTTGCAAGCCAAGCGCCATCATAGCAATTTGCAATGCATCCGTTCCGTTTGCGCAGGTAACTACATGAGCAACGCCCATATAATCCGCAAGAGCTTCAGCAAACTGTTGAACCGGTTTGCCATTAATAAAAGCCGAACTTTCAAGAACATCAATTACAGCAGCATCCACCTCGTTTTTAATATTATGATACTGCGTTTTTAAATCCACCATTTGTATGGGCCTCATCGGGGAAAAGTTATTTAAGGCGCAAATGTAATTAAAAATGGCAGGGCTATTATTCCTGCTTGAAAAACAATCAACGCCAACCAAAAATTTTTTAATTCATTTGTTATACTTGTGCAATATTGTTTATTATGAAAAATTAATACTTATACTTCAGCTTTTCGTCGTAGTGGCACACCTAACGTAATTATTGAGTGGCTCAATAACATTATTGGATGGCTCAACAACATTATTAGAAGACTCAACAACATTATTGAATGGCTCAACAAAGTTATTGAGCGGTTCAACAACATTATTGGATGGCTTAATAACATTATTGAGCGGCTCAACAATATTATTGAGCGGTTCAATGATCACTCTTTTTTGCCCCTTAATGAAGATCCTTGTATGAAAAAATTGAAATTTTCATCAGTTAAGCAGCTTTTCTTTCAATATTTGGCTTATTTCGGCTGCTTTATTATAAACCATAAAATGGCCGCCACCTTTTATTGTAATATCCGCCTCTGTATTGCTTATCGGAAATATATTATCGTTGTCTCCATGAATATGAACAAAGCGTTCAGGCCGCTTATCGTTTTTCCAAATGAGTATCTCGGTTATCGCCCATTTTAAAAAATAGGTTGATGTATCTGCCATTATTTGTTTGAGCAATAACTTTTCGGCTTTATCCTTTACGCCAAAATACCAGTACGTAAATGGGTAAACTTTATTTAATAAAAAACGCGGAACAATTTTCTGAAAGCTTATAGCACTTATTTTTTTATAACTCAAAGGCAATTCCTTTCTCGTTGAAACGCTTGATATAATGATCGTGATTTTCGGCTTTAGCATTTTCGTTAGCTCCGTGGCCACCATGCCGCCGAAAGAAAGGCCAACTATTGCAAATTCCTGCGTTGTATCAACCAATTTGGCAATTTTACGGCAATAACTTTCCAAATTTTCTCCTTTTGCGATCTCCGGCCAATGAATGTGGATGATCTCCAGGCTTTCGGGCAGCGTTAATTTTTGAAATACCCTTTCGTCGGCACCAAGGCCACTGATAAAATATACTCTCATGTGTACAAAATTTAGGTTTGTCGGCTCATTTTAAAAAATCAACTTTCTTTGTGTAAAGATGGCAACCTTTTTATACAATTTATTTATCTTGTTTATATTCCGTTGCGGCTTCAATGATCGCCCCTTTCAATGCAAAGGCAAAGCGCTGGTTAGAAGGCAGAAAGAACAATTTTGAGAAATTGCATGTAGCATTTGGAGAAAATAGAAATCCTGTTATTTGGATGCATTGTGCATCCTTGGGCGAGTTTGAACAGGGCAGGCCCCTGATAGAAAGTTTGAAAAAAGTTTATCCTTCTTACAAAATTTTATTAACCTTCTTCTCTCCTTCCGGCTATGAGGTGCAGAAAAATTACCAGTACGCAGATTATGTTTTTTACCTGCCGGTTGACACAAAGAAGAATGCCGCATTATTCTTAGAAATAACAAAACCATCGCTCATTTTATTCATTAAATATGAGTTTTGGTATTATCATTTGAAGGAAGCGAAGGAACGAAAGATCCCTTTGCTGCTCGTTTCCGCCATTTTCAGGAAGGAGCAGCCTTTTTTCCGTTGGTATGGATCATTGTATAAGAAAATGCTGCATTTTTTCACTTATTTTTTTGTGCAAAATGAGGTATCGCTTGCGTTGTTGCGCTCCTTAAACCTGGATAATGTTGTTGTCAACGGCGATACGCGCTTTGACCGCGTAATGGAGATCGCTGATTATTTTGAACCGATAGAAGTCATTGAACAGTTCTGCAAAAATTATCCTGTAATAGTCGGCGGAAGCACCTGGCTGGAAGACGATGAAGAACTTGACCATTTCGTAAACACACATCCGGAGATCCGCTTCATCATTGCGCCGCATAATATTGAAAGCGACAGGATAAATGATTGTAAAACGCTGTATAAGAATTCTGTTTTATTTTCTGAATATGAGCCATCAGACATCAAGCATCAGACATCAGACATCCCAAATCAGTCATCAGCCATCAACACATTGATCATTGACAATATTGGTATGTTAAGCCGTTTATATGCTTACTCAACTATTTGTTATGTTGGCGGGGCATTCGGAGGAGATGGTGTTCACAATGTGCTGGAAGCTGCTGTGTATGGAAAGCCCGTTGTTTTGGGGCCAACTTATGAAAAATATGCTGAAGCAATAGAGTTGATTGATGCTGGCGGCGGTTTCACCATTGAAAATGCGCTGGAACTGGAAGAAATATTTAATGATCTGTTGAATGATAACGCTCTTTATGCAAAAGCATCCAAAAGCTCAATGGATTACGTAAAAAGCAAGACGGGAGCTACAGAAAAAGTGCTGCACTTTATTCAGGAAAAGCGCCTTTTAACCAACTGATCGAACAGGGCGACTGCTTCGCCCTTTTCATTCCAGCCAAACTTTACTTTTAGTTCGCGCTGGATCCAGAATTCAGCTTCCGGAAGAATGTTAAAAGAGTTGATTGTTTTGATACTTCTTTCGTATCTTGTTTCATCTCCACGAAATAATTCATTAATAAAAAGATAACGGTCGTTGATACCAATCGCCTTCTTTAAATCTTTTACAGAAGTACTATGTAAGGAGTTTCCAAGCTCAGTTTTTTCTTCGCGAAGTTTTTCATTGATGCTGTTTTCACCGTTCGTCCCGATGGTTTCGTTCAGCTCAAAAATTTCTTTCTTGGGTTCAAAAAGCGTAGGCACCTCAATTTTTGTTTCAACCATCCATACAGGAGTTTGCTTAACCTGAACTGGTTCAGGTTTCGGCAAAGCCTCTTCTTTTATTATGGGGATAGTTTCCTCTTTTTCCGCTTTTATTTCCGTTGCTGCTGAAGGCATAATGACTGACACTTTATTGAACCGGTTATTCCCATCCCTGGCGTTATTTTGTAGTTGAAGCTCGGCAACGATCATTTGTGCAGTAATGGCAATTGCTGGCAAACCCGCGTGTTCTTCGTATTGTTCCTTTAATTTGCTGATCAATGCACCCAATCTTTCCATGAGAAGTGATAATTTTGGCAATTAGTGAAAAAGGCTAAAGGTAATGAGGAAAGGCGTTTGCATAAGATGAAATGATCGTGAAAAAATAATTAATTATAAAAGATGTTTATTGAACCGGCTATAATAAGCGGCAAGCGAGGATGGATAGAAGTGATCTGCGGCTCCATGTTCAGCGGAAAGACTGAGGAATTGATCCGGCGCCTAAAGCGTGTGAAAATAGCTAACCAAAAGGTAGAGATATTCAAGCCAAGTTTTGACAAAAGGTTTTCTGAAACCGAAGTGGTAAGCCACGATGCAAACGCCTTTCCCTCAACACCAGTTGATTTTGCACAGAAAATATTATTGTACGTGCAGGATGCAGATGTAGTAGCAATTGACGAAGCGCAATTTTTAGATCCTGAAATTGTGAATGTTTGCGAAATGCTTGCACTGAGGGGAATTCGTGTGATTGTAGCAGGCCTTGACATGGATTACCTTGGCAAACCCTTTGGTCCTGTTCCACAATTGCTTGCAATAGCAGACTATATCACAAAGCTTCACGCTATTTGTGTAAAATGCGGCAATATTGCAAACATGTCCTATCGAAAGATCGCATTAGCACAACAAATTTTGCTCGGTGAAAAAGATAAGTATGAGCCGCGCTGCCGCAATTGTTATTATGAAATAGAATGAGCACAACCAAACACATCATCACCCTCATTAAAAAAGACATCCTGCTTGAAATTCGCCAGCAGTATAGCCTGTATGGCGTACTTCTTTACGTTGCTTCAACCATTTTTGTAGTTTATCTGACATTGGGGCAACCACAGGCGGAAGTTTGGAACAGTATGTTTTGGGTAATACAATTATTTGTTTGTGTGAACGCTGTTGCCAAAAGCTTCTTGCAGGAAAACAAAGGCCGCATGTTGTATTTTTATTCCATTGCGGGTGCAAAAGATTTTATTATATCTAAATTGATATTCAATGCGCTGCTCATGTGCGTCATGAGCCTCCTAAGCTTAGGAATATTTACATTATTGCTTGGCAACCCTCTCGAAAACGGCTTGCAATTCATCGGCATTGCAAGTTTAGGTGGCGTTGGTTTAAGTTTGGTGTTCACCTTTCTCGCAGCAATTGCCGCAAAGGCGCAGCAACAAGCAGCTTTAATGGCCATTATGGGTTTTCCTATTATTATTCCACAGATCCTATTGCTTTCAAAGATCTCAAAGATTGCGTTCGCGCTTACTGCCCAAGCAGGTTTGTGGCAAATGATTTTGTTACTCACTGCGCTCGATATATTGATTGTTTTGCTGGCTATTATTTTATTTCCTTTTTTGTGGAAGGATTAAAGAAAAAATAAAAACTAACGCGCGTTTGTTGCAATGCTTTCCCCTACTTTTGCCTCGTCGAATAAGATCATTCTCTTCGCATCTTGACCCGAAGTAGTTTATAAAAAAGCAATTATGATTCGTCGATCTTGGTGGAAAATTTTATCATTCATTCTATTAATGTACACCTGTACCTGGGGGTTCCTGGTAAAAGTCCCTGTTCTTGACGGCAGGTTGCAGCAATCCATCCGCTCAGAATTCTTTCACGTGCCCATGTGGTTTGGAATGATGTCGCTTCTCACCGTTTCCGTTATTTATTCGCTCATGTATTTAAAGTCCCAAAACATTGTTCATGATTTTTACGCTGTCGAATACGCAAGAACAGGCGTAATATTCGGGATACTCGGGTTAGTTACAGGTGCCATTTGGGCAAACTATCAATGGGGTGCACCCTGGAGCGGCGATCCCAAACAAAATGGTGCAGCTATCGCCATGCTTATCTATTTTGCCTACTTCATTTTACGTGGCTCTATCACAGACACTGATAAACGCTCACGCCTCAGCGCTGTTTACAATGTTTTTGCTTATGCCATGCTCTTTCCTGCCTTATGGATACTCCCGAGAATGCAGGAATCTCTTCATCCGGGCGGTCTCGGCAGCGAAGGCAACCCCGCACTGAACCCAAATGATACATCTACGGGCCTCGCTCTCGTTCTTTGGCCTGCAGTAATTGGTTGGGCGCTCCTTGGCGTTTGGATAACCACTTTAAGAATTAGATACCGTATTTGTGAAGAAAACATTTTAAATAATGCATAGATTAAAAAAAGCAGGCTTTATAATAGCTTTCTGCCTCATGAATATTTTCTGTTTTGCGCAGCAGCAAATGGATCTCGCTGACGAGGACAAAACAGACTTCATGCGCAGCAACGGGAAGATATACGTAGTGCTTGCGATAGCAACAACAATTGTCATCGGCCTTTTTATTTACCTTATCAATTTAGAAAGGAAAATAAAAAAGCTGGAGAAGAATAAAAAGAATTGATCACTCAACGATTGCCCAATAAAGAATAAACCTTACAAACCTTTTTTAAAACGAAAAATTATATTCTTATGCCAGAAAATCATTACAGTTTTTTTGAAAACGTGGTTAGAAGTTTCGACAAAGCCTCTAAATTCACCTCTTGGGAAAAAGGGTTGCTTAGCCAGATAAAGGAATGCAACGCAGTGTACCAAATGCGTTTCCCCATTAAAAGGGACGACGGCTCCATCGAAGTTATGGAAGCCTACCGTGTGCAGCACAGCCAGCACAAAACCCCCTGCAAAGGCGGCATCCGCTTCAGTGAAGAAGTAAACCAGGACGAAGTAATGGCGCTTGCTTCCCTCATGACCTATAAATGCGCCATTGTAAACGTACCTTTTGGCGGTGCCAAAGGCGGCATCAAAATAAACCCCCGCAAATACAGCGAATTTGAGCTGCAAAAAATAACCCGCAGGTACACTGCCGAGCTTATCCGTAAAAACTTCATCGGCCCCGGCACCGACGTCCCCGCTCCTGATTATGGGACCGGCGAACGCGAAATGGCATGGATAGTTGACACTTACGAAAGTATGCGCCCCGGCGAAATAGACGGCCTCGCCTGCGTAACAGGCAAACCCATCACACAAGGCGGCGTTAGGGGCAGGAAAGAAGCCACCGGCCTCGGCGTTTTCTTCGGCGTGCGCGAAGTATGCAACATGCCCGACATTATGGAAAAAGCAGGCTTAACCCTCGGTGTAATTGAAAAACGCGTTGTAGTGCAGGGCCTCGGCAATGTCGGCTACCATTGCGCAAAATTCTTCCGCGAGCACGGCTCCAGGGTCGTTGCCATCGCAGAATACGAAGGCTCCATTTACTCCGAAGACGGCCTCAACGAAGAAGATGTTTTCCAGCACCGTAAAAAAACAGGCAGCATTCTTAACTTTCCCGGCGCCACCAACTTCGAAAAAAACACAGACGCCCTCGAATACGATTGCGACATCCTCATCCCAGCCGCATTGGAAAATGTCATCAATAAAGACAATGCCGATAGAATAAAAGCAAAAATAATAGGCGAAGCCGCCAACGGCCCACTCACACCTGAGGCCGACGACATCCTCTCCGCCAAAGGTGTCCTCGTCATCCCCGACATGTATCTCAATGCCGGCGGCGTCACCGTCAGCTATTTCGAATGGCTCAAAAACCTCAGCCATGTTCGCTACGGCAGAATGGAAAAACGCTTCACCGAAAACATGAACAAACACATCCTCGGCCAGGTAGAAGAGCTCACCGGCAAAACCGTAAATCCTAACGAAAAAAGAATCATTGAACACGGAGCCAGCGAAGCTGAGCTCGTCCACAGCGGTCTCGAAGAAACCATGATAGAAGCCACCCGCGAAATAATGGACACATGGAAAAACAACCCCGCCATCCCCGACATGCGCACCGCTGCCTACGTCGTCGCCATCAACAAGGTCGGCACCTCCTATGCCGAACTGGGAATTTTTCCTTAATAGAACATTCTCTATAAAACCAAAAAAGGCTGTCCCGGAAGAGGCAGCCTTTTTTGATTTCTTAAATCTCCTTCCCTGTCCTGCAAAACTGTAACAAGCCTATTCTCTACGGGGTAACGGCCTGTGACGGCTGTAACAGAGCATCTTTTTATGAGGAGATTGCTTTTTACGGCTGTAACAAAGCATCTTTTTGTGAGGGAGATGGCCCTTTACGGCTGTAACAGGGCATCTTTTTGTGAGGAGATGACCTTTTACGGCTGTAAAAGGGCATCTTTTTATGAGGAGATGGCCTTTTACGGCTGTAACAGGGCATCTTTTTATGAGGAGATGGCCTTTTACGGCTGTAACAGGGCATCTTTTTATGAGGAGATGGCCTTTTACGGCTGTAACAGGGCATCTTTTTATGAGGAGATGGCCTTTTACGGCTGTAACATGGCATCTTTTATGAGGAGATGGCCTTTTACGGCTGTAACAGGGCATCTTTTTGTGAGGAGATGGACTGTGACGGCTGTAACAAAGGATATTTTGCGGGGAGATGGCCTGTGAGGGATTTACACCTGCATAACTGCCTTAAAAAAAATTTGGCGTTGCCGGGATAAAAACCTGATCCTTGGCAACGCCAAACCAAAATTCCCCTGCTTTACCGCCTGTTTACAGTTTTTCTGCAACCGGGAAGTCAATTTCAAACCCTGCCAGGTTATGGATGTAGTTGCTGATTATTTTGTCGCCCACCACAATAACCACGTCTATCATATTTGCTTCATCATACCCCGCTTCAAAAAATGCTTCTTTGGTTTCTTCGCTTGCCCGGCCGCGGTTTTCAACAACGGAGGCGGTAAATTTTGCCAAAGCATCTAATTTGCTGTCAAAAGGGGCTGTGCCTTGGCGTATCTCCAGCACCTGTTCATCCGTAAATCCGTTCATTTTGCCCAAAACGGTATGTGCCGACTGGCAGTAGCGGCAGCCGTTTATCTGGCTCGTTACCAGGTTAATGACCTCTCTTTCCTTGGCGCGCAGGGTGCTTTTTCGGCCCTGGAAAGCAATATAGTCGCCCAATGCCGTTTCATTTTTGGCGAAATAGGCATACAAATTCGGAACAAAACCCAGCCCTTTTTGAAGTTTGTCAAAATTGGCCTGGTTATTTTCAGACACTTCTGCTCTTGTGGGAACGGTGAAGGTTCTTGTTTCTGTCGTTGTCATTTTTACTTTGATTTAAAATTTTATCGTCATTATTGACAACACAAAATTGCATCGGCCGGCAGCCCGTAAAAATGATGTAGGTCAGGAAATTTGGTTGATGTAGTTCAACCTTTTCTGGAAACTTTTTTATGCCTTATGCGCGACAGGAATTCAGTGGTCATGCCGAGGTAAGAGGCCAGCGCATATTGCGGCACTCTTTGCACTATCAGCGGGTATTTTTCAATAAAATCATCATAGCGTTCTTCCGCCGTTTGCGTAAGGTTGGCAATTATTCTTTGCTGCATAAAAGCTGCTGTGCGCTCTGCCCTTATCCTGAAGAAAGTTTCAAATTTATGATTGGCTTGTTTCAGGCGTTGCTCATTTTCATAAGACACCTGCAAGATCACGCTGTCTTCCAGCGCAACCACAAACATGGTGGCCGGTTTTTGTAAAATATAACTGTTGTAGTCCGTCACCCACCAGTCCTCAATAGCAAAAGCTATGGTGCTGTCCTGGCCATTATCCCCCACAACATAAGCCCTGAAAGCGCCGGTGACAACAAAGTTTCTGTGTTTTACAATAAAGTCTGGCTGCACAATAAATTGCCTCTTTTTAATTTTCACTTCTTTAAAGGCCGCGCTGAACTCGGCCGCTTCTTCCTCCGTAAGCGGCACTACTTTTTGAATATAGTCTGTGATCTTCTTTTCTCCTGTCATTCTTAAACCATTTTCACAAAGTAAGCCAACAGCAAAAGAAAAATGGCCAGGTCGGTCACCAATGCAAATTGTTCATTTATGCCAGCAGGCTTTTTAATCAAATGCTGCAACCCTGCAATACCATAATATAACCCGCTTCCAAAAGCGCTCACCACCCGCCATTCAGGCATAAACAAAGAAACAATTCCCACCAACCCGAAACAAAGGTTGGCAAAACCAAGTTCGCGCACAATGGGCAAACTATCCGGGTTGTCAATATGAAAAATCTCCTTTGCGGTAAATGCCGGGTCAGTTGTTTGCTTGATGCCTGCAATAAAAAGCCGAAGCCCCACCGCCGAAAAAATAAACCACTTACCTATCAAGCCAAATGAAAAAGCCTCTTTATTCACCAGCATTTGCACCACAGCGCAAAAAATTGGCAACACAAACGTGAGGAGGGATACTAAGAGGATGTATCTTTTATTGATGGAAGAAGGAAGTGTTGTCATTAGTTTGGAGTTTATATTTTTCGCCATACATCACAAGCTTTATTTATAAATTCTTTTTGCTCATTTGTATAAATCTTATCAGGTATGTCATAAATTGAAATGAAAGGGGACAAGTTTAATTGTGGTTTGAATTCAATATTAACGTACAGCGGCTTCGTTTTAATTTTAAGCGTAAAGTTTTCATCATTTGAAAAGTATGTTATTTCATCTTTAGTTTTCATTAGAATCAAATATCTATTTTGAGTTTTAGCATTAGTAGCAATTGTACCTACTGGAAAATCTTTTAAATCAAACCTATCCGTTGTTATTTTAATTGACTTTTTATTTTTATCATCCATTATTCCAATTGATTTATCCTTTAACGAAATGTGCTGTACAGTTTTAAGCTGTGGAATGTATTTTTTTAAACCATCCCAATCAGAAACAATCGGATCTGTTATTTCCCATCCAAGAGATTCAAATGGATGATGATTTTTTACATCATTGCATAAATAACAAGATGTAATAAGATTTTCAGGTGAAGAATTTCCTCCATATGGAAAGGATATTTTATGTTCTATGCTGGTTGAATATATCCAATATAAAATGTGGCACTTGTCGAGCTTCCAATGAAGGTGGTAAGGAAAAATATCAGGGAAAATTCTTGATAATTCTATAAATACAGATGGATGAATTGTACGACGCTGACAATGTTTGTATCTGCAAGTAAAAGAATCTCTGTGAAATGTTGAAGCAGTATTAATAGGACTTACTGATTCCCGCGAGAACTTTCCTTTTGGTTTTTGAATATCTTTAGTAAGTGCATATGCCAAATCCAAAGCATTATTTCTTTCTTTTACAAGTTTAGCCGGGTCTATACTAAGTAAAGCTTGTTTAGCTGACTTAAAATCATCTGCTAAAGCCAACGTAATTACTTCTTCAATAATTTCCGGAATGGAAGCCATATTAAGATTTGTGGCTAATAATGCTTTTACTCCTCATACCTAAACACCACCTTCTTCCCCCTATCATCACATCAAAATCCCCTGCTTCCGTAACAGTCTTCAATTGAGCATTTACAAAAGCAATATCATTTTTAGTAAGCGTAAAGGTCACTGTTTTGCTTTCTCCCGCTTTCAGGAATATCTTCTGAAAGGCCCGTAACCGCTGCATGTTTGGCGTAATGCTCGCATAATGTTCATGCGTATATAATTCCACTGTATGCTTGCCGTCCCTCGTGCCTGTATTCTTTACAGTAATGCTAATGGTGAGTGGCGCAGTTCCTTTCATGGTTGTTGAACTCAGTTGAATATCGCCCAGTTCAAAGGTGGTATAACTCAGCCCCCAACCAAAAGGATAAAGCGGATGGTAGCCCGTCATATTCATATCTGCATTAAATATTTCGCGTATGTCTTCGGATGGTTTACGGTCATACAAAACCATTTCGCCCATGCTGCGCTGGTAGCTGAAAGGGAGCAGCCCGTCGGGATTGTAATCACCAAAGAGCACGTCGCTGATGGCTTCCGCCGTTTTCTTGCCGCTCCAGTAAGCCATCAAAATACCTTTCATCTGAGGCTCAATACCCGTAATAAAACGTGGGCGGCCTTCTGTAAGCACAAGTATCACAGGCTTTCCCGTGGCTGCAGCAGCTTTTGCCAACGCTAGTTGGTTGTCAGGCAAAGCAAGGTCTGCAATATTGCCGGGGCTTTCTGCATAAGCGTTTTCGCCAAGGCAAAGCACAATGGCATCAACATTCGCGGCAGCGCTTTCAAATGCGGCAGTATCATAATTCATGTTATTGTCAAAGCCTTTCGCAGTAGTGGTTGTAACATTTGCCGCACCCAGTTTATCGCTGATAGTTTGAAATATTGTTTTATCATCCGCAGGATACCATTGTTCCTCTTTTCCCTGCCAGGTATAGCTCCAGCAGCCGTTCAGAGCGCTGATGCTTTGCGCCGCAGGCCCCGCCACCAGCACTTTTGCAGACTTGGAAAGAGGTAACACACTGCCTTCATTTTTTAATAAGGTCATGGCCTCATGTGCTGCATCCAAAGCTGTTTGCTGGTACTCAGCCTTACCAAAATTGGCTGTGGCAGCGGCTTCGGGATAAGGGTTATCAAACAAGCCCACCTTAAATTTCAGTATCAAGATCCTCTTCACCGCTTCATCGATTCTGCTTTGTGACACTTTACCGTCTTTCACAGCTTTTATCAACAGATCATAAAAAGAATAATCCATCGGCACCATGCTCATGTCAATGCCTGCGTTCACAGCCATAGCCACTGCGTCTTCAGGAGTTGCTGCCACAAAATGGCGCGTGTGCAAACGGATAATATCTTCCCAATCACTCACTGCCACACCCTTGAACCCAAGCTCAGTGCGCAATACATCCGTCAGTAAATATTTACTTCCATGAACAGGCGTGCCGTTCATCTCTCCTGAATTCATCATAATGGTTGATGCCCCTGCCTTCACAGCTTCGCGAAACTGCGGCAGGTAATATTCACGCATTTCTATTTCGGGCATATAAATAGGCGTCCTGTCCTTGCCCGTACGCGAAGCAGAGTAGCCGAGATAATGTTTCATGCAGCTTGCAACAGCGGTTGGGTTTTTGAGGCCATCATCTTCATAAGCCTTTATCACTGCTGCACCCATCGTTTTGCCAATAAAAACATCTTCTCCGTATGTCTCCGGAAACCGCGACCACAATGGCTGTCTCCCGCAATCCAGCACCGGCGCAAAGTTCCAGCGGACACCGGAGGCGCGTAACTCCTTTGCAGTGATCTTTGTCACCTGCCTTGCCAGCGCAGTATCGCGTGTGGCAGCCATGCCTATGTTTTGTGGAAACAGGGTTGAATTAAGTGTATAAGTTTGCCCGTGGATTCCGTCCAGCCCGTAAATAACGGGTATTTTTAAACGTGTTTTCATGGCTTCATTCTGGATCATAGTAATGATCTTTCTCCATTGTTCCGCAGATACAGCATGTGCAGTAGCATTCAGTATAGACCCTACTTTATAATGCTGGATAGCATTGCGTAATGCAGTGCTGTCAGGTGTTCCATCATCTGAAGGGGAAACGACTCCAAGGCTTACCTGCGTCATTTGACCAACCTTTTCTTCAAGCGTCATTTGCTTAATTAAATTGTCAACCTTTTGCAGTTCTGAGGTTGTTTGGGAAAAAGAAAATACAGAGATCGATTGATCCATAAGTAATGCAGCAAGCTTTTTCATTGTTGGTTTTGTTATGATTTTAAGAAAGGATAAATATATAAATCTTTCATGGAGCGGCAAACCGGTGGCGCCAAATAATTTTTCTATCTTGCAGGTACATGACGGCACAGCAACGATATATTGCTCATTTTGACCTTGACTCTTTTTTTGTAAGCGTTGAAATATTGAATGACCCTTCACTAAAAGGTAAGGCTGTGATTGTTGGCGGCAGCAGAGAACGGGGTGTAGTGGCAGCATGTAATTATCCTGCGCGGGCATTTGGCGTACATAGCGCAATGCCGATGAAGAAGGCATTACAGCTTTGCCCGCATGCTACTGTAGTGCGTGGCACGAGAGGGGAGTACAGTAAATATTCACGGTGGGTTACTGAAATTATTGCAGCAAAAGCGCCATTGTTTGAGAAGGCAAGCATTGATGAATTTTATATTGACCTTACAGGCATGGACAAATATTTTAATGTCTTTCAATGGGTGATCGGCCTGCGCAAAGAGATCATTGATCAAACCCAACTGCCCATTTCATTTGGGTTGGCATCGAATAAAATGATAGCTAAGATCGCTACTGACGAAGCAAAGCCAAATGGTTTCTTGTTTGTAGAGCCGGGAATGGAACAGCAGTTTTTATCCCCCCTGCCTGTGAATAAATTTCCCGGTGTCGGCAAGCAAACCTTTGCTGTGCTTGCTTCCATGAATATTCATTTTATAAAAGATATTTTAAATTACTCCGCAGAAGCGCTGGAAGAAAAATTAGGAAAACCGGGCGTTGACCTGTGGCATAAGGCACAGGGCAAACATTCAGGGGCAGTAGTGGAATATCATGAAGCAAAGTCCATTTCTACTGAAAACACGTTTGAAGAAAATACTGCGGATATTCCTTTTCTGTTGAGTGAATTGGTACGTATGGCTGAAAGGGTGGGATATGAACTAAGGCAGGATGAAAAGCTTGCAGGCTGTATCGCGGTGAAAATACGCTATTTCGATTTTGAGACCACTTCAAGGCAAACCACTATAGATTATACTTTCAGGGATGATGAATTAATTCCTGCGGCAATGAACCTTTTTCATAAACTTTATAAGAAAGGAAGGTTAGTTAGGCTGCTGGGGGTTCGGTTGAGCGAGTTAACCAACCATGCCATACAGGCAAGTTTGTTTGATGACGGTGAAAAAAAGAACGGCCTTTATAAAGCTATAGATGATGTAAAAAATAAGTTTGGTACATCCTCGCTGCAAAAGGGAAGAGCAGTGAAGCTAAAAAAGAACGAATAAAAAATAATTGTTAATACCCTACTTGTTTGGTAGGAATTAATACCTTTGACTTTCAAAAAAAACAAACATTATGAGTTTACGATTAGGAGATAAAGCTCCAAATTTCCAGGCAAAGACAACTGCCGGTGATATTGATTTTCATGAATACCTCGGTGATGGATGGGGCGTTTTGTTTTCTCATCCTGCTGATTATACGCCTGTTTGCACCACTGAGCTTGGCAAAACCGCTATGCTGAAAGATGAGTTCGCGAAGCGTAATGTAAAAGTCCTAGCAGTAAGCGTTGACCCCCTCGACAAACATTTAAGCTGGGTCAACGACATCAACGAAACGCAAAACACTACGGTTAATTTCCCTTTAATAGCCGATGAAGACAGAACGGTTGCTACTTTGTATGATATGATCCATCCAAATGCTTCAGCAACTGCTACGGTGCGTTCATTGTTTGTTATTGGACCTGACAAAGCGGTAAAATTGATCATTACTTATCCTGCATCAACAGGCAGGAATTTCGTGGAAGTGCTCCGTGTTATAGATTCCCTGCAATTAACAGCAAACCACAGCGTGGCAACGCCTGCCGATTGGAAACAAGGTGAAGATGTAATTGTAGTGCCTGCCGTAAGCACAGAAGATGCCATTAAAAAATTCCCGAAGGGTGTAAAAATTGTGAAGCCTTATTTGCGCTATACGCCCCAGCCAAACGTAGAATAAAAATTGTGAGTGATTTTTTCATTGACTAGGAGCCCCGCAAAACGGGGCTTTTGGTTGTCAGGCTAAAACAGGGCATCCTAGTCTATTAAAGTTGTGGAATGATTTATATCTTTGTTGAGTTAGGGGAATCAGAATATATTTTAAACTGTGAAAAGAATATGAAGGACTTAGCTTTTTTTGATGAATATATTTCAACACACAGCATCCAGGATTCACTGAAATATTTGTCTGGTTTATTTCCAAATGGCGGCGTCAAATTTTCATCATCCTTGGGGCAGGAAGACCAGGTTTTAACTGATATTATCTTTCGTAATAAGCTTGATGTAGAAGTCTTTACAATTGATACAGGAAGGCTTTTTAATGAAACTTATGACTTGCTTGACCGGACAGAGTCCCGTTATAAGTCAAAGTTGAAATTATATTTTCCTGAGGCCAAAACCGTTCAGGAACTGGTAGAAGAAAAGGGGATCAATGGGTTTTATCATTCCATTGAAAATAGGTTATCCTGCTGCGAAATAAGAAAGGTAGAGCCGCTCAACCGAGCTTTGGCAGGAGCTTCTGTTTGGGTTACAGGTTTACGTGCGGATCAATCAGGTAACCGGCGTGAAATGCAGGTTATAGAGTGGAATGCCGCTAAAAACCTTTATAAATTTAATCCCCTGCTTCATTGGAGTTATGAAGATATAATTGCTTATATCAAAGAGTTTCATGTACCCTATAATAAACTGCACGATGAAGGCTTTATAAGCATCGGTTGTGCGCCCTGTACACGTGCTGTAGAACTTGGGGAAGATGCGCGCTCGGGTAGGTGGTGGTGGGAATCTTCAAAGAAAGAATGCGGGCTGCATGTTGTGTAGAAGCTTAATAATTAAGCTTTAACAGCTTTGGCTTTAGAAAGCTTGCTTTTTAAATTAGCTGCTTTATTTTTGTGAATAATGCCGCGTTTAGCCAGTTTGTCTATCATGGATATGGTAGCAGGCAATTTTTCTGCATAGGCTTTTTCGTCCTTCAACGCCTTTAGATCGCGTATGTTGTTACGCGTGGTTTTACCGTGATAACGGTTTGAATCCCTACGTTTTGAAGCCTGACGGGTATCTTTTTTTGTCGCTGAATGGTTTGCCATAATTTTTTTTCGGAGTGCGAAGGTAATGTTATCTATCCAATTCGTAAAATTTTGATCATCATTTTTTAAGTTTTTCTATCAGCCTTCATAGCAATTCCATACTAAAGCCGGGGTAATGCCCACCTAATGCCCACTCAATTCCCACTCAACCCCACTTCTTTGATGGTCAAATAATGGGCTATAATAGTGCATTTGTAATAAAAATAAAGCCTTATAGGTGTGATAAATAGCAAAGAAATATAAAAAGCCTTCCTTCTTTCATAAATATCTTCTTATAAGACCGATATTTGTAATTCAAAGCAACATAGCTCTCGTCATGAACGATTTTTCATACATCACTAATTCTCATCCTGCATACATAGAAAGCTTATACCAGGATTTTCGTCAAAGACCCTTCCAGCGTTGATACTGAAATGAAGAAGTTTTTTGAGGGATTTGATTTCGCTGTCTCAAACGTATCTCAAAAGACAACTACAAATGGAGCAACGAATGGCGTTGCTGTTTCTACTGATAAAAAGCCTATACTCTCAGAATACGACTGGATGAGGGAGATACGTGTCTATCGCCTAATTCTTGGCTATCGAAATAAGGGTCATCTGATTGCGAAAACAAACCCTATTCGCCCCCGTAAAGACAGGGGTGCCAATCTTGATCTTTCCTTCTTTGGCTTAAATGAAAATGACCTTGAGACAAAGTTTGAAGCAGGCAATCTGATCGGTCTTGGAGTTACAACACTCAGCAATATTTTAAGCCACCTTCAAAACTGTTATGCTTCTCATGTAGGGATTGAGTTTAAATACATCAGTGAGCAGAAAAAAATTGACTGGCTAACCAATGAAATGGAGCGTAAGTTTACTGACCCATTGCCAATTGAAAAAAAGAAACGAATCCTGGAAAAACTCAACCAGGGAGTAATGTTTGAGAAGTTCCTTCACACAAAATATGTAGGTCAAAAAAGATTTTCTCTGGAAGGTGGGGAAACAACTATTGCAGCATTGGATGAGATAATTAATGTAGCAGCCGAATGCAATGTACAGGAAGTGGTGTATAGGCATGGCGCATCGTGGTAGGCTTAATATATTGGCAACATCATGGGGAAAACCTACGAGCAAATATTCAGTGAATTTGAAGGCACTGGCAAGCTTGACCAAACAATGGGCAGTGGCGACGTAAAATACCACATGGGCTATGGCAGCGAAGTACAGACAACCAGCGGCAAAACGGTACATCTAAAACTTATGCCAAACCCTTCCCACCTTGAAGCGGTTGACCCCGTTGTGGTTGGCTTTGCAAGGGCTAAAGCAGATGTTTTGTATAAGAGCGATTATGATAAAATACTTCCTATATTAATTCATGGCGATGCATCTGTAGCAGGGCAAGGGATTGTTTATGAAGTGATGCAAATGAGCGAGTTGCAGGGTTATTCTACCGGCGGCACTATTCATTTTGTTATCAACAATCAAATTGGTTTTACAACTGATTTTGATGATGCACGCAGTTCTGATTATTGTACATCGCTTGCTGCTGCCATACAAGCCCCAGTTCTCATGTAAATGGCGATGACCCGGAAGCGGTAATAAAGTGTGTTGAGATTGCAACTCGTTTCCGTCAGGAATTTAATACAGATATTTTTGTTGATATGGTGTGTTACCGGCGGCATGGGCATAACGAAGGTGACGACCCAAAATTTACACAGCCAATTTTATATGCCTGATTGATAAACATCCCAACCCCAGGGAAGTGTATACCAATTACTTGCTGGAACATGGCGAGGCCGATGCTAAGGATCTGGCGAAAGATATGGAAAAAAAATTCTGGGGTGATTTGCAGGAACGGCTTGGACGAAGTGAAACAGCATCCTTTGCCTTATAAGTATCAGCAACCCGAACTTGCATGGAAAAGTCTGAGAAAGGCTACCATGGAGGATTTTGATAAGTCGCCTTCTACTGCAATATCTGAAGTGGATTTTAAAAAAATATTTGATGCAATGATGCGTTGGCCTGCAGATTTTACACCTATAAAAAAGGTAGAAAAAATATTGCAGGATAAAGTAAAACTATTCCAAAGTGAAAATAAGATTGACTGGGCCACAGGGGAATTAATGGCTTACGGAAGCCTTTTGTTTGAGGGGAAAGATGTGCGGATGAGTGGACAGGATGTGCAACGCGGCACTTTTTCACACCGCCATGCTGTGCTTCGGGATGAAAATAATGATGCATCCTACAATCGTTTGAGCAATATTGAAGGAGCTAAAGGGCAATTCCGAATCTATAATTCTTTGCTAAGCGAATATGGCGTACTTGGTTTTGAATATGGGTATGCACTAGCAAACCCTGATGCACTTGTTATCTGGGAAGCGCAGTTTGGCGACTTCAGCAATGGAGCGCAGACAATGATAGACCAGTTTCTTGCCGCAGGTGAGCAAAAATGGAACCGTATGAACGGCGTTACTCTCTTGCTGCCGCATGGCTATGAAGGGCAGGGGCCTGAACACAGCAGTGGAAGAATGGAACGCTATTTACAAATGTGCGCAGAGTTGAATTTGGTTATTACAAACATCACCACAGCGGCAAATCTCTTTCATGCATTCAGAAGGCAACTTGCTTGGCCTTTCAGAAAACCGCTGATCAATTTTTCGCCTAAAGCTAATTTGCGTTTGCCTGCAAGTTATTCGCACATCAGCGAGTTTACTTCCGGAACATTTAAAGAAGTTATTGATGATAGCTTTGCTGATACTCCCCTTGTAAAAAAAGCATTGTTCTGCAGCGGTAAATTATATTTTGAACTGGCGGAAAAACAGCAAAAGGAAAACAGGAAGGATGTGGCTATAATAAGGCTTGAACAAATTTATCCTTTGCCTGAAAAGCAACTGCTTGAACTATATAAAAAATATAATAAGGCTGTTTGGTTCTGGGTACAGGAAGAACCGTTGAACATGGGTGCCGCTTCTTTTTTACAAATGAATTTAAAGAATATGAATTATGGGGTTATAAGCCGTCATGCAAGCGCATCAACGGCTTCGGGTTATATGAAAGTTCACAAACAGGAGCAGGAAGAAATAATTGAAACTGCTTTTTCTATCTAATATAGCAATTTAAAGAATTAATAAAAGATACTAATGATTGAAATTAAAGTTCCCCCGGTTGGAGAATCAATAAGTGAAGTAACACTGCTTAAAATGGATAAAGAAAAACGGCGAATATGTTGATCGTGATGATGTAATTGCTGAACTTGAAAGCGAGAAAGCAACTTTTGAAGTGAATGCTGAACAATCAGGTATTTTAAAGATCATTGCAAAGGAAAATGACACGCTTCAGATCGGTTCGTTGCTTGCAAATATTGATGAAACAGCGGCAAAGCCCGAAACAAGCCTGAAAGTTAGTAAGTCTGAAAGTCCGAAGGAAGAAGTAAAAGTTATTAAAGCTGAGGAACCAGCGAAACAACAAGAGCTCTCAATCAGCAATCCTCAACCAGCACTTCCTGAAGTTAAAGCAACGCCTGTTGCAGCAGCAATGATCGCTGATAAGAAAGTAAATCCCGCAACTATAAATGCCTCCGGGGAAAACGGTAAAATATTAAAACATGATGTACTTGAAGCTCTTGAACATCCCGGCAAAAAAGCTTTTGAAGGAACAGCATTAATGAGTCGCAACGTACGTCATGAGAAAATGAGTAACCTGCGGAAGACAATCAGCAGGCGGTTGGTGGAATCAAAGAATACAACAGCTATGCTCACCACTTTCAACGAAGTGGACATGACGCGCATCATGGATGTTCGCAAAACACATAAAGACAAATTCAAGGAAGCGCATGGCGTGAACCTAGGCTTCATGAGCTTCTTTGCAAAAGCCTGTGCGCTGGCGTTGAGCGAATGGCCTTCAGTGAATGCCTATATTGATATCGATGAACTCGTTTATCATGATTATGCCGACATCAGCATTGCCGTAAGCACACCGCGCGGCCTTACTGTTCCAGTGATAAGAAATGTGGAAAGCCTCAGCATGGCAGATATTGAAAAGAAAGTGATCGAGCTGGCAGGCAAAGCGCGTGATAATAAATTAACCATGGAAGAACTTACCGGCGGCACTTTCACTATCACCAACGGCGGCGTATTTGGCAGCCTGATGAGCACACCCATCATCAACCTTCCGCAGAGCGCTATTTTAGGGATGCACAAAATTCAGGAAAGGCCGATGGCGATAAACGGCCAAGTTATCATCCGCCCAATGATGTATGTGGCTCTTAGTTATGACCACCGCATTATTGACGGCAGGGAAAGCGTAAGTTTTCTTGTTCGGGTGAAGGAGTTGCTTGAAAACCCTGAACTGCTTTTGTTTGGCAAAGACCCTGTGAAAGCTTTGCTCGAATTATAAAATATATTTCAGATAATTTTGGATTCCGCAGAAGCGGGATCTTTTTATGCGCATCCAGTCTCATTTTAATACCGCCGTTCTTCTTATTTCTTTGTATGACGGAACCATTCCGCTGGCTCATTTTCTTAAACAATACTTTTCCCAACACAAAAAATACGGTTCGCAGGACAGGAGGTCTATTTCGCATTTGTGTTATTGTTATTATCGCTTGGGACATGCTTTAAAAGACCTGGATGCTGCCGAAAGATTCGAAGATCGCCTTGTTTTTGTGTAATGAAAATGCCGACAGCTATGCAGTTTTGTTCGATGAAGACTGGATAGCAAACTGGAATACTGATTTACCCCAACGAATTGCTTTTATTCAAACCAAGTATCCTTCCTTTTTACCCCAAAATATTTTTCCCTTTATTGATGAACTGAGCCAAACGGTTGATGGGGACAGTTTTGCTATCTCTCATTTAATTCAACCTGATCTTTTCCTGCGCATAAGGCCGGGAAAAGAGCAAATTGTTTTTGATAAATTAACCAAAGCAGCCATTTCATTTCAGCAAATGGGTGTTTCCTGCTTAAGGCTGCCCAATGCGAGCAAAATTGACGCTGTTTTGAAACTAAATGAAGAGGCAGTGATACAGGATCTTTCTTCCCAAGGCATTGCCGCCTTCCTTCCATCGACTATAAACCATCAACCAACCACTGTTTGGGATTGTTGCGCGGCAAGTGGGGGGAAATCTATACTTATATATGATGTGATGAAGAATATTTCTCTGACTGTTTCGGATATTCGGCCGACTATTATTCATAATCTTCAGCAAAGATTTCGTGAAGCGGGCATAAAAAGTTACAGGTCTTTTGTTGCGGACTTAACCAAGCCGCTTAACCCGCCAAACACAAACTTTGATCTTATTGTTTGCGACGCTCCCTGCTCGGGGAGCGGCACATGGGCAAGAACGCCGGAGCAATTGTATTTTTTTAGGGAGAATAAGATCGCGGAATATGCCCTTTTGCAGCAAAAAATAGCCAGTAATGTTATCCCTCATCTCTCTGCGGGGGGTTATTTCCTGTATATAACCTGTTCGGTTTTTAAAAAGGAGAATGAGGGGGCCTTACAGTTCATTCAGGAGGCTTTTCCGCTTGAAATTATAAAGACGGGCCTTATAAAGGGTTATGAATTGAAAGCTGACACCATGTTTGCTGCGCTTTTTCGTTCCCGTTAGTTGGAAAGTAGCTTCTGTGAACCGCTTTATTCGTGCTGTGAACCGCTTTATTCGTGCTGTGATAAGCTTTATTCGCTCTGTGAGGAGCTTTATTCGCTCTGTGAAGAGCTTTATTCGTTCTGTGAAGAGCTTTATTCGTGCTGTGAGGAGCTTTATTCGTGGTGTGAGGAGCTTTATTCGTTCTGTGAAGAGCTTTATTCGTGCTGTGAGGAGCTTTATTGGTTCTGTTACTGCCAACTAATATGCTTTTATGTATATTTACTGGAAGAATAACAAGGATTTCGGTAGGTGAGACACCTACCGATAAAGAAAAACTTTAAATAACACTCGCTAATAATCAAACCAATGGCAAAATTTTTAAACACAAGAAAAGCAGTTTCTGAAATTGAAGACCTCATTAAAAATGCAGGAGAAAAATTAATTTTAATTTCTCCATATTTAAAGTTGTCAAAAGACTTTCGAGAACTTCTTGCTTATCGCAACAGCAAGGACAGAATAACGACAGTTGTTTTTGGTAAACAGGAACTAAAACCTGATGAACTGAAATTTTTACAAGGACTTCGTTTCCTAATTTTAAAATACAACGAAGACTTACATGCGAAGTGTTATTTAAATGATGATAAGATGATAATAACATCTTTGAATCTTTATGAATTTTCTATGGCTAATAATAAAGAAATGGGTGTCTTAATTGATAAACACGACTCTGCCGACACTGCACTTTTTGAAGAAGCATATAAAGAAGTTGATTACATTAACGACACAAGTCAACGTTTTGATGTTGGCACCACAAAAGCACCCTTCATAAAACAAGCAGACACTAAACAACCAATTGAAAAAGCAAACAGAAATTCAACAGGTTTTTGTATAAGGACAGGAGTAGAAATTCCTTTTAACATTGACAAACCAATGAGCTACGACGCTTATAAAAAATGGAGTGAATATAGCGACCCTGATTATAAAGAAAAGTTCTGCCATTTTTCAGGTGAGGCCTCATATGGCGAAACAAGTGTAAACAGACCAATATTAAAAAAGTATTGGAAAAAAGCTCAAGAAATTCATAGTTTCTAATACTGTTGGTCAAGAAGACCAACAGCGGCGTAAAGGAGAGAGTGCCAACTAATGTGCTTTTATGTATATTTATTGGAAGAATAAACAAGTATTTTGATAGGTGGGGATACCTACCGATAGGGAAAAAAACAAGTATTTAGGTGGGTGGGACACCTACCGATAGTAAAATTTAACCGCCAAACATTGATAATTATTCTTGACATAACCTGTAATTGGTGGCTTGACTTATTGAACACAATAATCGGAGCGGCTATTGGTTCTGGAGCGACAATTTGGGCTTTGTACAGAACTTTTCAAAATGATAAGCAAAAGGATGAAGATAGACGAGTGCAATTTCAAAAAGAGAAATTAAAATATTTACAATCGCTTATTAGAAGTATTGAAAAAGGATTGCCATTACAAATTGAACATTTCAAAACCTATGCAGACAAAATAAGAAAAAACTCTGTTGACTTACCACTACTAACTTATATCCCACTAAATGAACTTGATAGAATTGTCAATAAAATTAATCAAGAGGATTACTATCATTCGTACTTAGGTGAATTTGGAGACAGTCAAAGCCTTATTGACGAGTTCAGAGACATCATATCAACATTGAATTATTTTGATGGCAACATAACTATTATAAAAGATAGTTTGCGTAAATCTTTTGACTTTGATTATGAGCGAAAAAATTCCCTAAAAAATATTGTTGAAAAATCAATGGATGACGCAGCAGGCTTATTAATCAATAATGAAATACTTAAAAACGCAAATGAGTTTTGGTCTTTCATTAATGATACTATGATTGAATTTCATGAAAAGAAAACTGAATATTCAGACCTTAAATTTTATCAAGAAAATTTTGTTGAACCTTTAAAAGCAGGACTTTTAAAATTCACTATGACGATTCCTTTGGCACATTATCTTATTATCCAATTAAAAAATGCGACGTTCATCTATTCAAGCATTCAAATACACAACATAAAAGTTGCAGATGATTTTGAAAATTGGCATCAAGTTATGAAACAACATTTCGAAGAATTTTTAAAAAGAATAAAACGCTTGTCGGACTTTAACAATTAAGAATTTGTTCGGCTGACAGTTCATTATTGTCATGTCATCTCAAATGATTGAATTTTTTGTGCAATTTATGACAGCTTCAAAAAAACATCATTATATACCTCGATTTTATTTAAAAGGGTTTGTTGACAAAGAAAATCAATTCTTTGTATTTGATAAGCAGACAAAAAAAATATGGAAATCAAATCCTGATAATTCCTTTGCTGAAAATCACAGAAATACTGGTACAATAAAACATCAAGAGACTAATGAAGTTCATAAGTTCGACTTACCAGAAGAAATGCTTAGCCATTTTGATAATCGTTCTGCAACTGTATTAGATGAAATTAGAAATTCAAATCCGAGTGATAATATTTTAACTCCAAAAAGGCTTTATATAATAAGGTTCTTTATAATATCCACATTTTGGAGAACACCCGCTAATGACAAATTGCGTTCTGAAATTATAGACAAATTTTCATTTGAAGATTTAGGATTCGGCTTCTTTGATAAAAGCACAGGTCTGCGAAACATTGAAATGGAAAAAATGATGGGCGATATTGATTTATGGAAAAAACTTTATCCAATCTTGCTTCCTATTACTTCATTTACTGATAAATATAAAAAATTAAATAACGATAATTGGGGAGTGTATTACAGACAAGAGTCTTTTCATATTACAACAGATAATCCAATAATCTTTAAAGAATATAAGGACTTTTCAAGTTTGCACGAAGATTTAATTTTCCCACTTTCATCCAAAATTTTAATTATATCAACTAAATTAAATAAGCCAAAAACGTTGGAACCAGTCTTTAGTATTATGACTGACCTTTTATTATTTCATTACGCTCATCGTTATGTTGCTTGTTCAAACAAAGAATATCTTGAATTCATTTCTAAAGAAGCCTACAAAAATTTGAGCAACCCTCAATGGGGAGGTAAATTAAAAGATGACATTTTTAGCAGCTTTTATTAAGAATAGTTTTTACAACACACATTGACGTTATGTATATGGATAGATTAATAAACTTCAGCTATCTATTATCCTTCCAATATTTTTCCCTAAAAAAAATTATTTCTTTTCTCCAAAATTTATATTTTTATGTTCTAAAACCATAAAAATATGAACCACTCACAAACAAACACGGCAAATATGTTTGCCAGGATGATGCTTTTTTTTACGAAATATGCTGTGACGCTGCAGACTTTTCCGATGCTATGGGGTTTTGTCACTTCTTTTCAAGATGGGTTTGCGCCGCTGAAGCAGTACACGAGCCTGCAGGATACGGAGAGCGAGGGGCAAACGACGGATAAACAGTCGGCATGGCTGACGCTGGCGAACGCGATAGTGCCGCTGTCTCGGAAGGCGATGGTGTGGGCGAAGAGCATGGGGAACGGGGTGCTGGTGAAGCTGTTTGACGTGCAAGTGGATGATTTTAGAATACCCGACACGGAGGTGGCTGGGTTTGCACAGAATATTATTGACGGGCTGAATGCTAATATACTGGCGCTGGCGGTGGCGAATATTGTGCAGAAGCAGGTGGACGCGGCGCAGACAACGGTGGATGATTTTGCCGAACTGATAGGGACGCCGCAGCAGGCGATAAAGCTGGCGAAGGTGGGGACGGAGAGCCTGGTGAAAACGCTGAACGATGAGAACGACCTGCTGCACAGTATTGATAACCTGCTGATACCGGAATATGCGGCGGACAATATTGACATGGTGAACGAATATAAAAACAACCGGAAGGTGGGGGATGTGCATCATATTCATACGATGGTGACGGCGCATGTGTACAGCGACGCGGCGCATACTGTGCCGGTGCCTAACGCTACTATAAGCATCCCTTCACTTGGGCTGAGCGTGGTGGGCGACCTGCTGGGGACGGGGGCACTGGAGAAATTTAAAGGCGGGGAACTGGAGATGCTGGTGCAGGCGACGGGGTTTAAAGACCAGACGCAGGTGTTTACGATAAAGACGGGGCAGCAGATGGACCTGTTGTTTGTGATGAGCGCATGAGAAGTAAAAAATAAAAAGTAAAAAGTAAAAAGTAAAAAGTAAAAAATAAAAATTGATGAGGGTTTGAGAAGGAAGACCTTTCACTTTGGTGGAGGGTCTTTTTGTTTGGGACTGTGTTTAAAAAGAGGCTGATGGGCTGATGGAGGAGTGCTATTTTTTCTCTTTTAATTATTGCTGATGAGGTTTATTTTGAAGCCATAACTATCGTCCTGGTAGGAGGCGGGCTCGGGAGTTGGCTGCCATGTCCAGTGAAGAAATTCTTTGTAGATGAGGCCGATGCCTTTTCCATATACTTCAATGGAATAGTTGTTTTGCTGGTAAATGGTGGGGTCAAATGGCTCATCAGGGATGAGTTCGTCCACCTGCAAAACGGTGATGGAGCTGTCGACCACTCCTTTTAGGACGGTGTCGGGCAGGTTCACATTTTGGTAGGTGTAGTTCCATCCATCCATATACTGAACGGGCGAAGTGGCAGATTTTGTATCAATATAAGTGTTGCCCTGCCATGAAACGCCATTCACCGGCGGCGCGGCAAGTTTGATGAACCGGAGATTATTATCGTCCATTACCTCGATGGTGGTTGCCGTTGGGGTGATATAATAAGTGGAAAGATATTGCCAGGGTTGAAGTTGCAGGGTATCGGTGATGAAACGATATACAAGATAGGAAAGCCGGCCGGCATTGTCGTTGAAAGTGGAAACGATGCTGTTCTTTTAAGAGATAGCTGTCGGTAACCAGGGCGGTTCCGAAAGGAGCAAGGACGGTGGAGTCTAAACGGTAAGTAAAAGAACTGCCAACGTTGAGGGGATAATAAGCTGACAGGGGAACATAAGGAGGCGTTTCTGTTTTTTTGCAACTGAAAAGGGAGCAGGCCAGCGCGAAAGCAAAAATTGAGGCTAATAAAAGTTTTTGCATGAATGAAAGTTACAATTTTCCGAGTAATTATAACGAAGATGCTGAGAAAAGCGTATCCCTCCAAAAGAAAAACCCCTGAAGAATCAGGGGTCGGAGTGTTAATTGCCTATATGTGCCATAAAAAGTTTATCCCTTACAAACTGTTTGCACTTCATTCACCGCGTCGCCGCAAACGCGAATGGTCTTTGTTGTGTGTGCATCTGTGACATGAACGAGGTAAACAGTGCTATTGCCCAGATCAACTTCGTCCACGTAGGAAATGTTGTAGCCGCTATAGGCACTTCGTATTTTTTCCCTGATGGTTTGCGGCATTTGGGCTTCTCCATAATTAGATATGGTATGCACCCAGTTGCCCTTGCAGTTGTACACAACCAAAGTGGAGGTTTTGTTGTACATGAAAGCTGCCATGTAGCCGTTTGCGGGGGTCCTCTCCCATTTTACGTTGCAAACGTTTACAAAAGTCTTTTGCAGGTGATCCATGGCGCGGTATCCCATGGTGTCACTAAGCGGAAAAGGCAGAGAGGTTCCATCTGTTAAAGGTGCGGCCTGTTGCATGATGGAAGAATCCAGCAGGGCATATTTACTTTGTATGCTCATGTTTTGAGCGTTTGCGTTGCATATCCAGCATGTTAATATAATGATGGTTGCAAATGTTGTTTTGAACTGTTTCATTTTTTTTGTTTTAGTAGGTATTGTTTTAATAAAATGTTTTTTCCAATTAATGAGTCGTAAACAGGATATAAAAGGGAAACAATTTTTATAAAAAATTTTTTTTAGTTCCTTTCATAATGCAAATCTACTATGGGCAATAGGGTGAAAACAACCGTGTTTTTACGGTATTTTTTACCGTATTTATACGGTAACCCTTACCGTATTTTCACGGTACCCAACACCGTATAAATACGGTAAAAGGCAAGATGTATGAACCGGAAACCTTCAATTAATGCGCGTCATTGCTATAAAGAAAAATGTAACTTTATTTGAGGATGATATAAATTATTACATTTGAATTAAATAACCCGCGGAGAATTGACCAACCAGGACCTACTTATATTACAAGGATTAAAAGCCGGCTATCGTGAACGCATCAATTCTGAAAAAGAGTTATACCTGCAGTATAACTATTTCATTACTGAAGGCTGCAAGAATTATGATCTGACCCAGGAAGACAGTTTCAGTGCTTATAGCGATACAATTTTATCAGCCATACATACTATTGTTTCAGATAAATTTGGTGGGCGATCATCTCTGAAAACATATCTTTTTCAAATTTTCTCTAATAAATGTGTTGACCTTTTAAGAAAGAACACGACTAATAAAGAGCAGGTGAATAAAAGCATAGAATTTTCTCCTTTGCTCCAGCAATTACCGGATGGAGCAAGATATGGGATCGAGAAATTAATTGATGATCAAAAACGCGTGGCTATTAAAATGGAAATGGAAAAAATTGGAGAAAAATGCAAAAAGATCCTGCTCATGTTTGAAGATGGCTTGAAAGACAAGGAAATTGCTGAGGAATTATCTTTTAATAGTGCGGATGTTGCTAAAACCACAAGATTAAGGTGCCTTGAAAAATTGAAGGAAAGGGTAATGAAAGTAATGTGATCTTTTCCTGAGAAAGCTACATTATTGGCGATCCGGAAAACAAAAAAAAGCATTGACACATGGAAAACTTAGAATACATCGACAATTATTTTGCGCAAGATCCCAGCGAGGCCGAAAAAAAAGATTTTGAATGGCGTTGCGAAAACGACAAAGGCTTTGCAGAAGATGTTGCATTTTATATTACAGCGCGCGAGGAGGCAAAGGCTGCATTGTTGAAACAAAAACAAACCGAATGGAAGCAACAGGAAAGTAATAAAGACAAGGAACTCTTTTTTATAAAACCCTTCAAAAGAATATCGGATCATAAATGGTGGTATGCTGCTGCGGCTTGTATCGCACTTGCAATAGGGACTTATTTTTTTGAAAGGCAATCCTCACCGCAACAGCTTGCAAATAACTATATTGATAAAAATTTCGGGCAGTTAAGCTTAACGATGGATGGAAGTAAGGACAGCATGCAAACCGCCATAGCAGATTATAATGATCAAAAGTTTGATAAAGCGTTGCCCATATTTGAGGATGTTTATAAAAACCATCCTGAAAACAATGATGCATTAAAGGATGCAGGAATAGTTTATCTTGTTTCCAAAAATTACGACAAAGCTTTGCAGGACTTTGACGAATTATCAGATAAGAAAGGTTTATTTAGCAACCCCGGAATGTTTTTAAAGGCTGTGACATTGTTGCATCGAAATAAAGATGGTGATAAAGCAGCAGCTAAAGAGTTATTACAAGAGGTGCAACAGAAAAATTTAGATGGCAGTAAAGAGGCGGGAAAATGGTTAAAAAAATTTTAATCTCAATAATTCAATTTATAAACCCCTTTAAAAATCCATTTATGAAAACAAACTCAAAAAAAAACAAGATCATTCCCTTTTTAAGTGTAGCATGTTTTGCCTTTCTGATCTTAAGTATGCAAATTGGTTGCAAACACATTCCTCCACATTGGGAATCTTATATATCGATCGACAGTAATTTTCAGCATATACCTGCTGATACAAATCAACTAATAGTATGGAGAACACCTAATAGTGACCCGGGATACTTAAATACGTGGCTTGATAGTATAAACACGTACTGCGGGCCTATACAAATAAAAGTTTTTTGTTTATCCTGTGATAGCAGCCTGATGTTATTAACCGGGCAGGGTGTTACAACCTATATTCAAGGTAATGGCGGATCTCATGGTGGCACAAGCGGTTGCACTTCTAACTGCCCGCCTTCAGGAGGTGGAGATACAATTTACTGGTGCAGGAATGTTTCTGTTGACATGAATGATTCATCAGTAATTACGCTAAAAAATAAGACTTTTTTACCATCAACAGCAACAGCTCCTGGTACAGATATCACCGTAGCCGTATTTGATACCGGCGTTGATTCTTTAGAATTGAGCAATTCAGGATATTTATATAAAGGCAATATTCCGTCATGCTTAAATACTGCTGCAACAAACGGATGGAATTTTCCCGATAGTAGCCCTGCAGTCACTGATGATTATATGTGCGGCTTAGAAAGTCCTGAGCATGGTGCAATTGTTTCCAAATTAATTGTTGAGCAGGTTAGGCATTATGCTGAAAACAATGTTAAGATATTACCTGTAAAAATTCATAATTGCAATGGGCAAAGCGATCTGTTCAGTGTTCTGTGCGGATTTGCCTATGCAAAAGAACGGGGTGCGCAGATCATAAATGCGAGCTTTGGTTATTATGAACCAAAAAAATATTCTTCTGTAAATGGTTCTGTTCTTAAAGACCCTTCCGTTTTCTTGCTAAAAAGATATATACAGTATTATTTAACCAACAATAATATTTTATTGATCACTGCAGCGGGAAACAAAAAAGATGCACAGGAAACACAAGTTTTTACAAGTGCTGGTTTAACACCTCCAACAGATCTGAGAAACCTGGATAGTGTATATTTTTATCCGGCTTCTCTTGCAGCAGACCCTGAAATGACAAATATTATTTCTGTAACTACAGTAGATACTATTTCAAATACAGTTTCACCCCTTCAAAACTATTCGCCTAATGTGGTAGATATAGGCGTGAATGCGGATGATATATCGGGCGAAGATTATTACTTTGTAAACCCCCGGGTTGATAGCGGCTTATCAGAAGGAAGCTCGTTTGCAACCCCGATCGTAACAGGGATAATATGTTCGCATTATAGCCTGATCAGAGCTAAACTGGCTGGACAAGCATTTAATAAACAAAATATCTTAAACATTTTATTACAGCCTGGTGCAGGTATTGGGCTTAATATCAATACTACCCAGCTAGGGCAAAAAATTAAAACCGGTATATTTCTAAACAAAGCTCTTCCTTATCGTCATTCTCCTTTATAAAAATGTAAAGAAATATTCAAATCTATCCTTTGTACAGTTGCAGGAAAATATTGGTTTGCATTAAATATATAAGCCCGGGTTTCTTAGCCTGGGCTTTATGTTTAAACTGTTTTTCCCAAGTTCCTTCTCATCAGCAGTTCTGGAACAAAATAATTGCTGTTGAAAATTCTGCAGGCAATATTGATCAAAAATTGCAAAATGCTCTTGAATTAAAAAAACAATTTGAAAAATACGGAATTGAGAAAGATTCAGTCTACGCAAGGATACTTCACAGAGTTGGAGCATTTCAATCGCTAAAAGGAAACTATAATGATGCAATTGAAAATACAATTAAAGCAGTAAGAATAAATACATCTGGTAAGCCTGGCGCATGTATTAGTTATGCTGTGAATAGTTATTATAATCTTGCTACTTTTTACAATAAGCTTTCTATATATAACAAAGTGCTTTTGTATTGTGATAGTTTAATTTCAACAGGCAGCCAATTCCCCCAGGCAAAAAAATATATTGAGCGGGGGCGGCTTATGAAGGGGAATATATACTACAAGAAAGGTGATTTTGAAAAAGATATCCAGGAAACAACGTTGGGGCTACAGATCGCTGAAGAAATAAAAGATACACCTATAGTAATTAATTTATTGGAAGAACGGGTTCAGTCTTATGAATTTCAAAAAAGACTTTCAGATGCGTTAGGAGATGTAAACAAATTACTTTTTTTACTCAAAAACTCATCAGATAATGAATTGTGGGCTACTGCATGTAGAGATAAGGCTGAAATACTTGCAGACCAGCAAAAATGTACAGAAGCTTTTGATCTATATCAAAAAGCCATCATTTATAGAAAGAAAACCGGCTATACAGAAGAGATCGCAACTGATTATAATGATGCCGGATATATGTTAATGTATAAATGCAATGATCCCGGCAAAGCGGAAAAATATTTTAATACGGCCTATCAAATAGCTTTTGCAGCAAATGCTAATAATGTTTGTGCACTTGCTTGTAATAATCTTGCTCAAATCAGTTTTGACAAAAAGGATTATTTAATTGCTTTGCAGCAATACCAGCAAACCTTACAATTCTTGGTGCCTCATTATTTATTAAAAGACAATATTACCAATCCTCCATACTATGAATTTAGTGGCACTGGATCTAAAAACCTTCTTGAAATTTATCTTGATAATAAATCTAAATGCCTGCTTTATTTATACAAACAAACAAACAATACTCAATTCTTAAAGTCCTCTATTGCCACAGCGTTACTTACTGATTCATTAATTACAGACCTGCATCATGAAGAGTCAGGCGAAGAAAGCAAACTTTTTTGGCGAAACGATACAAGGGATTTTTACAACCGTTCAATGGAGGCTTGTTATTTAGACAAAAGGCCTGATCTCGCTTTCTTTTTCCTTGAAAAAAGCCGCGCTGTTTTGCTAAATGATCAACTAAATGAAATTGGTGCTTCTGTTCATTTGCCACCAACTGAAGAAGCGCATGAGGAAAAGCTACAGGTAAATATTATAGAAGAGCAGCAAAAACTCAATGACCTAAATGACACATCAAAAGAATATCCAGCCCAACAATATAAACTGCTTCAAGCAAAAGATGATTTTGACCATTATATCAAATCGCTGGAAAAACAATACCTTGCTTACTATCAGTCCAAATATGCAGATGATGTTCCTTCCTTAAAAGATCTGCAAACTTATCTTACTGCTAATAACCAAAGTTTTGTGCATTACTTTATAGGCGATACTGCAACTTATATTTTAGCTATCACTTCAAACACAACAAAATTTATCCGTCTTTCAAAAAAAGAATTTGACAACACATTACTAATTCGCTTTTTGCAATTATGCTCTGACAAAGAATTATTGAACAACCATTATGATTCTTTTGCAAAAGTTTCCAGCGAACTATATCAGGTATTATTTCAGCCTTTGCAATTGCCTAAAGGTAGAATAGTTATCTGCGCTGATAATTTTCTCATTCCTTTCGAAGCCTTATGTTCTGATAAAGACGGCAGGCGGTTTTTATTTTACGATCATGCTTTCAGCTATGTTTATTCTGCCCGTTATTTGATGAGGCGATTCGAAAACTCAAAAGCAATCGGAAATTTTATTGGCTTCGCCCCTGTACATTTTGCCTCCTATCTTGAAGTGCCCGATCTGAAGCAGGCCGATAATGCCCTTCAAGCTTCAGCATTGCATTACCAGAGCAGCAAATTACTGATAAACAGCGAGGCTACACACAGCAACTTTATGAAGCTCGCTGCAAATTATACTATTGTAAATGTGTTCTCGCACGCCCATGCAGACAGTACCAATGAGCCCTTACTTTATATGCAAGATTCAGTAATTCATTTATCAGAATTGCAATTGCTCGATCATCCTGCTGCAAAACTTATTGTGCTTAGTGCCTGTCAAACAAACGTTGGCAAAAATGCAACCGGCGAAGGCATTTACAGCCTTGCTCGAGGTTTCGCGGCGGCCGGTATTCCGGCAGTGGCGGCAACTTTATGGAAGGCGGATGACCAAACAATTTATGCTATATCTGATAAATTTCATGAATATCTTTCGCAGGGAATGCCAAAAGATGTGGCTTTGCAAAAAGCTAAATTGTATTTCATAGAAAATAACAGCAGCGAAAAAATGCTGCCTTATTACTGGGCAAATATGGTTCTTGCCGGAAATGCAGAACCTGTAAAGCTTAGTACAAATCTAAATGAATGGTGGTGGGTTGCAACGGGCTGCATTGTATTGGCTTCGATAACTTTGTTCATGCTGCGAAAGAAAAGAAAGAAGGTTGCGTAGTGGCTAACATCTGCTATTTGTCAAATATTAAAAACCCCGCTGAATAATCCCCCCTCCTATCACTTCATCGCCTTCATAGAAAACAGCGCTTTGACCGGGTGCAATGCTTTTTACATTTTCATAAAACTTTACACGAACGCCGCTTCCATCAACATATAAATTGCTCAGGCAGCCCTTGTCTTTGTAGCGTATTTTAGTAAAGGCTTCCATGCCGTTGCTGATGCCGTCATATTTAACCCAGTTTAGTTTACTCACCTGCATTTCGCTTTGTTCAAGATCTGTTTCTTCGCCCAACACTACTGTATTTGTTGCAGGGTCAATGGCAGTTACATAAGCAGGCTTGCCCAAAGCAATATCTAAACCTTTGCGCTGGCCGATGGTGTAAAAAGGATAACCCTTGTGCTGGCCTAATCTCTTCCCACTTTTATCGGTGAACCATCCGCCTGCAACTTCATCTTCCAAACCATCTACACGGCGCTTTAAAAAACCACGGTAATCATTATCGGGCACAAAACATATTTCGTAACTCTCGCTTTTTTTCGCCAGTTCAGGATAGCCAAAGTCTGTAGCCATTTGCCTAATGGCGCTTTTGCGGTATTTGCCAAGCGGCATAATGGTGCGGGAAAGCAATTCCTGGCTCAGGCCCCAAAGCACATAGCTCTGATCTTTTGTTTCATCAATTCCTTTGCTTATTACAAACCTGCCGTTTTCATGCAGATAAGCATTTGCGTAATGCCCTGTGGCTATAAAATCACAACCCAAAGCATCTGCCCGTTTCAGCAAAGCCTTCCATTTTATGTGGGTATTGCACATAACGCAGGGGTTTGGTGTTCTTCCCGCAAGATATTCTTCCACAAAATTTTCAATAACAAAATCGCCAAACTCTTCGCGGATGTCTAAAATAAAATGCGGGAACCCATGATGCACCGCCGCCTGCCGTGCATCGTTAAAGCTGTCTATATTGCAACAACCGGTTTCTTTATGCCCGCCGCCGCTGGTAGCATAATCCCATGTTTTCATGGTGATGCCGATCACTTCATATCCTTCATGGTGCAGCATGAGCGCCACAACGGTGCTGTCGATACCGCCACTCATTGCCACCATCACTTTTCCTTTCCGGCTCATAAAAAAATTTGTGCAAAGATAAAGTTCGGCTTGCACCCTACAGCCTCCTTACAGTTATACAGTATTTCGTAATGAGAAATTTATCAGCCTCCTCAACATTAAGAAATAAAAAAAGAGCGAACATTCGCTCTTTTTACTTCATAACGCCAATGCATTCCTGCATTGATAAGTGTTTGGCAACGGCTACATTATTATAAAAAAATGCCTACTCTATGCTCCCGTTTTCGGCATCCCGGGTTCTATTTATTGGTGTTTTTTTTTGCAACGGCTTTTATCCTCCAAAAACTACATCTATTACTTTGCTCATTTGCCCAATTTCGGCATCATCAATTACACCTATCGCCATGTACTCACGCGTTTCGGGCGTGCCGGCAACGGTAAGCGGGCGGTTATCAACATAAGGGCTGTGGCTGTCGTATGAAAGTTTTGCCCAGGTTTTGTCCCCCTGCAGCCTTGTAAGCCCTTTTTTGCCCGCGGTAAAGGACTTTTCCTTTTTTGACAATGCAAAACTATGGTGGGCTAAATTCTTAAAAAACCGTATTTATACGGTATTTTTTACCGTATAAATACGGTAACGGTTACCGTATAAATACGGTAATTGGTACCGTATAAATACGGTAATCGGTACCGTATAAATACGGTAAGGGTACCGTATAAATACGGTAAAGTTTACCGTATAAATACGGTAAAAAATACCGTATAAATACGGTAGGCAGGTAATTATTAGTTGCTCAACTTTGCTGCGGATTTACAATAATGTAAATTCAAACAATAAAAAACGATCAATTATGTCCATGAAATTTTTCATTAAACACGATGACCTGGAAGCAATGCTGAAAAAGTATGACGCATTGGGCGAAACAAAAAAAGGGTTGGTTATTTCAATTGATTTTCACACAAACGGAGGCTCTCCCCACACAGTTACTGCAACAGTGAGAGGGGCGGCAGGAGATGTGGGAGATAATGGGGAATACCCGGAGCACGTTCTTATTGAGAAGGGTGGTTGCCCTTACCCGCCGCCATGTTAAAAAAGGGAGCTGGGCTAAAAGGCAATTGATATATCTTTAGCCTTAAAAACAATGGGGTCTATAATGAGTTTCCTGATTATATACCTTGATGGTTTAGCTCCTTTGATACCGCTTATTTATATGTTAACATGCAGAAAAGCGTTGTTGTTAAAGGAGCTATTTCCATTATTTATCTACCTGGCCTCTCAATTTATTTTTAATTTATGGGCAGATATATTTTCCAGTTACGAGATCACTAATTATTTCATTTTCCACATAAACCTGCCCATTTCGTTGTTAGCGCTGCTGTTCTTTATTAAAAACCTTGGAAGGGAAGTTTTTTATACTCCGCTGTTCTTCAAGGTAGGGATCTGCCTGATCCCATTCTTTATATGCGACAGTATTTTTTTTGAAAAAACAACAACATTTAACGGTGCAGACTATTCTTTATGCTGTCTCTATATTTTAATTTTCTGCCTCAGGTACTTTTGGCTAAAAGTAAGATCGGAAGAAGTGGACGATATTTTAAACAGCCCCTCCTTTTGGTTCATCGCGGGCCTGTTTCTATATTATTGCAGTTGTTTTATTGTTTTTTCTTCTTACCGGTTTTTTATAGAAACAAAAGACCCCTTGACCGGTATCCTTTGGCGGTTCAACAACATAATGCTTCTTGCTATGTGTATTTTAATTACAAAGGGTATTAAATGTAAATATTTATGCCTAACAAAATAATCCTGGTAATAGTTGTAGCGCTTATTTTTCTCACGCTGGCGGTAATAATCACCCTCTTTGTGATCATATATCAAAGAAGGCAATTAAAGTATAAGAAGACCACTGAGGAGCTAAAACAAACTTTTCAGCAGGAACTGCTTAAATCACAAGTTGAAATGCAGGAACAGACTTTCAACACCATCAGCCGGGAAATACATGACAATGTGGGGCAAACGCTCAGCCTTGCCAAAGTGCAACTGAACATCATAGATCAAACTGAAAACTTGGACAAAACCCTTTTGGGCGATGCCAAAGACGGCATTGGCAAAGCCATGGTAGATCTGCGGGATATTGCACGCAGCCTCAATACAGAACGAATTCAGTTAAAAAGCCTTCCCGAAACAGTGGATAACGAATTAAAACGCATTAGCCGCTCCGGGCTTATGCTCACCTCCATACGGATGGAAGGCAAAGAACAAAAAATGGATGACCATAAAAAGCTCATCATCTTCCGAATGATACAGGAAAGCCTTCAAAACATCATTAAACACTCTAAGGCCACCAACATTGCTGCTGTTTTTTATTATGGTGATAAAGAGCTGAAAATAGAGATCACTGACGATGGACAAGGCTTCGACATAGCAAATTTGAACGATAATACCACAGGCCTCGGCCTGCAAAATATCATAAGCCGTGCATCGCTCATTGGTGGCGAAGCGTCTATTAATAGTATTATTAACTTAGGAACTACGGTTACCATAAAAACTCCTTATGCCTGATAAAAAATATATTGCTATTGTAGACGATCATGTCATGTTTAGAAAAGGGCTGACGGCGCTTATCAATCTTTTTCCTGCTTATAAAGTAATGTTTGATGCATCAAATGGAAAAGATCTTATAAAACAATTGAACCCTAAAAATATGCCCGATATTGTTTTATTGGACATCCACATGCCGGAGATGGATGGTTATGCTACCGCAGATTGGATAACCCGCAATTACAAGGACATAAAGATCCTTGCATTGAGCACAATGGATGCTGAGGCGTCTATCATAAAAATGATAAAAAGCGGCGCTAAGGGCTATGTATTGAAAGATGCAGAACCGGCAGAACTAAAACGTGCTTTTGATGAAGTAATAAGCCGCGGCTATTTTTATAATGACCTTATTACAAAAAAAGTGATTGGCGCTGTAAAAGACCTGAGCGAGCAAAATAGCACTGTGGGTTCATTTGCAAAACTGAACGACCGTGATATTGAATTTTTAAAGCTTACCTGTACCGAATTGAATTATAAAGAAATAGCAGACAAAATGTCCGTAAGCGCGCGCACTGTAGAAGGCTACCGTGATGCGCTCTGCGAAAAGTTAGGCTTAAAAACGCGCGTGGGCCTGTGTTTGTATGCTATCAGAAATAATATATTCCAACCGTGATTTTTTCTTTTGCGGTAGTGCCACTTGTATTACCTTAGCGCAATGCTCATCAACCTTAGCGACAAACACAGTTTAGTAAGCAACTGGATAAGTGAACTGCGGGATGCTTCATTACAGGCTGACCGTATGCGCTTTCGGCGCAATCTTGAACGTATTGGCGAAATAATAGCTTATGAAATAAGCAAAACACTGGCATGGAAAAAAGAGGACGTGCAAACGCCTCTTGGCATTCACAGCAGCAAGGTATTGGAGCAGCAACCGGTACTCGCTACCATATTGCGCGCCGGCCTGCCGTTGCACCAGGGAATGCTGAATTATTTTGACAAAGCAGATAATGCTTTTGTATCAGCTTACCGCAAACACAGGCATGATGGCTCTTTTGATATAAGCCTTGAATATATTAGTTGCCCTACTCTCGACAAAAGGATATTGATCATCAGTGATCCCATGCTTGCTACAGGTGCTTCAATAGTGAAAACAATTATGGCTATGAAGGAAGAGGGCGTTCCTTCGGAAATTCATATTGCTACTGCCATTGCATCCAGTGTGGGCATTGAATTTTTGCAGCGGGAAATTGGCAATAGTATAAAAATATGGTGTGGCGATATTGATGAAGAGCTGACCGCTAAAGGATATATCGTACCCGGTCTAGGCGATGCAGGCGATCTTGCGTTTGGCCCTAAAAACCAATCATAATTTCCTCCATTTGTTAATTCATTTATATAATATAATTTTTACAGGTTCCAAACCGTTAATTTTAGTGCCTATTTAAAAATTGCTGATGAGATTTTTAATACTGATCATAACTTCCATATTTCTTAGTGCTCCTGTTGTGGCACAGGATCCGCATTTCTCTCAATTCTTTTCTTCCCCGCTCACCTTGAATCCTGCATTTGCAGGCAAATTTGATGGTACTTTTCGCGTGGCTGGAGACTACCGTGATCAGTGGCCAACCATCAACAGGGCATACCAGACAGAAACAGTTTCCATAGATTTCCCCATCCTTAAAAATAAGATCGCTGACAATGATACTTGGGGGGTAGGTTTATTGGCGTATACTGATAAGAGCGCAGCGGGCGCCGTTAATTCCAATTATTTTTCTGCAGGAACTGCCTTTGCTAAAGGGCTGGATGAAGATGGTTATACACAATTAGGTTTTGGGTTTCAGGCCACTTATGCAAATATGGTGATCAACACCACTAAATTAACTTTTGAAGACCAACTCACGCCTCAGGGATTCACTGGCCTAACTTCAGAAACTTTTCCTGGCCTTACATTAAACAACAGTTATTTCGATTTAAATGCTGGCGCACTCTTCACGACCAGCACAACCGATGACAATAATTTTTATGCAGGCGTAAGCGTATACCACATTAACCGCCCTGAACAAAGTTTTGCCTACAGCGGCAACAAAGCGCTGTATCTTCTATATCCGCGTGCCACTTTTCATGCAGGTGGCTATTTTCCGGTAGGCGATATTACAACACTAAATTTAAGCGGCTTATTCAGCACACAGGCGGGCGCAACTGAAACAGTTGTCGGCGGTGCATTGGAATTTAATCTTGCTGATAAAGACGGTCCTGATGAGTCGGCCTTTTATATTGGAAGCTGGCTCAGGTTTGGCGATGCAATTATTCCATATGTAGGCATTGAATACGAAAGCATGAGGTTTGGGCTTACATATGACGTCAACACTTCTTCTTTGAAAACGGCATCTAACAGTCAGGGCGGTGTAGAAATATCACTTATATATATTGCTAAAAAGGCACAAAACAAAGGCATCCCTTGCCCTAAGTTTTAGCAGCCTCCTTATTATAATTATAAATACCCCAATATTTTAAGCATACTTTGTGCAGTTTGCTCTTTTGCATAAACCCAGTCTATCAGTTTGCCGTTTTTATCATACTCAACAATAATATGTTTTGGTGATGGTATCAGGCAATGCTTGATTCCCCCATACCCGCTTATCTGGTCCTGGTAAGCGCCTGTATGAAAAAACCCAACATATAGTGGCTCTTCTTTTTCTTTTTTATCGGTCTTTTTTGCTTTCAAACCGTTTCCGTTTCCATTGCCGTTAGGTATTATTTTAGGCAAAAAAACTTCGTTGATATGTTCTTCAGAGTCGTAATAATCATGGCTGTCGCATGTAATTCCGCCAAGAACTACGCGGTGATATTCATTATCCCATTTGTTAATTGGCAGCATTAAAAACTTCTCACCAATGCCCCAGGTGTCAGGCAAAGTGGTAATAAAAGATGAATCTATCATGTACCAGCACTCCCTGTCGTTTTGTATTTTTTGAGCGATAACACTGTAAATATGCGCCATACTTTCTCCCACTGTAAAGCTTCCGAATTCAGTATAAATATTGGGCATCGGCACTTTCGCGCGTTTACATGCTTTCTTGATGTTGCCAACCACCTCGTTCACCATGAACTGGTAATCATATTCAAAACCAAGCGAGTGCTTAATAGGGAAACCGCCGCCAATATTAATGGAGTCAAGCTCCGGGCATATTTTTTTTAATTGGCAATAAAGGTTAATGATCTTGTTCAATTCACTCCAGTAATAAATGTCGTCTTTAATGCCTTTATTTAAAAAAATATGCAGCATTTTTAGCTGGAACTTATCCTCATAACCTTCAATTTCATCAACATAAAACTCAAGAATATCTTTCGCTCTTATGCCCAGCCTTGAAGTATAAAAAGGAAAATTAGGCTCTTCTTCGGCAGCAACCCGGATGCCCACTTTGAACGGTTCTTTTACACTCCGCTTATAAGCCTGAAGTTCATCTTTATTATCAAGAACGGGAATTACATTTTTATAACCGGTGTTAATAAGCTTTGCAATACGTGAAGTATATTGTTTTTCCTTAAAACCATTGCATACAATAAAAATATCCTTGTTTATTTTTCGTCGCTCGTATAGCCTGTTGATTATTTCAATATCGTAAGCATAAGAAGTTTCCAGGTGTATCTCATGCTTCAGCGCCTCTTCCACTATAAAAGAAAAGTGGGAACTTTTGGTACAATAACAATAAAAATATTTGCCTTCATACTTATGCTTTTTAAAAGCATTTTCAAACAATTTCTTCGCTTTGTTTATTTGCATGCCGATTTTAGGCAGATAGGTCAGCTTCATAGGCGTCCCATACTTATCTATCAAGGCTTTCAGGTCAAGTCCGTTAAACTCTAAATATCCCTCATCGTTCACTTCAAAACCTTCCTGGGGAAAATGGAAAGTTTGTTTCACCAGGTCGGTGTAAGTATTATTCATCGTCCGTAATGGTTGATAATTTTAATGAGGAAGAGTTTTTTACGCTACAAAAATAGTTTTTTGAATGAGATACAAATAAAAAAGGAATGAAAATTCATTCCCTTAAATATTATGCTTAAAAACAGTCGCTTTTATTTCACAGAATTAACCAACGCCTTAAAGCTCGTTGGCTCATTCATAGCCAGGTCTGCAAGCACTTTGCGGTTCAGCTCAATGCCTTTTTTATTCAGCTTGTCCATAAATTCGCTGTACGTGATTCCCTCTTCTCTCACGGCGGCATTGATACGCGCGATCCATAAAGTACGGTATTCGCGCTTCTTCACCTTGCGGCCTACATAACTGTAGGTCATCCCTTTTTCAACAATATTCTTCGCAACGGTATAAACGTTCTTACGTTTACCGTAAAAACCCTTCGCTTTATTTAAGATCTTCTTTCTTCTTGCCCTTGATGCAACTGCATTTTTTGAACGTGGCATATTTTATCTGTTTTACGTTAGAGCACTTTTTTTGAAGCAATCACTAACAATTTTTTAAATTATTTTACTAAAACTTTTGAAACTGGGAACGATGAACTGGAACTATTTCATTCCAAGCAAACGCGCTACAAAGTCTTTATTGGCTGGGCCAAGCATACCTTTCTGGCGCAATGTTCTTTTGCGTTTCTTAGATTTCTTAGTTAAAATATGCCTTTTGAAAGCCTTTTGAAAAGTGATCTCACCTGTGCCGGTCACTCGAAAGCGTTTTTTTGCGCTTGAGTTTGTTTTTACTTTTGGCATCGATTATCTTGTTAAAGATTACACCCTGCTGGCGTTCTGCACGGGCAGAAACTTTTTGAGCCTTGTGGGTAATGCTTCAGTTTGATCTTATTTTTGACCAAACTATTTTTTTAGGGATGCGAAGGTAAGGGTATTTAATAAAAAAACCATATTGATTTTCTCAATATGGTTTATGCGGTCCATCCACAAACACAAAATACTTTAAAACTTGAAAGACAATCCCCCGCTGGCTATATATTTTCCATAACCCGCTTCCAGGAAGATCCCTGCATTCGGCGATAGTTTAAATCTTGCGCCAAAAGACACCTGGTAAGCAAGCGTGCTGCTGTTGTCTGCATAAGCAACAGTATTGCCACTACCGTCCACATAACTCTGGTTTATAACATTCGTCACGCCAATTGCTGTCCTGAAATAAGGCTCTACATGTGTATCATAAACCGGTATATAATTCATAATATTCAGCATAAGGCTCCAGGTTTCCAGCGATCCCGTAAAATCGGGCACATTACTTTGCGAATAATATTCATAATAAGGCGCTGACACTTTTCCATACATCCCCATCACACCAAGGCTCATAAAACGGCTGAACCTGTAATCAATTGATGCGTTATAAGGGCCGGTTTGAGTATGTATATTTCCAAGATACTCTCCGGGAAAACCAGCCAACTGGTTTTTATCAAGATTCGGGAATCCGTAGCCTAAGTTCACATAAACAGAAGGTGTAAATGGTGGCGTTTTTCTTTGCTGAACATAAGGCCTGCGTCTTGGCGGATAAGGCGCTCTGTAATAACCACCGCCATAATAGCCTCCGCCAATAATAACCTGTGCCTTAAGGGCTGTAGTACCTACTATCGTCAACAACATCAGGATAGACAAACATTTTTTCATAATAGAATTATTTTAATGTCAGATAGCACTCAGTATAACAGGTTTAAACTAAAACGAATATTCATTGATACAATTTTGTTAAAACAACCTTTTTTGATCCAATTCATTACACGCAACTCCATAACTCTTAGTAAAATGATTTATGGCAAACTCTTTTAGAAACTATTTTTTTCCACAAATGACATTATTCAAAACCAATATGTACTTTCGGGTTGTTTCTTGCTTTTTACTCCAAATACACCTCCAATTTCTTAATTTTCTCCTCAATCAAAGATCCTTATAGAGACCTTACAGAGACTTTATAGAGACATTATAGAGACCCTACTCCCACTCAATGCCCACCTTTTTCCCACCTAAAGCCCACTCAAAGCCATGACAACCCTATATGAACTTCCCTTCATCATGCCTATAAATAGCAGTTCCCCTCCCTTTTTTTATTCTTTAGCGCTATCCACCGCCCCATTCCCGCCACTTACCTACCCCTATCAGCCATCAACCTATCTCCCCTTTTCCTCCAATAGCAGCTATTCTATTTTTGTTCCATCATTTTAAAAACAATAAAACACAAATAATGGAAGACAATGATGCAAAATGGAAACGCCGCCGCCACGGAATATGGCCAGGCTTGTTATTCCTGTTCGCGGGCCTGCTTTTATTGGCTGCAAGAATGGGGCTGGGCATTCCCAACTGGGTATTTACATGGCCAACGATGGTGATCGCTATCGGCCTTTTTATAGGCGTGCAGCATGGCTTCAGGCATCTTTTCTGGTTAATACCTGTTTTCTGGGGCTCCTTCGCTTTGCTGGATGAACAAATGCCATCCCTGCACCTTCATCTTTACAGTACGCCCGTTGTTTTAATTCTTATTGGTTTGTTTTTTATCCTGGTAAAAGGAAGAGGCGGCTTCCGGCGCGACTGGAAAAATAAAATGAAAGATAAAATAAACAATAAATACAACTCTGATGCAAGCGAAGACGGTAGCGAATTCCTCGACAGTACCTCTGTCTTCGGGGGCGCAAAGAAAACTGTCATATCCAAGAACTTTAAAGGCGGCGATATCACCTGTTTTATGGGCGGCGCCGAAATAGACTTTACACAGGCTGATATACAGGGAACAGTACGCCTTGATATAACCGCTGTCTTTGGCGGAGCCAAAATTATCGTGCCTTCCAATTGGGATATAAAAGTAGAAATAACGGCTGCCTTCGGTGGCGTAGAAGATAAGAGGCAGTTGCAGGGTGTGGCGGTGGACTTTTCTAAAACGCTGGTGCTCGATGGCACAGCAGTATTTGGAGGCATTGAAATAAGCAATTATTAAACAAATTGTCCAAAACAAAGGGCAATTTTTGTTATAAAGAACAATAGCTCAGAGCAAGCAATTAACCAACTAAAATCATACTATGAACTGGTACCTGGCTAAAATTGTGTACCGCATCATCTGCGGAGACGGCAACCATACTGCCCAGTTTGACGAACAACTGCGGCTGATAAAAGCACACGATGAACTCCACGCCTTTCAAAAAGCTCGGTTGATAGGCGAGCGTGAGGAAGACTCCTTCCTGAACGCTGCTGATAAACCCGTGCACTGGAAATTCATTGACGTAGCAGAATTAAACCAACTGGACGACCTTATTGACGGCGCCGAAATGTATTCCCGCATTTATGAAGAAGAAGATGCGGATATTTACATGCAGGTTACCCGTTTGCGTGCTGCCCACCTGCTGGAAAACAGCGCCTGCAGATCGGTGCCTTTAAACTAAAAAAATTGCGATCGTCCTTATCAGACCGGAGGTTTAAGCTGGTGTTTACCGCATGGTGGGTGGCGTGGGCTGCCATTCATTGCGCCGTGCTTGTGAACTACGGGCTGCCTGTTGCAGAGGCGCTTACTGATAGTTTCATAAGCAACGTACTGCTTGCTGCAAGCGGCCTGCTCATCACCAACAACATGAAATATTACCTTCCCAGCAAGGAGAAATACTGGTACGTGCTGGTCATCAGCTTTGCCATTAGCTGTGTGTGGCTTTTTATCATCCGCCTGTTGCTGTATTTTATTTTCAGGAACGACGATAGTTATACATCCATGCTCACGCATTCTTCTTCTATACGTTATGGCGTTGCGTTTTTAATGGTAGGCTGCATGGCAACCATTAGCCTGCTCTGGTACACTCAACAGGAGCAACAGGAAAGCGACAAAAGAAAGGCCGATGCCGAAAAATTTTCTAAGGAAGCAGAACTTTTTAAACTGAGGCAGCAACTGCAACCGCATTTTTTGTTCAATAGTTTAAACTCCATCAGCGCGCTCACAGGCACACAACCGGAGAAGGCCAGGCACATGATACAGCAACTATCAGATTTCCTGCGCGGCACGCTGCGCAAAGAAGACCAGTGGAGCAGCCTTAAAGAAGAAATTGAATATCTGGAACTATACCTTGATATTGAAAAAGTCCGTTTTGGCCACCGCCTGCAAACAAGTGTTTTGTATGACGAGGAAACACTTCAACTAAAGCTACCTTCCCTCCTGCTGCAGCCTGTTGTGGAGAATGCAATAAAGTTCGGGCTTTATGATACCATCGGCGATGTGATGATAACCATTGAGGCAAAAAAAACAAACAACTCGCTTGAAATAATTATCTGCAATCCATTCGATGCAGAAACTGCGCAGCCTTTGCGCGGAACAGGCTTTGGGCTGTCTTCCATTCAAAGGCGGCTATATTTATTATTCCTGCGGAAAGACCTGCTTCAAACAAGAACCGAAGGCGGCTATTTTTTCACTAATATCCTTATTCCACAAATACAAACAAATGAGCCATGAAAATAATAATAATTGACGATGAACCCCTTGCAAGAATTATGGTGCGGGAGTATCTTCAACCCTATGCCGATACAGAAATTGTGCAGGAATGTAACAACGGCTTTGAAGGCCTGAAAGCCATCCAGCAACACCAGCCTGATCTTGTTTTCCTGGATATACAAATGCCAAAAATTAACGGCTTTGAAATGCTTGAACTGATAGAGAACATCCCGCCTGTGATCTTTACGACAGCCTTTGAAGAATATGCCATCAAGGCCTTTGAAACGCACGCCGTGGACTACCTTTTAAAGCCTTTCAGCAAGGAACGGTTTGACAAGGCCATGCAGAAATTCCTTCAAAATAAAAAAACGGCTGTAGAACAAACGCAGGCATTGCTGGACACATCTTCCCAATCGCTCACCAACAATAACAGGATCGTGCTGAAGGACGGCAGTAAAATAAAGATAATACCTGTAAGTCAAATACAATACCTTGAAGCCGCGGATGATTACGTGAAAATATTTACTGCGGAAGGTTCATTCTTAAAAAAGAAAACTATGCAGTATTTTGAAGATACGCTGGACAAACAACTGTTTGTCCGCATACACCGCTCCTATATCGTAAACACACAGCTTATCACAAGAATTGACCCTTATGAAAAAGACGGCCATCTGGTATTGCTCACCACCGGCGCGCGCCTTCCCGTAAGCAAAGCGGGTTATTTAAAATTGAAGGAAAAGTTGGGGATATGAGATAAATGAATATTACAAGCTAACATTTAATAAAATACCTGTTTTATGCAAGCCTGCGCCAAAATGCTAACCTTCTAATTAGTAACCACAGCCGCTTCCTTTTCCTGTATAGACTTGCTGCCCGTCTCCACTTCCACCTGTTTGGTGGTAACTGCATACTCCGCAGGTAATATCTCCGAGCCATATGCTACGGCGTAAGCTTTTGTGAACTCCGCACCAAAATATAAAATAAACGCAGAATAATAAACCCACAAAAGCAGCACAACTATGCTGCCCGCCGTACCATAAGTGCTGCCAATATTCTCCTTGCCAATATAAAACGATATACCAAATTTGCCCAGCATGAATAAAATTGCCGTCACAATAGCGCCCGCTATAACATCTTTCCAGGCAATTTTTGCATCGGGAAGCACTTTAAAAATGGTCGCAAAAATTAAAGAAGTAACAACAAAAGTAAATAACAAATTGATCACATAAAAAAGGTCAACGGCCACCCCGGGGTAATGCTTTTGCAACGCCTGGCTAAAGGTTTCAATAAGTGTGGACGCAGTTAAAGAAACCAACATTAAAAACCCAAGGCTGATGATGACCGAGAACGATAAAAAACGGTTCTGTATCATTTTAAGCCAACCCTTTTTAGGTTTAGGCTTCAGGCCCCAGATCATGTTTATAGATTCCTGTATCTCCCCAAAGATGCTTGTGGCCCCCAGCACAAGCGTACAAATGCCTAAAATGGCCCCCACATGGCTCTTTCCGCTGAACGAAGTATTTTTAATCATTTCCTGTATCTGCAGTGCAGCGGCTTGCCCCACAAAACCAGTTAGTTGCGAATATATTTTTCCCTCCACTGCATACTGGCCAAAAAAAATACCGCAGATAAATATGATAACCATTAGCAGCGGAACCATTGAAAAAACAGTATAATAAGAAAGGGAGGCGCTCAATTTCATCACCTTATCATCCGAAAACCCTGAAAAACAATCTTTAAGAACCTTCCATAAACCTTTAAAACTCATTTTTTTCTTTTCCATTTATCTTCTTTTTAAATATTTGCTTTGTAGAGAATACATTTATTGTACCAATTGGAGGAAACCTTGTTCACATGCTAAATGATCCATCATTTCAAACAAAAATAACCGCCGCAGCAACCATTTCCATATTATTATAAAAATTAACAGCAACCACGCATAAAAACTCAAAATACTGTTTAGCCACCTGTTACAGCCCAAATAGCTCAATGCGTTCGGTAAAACAGTATCTGCTGCTGTTAAATAAAAAACTTAGGGCTTTATTATAGCGTAGATTGCAATATGCTTATTTTGTTCTTTCTCATTTTCCATTGGTACGCTTCTCTTTTCTTCCAGTCTTTTTTTCATCATCGCTATGCTGCGCACAACCTTTTTACCATGTCCAAAGGTTGGGAAAAGTTTTTTTACCTCTGCTGTTTTGTTACACAAGGCTCCTCTTATATCAGTGCCGGGTCTTACGGGTTAATGCACCGGCTGCACCACGCGCACACTGATGAGGTGGAAGACCCACACTCTCCACACTTTTCTTTAAACGCTTTTACACTTCTTTTAAAAACACGCAACAATTACCACGGCATATATTCAGGAACTATTACCGCAGACGATAAATTTAAAAAAGGATTGCCCGAGTGGGTAGCTTTTGACCGCATAGCCCATAACTGGATGGCAAGGCTGGGCTGGGGACTGATCTATATCCTCATTTACATTTGTTTGGCTACCCATTGGTGGCAATATCTGTTTCTTCCGCTCACCTTTGCCATGGGTGCTTTGCAGGGCGTGGCAGTAAACTGGTGGGCGCATAAATTTGGCTATGAGAATTACCGGCTCGCCAATACTTCTAAAAACATCCTCCCTATTGATGTACTTTTTGTGGGCGAGGCATACCATAACAACCATCATAAATTTCCCGGCAGGGCAAATAATGCCATAAAATGGTTTGAATTTGACCTCACTTATTTTATAATGAGGGGCATGAACGGGCTTAATATCATCCGCCTCAATTAGTAGTTCAAGGACAAATTAGCCTTAATTTTCAGGTTTTAACTAGTCTTTTGATAACTACCGGGAACCTATTTGCTACCTATCAGGTTATATATATTTGTGGTATATATTCGGTACATATAGGGGTTATTAATAGTTTTGAGTCTTGTATAACCCCTGTTCTTGACCAATTTTTAACAAAATTTATTAGGATCATGTACTTTTGAAGTAGGGTTCTAACGTTATTCATTTATAAAAAAAAAATTATGGCAAGAATGCCGGATGGAATATTAGGGGGCTTTATTGGCAGGATCGGTACCGTGACAGGTTATATCCGCAACGGGCAGAACATTATGCGGATCAGCACGCGTGAAAAAGACCATGTACAGTCACCTGCGCGTACGAACCAGCGCGAAAAGATAAAACTAGGCAATGAGTTTGTGAAGCCGTTCGTGGGAACAGGCTTTTTTACACGCAGCTTTCCGCCTTATGGGAACAGGGGAACAGGTTTTAACCGCGCCATGGGTGTAGTGCTAAATCTTGGTATTTATGGAAATTACCCGCACCTGACCTTAGTTTATGAGCAGGTATTGATATCTAAAGGTGTTCTGCCTTTCGCAGAAAATCCTGCCGCTGTAGTGAACGTAGAGGGCAATATTGTGTTTAGCTGGCAAAACAATAGCCAGGCAGGCACAGCAAAGCCAAATGACAAGGCTATCCTGTTGGCCTATTTTACAGGCCTGGGGAAAATAATATATAGTTTTGATACCGGCACCCGGTCCGACGAAACAGCTACTTTAAAAACCAGTATTTTGCAGGGAAACACCGCCGAAACATGGATCGGCTTCCTAAGCAGTGATGAAAAAGATGCGGCTAATAGTGTTTATACGGGAAGCGTGGATATTGCCGTTGAAGGTTAAATAAGCATGTACCAGAGCCACCTGTGATATTTTAAGAACCTGCGGCCTCCACTAGTTTGTCTATTTCAAGCTTCTTCATTGGCATGAAGGCATTCATCACCTTGCCTGCTTTTGCGGGGTCGCTCATCAGTTTGGCCAATATATTAGGGACTATCTGCCAGGACAGGCCATATTTATCTTTAAGCCAGCCACAGCGGCTTTCCTGCCCGCCTTCGGTCAGGTTGTTCCAATAGTGATCTATTTCTTCCTGTGTTTCGCAGTTCACCACAATTGAAATGCTTTCGTTGAACTTGAACTGCGGCCCTGCGTTCAAGCCCATAAATTCCATTTTATTCAGCCTGAAAGGCACTATCATTGCTTTTCCTTCCGGCTGGCGGTGCATTTCAAACCCTTCTTTTCCATAACGGCTGATGCTGCCGGTTTCTGAATCTTTAAATATTGAAGTATAAAAGTTTGCAGCTTCTTCCGCTTGTCCGTCAAACCACAAACAAATTGTCATTTTTTGTGTTTCCATTTTTATATATTTAGTTGGTGGGCAATGTTGATTACTGCGCAGGTTGTACGTTCTCAAAGTTTACCATCCATTGAATGCCGAACTTGTCGGTGAGCATTCCCCAGTAGCCCCAAAACATTTGGGTCATGGGCTGGTGCGCCTTGCCGCCTTCAGAAAGGGATGCATATATTTTGTCTGCTTCTTCCTTGCTGTCGGGGTGCATGGATAAAGTAATATTGTTCCCGGGTTTTAAATGTTGCCCCAGGCTTTCGAGCATATCAGTTCCCATGAGCGTGTTATCGCCGATGTTTAAAGACACATGCATCATCTTGTTCAGGTCTTCTTCACTCAGTTTGTCCTTGCCGGGAAATTCAGGCATATCCTTAAAGCGCATTACTCCTGGGAACTCGCCACCGAAAACAGACTTGTAAAAATTGAACGCTTCTTCTGCAGTGCCCTGGAAGTTCAGGTAGGAATTTAGCTTTGACATCGTTTTTGTTTTTTGTTGTTTGTGGATAGTTGAAATTGATAACACAAAGATGCAAACAAAAAATTAAATAATTGGCGTGCAAAAAAGACATTAAAGAGGCGTTTTACGACATAATATTCCCCTAACTTAGCAGCATGATAAATATAAGCATTCTTGTGCCGGAATCTTGTGTAATGCAGTCCGTTGCCGACCCGCAATACCTTTTTTCTGTTGTGAACCAGTTCCTTGCTGCATCCGGCAAAGCGCCCTTGTTCAAGGTGGAACTTGTGGGGGAGAAAAAAGAAGTGCTGTTGAATGATGGTATGTTCACCGTGCATACGGACAGGCAACTGAAAGAAGTAAAGAAAACAGACCTTGTTATCATCCCTGCCTTGTTTGGCGATATGAGAACAGCCATTTGTAAAAACCAGAAATTGATACCGTGGATACAGGAGCAATACGCCGCAGGGGCAGAACTGGCCTCGCTTTGCGTTGGTGCTTTTTTACTGGCTGCTACAGGATTGCTGGATGGCAAAAAATGCTCCACACACTGGGGTTTCCAGGATGAGTTCAGGGAAATGTTCCCCCTGGTGAAAGTGACAGATGGCAGCATCATTACCGAAGAACACCGTATTTATTCCAGCGGAGGCGCAAATTCCTACTGGAACCTGCTTTTGCACCTTGTTGAAAAATATACGGACAGGCAAACGGCTATACTTGCGTCAAAATACTTTGCCATAGATATTGACCGCGAAAGCCAAAGCGCCTTTGCTATATTCAGGGGGCAAAAGAACCACCAGGACACGCAGGTGAAGAAGGGGCAGGAGTTTATTGAAAAGAATATCTGTGAAAAGATAACAGTGGATGAACTGGCGGGTATGGTTGCCGTGGGCAGGAGAAGCTTTGAACGCAGGTTTAAAAAGGCAACCAATAACTCTGTTTTAGAATATGTGCACCGCGTGAAAATGGAGGCTGCCAAAAGAAGCTTTGAGACCAGCCGCAAGAACATTAATGAAGTAATGTATGACGTTGGATATACTGATACAAAGGCCTTCCGTACCATCTTTAAAAAAGTTACGGGGCTGACACCTGCAGAGTATAGGAATAAGTATAATAAACTGAGGGCGGCATAGAAGGTATCTGCATCTTATTGCCCATTGGGTTGTTTGTTAGTGAGAGAAACTACTTACTGCTGCGAACCATAAAAGGAGCAAAAAAAGGAAGCGTTTTATTTTCATAAAGCCGGTTTAAAAAAGCGATCTTTTAGGAGTGGGGTCATTATGTTTGCAGGAGGGTTGGCATGGCTTTGAGTGGGGATTACCATGCCTTTAGCTTGGCTTTGGGTGGGCATTGAGTGGGAGTAAGGTCTCTATAAGGTCTCTATAAAGTCTCTATAAGGTCTCTATAAGGGTAGGAAAATAGTAGTTGGGAATGAAAAAAAGACGAGATTGTTGGCAATTTAGTTTAAAGTTGGTTGGGAGCAAAATATTTATTCGAGGAATAAGTAAAAAAGTAAAAGTAAAAAGTAAAAATGTGATGCGGAATTGAACCACAAAGACACGAAAGCACAAAGAAACACTAAGTTAGCGTTTTAAAGATCGTGTTAGCCTCATGTAATCCTCTACTTTAGGAGTATCAGAGGCTTTATTAAGACTATTTTATGTTTGCTATTTTGGTTTTATTAATGCTTTGAGACCGTCTATTTCTTGTTGTTGCCGGGCAATTATTTTCTTTAGTTCTTCTATGCTTTGGGCTTGCTGCTGCTGGGTGGCCTGCTGGGTTTGGAAAGCGAGTTGTTGCTGGTGGATGGTGTCCTGCTGCTCCTGTATGGCTTTTACCAAAGGCACTACAAAATCGCTGTAACGCAACCCATACATGTCATTGCTGTTTTTGGGGGCGTCTACTCCGCTGAAATCGTAGTTGAGGGACTTGGCTGCAGTTTCCACTTCCTGAGCGATGAAGCCGGTGTAAACGATCTGCTCTTTTGCGGCGCGGGCGGCTGCATCTTCTGGTGAGCGTGGTATGGGGTTGCCATTGTTATCTTTTATAACCGGGGCTTGTATTATTCTATCTATAGCATCGAGATCGAGATTGTAAGTAACGGGGCGCAGGAGGTTGATGAAGGCGACGCCGGGAACATTTTGCTGAATGTTTCTCTTTACGCGGCGATCGGAAGGCAAAGTTGACCAGCCGGAGGCGGCATAGCCACCTATTGAGATGACAGCAGTATTGCCAATGCGTACCTGGTTGCTGGCAGTGACAGTTGCGCCATTGCCAACGGCAGTAGAGTTAGTCCATGCACCAGCATTTGGATTTGCCTGATAGCCCAAAAAGGTGTTGTTTGTGCCTGCGAAATTGCCATTGCCTGCAAAATAGCCGGCAGAAGTATTATCAGCGCCGCTGGTATTATATAATGCTTCGCACCCTAAGGCTACATTAAAAGAAGCAGTGCTATCCCATTCTAATGCGGCAAGGCCTACGCCTACATTATATGTGCCGGACAGGCTATGAAAGCCGGCACCGCCACCTACAAAAACCTGATTGGTGCCTATGGTATTGGCATAGCCTGCATCAAAGCCCAGAAAGGTGTTATTGTTCCCGCTTGTATTGAAAGGGCCGGTTTGGGCGCCGACAAATGTATTATAATCTGCATTTGTATTTGAACCTGCTATTATGCCAAAATAAACATTATCTGCACCGGTAGTATTGGTGTAGCCTGCCTGATACCCGGCGGCTGTGTTATTATACCCCGTGGTATTGCTAAATAATGCTTTAGACCCAACGGCTGTATTTTCTATAGCCTGCGCAGTTGATGCGCCTGTGCCATTATTAAATAAAGCACTGTCGCCGATGGCTACGAGGTTGCTGTGGGTGGTATTGCTGTATAAAGTGTAAGGGCCTATACCAACATTGCTGTAAGCAGTGCTATTGTTTGCAAGCGCTGCATAACCCGTGGCAGTATTGCCAGTGCCAGAGGTATTTAAGAGTAAAGACCCGAGGCCTATAGCGATATTGCCATTGCCTGTTTTGTTTTCTAAAAGCGCAAAATAACCCAGGGCAGTGTTTTCAACGCCCTGGGTATTATTGTTTAGAGCGTAATAGCCATTAGCGGTATTGGCTCTACCATTAGTGTTGCTATAAAGTGACTGATATCCATTAGCAGTGTTATAATAGCCTGTCGTGTTACTGTAAAGTGACTGGAACCCATTGGCAGTGTTATAATAGCCCGTTGTGTTGCTAAAGAGCGCTTTGGACCCAACAGCAGTGTTTCCAGTAGCCTGGGTGCCGGTTGCGCCTGTCCCATTATGAAATAGGGCACTGTCGCCGATGGCTACGATGTTGCTGATAGAAGGATTATTTCTTAATGCGCTTGCGCCTATTGCTACGTTGCTGTAGCCTGTTGTGTTGTAGAAATTGGCGCTGTCGCCTATGCCTATGTTGTCGTTGCCTGTACTGTTGTGGTCAAGCGAGTTAAAGCCATTGGCGACATTGTAGTTGCCGGATGTATTGAAATAAAGGGCTGAGAATCCTGTGGCAGCATTATAAATGCCCGTGATGTTGGCTAAAAGTGCCTGATGTCCCGTGGCAGTATTGCCAATTCCAGTTATGTTATTATTGAGTGCCCCATACCCATCAGCTGTATTATAACTGCCGTTTGTGTTTGCTTCCATTGCCGAGGATCCATTGGCTGTATTTTCAAGCCCTGATGTATCAGAAAGTAATGCCTGAAAACCATTTGCAGTATTATTTGTACCAGTTGTGTTGCTGAAAAGAGCCTGATACCCAATTGCATTATTTGAATACCCTTTGGTATTGCTATATAATGCTTTGGAGCCGACAGCTGTATTGCCTGTGGCCTGGGTGCCAGAAGCGCCTGTGCCATTATTAAATAGGGCGCTGTCGCCGATGGCAACTATGTTGCTGGTAGTGGTGTTGTTAAAGAGGGCCATGGCGCCCATGGCAACATTGCTGTAACCAGTTTTATTGTAAAAAAGTGCGGATGTTCCATTAGCGGTATTAGTTGACCCAGAGCTATTATTGACAAGTGACTGGTTACCAGTAGCAGTATTATAACTACCTGCCTGGTTGTCACCAAGTGAGGAATATCCATTAGCAGTATTAAAATTACCAGTTGTATTGCTGGGAAGAGCAAAAAACCCATTTGCAGTATTGAAAAAGCCAAAATTGTTTGATTCAAGCGAATATGCCCCAGTTGCAGTATTCCCATAACCTGTAGAGCTATTTAAAAGTGTATTATAGCCTATCGCGGTATTTTCATAGCCTGTAGTATTTTTATATAATGCTTTAGAGCCAATGGCAGTATTTTGAGTAGCCTGGGAACCGGAGGCGCCTGTGCCATTATTAAACAGGGCGCTGTCGCCGATGGCTACCGTATTGCTTATAGAGGGATTGTTTCTTAATGCGCTGCGCCAACGGCCACATTGCTATAGCCGGTAGTGTTGGAAAAATTGGTGCTGTCGCCGATGCCTATGTTGTCGTTGCCCCTGGAATTAGAATAAAGCGAATTGAAACCTGAAGCGACATTGTAATTTCCAGTAGTATTGGAAGAAAGAGCCTGATAGCCTGAGGCACTATTGCTGCTGCCAGTTGTATTACTATAAAGAGCATCATAACCTGCAGCCATATTGCTGCTGCCTATTGTATTTATATATAGAGATTGTGCCCCCAAAGCGGTATTGCCATACGCTGTTGTATTGCTATTAAGAGCATTAACACCCATAGCTGTATTGGCCGTTCCTGTTGTATTGTACTCTAGTGAATTGGAGCCCGTCGCAGTATTAAATCCACCGGTAGTATTGCTATACAAAGCGGCATTACCTATAGCGGTATTAACATTTGCGGTTGTATTGGCATGCAAACTGCCCCAACCCACAGCAGTATTATTATTTCCTGTTGTATTTGCAACAAGGCTGGACCATCCCACAGCTACATCAGAATAATTATTAGTGGGGTCTATTGCCATGTTGTACAACGCGGAATCGCCAATAGCCACCTGCTGAGAGCCGATGGTGTTTTTTACTAAGGCATTTGCACCAATGGCTACGTTGCCAGAACCGGTTGTGTTATTGATACCTGCTTTAAATCCCAAAAATAAATTATCCCTGGCGCTGTCAATCTCACCACTAAAGACATTTTTTATTTTAAAGATGAGGTCATTGTTGTCTGTGGTGCCGATGAAGTTGGTAGTGGTTGTGGTGCCAGCATTGCCGGTGGTGAGCCATGCATCGGCTAAATTGTTATTGCCTGAAAAGAACCTTATCCAATTGGGTACCGTGGTGGTACCAGCGTTGTAATAATAACCCGGTGTAACATTGTTGGGAGAAGTGCCTGCGGTGGCTGTATTATAAACTAAAAGACTCGTGGGCGGCAGGGTGAGGGGCAATGCGGCATTGGTTGCGGTTAATGCTACCTGTACGGGGTATACGCCTTTGGTGGTGATAGCTGAAATATCTAATGCTGCGGCGGGATTTGGAGAGGTGGTGCCAATGCCTACGTTGACAGCATTGGCGCCAGTGCCGCCTAATATCAATGAGTTGGAAGTTGCTACTATTGCTTTTGAGCCTATTGCGGTGGCATTGGTTAATGCAGAAGATGAGACATCGGCACTGTCGCCTATAAGGGTGTTGTTTGAGCCTGACTTATTGCTATACCCTGCCTGAAAGCCGGTTGCTGTATTGCCACTTCCTTTGCCGGTATTAAATAACGCTTTGGAACCAATAGCGGTGTTTTGAACAGCATCTGTGACTGCTGATTCTGTTGTGCCATTAAAAAAGAGCGCGCTGTCTCCTACTGCTACAATATTGCTACGGTTGGTATTGCTTAGTAATGCGCTTGCACCAACTGCAACATTGCTGTAGCCTGTTTGATTATAAAAATTAGTGCTGTCGCCGATGCCTACATTATCGTTGCCTGTGGTGTTTAAGTCAAGGGAGTTATAACCATTGGCGACATTGTTGTTACCTGTGGTGTTGAAATAAAGCGCGGAGAGTCCGATAGCAGTATTAAAATTGCCAGTGGTATTAAATACAAGAGCTGTGTATCCAACAGCAGTACTGCCAATACCGGTGGTATTACTATAAAGCGCTGTAGCCCCATCTGCAGTATTAAAGCTTCCATTTGTGTTGCTTAAAAGAGCCTGAAAACCACTGGCCGTGTTATTAGCGCCAGATGTATCCTGAAGAAGTGTTTGGTATCCTTCGGCAACATTATTACTTGCCGTTGTATTGTTATACATTGCCTGGAAACCATTTGCAGCATTACTACTTCCTGTTGTATTTTTAAACATGGACTGGTAACCATTTGCCACATTATTATTGCCTATGGTGTTGTTTATAAGTGCGCCAGCCCCGTTGGCAGTGTTGTTGCTACCGGTTGTATTTTGATACATTGCCTGATAACCGTTTGCAGTATTACTGCTGCCTGAAGTATCACTGAATAGAGACTGGAATCCATTGGCAACATTATTATTTCCTATGGTATTGTTGGGTAATGCCTGGTAACCGTTTGCTTCATTATAATTTCCGATAGTGTTGCTATAAAGTGCCTGCACTCCATTTGCTGTATTATCGCTACCTATAGTGTTGCTGAAAAGCGCCTGTACACCATTAGCAACATTATTATTACCTGTAGTGTTTTTAAAGCCTGTATTAGTACCGACAAAGGTATTATCGCTTCCTGAGGTATTATTTACTCCATTTCGACTGCCTACAAATGTATTGTTAGCACCTGTGTTGTTCTGGCCATTGTATGGCCCCAAGAAAGTATTGAAGGTGTTTGTGCTATTAATACCAGCCATATAGCCTAAGAATAAATTCCTATTGGCGCTGTCAATCTCACCACTAAAGACATTTTTTATTTTAAAGATGAGGTCATTGTTGTCTGTGGTGCCGATGAAGTTGGTGGAGGGGCTTGTGCCTGCATTGCCGGTGGTGAGCCACGCATCGGCAGTATTGTTGTTGCCGGAGAAGAGCCTAACCCAGTTGGGGGCAGCGGGGGTGCCTGCATTGTAGTAGTAGCCGGGGGTGAGGTTGTTGGGGGATGTGCCGGCTGTGGCTGTATTGTAAATGAGCAGGCTTGTTGGCGGGGAGGTGATGGTTGCTGCATCTGTGGTGCCCGCCAAGGCTACCTGAGGGGGGAGGAGGCCGAGGGTGGTGGCGTTGGAGAGGTCTAGGACAGACGCGGCATTGGGGGCGGTACTTGCACCAATGGTCATTTGGGAGAAACTGCTTATGGCTGCGAAGCAAAAAAGGAGTGAAAAGAGGAAGTTTTTTATCTTCATAAAGCTGGTTTAATGGGCTGCTCTTTAAGTTTAATTAGCCGTCTTTTTTAATGGTTTATCATTAGTCGAATAAATAAGCTTGCAGGGAAACAAATAATGAGTATTTTCTATCTTTACAATTGTTTAGATACGGCTTTATTTGTCACGTAACAAAATAAGAGGGAATAAATGAGGTAGGCAATTACCAATAGTGGTAGTAAGGGGGAGGTGGTTGATAGTTGGTGGTTGATGGTTGGTGGTTGGTTGATTGGTGGTTGTAATGAAAAATGCCCCGCGGATCGCGGGGCATTGGAATGTTTCGATGATTTGCTTTGTTATTTTGCGAGTATCATTTTCTTTGTATCAATGAGTTTGCCGTCAATGAGCAGGGAATATTGGTACATGCCTGCTGCCATTTGGCTGCCGGTGATAGTTTGCCTGCTGTAGCCGCTGTTGGCAAGAGGATATGTTTTAAGTATGTTGCCAGAAATATCTGTAATTACCAGCGATGCGTTGTGAAAACCGACAGGGATATAATAGCTGATGTAGGAACTGCCATTAAAAGGGTTGGGGACATTCTGGTCAAGCCGGGGCGCATTAAGAATGTTGGTTGTTGGTGGTTGGTAGTTGGCGGTTGTGGATTGCATGTTTGATGAAAAGCTGTTGCAGCACTGGCTCATGGCAGATTCTATCTGGCTGATCTTTGCATTTATATCATTTAATTGCTGATGAAGCAAAGTATTATCAGCTTGCAGGCTTGTATTATTTTGTTGCAAAGAATCATTACGCGTGGATAATTCCTGTACAGCCTTAACCAATGGGACTACAAATTCAGAATAACTTAAACCATAGAGATCCTTATCATTTTGCGGGTGATAAATCCCGCTGAAATCGTAGCCTACTTTATTTGCTGCGGTTTCTATATCCTGGGCTATAAAACCTGTGTAAAGCTTTTTTTCTTTTGTACTGACAGCGGCATCTTCGTCTGCAGTTTTTGGCTGGGGTACACCCATCTTATCGTTCATGCCGTGAATGTCGTAATGATAGGTGACAGGGCGAAGCTGGTTGATGAAGGCGAGGCCGGGTACGTTTTGCTGTACATCTTTTTTATAACGACCATCAGAATAAATAACAAAGCTGCCTGCGGCTTTTACTGATGTTACAGAGGTGTTGCCGAGCATGACCATGTTGCTTGCGGTGGCTGTTGCTGAATAGCCTACTGAGGTAACATTCGTGAGGCCAGCGGCATTTACATCTGCTTTGGCACCGAGGAAGGTATTGTTTGCACTGTTATTATAGGTATAGCCCGCGTTGTAACCGACAGCTGTATTGTAAGATGCTGTTGTGTTATAAAGCGCGTTTGCGCCATCTGCTGTGCTGTAGCTGCCTGTGTTGGCATAAAGGGCCTGGTAACCGTTTGCTGTGTTATTAGTTCCTGTGGTGGTGGAATAGAGTGTTTTGGAGCCTGTTGCTGTGTTAGCAGTTCCTGTATTATGATACAAAGCGGAATCGCCTATAGCTACAAGGTTATTGCTTGCTGTGTTGCTTGATAAGGCACTTACTCCTACTGCCACATTAGAATATCCCGTTTTATTAGAATAAAGTGTATTGTACCCGTTTGCTATGTTAGAATTGCCTGATGTGTTGAAATGAAGAGAATAAGCCCCATTTGCTGTATTATTATTTCCTATGGTATTGGAATACAGTGCCTGGTAACCATTTGCTGTATTGCCAGCTCCCGTGGTATTGGAATAAAGTGTTTTTGAGCCTGTCGCTGCATTTTGAGCACCTGTATTATTATATAAAGCAGAATCGCCTATGGCAACGAGGTTGCTGGTGGTTGTATTGCTGTATAAGGCACTAATGCCTATGCCAACGTTAGAGTGGCCTGTTGTATTATTCAGAAGTGTATTACTCCCCATTGCCGTGTTATTGACTCCTGTAGTATTAAACCCCAGTGTAGCAAACCCCAGTGCTGTGTTACTGGCTCCTGTGGTATTAGAATGAAGTGTATGAACTCCCATTGCAGTGTTATTATATCCAGTAGTATTAGAATAAATGGCTTGGTAGCCATTTGCTGTGTTACTTTCTCCCGTGGTATTGGAATAAAGCGCTTTAGAGCCTATTGCTGTATTGCCTGCAACTGTATTATTATAAAGAGCCGAATCGCCTATGGCAACAATATTGGAGGAGGTATTGTTGAATTCTGCGTGTGTACCTATCGCTACATTGCTGTAACCTGCAATGTTAGAATAAAGAGCACTATTGCCCTCTGCAGTATTATCATTTCCTATTCCATTGGAATAAAGAGCTTCATACCCATTTGCAGTATTGCTATTCCCTTCATTATCAATAAGAGCAAGGTACCCATTTGCAGTATTATTATTCCCTTCATTAAACTGAAGTGCCCGTAACCCATCTGCAGTGTTGTAATTTCCTGTAGTATTATTCCCAAGTGCCAAGATGCCAGTTGCTGTATTACCAGTTCCTGTGGTGTTGGAAGTAAGGGCCCCATCGCCAGTTGCTGTATTACCAGTTCCTGTGGTGTTGGAATTAAGCGCAAGGTGCCCAATTCCAGTATTCGACCCTCCCGTGGTGTTAGAATATAGGGCCTGAATACCAAGTGCTGTGTTACCTGCAGTACCAGCGCCCTGTCCCACTGTTACACCGTTTATAATGGCATCCCCTGTGCTATAAGTAATATTGTTTCCACTTGTTGTCCATTGTGAACCGGTTAGGTTGGAGCTAATAGTAAAATCAGGATAGGCCCCGGCGACAGCAATGCCTGTACCCGGGGTTAACACTACGGTTTGATCAAGCGCGGTGTTGGTAATGGCTGTGCCGCTGATGCTGATGCCTGTGCCTGCTGTGAAGGGGGTATAAGCGGTTTGCTGCACCGTACCGTCTGCAAAATGCAGCTTACTTAGGTACAAACTATCCCAGGCGAGGGCGCTGCTGCCAAGATTAATTGTATTGTTAACGCCGGGCAGGAGGCTAAGGTTTACGGCTGTGGGGGCTGTGAGGTTAGAGAGGCTTAGATCAGGGCTTTTTGTGCTGAGCAATACCCAGGCGCTGCCGCTGTAATAATAAAAGCCAGGTGTGCTATTGGTTTGATAAATCAGGAGCCCAGTTGCGGGTGTGGCAATAGCATTGCGCTGGGATAAGTTCATTTGGGGAGGAAGAAGGCCTTTGGCTGTTGATTCCATATCCAGCAGGGCTGAGGCATTGGGTGTGGTGGTGCCGATGCCTGCACTGCCTGTTGAAGGGAACGTATTCTGTGCTTTGACAGAAAAAGTAACTATGGCAAGGGTTAATGCTGCAAGCAATGATCGTTTTAGTTTCATACTTTTTGATTGAGCTGGTTTGTTAGATGACAGTCTGTTTTATTTATTTGTTAAAAAACAAAATAAAACTGAATAAACTGCCCACACAATTACCAATAGTGGTAGTATGGGGCTATCAGCAGTCAGCTATTAGCCGTTAGCCGGTTAATAGTTGGTGGTTGGTGGTGTAATAAAAAATGCCCCGCAAGGTTGCAGGGCATTGACATAGGTGAGCATTTGTATTTTATTTTGCAAGTACCATTTTCTTTGTATCTATAACAGCACCATCTACTATTAAGGAGTAGTTGTAGATCCCTGCGGACAGGGATCCTGCGTTTATGTTTACAGTTCCTGCACCGGTAGTTGTTACGGGTATTTGTTTTAATGTTTTGCCAGTATTGTCAGTTACTATTATTTGTGCTGAGGTAAAGGTAGCAGGCACTGAATAATGGATGGTTGTGGACTGGTTGTATGGGTTGGGGGTATTTTGTTGTAGTGAGGCAGAGGTAAGGGATATGTTTTGAGAAGGAATTACTACATCACCTTTTGCTGCGAGCAACTGCTGCATCATTATTTTTAGTTCATTTATCTGGGACTGCAGTGAAGCGTTTGTTTTTTGCAATGAATCATTAAGTTCCTGTACGGCTTTTACCAGCGGCACTACAAATTCAGCGTATCTTAAACCATATAAATCAGTACTGTTCTTAGCCGCATCTACGCCGCTGAAATCGTAGTTGAGGGATCTGGCTGCGGCTTCAACATCCTGTGCTATAAAGCCTGTGTAAATAACCTGCTGCTTAGCTGCACGGGCAGAGGTTTCCTGCGCGGTAAGTGGCATAACTTTGCCGTCTTTGTCTTTATGAGCAGTGGTCTGCATTATTTTGTCTGCAGCATCAAGGTTGAGGTTGTAAGTGATGGGCTGTAGTTTGGCTATGAAAGCTAAACCGGGCACATTTTGTTTGATGTTTGTTTTCACCCTGCCGTCTGATATGTTGGTCCATCCGTCGTAGCCGCCGATGCTGGTTACGCTGCTGTTGCCAATGCGTATTTGGTTGCTGGCGGTGCCTGCTGCAAGATACCCCACTACTGTTGCATTAGTATAGTTGCTCCCATTTACATCGGCCTGAGCGCCAAGAAATGTATTGTTAGCACTGTTGCCATAGTTAGCGCCAGCATAATAGCCTAAAGCAGTATTATAAGATGCGTTTGTATTGAAGAGCGCGCCACAACCATCCGCAGTATTATAACTTCCCGTACCACTAAAATAAAGGCACTGATCCCCAATACCAACATTGTAATTTCCACTACTGTTGCCGTCAATTGCGTCATAACCAATCCCTATATTATGACTACCGACAGTGTTATAATTAAGCGCTTGCCATCCCAGTGCAGTGTTTTCTGAGCCCATGGTGTTTGCGTAAAGAGCTTCGTAACCATTTACCGTATTAAGCGAACCTGTGGTGTTTAAATAAAGCGCTTTGTAACCGCTTACCGTGTTACTACTACCTGAAGTATTTGTATAAAGGGCCTGATAACCACTCACCGTATTTTGTGTTCCAATAGTATTTTTGTAAAGCACTTTGCTTCCCACAGCGGTATTGCCACTTGCGGTATTATTATACAAGGCAGAATCTCCTATAGCTACCGTATTTGAATTTGTTTGATTTATATATAATGCTGCTGTTCCCAACGCTACATTGCTGTAGCCAGTGGTGTTTTTATACAACGTATTGAAGCCTAAGGCAGTGTTTGTATTTCCGATAGTATTGGAATAAAGTGCTTGAGCCCCAATAGCTGTATTATTAGCCCCTGTTGTATCGTAAAAAAGAGATTTATAGCCATTAGCTGTATTGCCACTTGCTGTAGTATTTGAATAAAGCGCCTGAAAGCCTGTTGCAGCGTTATTACCCCCCGTGGTATTGTGAAAAAGTGGCTGATAGCCGATAGCTATGTTCTGGTTTCCTGTTGAGTTGTAGAAAAGGGGGTTATACCCGTAGGCAGTATTATCACTTCCTGTGGTGTTGGCAGAAAGAGCGTCAGCGCCAGTGGCTGTATTTGCAGAACCTGTTGTGTTAGCAGCAAGGGCGCTATTGCCAACAGCGGTATTAGTACCAACATATCCTTTTCCCAGCCCAACTGTGATATTGTGTATTATGGCATCGCCTGCACTGTAAGTGACATTGGTTCCGCTGCTTAGCCATTGAGAAACGAGTACCCATGCTGAATCGTTGTAATAATAGAAACCAGGGTTGCTATTGGTTTGATAGACGATTAACCCCGTTGCAGGCGTAGCAATGGAATTGCGCTGGGCGAAAGTTACACGAGGAATAAGAAGCCCTTTTGTGGTTGATTCCATATCCAACAGAGAGGATGCGTTAGGCGTTGTTGTGCCAATTCCTGCGCTGCCGGTTGAAGGGAATGTATTCTGCGCTTTGGCAGAAAGGAAAAAGGCAGGTAAGAGCGCTGCCATCAACAATTGTTTAAGTTTCATAAATTTTTAATTGAGTGTATTAAATGTTTGTTTGTTTGAGCTTTCAGATGATCATTTTGCGAGTATCATTTTCTTTGTATCTATGACTGCGCCATCTACTATTAAGGAGTAGCTGTATATTCCTGCTGATAGTGAGCCTGCGTTTATGTTTACTGTTCCCGCACCGGTAGTTGTAACGGGTATTTGTTTTAATGTTTTACCTGTATTGTCTGTAATTAGTATCTGTGCTGATGTAAAGGTGGCAGGTACTGAATAGTGGATCGCTGTTGACTGGTTGTATGGATTGGGGGTATTCTGCTGTAAAGAAGCGGATGTAAGCGATATGTTCTGAACAGGGATCGTCACATCACTTTTGACTGCCAGTACTTGCTGCATCATTGTTTTCAGTTCGTTGATCTGTGACTGAAGAGACACGTTGGTTTGTTTTAAAGAATCATTTTGTGCTGATAGTTCCTGAACTGCTTTTACTAATGGTACTGCAAACTCGGCATAGCGGAGGCCATAAAGGTCTTTGCTGTTTTTTGGAGCATCTACGCCACTGAAATCATAGTTAAGTGATTTTGCAGCGGTTTCAACATCCTGTGCAATAAAGCCTGTGTAAATAACCTGCTGTTTGGCGGTGCGTGCAGACATGTCCAAAGCTGAAGTGGCTATAAGTTTACCGTCTTTGTCCTTGTGAACAGGCGGTTGTATTATTTTGTCTGCGGCATCTAGGTTAAGGTTGTAAGTGATTGGTTGCAGCTTATTAATAAAGGTGAGCCCGGGTACATTTTGTTTGATGTTTGTTTTTACCCTACCATCTGATACATTGCTCCAACCGGCGTAACCACCAATGCTCGTTACTGTACTGCTGCCAAGGCGTATTTGGTTAGTGGCTGTGATCGTTGAATTATAACCCAAGGCGGAACTATTAGTATAATCTCCTGATCCACCCTCATCAGAATATACGCCAATAGCGGTAAGGTCGCTTCCATTAGAAAATGTAAGGGAATAAAACCCATAGGCAGTGTTATTGCTTCCTGTACTGTTTTGTTCAAGAGAGCTATCTCCAGTTGCAGTATTTGTACTTCCTGTAGTATTATAGTAAAGCGCATGATTGCCGATAGCTATATTTGCATTGCCGCTTGTGTTATTATAAAGAGCGGCAAGACCAGTTGCAATATTATAGCTTCCTGAAAGGTTATTATAAAGTGAAGCTTCCCCATTTGCCGTGTTAAGCTCCCCAATAGTGTTAGAGAAGAGAGAGTTATACCCAATTGCAGTATTAGCAAAGCCTGTTGTGTTTTTATAGAGCGCTTTGCTACCAATTGCTGTATTTGCAGATCCATAGTTGTTTATATTGCTTCCCGCATCATTATATAGAGCGGAGTCGCCTATTGCTATGATGTTAGAACCCAGTTGATTGGTGTATAAAGCGCCTGTTCCTAACGCCACATTGCTATGGCCAATGGTATTTTTATACGATGCGCCGTAACCCATGGCAGTATTGTTGTTCCCTTTTGAGTTAGAATAAAGCGCGCTATATCCTGTTGCAGTATTATAATTGCCAGAACTATCTGAATAAAGCGCATTAAAGCCGCTTGCGGTATTATAGCTTGCTGTTATGCCCAAATAAAGAGATTGAAACCCAACGGCAGTATTATTACTCCCTGTTGAATCGTAGAAAAGAGATTTATATCCATGGGCTGTATTCCCGCTTGCCCCGATATTGGAATAAAGCGCCTGGAAGCCTGTAGCAGTATTGTTGCCGCCCGTAGTATTGTGATAAAGAGGCTGATAGCCGACCGCTATGTTTTGATTCCCTGTAGTATTGTAAAAAAGCGAACCATACCCGTAGGCGGTATTATCACTTCCAGTGGTATTAGAGGTAAGGACACTATTGCCACCTGCAGTATTAGCAAAGCCTGTTGTATTAGCAGAAAGCGCCGCATTACCAACAGCGGTATTAGAACCAACAGCCCCTTTTCCCAACCCAACTGTAATATTATGTATTACAGCATCGCCTGTACTAAATGTAACATTACTGCCACTGTTTACCCATTGTGAAACAAGACCCCAAGCGGTGCCGTTGTAATAGTAAAAGCCTGGTGTGGTGTTGGTTTGGTAGATCGAACAGCCCGGTTGCAGGTGTGGCTATGGCATTGCGCTGTACCAAGGTCATCTGGGGGATCAATAGGCCCTTTGCTGTTGATTCCATGTCAAGCAATGCGGATGCATTGGGCGTCGCGGTGCCGATGCCTGCGCTGCCAGATGAAGGGAATGTGTTCTGCGCTTTGGCAGAAAAGGTAATAATGATAAGCAGTGAAGCTGCCAACAGTGATCGTTTGAGGTTCATAAATTTTGATTTAATTGATTTTAAGCGAGTTTTTTGTATTTAGTTTCTTCAAAAGCAAAATAACCCTGTATAATTCACCCTGACAATTACCAATAGTGGTAGTATGGTAGCTTTCAGCCATTAGCTGTGAGCTTTTAGGCGGGTCATTTTGCTAAGATCATTTTCTTTGTGTCAATGAGTTTGCTGTCAATGAGTAGAGAATATTGATACATTCCTGCTGCCATTTCGCTGCCACTGATGGTCTGCCTGCCATAGCCGCTGGTGCTCAGGGTGAATGTTTTTAATGTGTGGCCTGAAATGTCTGTGATAACCAGGGCTGCATTGTGAAAACCCTGCGGAATATAATAGCTGATATAAGAGCTGCCATTAAACGGGTTAGGCACATTCTGGTCAAGCTTAGGCTGGTCAGAGATGTTAATTACTTGCTGGCTGCCGGCTGCTGATTGCATGTTTGATGAAAAACTGTTGCAGCACTGGCTCATGGCTGACTGCATTTGGGCGATGGTGTTTTTTACATCGTTTAGTTGCTGCTGAAGGCTTGTATTTACTTCCTGTTGCTGTATATTTACGTTTTTCAGGGAGTCAATCTGCTGTTGTTTGTTTGTGTTTGTTGCAGATAGTTCCTGCACTGCTTTTACGAGGGGCACTACAAAATCTGAATAACGCAAACCATAAAGGTCTTTGCTGTTCTTTGCAGGGTCAACACCACTGAAATCATAGTTCAAGACCTTAGCCGCTTGTTCTACATCCTGTGCTATAAAGCCGGTATAAACTATCTGCTCTTTTGCTTTCCGTGCAGACAATTCTTCCTGGGTAGGTTGTACAGTATTGCCATCTTTATCTTTATGAACAGGTGGCTGTATTATTTTGTCTGCTGCATCCAAGTCCAAGTTATAAGTAATGGGTTTCAGCTTATTAATAAAAGCGAGACCGGGAACATTTGTCTTGATATTTGTTTTTACCCTGCCATCTGAAATGTTTGACCAGCCAACATAACCACCAATGCTGGTGGTATTTGAATAACCTACGCGTACCTGATAGCTTGCGGTGGCGGTAGCATAAGTTCCAAATGCGCCGGAGTAAACGAGATTGCCGGCATTTACCGCTGCCCCATTTCCTACCGCAGTATTATAGTTACCTGTAGTGTTTGTAGCAAGTGCATCCCAACCAATAGCAGTGTTATTGCTGCCCGAAGTGTTTTGCTGAAGCGTATAAACCCCATTTGCAGTATTATAACCACCTATATTATTGGAATAAAGTGACTGGTATCCATTTGCGGTGTTGTTGGCCCCGGTAGTAGTAGAATAAAGCGCTTTTGAACCTGTTGCGGTGTTTAAAGTGCCTGTATTATTATACAAGGCTGAATCACCTATGGCTACAATATTGGAGGAGGTATTTTTAAATGCCGCGTGTGTGCCCATTGCTACATTGCTGAAGCCTGTAATGTTTGAATAGAGGGCAGCATCTCCGCTTGCTGTATTATCATTTCCTGTTTTGTTGGAATAAAGAGACATGTACCCACTTGCTATGTTGTAACTGCCAGTAGTGTTAGAAAGAAGTGCTTGATAACCATTAGCCTCATTATTATATCCAGTAGTGTTAGCAAGAAGGGTTTGATAGCCATCGGCGGTATTATTATTGCCTGTGGTGTTGTTTACCAACGCCCCGGCCCCATTTGCTACATTGTTACTGCCTGAGGTATTGGAGTAAAGAGCATTATAACCGTTTGCGGTGTTACTACTACCTGAAGTATCACTTAAAAGTGCATTATATCCATTTGCGACATTATTATTGCCTGTGGTGTTCGAATAGAGAGCTCCGCCACCATTGGCTGTATTATAAGTACCTGTAGTGTTGGAATAAAGTGTACTGGTTCCAAGTGCTGTATTATTACTACCGGTAGTATTGAAATAAAGAGCTGTAATTCCATAAGCAGTGTTGTATCCACCAGTAGTGTTATTGTGAAGCGCATAATAGCCATTTGCTGTGTTATTGTTTCCGGTGGTGTTTAAATAAAGAGACTGGTAGCCGGTTGCAGTATTATAAGCACCAGTAGTATTTGAATAGAGGGCTTTTGAGCCTATGGCTGTGTTTTGGGAGGCAGTATTATTATATAAAGCTGAGTCGCCTACTGCTACAAGGTTGCTAGTAGTTGTATTGGTTAATAAGGCATTTACCCCTACTGCTACGTTAGAATAACCTGTTGTGTTGTGAAAAAGTGTATTGTAGCCTATAGATGTATTATTACTACCAGTGGTATTGAAATCAAGAGCTGTATTTCCATAAGCTGCATTACCTGCGCCTGTTGTGTTATTATGAAGCGTAAAATCACCATTTGCAGTGTTGTTGTATCCTGTTGTGTTTAAATACAAAGACTGGTAACCCGTCGCAGTATTATAATCACCATTGGTATTAGAATAGAGCGCTTTTGAACCCAGCGCTGTATTTTGGGGGCCCGTGTTATAGTACAAAGCTGAGTCGCCTATTGCTACCAAATTGCTGCCAGTTGTATTGGTTACTAAAGCATTTACCCCAACTGCTACATTAGAATAGCCAGTTCTGTTGAAGTAAAGCGAATTATATCCTACCCCAGTATTACTGTTTCCCGAAGTATTGTACTCAACGGCCCCCTGACCAATTGCAGTATTGTTAGTGCCTGAAGTGTTGTAATAAAGGGACTGCTCGCCGTTAGCGGTATTATTATTGCCTGTGGTGTTGTTTACCAACGCCCCGGCCCCATTTGCTACATTGTTAGTGCCTGAAGTGTTGTAATAAAGAGACTCGGTGCCTATTCCAGTATTAAAATCTCCCGTAGTATTGGAATAAAGAGCTTCGTAACCATTTGCAGTATTCCAATATCCTGTAGTATTAGAAGAAAGAGACTGGTAACCAGTTGCGGTATTGTTACTCCCTGTGGTATTAGAATAAAGAGTCTTAGAGCCTATTGCTGTATTTCTTAACCCTGTATTATTATACAAAGCTGAATCGCCTATCGCTACAAGGTTGTTAACTGTTGTATTACTGTATAATGAGGAGGTGCCAACAGCTACGTTAGAATATCCGGTAGTGTTAGAATACAAGGATTCGTAGCCATTTGCGGTATTGTTACCTCCTGTTGTGTTAGAGGTTAAGGATTGATAACCGGATGCATCGTTGCTAGCCCCTGTGAGGTTTGCATGAAGGGCGTTCATGCCATTTGCAGTGTTATAACTGCCTGTTGTGTTTGCATAAAGGGTACCATAGCCATTTGCTGCATTATCTATTCCTGTAGTGTTTAAATATAGCGCATAAGACCCGATCGCAGCATTATAATTCCCGGTTGTGTTTGAATATAGCGAACCATAGCCAATTGCAGTATTGTTAGTGCCTGAAGTGTTGTAATAAAGGGACTGCTCGCCGTTAGCGGTATTATACCCACCTGTAGTGTTATCACGAAGTGCATACGCACCTATCGCGGTATTATTGCTGCCTGTGGTATTAAGATAAAGGGTATAAACTCCATTGGCAGTGTTGGTGTTCCCTGTTGTATTTGCTTTGAGGGAGAAATATCCCAATGATGTATTGAAAGTTCCTCCCCCAGATCCTAATACAACACGCAAGGCCCCTACGCCAATGCCTGTATTGCTGTAGGTGGAGTCTATGATACCTGCCGATCCGCCTTTTACGCCAAACCGCAAAGGTTGCGCGTCTGTAGTTCCTATGTAATTGGTGCTGACTGTGCCGGTGTTGCCGGCCAGTAGCCAGTTTTGTGCTTTGGCTGAAAAAGTAACCAGCATAAGCAGTAAGCTTACTACTATTGTTTGTCTTGGTTTCATAATGCTACGGTTTTGTTGTTTAGATGAGCGTTTATTTATTGAACGACAAAATAAAACTGAATAATCTGCCCCTACAATTACCAATAGTGGTAGTAGGAGGCTATCAGCTTTTAGCTATGAGCCATCAGCCGAGTGGAGATCGGTTGATCAGTTCCTGTGTGAAGAAAAAGAATTAACAAACAGGTAATCAAGTAGCTTCTTAATTTAAGTTCAGGAGAAGAGTTTTTTATTGATGGCTTTGGCTACGGCTTCGGTCATAGAGGCGACATGAAGCTTTTCATAGATCTTTTTTATGTGGGCTCTTACAGTATCGTAAGTAATGTTTAGTTTTCCGGCGATCATTTTATAAGAATGGCCATCTACCAACAAAGAAAGCACTTCTTTTTCACGGATGCTAAGGCGATAATCCTCTTTTGTTTCCTCCGGGGCCAACTGATGAAACTGGTTCAGGACTTTGCGGGCAATGCCCGGTGTTAAAGGCGCGCCGCCATCATTTACTTCGGAGATGGCATTGACCAGGCTTTTAGGCGCTGCGTTCTTTAAAATATAACCACCTGCACCGGCTTTAATTGCTGCAAAAACTTTTTCATCATCATCAAAAGTGGTAAGCATCAATATTTGCAGATGGGGAAAGTTTTTACTTATCTGCCGTACCCCTTCAATGCCATCAATGCCGGGCATATCAATGTCCATTAACACTACATCGGGCCTTGTTTCTTTTACATTGTCAATAACATTCAGGCAGTGAGGATAGGAAGCTACCAGTTTAAAACCAGCAACGCCCTGTAAAAGCATGGATACAGAATCCCGCACAGCATCATTATCATCATACATTATTATATTAACCATAGCCAGGGCAATTAACGAGCAAAGCTGCGATCAAATTATTTAAGCACCTATTCCCAATGTTGGTAGTATAGTTAAGCATCAAGCATCAGCTCAATTCTTGTCCCTTCATTTATTACTGAATGGATCTTGAGCTTTGCGTGCATAGCGGAGGCCCTTTGCTGCATGTTTTTCAGCCCGTTGCCATTGTATGCTTTGTTGTTTTGTATATCAAAACCTTTTCCATCATCCCCAATCATTATTAATATGTGGCTCTGGTAATCAGTAATTGTAACAGTGACTTTGTTGCAACCTGCATATTTCAGTGTATTATGAATACATTCTTTAAAAATGAGAAAGATGTTCCTGCGTTTATCCATAGAAAGTTTAGTTCCTGAAAACTTATCATTTACATTGAACTGAAAGTCTATAGAGGCAGGAGTTAGCGCCATAGAGCAAAAGGTTTTCATGCGGTCAACAAGGTTCTCCAGGTAATCGTTTGATGAGTTGATGCTCCACACTATGTCGCCCATGCGCTCTACCATTTGCCTTGACACGGTTCCTATCTTTTGCAATATTTCTTCTGCAACTACAGGTTGCTGTGTTTGTAGTTTTTCGCTGGCCACCTGACTGTAAAGGTTTATGCTTCCCATGGTGCTGCCAATATCATCATGGAAATCCCTCGCAATACCATTGCGCATGGCCTGTAGTTTTATTACCTGGTTAAGCCGGTAGCGATATATGCTGTACACTGCTGCAAAAAAAAGAACACAAACTAATGCTATGAACCACCACCTGTTCCAAAAGGGTGGTGAGATGTTAAGAAATATGCCTGTAATTAGTTCTTGACCGAGCTTGCTTACTGCTTTGACCTGTATATGGTTGTTACCAAAAGGCAATTCATTGAAAAAAATCACTTCCTGACCGTCTAAGTTTATCCATTTTTTGCTGTTCACACTGTAAAAAAAATTATAGCTATGTGGGGCATCATAGTTCAGCACATTAAAATGGATAGAGAAGTTTTGCTGAGTATAGTTGAGATGTAAGGTGCCATTGGGGTTATAAAATGTGGTATCTGCAAAAGCTATTTCAGAAATGAGCAAATGGCTATTCTTTTCCTGCGTTCCAGGAATATCAGCCGGAAAGGTTGCCAGGTAATTATTATGCAGGGAATAATAACAATTCCTGCCAGGGTCATAATCAATGATGCGGGTTGATGCCCTTTCTGCTGGCATGCCATCTTTGTAGTCAAAATAAACAACTTTTTTTGTTGAATGGTTAAAGCAAATTAACTGGCTGCCTGTGGTGAACCAAAGTTTATCATTTACTTCATCGGCCATAGACTGCACAAAGGATGGCAGCCCTTCATTATCCCCATGCTCATAGAACTTCTTTTCTTTTATTTTGTATTCCAGCAGTACATTCTCCGCATTATACATCCAAAGAGAACCTTGCTTATCCGCAGCAATAGCGAGGATGTCATCCTTGAATTTATTCGGGCCTTCGTATATATTTATCATTGTATCAAACTGCTGTTTGGAGTTATTCCATCTTGCCAGTCCATGTCCTGCCAGCCATGTATCGCCATAGGCATCGTATACAATATGCTTGATGCGTGTGAAAGGTAATGTCGGAGTTGTATGTAGTGTAAAAAAAGTGAAAGTCCTTTTAGCTGTATCATAAAAACCGGCTTTGCCATTCATAAAATCATAAAGCCATGCCCTTCCTTTTTTATCAGGAGGGCAAAGGATGGGCTGGCTGCCAGCCAAAACAGTGTCACCATGTTTGTCACGTATACCTCCATAATGGAATGAATTAATATCAACCCATAATAAACCATTTGTAGTGCCGAGCCAAAGCGTGTCTTTTTGGTAGCACTGGATAGAATTTATTTCGCTCCACCCGTTATTGCCTCCAAAAAATGTTATTTTTTTTACCACACTCATTGTAGCTGTGTCCACTACAAACAGCCCCTGGTAGCGGTTATGACTTCCAATGTACAGTTTATCTTTATACCGGCAAATACTTGTGAAGCATGCATTGAAACCAGGGTCTTTTGTATTGAACAGCAAGGTGGAATTTATAAAAAGAGAGCTTTTCTTTTGCCTTAATAATCCTGTTCTTGTACCTACCCATAAGCGCTTTTCATTGTCAACAAACAAATAATTGCACCTATATGAAGGAAGGAACTTTTCGGGGGAAGAAGTGATCATCCCTGTTTTTTTGTTTAATTGAAAAAGATAATAACCAGTCAAAGGGCAGTTCATAGCAAAACAGGTGTCGTTAAGTACAAATACATTGCTTTCCCAGTCTAATTCCCCTTTGCTCATACATGAAGGCCTAGAGGCCACATACATATTTCTTTCCCTATCATAGAATGTAATGCTGTCAGACCACGGATCAAAAAGGATAAACTGGTTTTCAGCGATTTTAGTACAATTTGAGCCATGGGTTTGTTTAGGGTAAAAAGTGTTCCATTCCGTTGAAGATGGTGATATGTGAAAAAGTGTCTTTTTTTCAAAGTCATAGCGGTCTAATTTATAGTCAGCAGTATAAATGATAGCTTCTTTCTTATCCACTTTTACAATAGCACGCCCGTATATAACTCCTTTTTTATTCTCATTATCTCCGGAATAATAATCATCATACCGAAAATAAATATAACCCGGTTTGTTAAATGAATATATACCTGTAGCTGAACAAAGCAATACTGATCTATCCGGCAGTTCAATGGCATCCATAACGCCATTGTTATAATAAGCGAAAGAACAGGTGTCAGGAAAAAGGTAATTTTCCGTAGAAAGATCTACTGTATTAATGACCTGGAACCCCTGCCGGGTAATTATTCCAAGGCGGTTGTCACTGAAAGGAATCAGTTTTGTGATATTTGAAGCGGCAAGGTAAAGCGGTTTGCTTCTGCTGAAATAATGAGTAAAATTCTCACCGTTAAAACAGTTTAGCCCCATCTCGGTGCCAATCCATATATAACCAAGATCGTCCTGTGCAATGCAATAAACATTGTTGTCACTTAGCCCATTTAAGACAGTATAATGTTCAAAATCATCTTCCTTATATTGTGCATTAATAATTTGTGAAAAGAATAAGATGAAAATTAACAGCAGCAGTTTTCTTAGCATTAGTTAAAACAGATAAATCTATCGGTTAGTTTTATTATTCTGTGATTATAAATTTTTTATTAATGCAAAATAAAGGAAGGAACGCAAAAGGCCAAAGAAAATGTAATGCAAAAATGGGATTTATAAAAATGTTGTAGGCATTAAAGGTAAACTTTACAAGAAGGGTTCGGGAGGTATGTGGCAGAGGTAGGTTTAGGCTCAGGATTATTATGCTTGTAATAGGTCAGAATGACTTTATTATAATTTTGAGCGGGAATTGAGTGGGTATTGAATCGGCGAGTTCTTTGCAGGAATAGGCAGCGTTATCGTTGGTTTTCCTGCGGTTGAGGGCAATTTCCTTTTTAACGGAGGATTCAATGCTCTGCATTTCTGGAGGCAGAGTATCGAGTTTAGCAAGCACAGAACTGTTATTATTTCCGGCAGCCTTGACAGTATAGATAAGGTTGATGATAAGTAACAATGCGATAAGAATTAAAAAGGCATACAGCATCATAGAAAAGGGGTTACATAATAAAATGGAGGATAGGAAAGTCCGGAATAATCTTATTACCCTTCGAAGGTAGTAATTTAACCTTTTTTCCACAACAGCTTACAGGCGTTTTTTATCCCGTTGATAGATTGTAACTTTGCAGATCTTTTTGAAAAACTAATCCCGTAATATGAATTTATTTGAGCAGCAATCTATAGAGTTTCAGCGAAGGCATATTGGTATTGATGAGGCGTCTGCAAAAGAAATGTTTGCGGTTATTGGCGTTGATTCTTTAGAAGAGTTGATTGACAAAACAATACCAGCAGGAATCAGGCTACAGGAGCCGCTGAACCTGCCTGCTGCTATAAGCGAGCAGGAATATTTAACGGGTATAAAAGCGGTTGCTGCAAAAAACAAGCTTTATAAAAATTATATCGGGCAGGGGTATTATGGTACGCTTACACCTAGCGTTATACTGCGCAATGTATTTGAAAACCCGGGCTGGTACACGCAGTACACCCCTTACCAGGCAGAAATATCACAGGGGCGGCTCGAAAGTTTACTTAATTTTCAAACAATGGTGAGTGACCTGACCGGGCTGGAACTAACCAATGCCTCTTTGCTTGATGAGGCCACAGCAGCGGCCGAGGCTATGGGAATGCTTTTCCACCATGTGAATAAATCGGATGAAGCGGCAAAGAGGAAGTTCTTTGTTGATGAAAAGATATTTGCGCAAACAAAGGATGTTCTGTTTACAAGGGCGGCACCGATACAAATTGAGATAGTTACAGGCGATCATAAAGCTGCGCAATTAGACGAAACTTATTTTGGGGCAATAGTACAATACCCCAACTGTAATGGCTCAATAGAGGACTATAGTGGCTTTATACAGCAGGTGCATGGTATCAATGGTTATGTGGTTATGGCGACCGACTTACTTGCGTTGACTTTGCTGGCTTCGCCAGGGGAATTGGGCGCTGATGTTGCGATTGGGTCTGCGCAACGATTTGGCGTACCGCTTGGTTATGGCGGCCCACATGCTGCGTTCTTTGCAACCAGGGATGAGTTTAAGAGGAATATACCCGGAAGGATCATTGGGGTTAGTATTGATTCTCAAAATAACCGCGCTTTGCGTATGGCGTTGCAAACAAGAGAACAGCATATCAAGCGGGAAAAGGCGACCTCAAATATATGCACAGCACAGGCGTTGCTGGCAAATATGGCTGCTATGTATGCGGTGTACCATGGCCCTAAAGGGTTGAAGCAAATAGCGGAAAGAGTGTCGTTGCTGGCGCAAACACTGGCAACATCCCTTTCAGAACTTGGTTTTGACAATGAGAATAAGTTTTATTTTGATACGATAAGAATAAAGGTTGATGCTGCGAAGATCAAGGCAATAGCTGAAAAGCATGAAGTTAATTTTCATTATGAGGATGGAAACCACATCAGCATATCAGTTGATGAAACAACCACGCAAAAGGATATACTTGATGTGGTGTACATTTTTGCAGAAGCAAAGGGGTTAGACGAAGCAGGTATTAGTTATGACGAAGAATATGAATTAAAAAATATACCTGCATTTGCTAAAAGGGTGTCAGGTTATTTAAAGCATCCTGTTTTTAATACACATCATTCAGAATCACAAATGATGCGGTATATGAAGCAGCTGGAGAACAAAGACCTTTCGTTAAATACCTCAATGATCTCTTTGGGAAGCTGCACCATGAAACTGAATGCTGCCAGCGAAATGATACCTGTTAGTTGGCCGGAGTTTGGGCAGTTGCACCCTTTTGTTCCTGCGAACCAGGTGGCAGGTTATGCACAAATTATTGAAGAACTTTCTCAATATCTTAATGCGATTACAGGTTTTGATGCCTGTAGTTTGCAACCGAACAGTGGCGCACAGGGCGAATATGCGGGCTTGTTGACCATTATGGCTTTTCATAAAGCAAATGGCAACGCACACAGGAACGTGGTGTTGATACCTATTTCAGCGCATGGTACCAACCCTGCAAGCGCAGTAATGGCTGGCATGAAGGTAGTTATTGTAAAAAGTGATACAGAAGGGCATATAGATGTAACCGACCTGGATGCGAAAGCAGAACAGTATAAAGATACGCTTGGAGCGTTGATGGTTACTTATCCTTCTACACATGGCGTGTTTGAAGAGAGCATTAAGGAGGTTTGTAACATCATTCACTCACATGGTGGCCAGGTGTACATGGATGGCGCTAATATGAATGCCCAAGTTGGTTTAACTTCTCCGGCTATCATTGGTGCGGATGTTTGCCATTTAAACTTACATAAGACCTTTTCTATACCTCATGGCGGTGGCGGGCCGGGTATGGGGCCAATTTGTGTGAAGGCTCATTTAGCTCAATATTTACCGGGGCATGTTTTCATCAGCAATCAGCAATCAGCAATCAGCAATACCCATGCAGTTTCGGCTGCACCTTATGGTTCGGCTTCCATATTGCTTATCAGTTATGCCTATATAAAAATGCTTGGCGTTGATGGGGTAAGAATGGCTACAGAGTACGCTATTCTTAACGCTAATTACATGAAAGCGCGGTTGGAGAAATACTATAAGATATTATACTCAGGCAGTAATGGCACTTGTGCGCATGAGTTTATTGTTGACCTGCGCCCTTTTAAAACTTCTGCGGGAATAGAAGCGGAAGATGTAGCAAAACGCTTGATAGATCATGGATTCCACGCACCAACTATGAGTTTTCCCGTTCCGGGGACGATCATGATCGAACCAACAGAAAGTGAGGACAAGCCTGAGCTTGACCGTTTCTGCGATGCGATGATATCTATTTATGAAGAGATAAAAAGCATTGAGAACGGCTCTTCTGATAAGACAGATAATGCTTTAAAAAATGCACCCCATACACAGGCTGTGATATGCGGAGATGAATGGAACCACAAATACACCCGCAAGGAAGCTGCTTTTCCGTTGTACTTTGTTACTCAAAATAAATTCTGGCCTTCCGTTTCACGCATCAATAATACGTATGGCGATAGGAATTTGATATGCACCTGTGAACCGATGGAGAGCTATATCGGTGAGACGGAAAAGCACTTGTAAGTTCGTTGAATTAATAAATTCCTTTTGCGCTTAAATATCTTTCTGCATCAAGAGCTGCCATGCAGCCACTGCCTGCAGCAGTTACAGCCTGCCGATAAATTTTATCCTGCACATCGCCGGCTGCAAATACACCTTCCTTATTTGTTTTAGAAGTACCAGGAATGGTTTTGATATAGCCTGCTTCATCCATAAACAGCCACTCTTTAAAAATACCGCTGTTTGGCTCGTGGCCAATTGCAACAAAGAATGCGCTTACAGGAATATCCTGTACCTCTTGCGTTCTGTTATTCTTTATTCTTGCAGCTATTACTTTATTTTCACCGAGCACTTCAATGGTTTCGCTGTTCCAGTAGACTTTTATATTAGCTGTATTTTTTAGCCTGTCCTGCATGATCTTACTTGCCTTCATACCATTTTCATCTTTGCGGACTATCATGTGCACAGTAGTTGCCAACTTTGACAAATACAATGCTTCTTCACATGCCGTATCGCCCGCCCCAACGATGGCCACTTCTTTTCCGCGAAAGAAAAAGCCGTCGCACACTGCGCAAGCGCTTACGCCATATCCATTCAAGCGTTGTTCACTTTCCAAGCCAAGCCATTTGGCAGAAGCGCCAGTTGAAATAATCACTGCATCTGCTTCTATCCATTTGTCTTCATCGATCTGTACTTTATGCACAGAGCCTGAAAAATCCACTTTTGTTGCATGGCCATAACGGATATCAGCACCCATTCTTGCTGCCTGTTTTTCAAAATGGATCATCATTTCAGGGCCTTGAATACCTTCCGGATAACCCGGGTAGTTTTCCACTTCTGTAGTGATGGTTAACTGTCCCCCCGGCTGAATGCCCTGGTATAATACCGGTTTCATATTAGCACGGGCGGCGTAAATAGCTGCCGTATATCCTGCAGGGCCGGAGCCGATGATAAGGCAATGAACTTTTTCTATCATAATAAATGCAAAAATATAGATACCTTCCTTCATATTCTATTTGGTTTTGCACATGAAATAAGGTAGTATGAAAATTTTATTTTGTTCTTTAGGAAAAGCGCACGATAGCTATATTAAACAGGGGGTAGAGGATTTTTCAGTGCGGGTGAATAAATATTTTGCTGCTGAGTGGAAGATCATTGCACCACCAAAAAATGCCTCAGTTATGGATGAGAATGAATTAAAAAAGCAGGAAGCAAAACAGATTTTACATGTTGTTACTGAGGAAGACTTTTTGGTTTTACTGGATGAACGGGGCAAGCAATTATCCTCGCCCGAGCTTGCAAATTTTTTGCAGCAGCGGGCAAATGAGAGTAGTAAACGACTTTTATTCCTGATTCGGGGGGGCGTTTGGGGTGGATGAAACGGTTATGAAACGGGCAAATTTTACATGGGGCTTGTCTAAACTTGTTTTTCCACATATGTTGGTGAGGTTGATGTTGAGTGAACAAGTTTATAGGGCGTGTACCATTTTGAGGAATGAGAAATATCATCATGGAAGTTAGGAGTTTGGAGGAAGGAGTTGGAAAAAGCTCCAAATGGTAGAGACATTGCTCCAATTGTTAAAGACATTGCTCCAAATAGATAAGACATTAAGAGAATTAGGCAAGACATTGGGAGAAATGTGAATGACATTGAGATAAATAGACGAGAAATTGGGAGAATTATGAAGGACATTAGGAGAATTAGGCGAGACATTGCCATAATTATGTGAGCATGGGCATAAACTATGCGAGCATGGGCAAGAAGTATGGGGGCATGGGTAATAAGTATGCGTGGATGGGCATAAAGCATGCTAGGATGGGAATGAAGTATGCGTGGCTGGACAAGAATTATGTGTACATGGGCAAGAATTATGCGTAGATGGGAATGAAATATGCGAACATGGGCATGAAGTATGCGTGGATGGACAAGAATTATGCGTGGATGAGGCGTAATTGGGCGGGCATGATTGGTTTGAAATGGAGGATGGTTGAGTTTAGGTGCTGAACAATGTTCCTGCTGCTGAAGGGCTGCCGGATGGTAGAGAAAAGCCCGGTGAAGGTTTTGTGGGAGGGCTTTTGTGCCGGACTTGTAACGGACAGCCGGAACTGAAGTTGAGGGATAGAGGGGGATGAGAGCCCCAAATAATTTCTGATCTGGTGATTTCTGATTTGTGATTTGTTGAATAGTTGAATGGTTGAATGGCGGCGAAGGAAAAATGTGATGATTTGGGTTTTTATTTTGTAAAATGTAGCGCGGGAAAGGAAGGAAAGATACATTTGTGTTTTGGTAGGAATTTACTTTTAAATTTATGTATGCTGGTTAAAACGTTTGGCAGCGCGGTGTATGGGGTGGAGGCGATCACGATCACGATTGAGGTGAACGTGAGTGCGGGGCAGCATTATTTTATTGTGGGGCTGCCGGATAATGCGGTGAAGGAGAGTATGCAACGGATGGAGAGCGCGATAAAAACGAATGGTTTGTACATGCCGCGCACTAAAATTGTGGTGAACCTGGCGCCGGCGGATATTAAAAAAAGCGGGTCGGCTTTTGATCTGCCTATTGCGATCGGGGTGCTGGGGGCGAGCGAACAGATTGAGGAGCCGGAACGCCTGAGCGATTATGTAATGATGGGTGAATTGAGCTTAGACGGAACGATACAACCAATAAAGGGTGCGTTGCCGATTGCGATACAGGCGCGCAAAGAAGGATTTAAAGGTTTGATAGTTCCAAAAGTGAATGCGCGGGAGGCGGGTATGGTGAATAATCTTGAAGTTTACGGAGTGGAGCATATTAAAGATGTGATTGAATTTTTTAAAGATGAGAAACACCTGCAGCCTGTGAGCGTGAATACGCGGGAGGAGTTTTTTAATTCGCAGTATGAGTTTGATGTTGACTTTAATGATGTAAAGGGACAGGAAAATATTAAACGGGCGCTGGAAATAGCGGCGGCGGGGGGGCATAATGCGATACTGATCGGGCCGCCGGGGGCTGGGAAGACGATGCTGGCTAAACGTTTACCTACTATATTGCCGCCGCTGAGTTTGATGGAGGCTTTGGAGACAACGAAAATCCACAGCGTGGCCGGGAAACTGCAGGAGAATAGTGCGCTGGTAAACAAACGGCCTTTTCGCTCGCCTCATCATACGATCAGCGATGCGGGATTGATTGGTGGTGGCAGTATTCCGCAGCCAGGGGAAATATCGTTGGCGCATAATGGTGTGTTGTTTTTGGATGAACTGCCTGAGTTTAAAAGAACGGTTCTGGAAGTGATGCGCCAGCCGATGGAGGAAAGGCGCGTAACTATTTCGAGGGCTAAAGTGGCGCTTGATTTCCCTGCGAACTTTATGTTGATAGCGAGTATGAATCCCTGCCCTTGTGGATTCTACAATCACCCCGAGAAAGAATGCACGTGCCCTGCCAGGAGCAGTGCAGAAATATTTAAACAAGATATCAGGGCCTTTACTAGACAGAATAGACCTCCATGTGGAAGTAACACCGGTTGCCTTTAGTGAATTGAGCAATACGAATAGTAAAGGAGAAGATTCGTTAACCATTCGCAAGCGCGTTATCAAGGCAAGAGAAATACAAACAGAACGCTACAAAGGGCAGGCGGGCATGTATGCGAACGCACAAATGAGCAGCAAACAACTGCGCGAAATATGCGAGATAAGCAAGGCAGGCGAGGCATTGCTGAAAAGGGCAATGGAGCGGTTGAATTTGTCTGCGCGCGCGTATGACCGTATTTTAAAAGTGAGCAGAACGATTGCAGACCTTGCTGCCAGTGAAGATATAAAACCCGAACATCTTGCCGAAGCTATTCAATATAGAAGCCTTGATAGGGAAGGTTGGGCTGGATGATCTATAAAAATTACTATCAATATGAAAACAATTGTACTCTTCGGAGCAGGCAAATCTGCCACTGTTTTGATCGATCATCTAAAGGAATTGGCAACAGAAAATAAGATCAATGTAATTGTTGCGGATAGCGATCTGAAATTAGCACAATCAAAAGTAGGCTGGCATAAATTAGTGATCGCTGTGCAGGTGGATATTACGAACGAGGCTGAAAGAAAGCAGCTTATAAAGCAGGCTGATATAGTTATTTCTTTGATGCCACCTGCATTGCATCATTTGATAGCGCTTGATTGTATTGAGTTCAGCAAACATTTACTGACCGCTTCTTATGTGAGTAATGAAATTAAGGATCTTCAAAGAGACATTGCTGCAAAGGGCATTTTATTCCTCTGCGAAATGGGGCTTGATCCGGGCATTGATCATATGAGTGCTATGAAGCTTATTGATGAAATAAAAAATACTGGAGGAGAAATTACTTCATTTAAATCCCATTGTGGTGGATTAGTGGCGCCGGAAAGCGATAATAACCCATGGCATTATAAAATAAGCTGGAACCCGCGGAACGTAGTGCTGGCAGGCAAAGCTGGGGCTGTATATAAAGAAAACGGAAGCGAAATTCATAAGTCTTATGAAGAATTATTTACTAATAATGCTTGTATTGACCTTCCTGAATTAGGCAAACTGGCCTATTATCCCAACCGCGATTCATTAAGCTATATTTCTGTTTATGGGTTAGAAAGTGCACAAACATTTTTGCGCACCACTTTGCGTTATCCTGAATTTTGCAGGGGATGGAAAAATATTATTGATCTGAAGCTGACCGATGAAGAAATTAAATATGATATTACCGGAATGACCATCATGTCTTTTTTTGATATCCATCTGCAAACACAAAAGCTTGATCATGTGCTTGATAAAATGGATGAGATAATGAAATATTATGCTGCAGAAATGCTGGTAGAAAAGGAAAAACAACAAATAAAAGAAGACGATGATCACCTTTTTGTAAATGAAGAAGGCAGTCTTGATTCGATAAGCAAATATGCAGAAGTGGATGAAGCAAAGCCTGCATCAATAAAATTTCATGAAGCACAAATGGGTATTGCGCAATTATTTTATCTCGGGCTTATAAATGACAAAACGCCTATCAACCCTGGGTTTTGCAGTCCAGCAGATGTACTTCAGTTTATAATTGAAAAGAAATTAGCACTGAAGAAACGGGACAAAGACATGATCGTTATGATGCACGAGATCGAATATAAAATAGAAGGTAAAAAACATGAAATAAAAAGTACATTGGTTGTGAAAGGTGAAAATAATTTGCATACCGCCATGGCAAAAACAGTTGGCCTGCCTTTAGGCATTGCAGCTAAATTGATCCTGGAAGGAAAGATAAAAGAAACTGGCCTGCATATCCCCATTATTCCTTCCATTTATAAACCTGTGTTGCATGAATTAGAAAAGCATGGGGTCATTTTTAACGAAGAAAAGAAATAGCCAACAAACTTTTCAACTCCCCTACCCCATCTGATGCAGGCTTTTCAATAGTTGTAAGATTGTGCAGCGATGTGGTGTACGGAATTTTCTTATCAATAATAAACTTTGGAGCCTGACGGGGCGCGTAATTAATTAATCCCGCTGCCGGATATACTACCAGTGAAGTGCCCACCACCACAAATATATCCGCAGAAGCCGCAATGCGCGCTGCCTCTTCTATCATTGGCACGGGTTCTTCAAACCAGACAATATGCGGGCGAAGCTGCGCGCCGTCTTTGGCTTTATCACCCAAAAGAATATCATCCCTTATTTCATAAACCAATGATCCATCAAACTCGCTGCGCATTTTAAATATCTCGCCATGGAGGTGTAATACATTTTTGCTTCCGGCGCGTTCATGCAGGTCATCAATGTTTTGAGTGATCACATATACCTCAAAATCCTTTTCCAGTTCTGCTAATCCTATGTGTGCAGCATTGGGCAAGGCTTTGGCGACATCTTTCCTGCGCATGTTATAAAAATCAAGCACCAGTTGCACATTCTTCTTCCATGCGCGTGGTGTTGCCACTTCTGTTACTTCATAGCCTTCCCACAAGCCGTCGCTGTCACGAAAAGTTCTCAACCCGCTTTCTGCGCTGATGCCTGCGCCAGTGAGGACGACGAGTTTCTTTTTAACCATGCCGTAAAATTAGTAAAGTGCTACTCACCTTATTAATTTCTTTTGAAAATTGCCATATCTTAGTGCTGATAATAATTTAAATGAAGGGCATTATTTACATATCAGTATTAGTGATTTTTGGTTGTAAACATCCAAATACAGTTCATATTATTAAGAGCAATGAAATTATAATTGAAAATAAAAAAGACTTATCTATTGATTCATCACTTTATACGAATAAGGATAGTGTTGTTATTACAACAGAGAATCTTGATACTTTAATTTATAGCAAGAAGATGTTTAATGACATTGTAACTTATTTTCCGGAATTATATAATGACAGGATTGAAAATCCAGATATCTCGTATTTTAAGAGTGGCATTTATAAAGAAATTATTGATTCTTCAGGAAATGATAAATCAATCTCTTTTGGCAGCGAAGCAGGACAAGACGAGTATTATATTCTTTATGCTTATTTCCTAAAAAAGAAAACAGGAGAAAAGAAGTTTTTAATTCGCAGGAAAACATTGATTAAAATCTATAATGATATCAATGATATTTTTGGTGATCTTCAAAATGGAGGCACCTACTTTGGGCATCAATATTCGAGAATACCCAGTTATGCAGAATATTCAATTAACTGGTATTCCAAAGATCAGGATTTCTTTACAAAAAGCTATGATATAACAAAGCAAAAAGAAATTTACATAGAATCATTACAACAATTGATTAATGACGAAATGGGCATAAATAAAAATGAATCAATCCAAGCATTAAATGAACCCAAAAAAGAGCTTTTCAAAATTGTTGCTGATTTAAAAAAAATGATAACAGATGATTTCTATTTAAAGAGGGCGCAAGAATTTCAGTATTCACATTATTAACAAGTACAGGATTTTGCCATTTATATTTTTCAAAATATATTATTTAAAAGACAATTCTGTTTGCGCCATCTATAATACCTACAACAGACCCAAAACCTTAAAAGAATCCTCATTCTAAAATTTAATTTTTACCTTAATCCCCAAATTCATCCTTTTATGATAGACGAAATGACCTTGCTGCGCGAAGAAAATGAACGCCAAAAAATAATTATAAATGCCCTTGCAGAAAAATTGAGACAGATAGAAACCTTAGTTTACTCCAATGCTGAAATAAAGGATGGAGTAAACTCGCGTAATTTATCTATTGAAGAAAAAATGGAAGGAGTAAAATCGTTTCTTTACTCCTATGCAAAAAATAAGGATGGAGTAAACATTGATAATTTATATACTGCAAAAAAAATGGATGGAGTAAATACGAATAATCCATATAGTGCCGAAAAAAAGGATGGAGTAAAGTCTGATAATTTGCCTATTGCAGAAAATAAGGCAGGAGTAAACTCGAATAATTTAGCTATTGCAGAAAAAAAGGCAGGAGAAAAATATCTCAACCAGCATATGGTGGTATCCGCACTGCGACATGTAATGCTTAAATGCAGCAACTGGTCTATTTATAGCACAGCAAAGATCTTGATACAGCTGCACAACAGCCCGCGCAACTCATATAAACACCTTAGAGAACTAACCGGCCTTTCGGAAGACGGCATGACAAAACGTATCATGGCCATGAAAAAAAGAGGGCTCATCGTGCGCACGGCATTTCAGCAGTATACTATAACCGGTAAGGGGTTGGAAGTTTTGGATAAAAGCTGGGCAGAGAGATGAGCTAAGATTTTTGTTCTTTTATAGGGCGCCGACGCCGATAAATTTGCTTGGTTTCTTATATCAAAAATTATCTTATCAAAACAACTGTTCCATTTAGGGTTTGTTTTGTGTTTTGCGTATCTGTAAAGGATATTATCCAAACATAAGTTCCTGATGGTTGGGTAATGCCCTTCAATGTTCCGTCCCAGCCAGCGCCTATGTTGATTGTTTCAAATACTTTTTGGCCCCAACGGTTATAAACGGCCAAATCAAATTTACTTACCGGGAAAGGATATTTTACCCTGAATATATCATTAAGGCCATCACCATTTGGGGTGAATGCTGAAGGCATAAAAAGTTTGCATAAGCCCAAACCGATATTAACCGAATCAGTAAAAGAACCGCATTGGTTGGAGGCTGTAAGAGAATAAGTGCCTGATGTTTGAACAAGATAAGTTGAGGCCGTGCTTCCATCCTGCCAGAGATAGGTAGCGACTGTATTTATCTGCGGGTTTAATAAAATGCTCTCGCCGTTGCAGAGGAAGGTGTCTTTGCCTAAAGTGAAGACCGGCGCAGTATTTACATCTATAGTGGCAGATGCTGGGATGGCGCATTGGCCTGCTGTAGGTGTAAAGGAGTAAGTAGTGGTTGTAGTATTGTTTAATGGAGGTGACCATGACCCCATGATCCCATTTGTTGATGTTGTTGGCAATGCAGTTAAAGCGGCGCCGGAACATATAGGCGCTATAGGGTTGAATGTTGGAGTAGCACTAGGATTAACTGTAATTGTTAAGGTGGTTGTTGCAGCGCATTGCCCTGCTTTTGGCGTAAAGGTGTATATACTGGTTGCAGTGTTGTTTAATGCTGGTGTCCATGAACCCATGATCCCATTTGTTGATGCTGTTGGCAATGCAGCTAAAGTGCCACCGGAACATATTGGCGCAACAGGGTTGAAGGTTGGAATAACACTGGGGTTAACTGTAATTGTTAAGGTGGTTGTTGCAGCGCACTGGCCTGCATTGGGTGTGAATGTATAGGTAGTGGTTGCAGTGTTGTTTAAAGCAGGCGACCATAACCCCATAATCCCATTTGTTGATGTTGTTGGTAAGGCGGACAAGGTAGCACCTGAACATACAAGAGTAATTGAATTAAATGTTGGAGTGACAATTGGGTTAACTGTAATAATCAAGGAGGCCGGTGCGGCACATTGTCCTGCTTTGGGGGTGAATGTATATGTGGTGGTTGCAGCGTTGTTTAAGGCAGGGGACCATGACCCCATAATCCCATTTGTTGATGTTGTTGGCAATGCAGTTAAAGCGCTGCCGGAACAAATAGGTGCAATAGGGCTGAAGGTTGGGAGAGTGCCAGAATTCACAGTAACAGTTAAAGTAGTTGTAGCAGCGCATTGACCTGCATTAGGGGTAAATGTATAAGTAGTGGTTGCAGTGTTGTTCAGCGCGGGAGACCATGTGCCAGTAATTCCGTTGGTTGATGTGGTTGGTAACACTAAAGGAGCACCGGAACAAATTGGGACAACAGGGTTAAATGTCGGGATAGTGCCAGCATTCACAGTAATGGTTAAGGTAGTTGCCGCGGCACATTGCCCTGCATTTGGAGTGAATGTATAAGTAGTGGTTGCAGTGTTATTTAATGCGGGAGACCATGTACCGGTAATACCATTTGTAGATGTAGTCGGCAATGCAGCTAAAGCAGTCCCGGGACAAATCGGCGCTACAGGGTTAAAGGTTGGGATAGTGCCCGGCGTAACTGTAATCGTTAAACTAATTATTGCAGCACACTGGCCTGCACTGGGCGTGAATGTATAGGTTGTAGTTGCAGTATTATTTAATGCAGGTGACCATGTTCCTGTTATACCATTTGTTGATGTAGTTGGTAACGCGGCTAAAGATGCGCCGGAGCAAATTGGCGCAACTGTGTTGAATGTTGGGATAGTGGGCGGCGTAACGGTAATGGTTAAGGTAGTTGTAGCAGCACACTGACTTGCTTTGGGCGTGAATGTATAGGTTGTAGTTGCAGTATTATTTAATGCAGGTGACCATGTTCCTGTTATACCATTTGTTGATGTAGTTGGTAACGCGGCTAAAGAAGCGCCGGAGCATATAGGAGTAACAGGGCTGAAGGTTGGGATAGTGGCGGCAGTTACAGAGACAGTTAATGAAGTTGAAAAAGAGCACTGTCCTATGTTTGGTGAAAATGTATAAGTAGTGGTTTTGGTATTGTTCGCTGCAGGCGACCATGTGCCAGTGACCCCGTTGGTTGATATTGATGGCAACACTAAAGGAGCACCGGAACAAATGGACGATATGGCAGCAAAGGTTGGCGTGAGCGCAGGGGTAATGGTAATGGTTAATGTTGTAGTGGTGGCGCATTGCCCTGCATTTGGCGTGAATGTATAAGTTGTGGTTACTGCATTGTTTAAAGGAGGAGTCCATGAGCCTTTAATGCCGTTAGTTGATATGTTTGGTAAAGAGGCCAACGAAGAATCAGAACAAATTGGTGGTATGGGGTTGAAGGTTGGGACAACAGAGGAGTTAACGGTAATGGTTAACGTGGTTGTTGAGGCACATTGCCCTGCTTTAGGGGTAAATGTATAAGTGGTGGTTGCAGTATTGTTCAATACCGGTGACCATGTGCCTGTGATACCGTTGGTTGATGTGGTTGGCAATGCGGATAAAGCGTCGTCAGAACAGATTGGAGTAACCGGGTTGAATGTTGGCGTAACTGAGGGATCAACGACTATTTGGGCAGAATCCTTAATGGTGCAGGTTGTGGTAGTGGTGAATGAAAGATCGTCGAGGGCAAAATCATTGCCGTTGACCTGCACATTCTCATCATACAAACAAATGAGAGCGGTTGTGTTTGCGCCTGATGCCCATGTATAGGTTACCTGCGCCCAACTACAAGTTGTTGCAGGGGAGGTTGCTGTACCGATAATGGCTCCGTTAATTTGCGTTTGTATTTGAGAAAGGCTTGTGTTTGTTGGGGACTCAAGCCAATAAGAAAAAGTGTAGGTGGTGTTTGGCGTGACAGGAACTGTTTGGCACCAAACCCTGTTCCCGCTGACCGTTGAGCCGTCGCAAACCATCATATTGCCGGTTCCTGTTGTGTGGTCAACGCAAGAGCTGAAGGTTGATTCAAATGTTGATGCATTGGTAACGATGCCATAAGCCTCCTGGACGCGGTTGCTGTTGTAGGGGGTGGTTGAAAAGTCGCTGTAATCTGTGATAAATCCAACATCACCCAATTCAAAGCGGGGATTAAAAATTAGGTTGGGGCTGGTGACAGCTGTTACTGAAACAGTATATTCTGTGGTCTTTGTTGGCGTGACTGTTATGGAGGTATTATTTGGAGCAGTTAAACTGCCATCAACAGGGGAAGCTGTCCAGGTATAATTGGCGCCGCCGCTTACAGTAAATGTTGTAGCAGTCCCTGCACAGACGGTTACAGAAGGAGGAGCAATAGAAATAGGATTTAAACCAATAGCGACGTTAATGGTTGTCGGGGTGGTATAAACTGCTCCGGTGGCATCTTTAATAGAAGCATATTGGTTTGTAAGGGGAGCGGTGACAGGGAAAATATTGGTGACTGAATAGGGACTTCCTTCAAAGCTGTATGTATAAGGAGGAGTGCCGCCGGTGGCGTATAAAGTGACATAAGCAGCCGTGCTGCCCGGGCAGATGGGAGTTAACACAGAATAACGGAGCGAGAGGGGCAAAGGAGCGGCGGTTAGTTCTATATTGTCAAGAGCAAAATCGTTCCCGACCGGGTTTGTTTCTGCATCCAACAACCAGAACTGCACCCAGTTGCTTGCGGCAACAAAGGAATAAGTGACCTGTGTCCACACATTATTTGCAGGGCACGTATTTGTTTGCTCTACTATTATTCCTGAAGCATCGTTCTTTACAATTTGAATGGAGGCCAACGGGTTTGAGGTAGGGGCGCTGCTGATATTGAGTATCCAGTAGGAAATGATATATGTGTTTCCTACGATCAATCCGGTTATACTGTTGCTGTTGTTGGCATAAAAAACTTTTTGCTGTGGTGTGCTTCCCCCGTCGATAACCATCATGTTACCAGTTCCCGTTGTATGGTCGCCGCTGTTTATGAATATTGAATTCATATTGTTGGGGTTGGTTATTATCTCAAAATCCCCATATGAATTGCCATAAGGATAATTGGAAGAGCTATTGTTTCCTGCAGCGTTGAAGTTTCCGAGGTTGGAATCAAAGTCACAGATGAAAAGGGGGGCCTGTGCGGATGCTCCTGCTGTAATGAGAAGCAGAAAAATGAGAATAATATAAATTTTTCCTGATAGGGAACCTACCCACTCTAAGAAAATGCTTTTATTCATGCAAAGGCAATTAGTCACAAAGGGCAACCGTGGAAAATAAGGTGTCTAAAGTACACAGTAAAAATAAAATGGGGAAATATTTTTTGGAGAAGTTGAGGTCTTTTATTATAACAGCCTAATAGTTAAAGTATCAAATGGAAGGATAGTTATGTTAAACAGTTTTTAAAACTCCATCGTTGTAATAAACTATTTAGGTTTTGTATTTATTTCAGAGAAAAAAATGTCTATATGTAGGCAACCGTCAGAGCATTATTATTGCTTCTTTTTCAAACAAATGAAACACTATCGACGCTACAAAAATAATAAGTGCAAGTGCTTTGTCAAAGACATTTGTAATGGAAGAGAATTCATTATCACTTACAATAAATAAATTCTTTTGCGCGGGATCAACAGAATATATGCCTTTGGCAAGAACCAAATCCTTGTCAACTGGAAAGTGCTCCCTTTGTTAACTCGATTTATTATTCAAAAAAACTGACACATTATAAAATGAATCCAAAGCCGCAAAACCCTGTTGTATCATACGTTGTTCTCTTGTCAGTAACGCTGTCAATATCTCATCTACAATAAAAATTTTTCGGCATTTTGCAAAATAACTAGCATGAAGAGAAAGAGATTTCGATTGCTGCAATAATTATTGCAGCAAGAATTTTGGTCTTTAGTTTTTAAATTTAAATTTGTGAAAAAAAATTTTCAAAGGCTGCACACATTGATAACTATTCAGTGATTTGTAATCACTTAGGCGCAAAAAGAAAGCGAAAGAAGTTTTTATTATTCAGTTTTCTTGAGGCATCTCACCCATTTCCATAATCATTTTCCATTCGTTTTCTTTCACTGTCTGCACTGATAACCTGCCAAGCCTCACCAGCTCCATTTCGTTCAACCGCTTATCTGCCTTTATTTCTGCAAGGCTAACGGGTCTTTCCATTGCTTTAAACGGCTTTAACTCAACAACCACCCATGTATCATCATCTGAACTAAGATCTTTGTAAAACTCTTTTATCACTTTAGCAATGCCAACTATCTCCATACCCTCATTGCTGTGATAAAACAGTACCTTATCACCCTTTTTCATATCTTTCAAATTATTTCTGGCTGCATAATTACGGACGCCGTCCCATATAGTTTGCTTGTCTTTTACAAATTGCTGCCAACTATAAGTGGCAGGTTCAGATTTTACTAACCAGTAGCGCATAAGCGAATAAATTTTTGTGTCCTATTTATAATATTCATGCAAATTATCTGCTTTTCCTGCATGACTTAAGGCGGAGGTATTTCTTAACCTCGATTTGGACCGGCAGGTTCTTTTGCCAGCACATCAGCAATATGTAGGCATTTTATGTGGATGCCTTTGTATTTTATATACCCATCAATGTGCATCAGGCAACTCATATCCGTACTGATGATATATTGCGCGCCTGTTTCCAAAGCGTTAATTACTTTCTGCTCTGCCATGGCAAGACTAATGGCCTCAAACTTTACAGCGAATGTGCCGCCAAAGCCGCAGCAGGTTTCGACATTTTTCATCTCAACCATTTCCAAACCTCTTACATGGCTCAATAGTTTCCGTGGCTCTTCTTTTATGCCGCATTCCCGAAGCGCGGCACAACTGTCATGGTAAGTAGCTTTCGCTTCCAACACCGCGCCCACATCTTCTACCTCCAAAATATTCACCAAAAAAGAAGAGAATTCAAACAGTCTCGTACCAATATTTTTCACCTCATTGTGAACAGAGGAATTTTCAAACATTTTAATGTAATAATTTTTCACAAACCCAGCACAGCTTGCGCTTGGCGTTACAATATAATCTGTGCCTTCAAAATCTTTGATGAACTTGGAGCAAACCTGTTTGGCATCATCCCAAAAACCAGCATTGAAGGCAGGCTGTCCACAACAAGTTTGGTTAGTGCCATAATGCACCCTGCACCCGCATTTTTCAAGCACTTTTACCATGTTAAACCCTACAGAAGGATACAACTGGTCTATAAAACAAGGAATAAAAATAGATACATCCATATCTGAAAGTGCGACAAAATTCGGTAGTTATTACTAGCTAGAAGGATTTTATTTTTGATGAACCCTTATTGGTAATATAATGCTACCGTAAAAAACGGGTTAATTCTATAACAGCACTTTGTTTCTTTAAAATTATTTTAGCCTTTATAAATAAAAAGTGGGCCGATATTGGCCCACTTTTTTACTTCTTTGATCACATTTTTTTAATTCCCTTTTATAAGTTTAACGGTATGAACTGTATTACCCTGCCTTATCTGCAGTATATACATCCCGTTTTTAAAATCAGCGCCAAAATCAAAGGCTCCATTAACACTACCTCTGCTTTCATATACTTTTACTCCCACTATATTGGTCACTGTCACCTCTACATTCTCATTATTGCTACCTTGAAGTTGCAAGTGAAATGCTGATGGAGAAGGATTAGGGGATAAATGGGCTTCAAACACTTTAATCGTGGATACTACTTTTTCAGATACCTGTGGTTCATTAACTTGGCTTACACCAGTACTACTGATATTATTTGTATGATGATTCCCGCCATTTCCTGAAGTAGCTGGTCCAGAGCAGTCAATTGTTGTTACTGTCACTGGTGATGGTGTAAATGTACATCCTGCAGCATCCATAACTGTAATAGTATATGTTCCTGCCCCTACATTAAAATACCTTTGAGAGCTATCAACAAATGAGCCTCCATTAAGGCTGTATGTATAAGGCGGTGTGCCCCCTGTCGGCACAACATTAAGAGTCGTAGTCGCCCCAATATCGCCGCTTGGGCATACTGTAGTATTACCTATAATGTCTGATGAAGTTAATGCAACTATATGAACTGTTTCAGTAAGTAATTGATTACAGCCCATTTCGTCCTGTACTGCTATACTATAAGTGCCGTAAGGAGCAACAAATACCGAATCTGGCTGATAGCTGCTTCCCCCGTCGTCACTATAAGTGTAAGAACCATACCCGCCCAATGCTGATACCGTTATAGTTCCTGTTCCGGTGCATCCTACAGTTTCTACTGTAGTAAACGTTACAGGAGCTGACGGCTGTGTCACCGTAATTGTATCTGTATTAAAATTACAACTATTAGCATCCTCTACTGTAATGTAGTACATCCCTGCAGCAGCAGTTACATTAAAGTATCTGGCAGAACTTGGTACAAATGGGCCTCCGTTTAAGCTGTATTCAAATGGGCCATTGCCACCTAATACATTTGTAGTAAGAGTAAGCGATCCTCCATAACATACTTGGGCAGTGCCCTGTGAAGTTACCATGAGAGGCGTTTTCGTTAATGGCTTAAGGCCTACTGGCAATGCAGTTACTTTGCAACCCTCAGCATCTACGACTGAATAACTGTATCCGCCTGCCACAAGAGGAGAAAAAAGAGGGTTAGACTGAGATGTTACAATCAAGGTTTGAGCGTTTAAAAGACTATATGTATATGGAGCTGTGCCCCCTGTTACTGTACTTGTAAGAGAACCTGTAATGCCACCGCAATCAGGGTTTACTTGTGTCAATGTTATTCCTAGCCCTCCCTCCAGAGATACCGTTAATGTACCGTTAACATATGTAATACTATAATTACTCAACCCAGTTCCTACTGCTGCACTGGGAACAATAGGATAGGTTCCTATTGGCGCTGATGCTGCTGCGCCGCTACTTGTTAGTGTCACACTGTTGACCGCATCTCCATTTACTAGTCCGCTTGAAGTAAATGCAGTACCTGAAAGTATAAGTGCAAAATTTGGACACTTATATTCATCACTCGCGGTTATTGTTAATGCTGCAGGAGTTACAGTACTGTTTGCAATTACTACATATTGTGTTGTTGCATCATCACTTGTACAGGCAATACTTCCGGAATAATTCCCAACTGCATCTGTAGATTTAAGTCGTACATATACAGGTGTACTTGCTACAGTACCTGAAGATCCAACCACTACTGAGTTGCCAAAACCAGAGCCTGAACTTAGGGATACTTCAAACCCTGCTGGTGGAGTTATGGTAATGCCATCAGTAAGATCTGAACCGCTTACATTAAATACCATATTTGAAGAGGCATTCCCGTAGACAGTTGTAACTGAATTAGGGGATAAAGTAGTTACCGTAATTGTTGAACTTCCTGTCGTTTTAGGTTTTGGAGCAAAAGCCACTCCTTTATATGCGTATAAAGTGCCCGCTGTTGAGAGAGTTACAGCAACTGAAGATGCGCCTGCATCGGTAATGGAGATAAGCCTATTATGCAATAACTCAGCTGTTGTAGCATAAATAATAGCATTTGCCCCTGAAAAATCAACAGTCAACCCTCTGGCCCCAACTGAAGATCCTGTACCTAAAGTATAAGCTAATGACCACGTTCCTCCTGACCATCCCTCAGTCTTGGAATAGGTACCTGAATAAACCCATTTTTGAACACCACCGCAGTTACCAAATAAAAAAGGTCTGTCGTCAGCCACATAGCATGTTGTTCCCGAAGGGCTAAAGGCAAATGCGTAAGGGCTAGAACCTGAGCCTGTGTTAATAATACTAACAAATGTAGGAGTGCCTGAAGTAGGCAAGTCTTTATTTTCCCCCACCTGCCAAATTCCATGTTGAAGCCCCCCTTCGCAATTAACACTAGCTAAAAGGGTTTTATCAAATATATTTAAAACATTAACTCCATTTGAAGACAAAGAGATTGTCGGACCTATGCCATCTGAAGTATCTCTGTAAGTGTAGGCTATTCCCTTTGCACCTCCTAAATAATAATTTTTATCCTTACAAACTGCTGAGCCAAAATTACCCCCGGATAATGCATTAAAAGTTCCCTTGGTCCTTAAAGTATCATCTGCAAAAGCTTTACCAACAGTTCTTCCTCCTTTGGCAGAAGTACTATTGGTTTTTGAAAAAGTTATAAAAGGAGTTCCGGCTGCATCGTTATAACCAGGCACAGCTATAAATTTTTTATCCCCAGACAAACTTATAAAACCATCTCCTGCGAGGTAGCTTTGCACAAGATTGAAAGGTCTCACACTTGGAGTACCGTTAAGATCAAACTCAGCCGTTGAAGGCTGTGGAACACCGGTTGGGGTGAATTGAAGAAGCTTCACTTGGCTTCCGGTAAAAAGATCCGCTGATTTTACCGTTTCCAACTTGATCAACCACTATGTTTCCGACTGTAAATTGCCCCATACTGCGCTGATTAAAAATCAGGCTGAAAATAACTAAACAAAGGATGGAGGCTCTTACTTTGTAAGTTTTCAAGCAATGTAAATGATTCTTCATAAAAAGCATTCTTTTAATTTTTGTTTGATAATGATTTAAATAAATTAGGTTAATTAATTTTTGACAGTTGAAAATTGGCTTTTCAGCAACAAACATAATGCAAAACATAATAATCAGCAAATAAGAAAAATAGTACTGATGTTAATAAATAGTTAATTTAAATATTTATTAACACTATTTTTAAATGCGCCTACCTTTTCCAAACAACTCTCACACTAGCGTACAACTAAGCGTTTTGTAGAAATATCGATTTCTTTTTAAACAAAAAACCACTCAGGCGAGTGGTTTTTGTTTAACATTACCAATTCTTTCTAATTCCCTTTTATGAGTTTAACGGTATGAATTGTATTACCCTGCCTTATCTGTAGTATATACATTCCGTTTTTAAAATCAGCGCCAAAATCAAATGCTTTGTTAACGCTGCCTCTGCTTTCATATACTTTTACTCCCACTATATTGGTCACTGTCACCTCTACATTCTCATTATTGCCACCTTGAAGTTGCAGGTGAAATGCTGATGGTGAAGGATTAGGGGATAAATGGGCTTCAAATACATTACTATTGGATATTATTTTTTCAGACACCCGTGTTTCAGCAACCGGGCTTAATCCAATCCCATCTGTATTGTTTGTATGATGCCCACCTCCATTTCCGGAAGTTGAAGGCCCGCAGTCGACTGTGGTTACTGTCACCGAAGCTGGCGTAAAAGTACACCCTGCAGCATCCATGACCGTAATAGTATATGTTCCTGCCGCCACATTAAAATACCTTTGAGAGCTATCAACAAATGGGCCATCATTGAGGCTATATGTATATGGCGGTGTGCCACCTGTCGGAACCACACTAAGAGTTGTAGTTGCTCCAACATTCCCGCTTGGACATACTGTATTATTACCTAAAATGTCTGATGAAGTTAATGCAACTAAATGAACTGTTTCTGTAAGTAATTGGCCACAGCCCATCTCGTCCTTTACTGCCATATTATATGTACCATAAGGAGCAATAAATACTGGATCGAGTCTGGTAGCTGCCTCCTCCGTCATCACTATAACTGTAAGAACCATATCCCCCCGATGGCGATACTGTTATAGTTCCTGTTCCTGTGCATCCTACAGTTTCCGTTGTGGTAAACGTTACTGGAGCTGATGGCTGTGTTATAGTAATAGGGTCAGTTGTAATTTGGCAGTTATCAGCATCCATTACTGAAATGGTATAGTTCCCTGCAGCAGCAGTCACATTAAAGTACCTGTTAGAACTTGGTACAAATGGGCCTCCGTTTAAGCTGTATTCAAATGGGCCATTCCCACCAAGCGCATTTGTAGTAATAGTAACTGACCCTCCATAACATACTTGGTTAGTGCTACCTGGAGATGTTAAGATGATTGGTGTTTGCGTTAGCGGTTTAAGGCCCGCTCCTGGAGCAGTTACTTTACAACCCTCGGCATCTACCACTGAATAACTGTATTCGTCCGCTATAAGAGAAGAAAAAAGAGGATCGGACTGCGTTGTTACGACCAAGGTTTGAGCGTTTAAAAGACTATATGTATATGGAGCTGTGCCCCCTGTTACTGTACTTGTAAGAGAACCTGTAATGCCACCGCAATCAGGGTTTACTTGTGTCAATGTTATTCCTAGCCCTCCCTCCGGAGATACCGTTAATGTGCCGTTAACATATGTAATATTATAATTACTCAAACCGGTTCCTACTGCTGCACTGGGAACAATAGGATAGGTCCCTATTGGCGCTGATGCCGCTGCACCACTGCTTGTCAGTGTAACACTGCTTACCGCATCTCCATTCACTAATCCGCTTGAAGTAAATGCAGTACCAGAAAGTGTGAGAGCAAAGCCTGGGCATTTGCTTTCGTCATTCGCTGTTATCGTTAATGCTGCAGGTGTTACAGTACAATTTCCAATTATAACATATTGAGTTGTAGCATCTGTACTTGAGCAGGCAATGCTTCCTGTATAATTCCCAACCAGATCGGTAGCTGCAAGGCGAACATATACAGGTGTGCTTGGTAGATCACCTGAAGATCCAACTACTACAGAGCTTCCAAAGCCGGAACCTGGGCTTAGTGATACTTCAAATCCTGCTGGGGGTGCTATTGTAATACCTTCACTCAAATTTGATCCACTTATATTAAAGACCATATTTGAAGATGCATTTCCGTAAACAGTTGTTACTGAATTGGGAGATAAAGCAGTTACTACAATTTTTGCAGTTTTAGGCTTTGGAGCAAATGCAACTCCTTTATAAGCATAAAGAGTCCCGGCTGTTGAGAGAGTAGTGGCGGCAGAAGATGCGCCCGCGTCAGTAATAGAGATAAGTCTGTTATGCAAAAACTCAGAAGTTGTAGCATAAACAATTGGGTTTACACCAGAGAAATCCACAGTTAGTCCTCTTGCTCCGGCAGTAGTTCCTGTACCTAAAGTATAAGCTAATGACCAAGTTCCCCCTGACCAGCCGCTAGGTCTTTTATAAGTGCCTGAATAAACCCATTTTTGAATGCCGGCATTACCTGAACCTGAAGATCCGTCGTCAGCTATATAGCAGGTTGTTCCCTCAGGGCTGAAAGCAAATGCATAAGGGCGTGAACTTGATCCAGTATTAATAATATTAACAAATGCTGGGGTACCCGAAGTAGGTAAGCTTTCATTATCCCCTATCTGCCAAATTCCATTTCCAGGTGAACCTGAATTAACACTCGCGAGAAGGGTCTTATGATAAATACTTAAAACACCAACTGCGTTTGAAGATAAAGATATTGTTGACCCTATGCCATCTGAAGTATCTCTGTAAGTATAAGCAATTCCTTTTGCACCACCCAAATAAAAGTTTTTATCCTTAGAAACTGCCGTACCAAAATTACCGCCCGACAACGCATTAAAAGTTCCTCTTGCTCTAAGGCTATCATCTTCAAAAGCTTTACCGACAGTCCTCCCTCCCTTAGTTGAAGTGCTGTTGGTTGTGCTCGTTGATATAAAGAGCGTTCCTGCCGGGTCATTATAACCCGGTACTAAGATACTTTTCTCATTTCCTGCCAAACTGATAAAACCATCCCCTGCGAGGTAGCTTTGTACAAGATTGAATGGAGTATCAGTTGGAGTGCCTGTAGATCCAAAATAAGCAGTAGAAGGCCCTGCAACTCCTGCAGGAGTAAATTGAAGAAGTCTAACTTGGCTTGCAGTAAAAAGATCGCTTATTTTACCGTTTCCTACTTGGTCCACCACGATGTTTCCTAGTACAAGCTGCCCCGAACTATGCTGGCTGAAAGCCAAACTAAAAATAGCTAAACAAAGTGCGGAGGCATTCACTTTGAAGGCTTTAAAGCAACGTAGATAATTTTTCATAAAAAAGTGGTTTTTAATTTTTTGTTAGGAAATGAATTATAATTAAAACTAATGCAAAATTTAACCTTTACTTTATAAAACCAAAGTTAACATAAAATTTTATATAATTGTAAAGTTATGCAAAAAAAAAGATTACCCAAACGTTAACGAATTGTTATACTCTTTTTACTTTAAGTCTAATTTTGTGAAAATTATGCCAATTTTAATATCTCTATACAATGGTTTTAGTTTTTCCACTTCCAGTTCCTGATTTCAGGCATATCCATTCCATTCCCCCTGATATAATAGCTATGCTGTATTAATTTATCCTGCATTTCCTGTTTCAGATAGGCGGCACTGTCTTTCAATTGAGGCAACCTGTCAAGCACATCCTGCACCAGGTGAAAACGATCCATCTCATTGAGAACAGTCATGTCGAATGCTGTGGTTATAGTGCCTTCTTCCTTATAGCCGCGTACATGAATGTTATCATGGTTGGTTCGCCTGTAAGTAAGCCTGTGAATAAGCCATGGATAGGCATGAAAGGCAAAGATAACTGGTTTGCTTTTGGTGAAGAGCATATCAAAATCAGCATCACTCAAGCCATGCGGATGTTCTGACTGTGGCTGTAATTTCATCAGGTCTACTACATTTACTACACGTACTTTAAGCGCAGGTAGTTTTTCACGGAGTATTGAAACAGCGGCCAGTATTTCCAGCGTTGGCACATCGCCTGCACAAGCCATGACCACATCAGGTTCAGTCCCCCCGTCGTTGCTTGCCCATTCCCAAATGCCAATTCCCTTAGTGCAATGTATAACCGCCTCTTCCATTGGGAGCCATTGCGGGGCGGGATGTTTGCCCGCTATTATTACATTTACATAATGCTTGCTGCGCAGACAATGATCCATCACAGATAAAAGAGAGTTGGCATCCGGCGGGAGATAGACACGCACTACTTCTGCTTTTTTGTTTACCACATGGTCAATAAACCCTGGGTCCTGATGGGTAAAACCATTATGATCCTGACGCCACACATGGGAAGTAAGTAATATATTTAAGGATGATAGTTTTCTTCTCCATGGAAGATGTGCTGTTACTTTCAGCCACTTTGCGTGCTGGTTGAACATGGAATCAATGATATGGATAAATGCTTCGTAGCAGTTAAATAAGCCATGCCTGCCCGTGAGCAGGTAACCTTCCAGCCAACCTTCGCACTGGTGTTCGCTAAGCATTTCCATTACACGGCCATCTTTCTTGAGGAATTCATCAATCTCGATTGTTTCAGCATCCCATTGCCGGTTAGTGGCTTCAAACACAGCATTTAGCTTGTTAGAGAGTGTTTCATCAGGGCCAAACACTCTGAAGTTCCGTTCTTCACTGTTTAGCTTAATAATATCTCTTATAAAAGTGCCCATTAACAAAGTATCGCCGTCACCTTTATCGCCCCTTTGCTGCAAATTTGGATGCATACTCCTTAAAGTCGGGCATGTGCAGGTCTTTCAGCAACAAACCGCCATTGGCGTGCAGGTTAGCGCCCATACGATGTTCTCCTTTAGGCGCGAGTTCTGCCAGTTCAGTAATTAAATGTCCTTCATCATCAAAAAGCTCTTCCGGCTTATAGCTCCTGAGCCATTCTTCCAATTGTTTAAGATGTGCCGGGTTAGTAGCAGGGTCAGTGATAGGAACCTGGTGCGACCTGAATGTTCCTTCAACAGGTAACCTGTTTACAAACTTCGGTCCCGTCCATCCCTTAGGCGTTTTCAGGATGATCATTGGCCAGCGAGGACGGCCGGCATTCTGATTGGTTACCGCATTAGATTTTATTTCCTTTATTTCATCCATAACCTTATCCAGCAAAGCCGCCATCTTTTCATGCATCTCCATTGGGTCATCGCCTTCTACCATGTAGGGTTTCCATCCATAACCCAAAAACAATTGTTCCAATTCTTCATCACTGATGCGCGCAAGTATGGTTGGATTGGATATTTTATACCCGTTTAAATGGAGGATAGGTAGCACTACCCCATCAGTTACGGGATTCAGAAATTTATTGGAATGCCAGGAAGTAGCTAAGGGACCCGTTTCTGCTTCTCCATCACCAATCACACATGCCACCGTTAACCCGGGGTTATCAAAAACCGCCCCGAAAGCATGGCTAAGGGAATAGCCGAGTTCGCCACCCTCGTGCATGGAGCCGGGGCACTCGGGAGAAACGTGACTTGGTATGCCGCCGGGAAAAGAGAATTGCTTAAATAGTTTTTTTAATCCCTCTGTGTCTTGAGAGATATTTGGGTAAACTTCGCTGTATGTCCCTTCAAGATATACATTGCCTACGATGGCAGGGCCACCATGGCCGGGACCTGAAATGTAAACCATATCCAGGTCATACTTTTTGATAATGCGGTTCAGATGAACGTATATAAAGTTCTGTCCGGGGGTAGTCCCCCAATGACCAAGCAGCATGTTTTTAATATGTTCAGGCGCCAAAGGTTCTTTTAAGAGTGGATTGTCCTGTAAATAGATTTGCCCCACAGACAAATAATTAGCTGCACGCCAATAGGCATTCATCTTCTCAAGTAAAACGGGTGATAACGTATCTGCCATAACATCATCAATTCCTTGTATCATAATAGTTTTATTTTATTTGAGTGAATTAGTTTTTTAATTGAGTTTCTAATAATCCTGTTACCAGTTTCGCTATCATTAATTCTTCGTTCGTAGTGATTACATGCACTACTACTTTGCTGCCTCCAGTAGAAATAATTGTCTCGTTTGCTGCATTCTTTGTTTCGTCCAATTCAATTCCCAGGAATTGCATGTTCTTACATATTTTGCTTCGCACTTCTGGTGAATGTTCCCCGATGCCTCCTGAAAAAACCAGCATATCCAATCCTCCTAGTACAGCAGCAAATGAACCGATCCGCTTTTTAGCTTGATAGCAAAACAGATCAATTGCCTCTGCTGCCCTGTTATCAGTGGGTTGCGTTTTTATTAATTCCCTCATATCAGCGCTTGTTTCTGATACGCCTAGCAGACCCGACTCGTGGTTGATCAAATGGCTGAACTGATCGGCATTCATTTTTTCTGCCTGCATAAAATACCATGCCACGCCGGGGTCGAGGTCTCCGGTTCGGGTTCCCATGGAGATACCGGAAGTAGGCGTGAAGCCCATACTCGTATCGATGCTTTTGCCGTCTTTTACTGCGGCGAGGCTGGCGCCGCTGCCCAGATGGGCTAATATTATTTTGCCTTTTGCCGCTTTAACGCCTTCGCGTGAAGTGAGTTCTTTCATAAGGTAGGCATAAGAAAGCCCATGAAAGCCATATCGCTGGATGCCTTTTTCATAATAGCGGCGTGGAATAGGTAACATTTTAGCAACTACGGGCATGGAAGTATGAAAAGAAGTGTCAAAGCAGGCTATCTGTGGCAACTCGGGGAACTGCTTGATGAATGCTTCGATGAGGGCTATTTCTCCGGGTAAATGCTCAGGATCGAAAGTGCTTATTTGTTTTAATTCATCTATTAGCGCGGGAGTGATGAGTTCCGGGGCGGTGTGTTTCATGCCGTGAACGATGCGATGGCCGATGGCGGTTATTGAATCAAGATGTTGCTGCTTTTGAAGCCAGTTTATAAGATAGTTTACTGCCTGTTCATGGTTGGTTGCATCAATGGGGGTGGTTTCTTTCTTATTATTGGCAACGTCATTAGCCTCTAGCGTGGTGTTTTTTGTGCCGATGCGCTCTATTTGGCCGTTTAATAATTGTGACAGGCCTGTCTGCTTTTGATATAAAGCGAACTTTATGCTGGAGGAGCCGCCGTTGATAGTTAAGATGGTAGAGTTTTGCTGCATTCTGCTAATTCTTCATTGATCCTGACAAAGAGGTAGAAAGTACCAAGATAGTTATATTTTATGGTAACACAACCTGCTTGCAAGGTAAACTTATCTTTATCATTGGGGATGTCGGGTAAAGTGTTAGTCGCTTTATTCGTTCTGTGAGACGCTTTATTCGTTCTGTGAGTAGCTTTATTCGTTCTGTGAGACGCTTTATTCGTTCTGTGAATCGCTTTATTCGTTCTGTGAGACGCTTTATTCGTTCTGTGAGACGCTTTATTCGTTCTGTGAGTAGCTTTATTCGTTCTGTGAGACGCTTTATTCGTTCTGTGAGACGCTTTATTCGTTCTGTGAATCGCTTTATTCGTTCTGTGAATCGCTTTATTCTCTCTCTGTGAATCGCTTTATTCGCTCTGTGAGACGCTTTATTCGTTCTGTGAGTGAGTTCCCTATATTTTGAACGGATATATCAATAAAGCGAATCCTTTATTATCTCCGGTGTCGCAGGGTAAACCAATCCGTAATTATGCGATACCAACTTTTCATCCTTATTTTTATAGTCCATCCTGTTTAAAAGATGGGTGATAAGCGCGATATGGGAGGCATCTTTATCTTCTGCATTAACAACAAACCAGGGCGCGTGTTTGAAATTTGTTTTTAAAAGCATTTCATTGCGGGCTTCAGAATAATTTTTCCAGTGCTTTTGCGCTACTTCATCAATAGGGCTTATTTTCCATTGTTTCAGCGGGTCTTTCTCGCGATCTTTTAACCTTTTTTCCTGCTCCTTTTTGCTTATATCAAGATAATATTTTAGAATGATAAAGCCTGCGTCATTGAGGCCCTTCTCAAATAACTCAACTTCTGTGAAAAACGATTTGTATTCTTTATGGCTGCAGAAACCCATTATCTTTTCTACCCCTGCCCTATTATACCAGCTACGGTTAAACAGCACAAATTCACCCGATAGGGGAAGATGAGCAGTATAACGCTGAAAATACCATTCGCGTTCCTGCCAGTCAGAAGGTTTTCCCAATGCTACCACTATAGTTTCGCGCGGGCTGAGGTGTTTGACAATTCTTTTTATGGTTCCGTCTTTTCCCGCAGCGTCTCTTCCTTCCAGTATTACAAGCAATTTCAGGTTGGACGATATAACTTCCTTTTGCAGCTTAACCAACTCTATAAATAATTCATGCAATGTATTTTCTTCCTTCTTTTTCATGTGATGGATTTTATTTTTGGTATCGCCTTCATTGTATTGTCGAAATTGTTTGCACCCCCTTTATTGTCGTATAACCTTAGCAGTTACTATGCCTAATTTGGTTTTTATTACTGCTGGATAAATTCCGGGGGGAAGTGTTGGCATATTGATCACCGTTTTATCATTATTGATTCGCTGCTCCAAAACCTTTCTGCCCGACAGATCATACAATTCTATTTCTTCAATGCCCTCTCCATCCAATGTGAATGAACTGCCAGCAGGATTAGGATATATATTCACTACAGGGATCTTCTCAGAAACCAATTGAAGCGTTTTGGTTTTAGTTTTTGTCTTCATATTCTTTCGCACAAACCAGATATTCAGCACTCCCGTTCTAACATCGCCCCAGATAGCGCTCATTGTGTCCTGCTGCATCCCCACATTCATAAAATCATTCCCTGCCACAGAAAGGTACTCGTTGTTATAAGGGACTAAACTGTCCGATACTCTGTAATTGGCAGAAAACGCAATAGAATCCTCCCACTTTATAGCGCCCCAAATTTCAGAGGGCTGCTGGTAACCTTTGCCCGGTGCATTTCTCCTATCCCGCCATGCAGCAATTATATCACCTTTCTCATCAAAATTTGCCCAAACAAGGTCCTGCATTTTTCCATTGCCAACAGGGTCATCATTTACACGCACAGGGCTGCTCCATGTAGTCCCACTGTTATAGGTCTCCACAAATTTCACATCCATATCTGTGTCTTTGGTCGATGTATAGTTCATCAGGCAAATAAAGCCATAATGCGCATTATTCTTTGGATCGCAGATAAACCTTCCTCCATTTTTTGAAAGCGTATCTAAACCACCGGCAGTACTGGTTGCTGCAACACTATAAGTAAAATGCGTCGGGGACACATTAGTTGCCATAATATATCTTGGATAAATGCTTTCCGGAGCATAATATGCGGGATAAACACAATGAAACTTTCCCGATGAATCTATTCCGGGCGCAGCCATCGGTGCTGTTATCACACTTCCAACCCTGTAACCGATGGTGTCAATATACCTCCATGGTTGCCACCCAACCCCGTAATTGTAAGAGGTGCTTAAATAGGGCCTCACAGGTGCGGCTATCAATGGCGCAGGTTTCGTGGTTACATACATGGTGTCAGGCTTCGACCCCTTGCTGAGTCTTATCGTAAGCCATGGGCGGTCTATTGGCTCTTCTTTGCCGTCTGAGAACACGTTGATAACGGGGTTGGGCTTTCCCCATGTAAGGCCTCCGTCGGTCGACTTGGTAGTATATACCCCACCCGAATCGGGGCTTTGCCTGTAATCAATATAACAGGTATATGCATTGCCCGAATGGTCGAAAGCAATAGACGGATCTGCTGAAGTATAGGTCGGTGATATATGTGGCAAGGCAACTGCATTGCTCCAGGTTTTGCCGCCATTAAAGGTTGCCTTAGTTTTTATATTAAGCTCCGTTCCATAAACCCACCCCATCCATGCAACGATCATGTGTTGCGGGTTAGACGGATCAATGGCAAGATAAGGCTCGCCTTCAAAAACAGTTCCGCCAGATAAGTCGGTTTCCTGTGCGAACGAAAAACTGGAGAGTAAAAGAAAGATGACGCTAAACAAACTTTTCATACCCGAAAGATTAAAGTAGGAAAGCAAGTTAAATAATTTTCTATAACTGTGCGGGCAAAGTTTCTGCACGCTTAAAAAATACCCGGCGGATGTTGTCGGAATATCTTGCTTAACAAGTTATAAAGCTCAGGATGGTTTTCCTTTAGTTGCGCCGGATCCTCAAAAAAATATTCAGAGGCAACGGCAAAGAATTCAGCATTATTTTTAGAACCATAAGGATTGATATCTGATACTCCCTCTTTTATTGCAGCAATATTTTTTGCCATAAGTTCAAGCCATGGAATGATATATTGTTTTTCCAGCAACGCCTCTGGCAACCCGTCAACCTCACCGTCTTCTTTGTCAAGCAAATGCACAAATTCATGTATCCCCGTATTTTCCTTCCCCGAAACATGGCTGAAACCCCTGTACAGGTCAGGCTTTGAGAGGATCATCATCCTTTGCATAGCCCCGTTTCCAACCATACCCGCTATAATTCCTGTGCCCTCCGTTGAATAATCTGTCTCATCAAAAGAACGGGGATAAAGCAATATATCGCTAAGGTTATAATACCTCCATTCAGGGAAGCCGAATATGGGTATCACTGCGCTTGAGGCTATCAGCAGCCTGTCCAGGTCGTCAACTATAGTGTTAACCCCATGTATGCTTATATAGCCGAGAAATTCTTTTACCTTATCCTCAAAGCGCGTTTTCCCAGCCTCATCAAGCGAACGGTAAAAGGCAACATGTGTCGCTAAGAGATTGTTATACCCGTCAGGCAATTGTACCTTTTTTGCCGGCTTTTTGTACAGCAGGATAAACCCAATGACCGCAACTATAATTACTATCCCAACAATAAGTGCCATAATTCCGTAGTAATTTTAAGCAAATACTTCCAAATTCAAACAGTAAAACTCGCTATACCCGATCATTTATCAAAACAACCGATCCTTCGGTTCAGTTAGATTTTTTGTTCTATCAACCATCTATGCCCAAATGGGTCTTCAATTTCCCCCTGCCTGTAACCATATTCATAGTCTTTTGTTGCATTTATTTCAACAGCGCCAGCCTTCACTGCATTGGTCATAATGGCATCTACATCTTTAACAAACAATCCTATAAGCACTGTTGTGCCAGTATATTTTTCTGGAGAAAAACAATAGGGTTTTGTCACTTCATGCAGGTGAAATAAAGCCCCGTCAATAGAAAACTCAGCAACATGAATACTTCCGTCATCATTGAAAAAACACCTTTCCACTATTGCACCAAATGCCCTTTCATAAAATGAAATATCCTTCACTCCATTATTAATATAAAGTTGTGGGGCAAAAAATGTTTTACTGTTTTCGTTTGTCATATCTTAAAGATCTTCGCTTATATGTGTAACCATTTTGTAACCTAGTTGATAAAGCTTCCTTTAGAATTCCGCCCCATTGAACCGGATGAGATGAAAATGAGGATGCATACTATAATTATTTTATTCATAAAGATCAATTGTCTTCAAAGTTTATCACTGTCACGTTGCAGGAATATAAATATCAAATTCAGCACCCTTATTTAATTCCCCTTTTGCTGTAATAACCCCATTGTGGTTTTCAACAATTCTTTTAACGATAGACAGCCCTATGCCTGTTCCGTTATATTCGTTTTTGCCATGGAGGCGTTGAAATACTTCAAATATCCTTTCACTGTATTGTTGCTCGAACCCAATGCCGTTATCAGAAACGATTATATGGCAATATTTTACCTCTTTGACAAGCTTTTCATTGTTGAATGTTGCCCCTTCCGCTATTTCACTGTTTATTTTAATATACGGCGCTCTACTCGGATTAGAAAACTTAAGCGAGTTATTTATAAGATTAAATAGAAGTTGCCTGAACTGGAAAGGAATAATGTTGGCTTCGCACCGTCCGTCAACCTCTATAGTTGCATCCTTGTGTTGAAGCTCCTCTTTTAACTCTTCTGTTACTTCATCAACAATTGAATTAATATCTGCTTTTTCAAATTTTCTTTCCTGTGTATTGGTTCGGGAATAGGTAAGAAGATCATCAATAAGTGTTTGCATTCTATTTGCCGAGTTTTGCATTCTTTGGAATTTATCTTTTCCGCTTTCAGACAAATTTTGGTATTCTTTCTCTAATATTTGAGTAGAAAATATTTGAATTTTTCTTAATGGTTCTTGCAGGTCATGACTGGATATATAAGCAAAGGTCTGCAGTTCCTTGTTCATTTTTTCAAGGTCAATATTTTGTTGCTCAAGCTGCGATGCGTATTGTTTCAGTTTATCGTCAGCATTTTTTCTCTCTGTAAGGTCGTGCGTTACCTTTGAAAAACCGATCACTTCCTTTTTCTCATTATGAACGGCAGTAATAACAACGCTTGCCCAAAAAATGTTACCTCCTTTCCTAACCCGCCATCCTTCATGAATAGCTTTTCCTTTTTGAGTTGCCTGCGCCAATAGTTTTTGAGGAAGCTTATTTTCCCTGTCTTCTTGTGTATAAAAATTAGAAAAGCTCCTGCCAATAATTTCGCTTGCTTTATAACCTTTAATTTTTTCTGCACCTTCATTCCAGTTTTCAACTATGCCATCGCGGTTTAAATAAATTATGGCATAGTCCTGCACTTCTTCTACCATGAGATGGTATCTTTCTTCGCTTTTTTTAAGAGATTCGTTTATATCAATTAATTCTTTGGTTCGTTCCTTAACCTCCTTTTCCAATTCTTGGGTAAAAGCTTTTTCTGTATGGATATCAGTAAATGCACCTACCCATTTTACGATGTTATTTTCCTTGTCAAATATCGGCTCGCCAATTACCCTATGCCATCTGTAGTCCCCATTTTTGCTTTTAATACGCACATCACTCCTGTATAGATCGCCTGTTGCTAAACTATGCATCCAGCTTTTGGCGTTTTCATCAAGATCATCGGGGTGAACCACTCATTCTCCATTCTGCTTCGCCTGCAGGTGTTACTCCGGTATATTCTTCCCATCTGCCAGAGGCATAAAGGTTATTCCCTTTTTCATCTGTTTCCCAAATTAATTGGGGAAGACTTTCCGCCAGCGAACGAAATCTTGTTTCACTTGCTCTTAATTCCTGCTGCTGAAATTTTTCTTCTGTTATATCCCCAACGGTGCCTATTAATTTTGCAGGTTTTTTTTCTTCATTATAAAATACTTTCCCTTTCACATCTATCCAATGTATAGACTTATCATTCCATACTACTTTAGCCTGGTAAAACAAAGTTCCTGAAACCAACGAATCTTTAAATGCCTTATTTCTCATTTGCATTTCATCAGGATGTAACCTGTTTATTATTTCATTATGATCAGCGATAGTTCCTTTAGTGAAACCGAAGATCTCCAGGTATTTATCAGAGTAGATAACTTCATCCGTCAGTAAATTTAACTCATAAGTGCCCAATTCACTGGCATCAATTACTATATCCAGTTTCTGTTTACTTTCCTCTATCTTTTCTCTGGCATTTACAGTATCGGTTATATCCTGTATAATGCCTATTAATTTCAGAGGCTTTTCATTTGAATTGTAAATAACTTTTCCTGTTACCCTTACCCAATGTATGGTTTCATCTTTCCAAATAACTCTTGCACGGTAATCCAAATGACCCGATCTTGTTGCATTTTCATGAGCCAGTTTGCGTTCAAGCATATCATCGGGATGAATAACAGCTGCATATTCATTTCTTGTAACTGATTGATCAACTCCCCATATTTCCTTAAACCTCGGATCGGTGATCATTTCATCGGTAGAATACATTATTTCATACACCCCTAATTCAGCGGAATTAATGGCTAGCCTGGTTTTTTCTTCGGCTTCTTCTATTTTTTTCCTTGCTGCTACTTTCTCGCTTACCTCGGTAACGGTTACGATCACACCCGAAATTTCCCCATCCTCTTCTTTCAGGGGATGATACAAAAAATCAAAGTATGATACTTCCAGCTTTCCGAAACGGTTAACAGGTATGGCAACTTCATTTCCATGATAAGGTACCCCAGTGTTTAACACACTATCCAATAAAGAATGTACCGTTTCTTCCACTTCGGGCAACACATCAAATAAAGCCTTACCAACAAGTATCTCTTCTTTTCTATCCACCAATTGCAGGTAAGCTTCATTTGCCATTTCCACAATATATTGCTGGCCGCGCAAAATGGCCATTCCAACAGGAGCCTGATTCACAGTGTTGCGGAATCGTTTATCAGCTTCCTCAATTTTTCGCCTGGTGATCACTTGGGGTGTGTTGTCCAGCACCCAAATAGCTACTTTAGCAACCGTACCTTCTATGTTTTTTAAAGGTGCATAAACAAATGTTACATAGATAGTTTCTTCTTTACCATGACGTATCAACATCATTTCTACTTCATTTGCAAAAAAAGATTCACCTTCTTTAATAACCTTTTTTAAAGCGTTTTCATAATAAGGTCTTGCTTCCGCAAAAGCATCCCAATAATGCTTGCCTGCAATTTCCTCATAAGCTTTGCCGGCTATTTCTATAAAACTATCGTTTACAATTTCAATGATCAATGTATCAGCATCAATAACACAAATGCCTATTGGCGACTGCAATACCATACTCCGTATGTTCTGCTCATTCTCTTCTATTTTTTTCTTTGCTATGTTCAGGTCCGTCAGATCTACCCCTGTGTTCATCACACCATATATATTCCCTGCAGTATCATACAGTGGCGTAAAACTGTAGTTGAAATAATAAGTATCTAACTTGCCATCAACTATAAGGTCAAGTGGTGTGTTTTTAGTATGAAAAGATTCTCCCGTAGCAAGAACTTTTTGTATTTGCTCAAACACCTGTTGATCATTCAACTCTGGCAGCACTTCTCTAAAATATCTTCCAAGAACATCATTCCCTTTTCCCCATATATCAATGATGGATTGATTAGCCAATTCCACTACCATTTCTTTTCCAACATAAACTGCAATGGGGAAAGGGGCATTTTCAACTATTGCACGAACTTTATGTTCACTTTCCTCAACCTTGGAGCGGGATATCACCTGTGGTGTTACTTCTATTGCTATTGCTACAATACCCGAGATCGTTCCGTCGGCTTCTTTAAGTGCTTCGTAAACAAAGTTGATATAAGTAGCTTCCACTTTTCCATTGCGCGGCAGGTCAACAAGCCTTTCATTTGCCACAAATTTTTCACCGGTAGTGTACACATGCTCCAGCAATGCCTCCAGGCCCTGGTTCTTTGCTTCAGGCAATCCTTCAAAAATGGGTTTATTTATAACTTCGGCCCCCTGCTTACCCCATAAGGCAAGCATTTGTTCATTGGCAATTTCAACTATATAATTGTTCCCCCTGAAAATGCACATGGCGACAGGGGCCTGCATGATATTATTAATAAAGCGCGCATTGCTTTCTTTCAATGCCTCTGTTGCCCTCTTTTTTTCTGTGGTCTCTATAACGGTAACCAATATCCCGCCAACTTCTCCATTTTCTATTCTTATTGGGCTGTAAGAAAAATCAAAATAGTATTCTTCCTCATATCCATACCTGTTTAAACGGAACATAAAATCAGAAACTCCTACCGCTTTTCCTTGCATTACCCCATCAAACATAGATTCTATTATGTGCCATATTCTCCGCAAATGTTTCCCTGGTGCCGATACCCAAAGCCTGGGGATGTTTGGTAGTACCAAGAATAGGGCGATAAGCATCATTGTATAGCTGTATATATTCATTGCCCCAGGCTATATACATACCAAAAGGATTATCCAGCATCACAGCAACCATTGTCTGCAGGCTTTGTGGCCACCCTCCGGGGTCACCTAAAGAAGTTTTACTCCAATCTTTTGCCCTCATCAGTACACCCATTTCACCTCCACCCTGTAGAAAGTAATGGTCAGTATTTTTATTGCTCATATAAATATCGCTTAGGGATAAAGGATAAATTTATCTTTTCTGGGTTGATCTATTTTAGTCATCAGGCAATGTTACAAATTTTAGCTGTAGGTACAGTGTTTATTAGCAACAGTTAAGCCATTTATGCGGATAACTGACAACGCTTTGCTCTCAACTTTGGGTCTTTTTCTTTTTCGCGGTCTCTCTTAGCAAAGTCTTTTTTATAGGAAGGTCATTGCGTTGATTATTGCAACTCGTTTTTCCATAATTATACTTCGCCAATACTTTTACCATTGTTATATCCCTTCCCGCCTCCCATTCAATTGAAGAGTGCTACTAATACTTTCTTTGTCGTAAACTCTTTTAAATAATAAATGCTTTTGCAAGGAAAGTTTTCGTTAGCCAGCAGCTTCATAAAACTTAAGCTGACTTCTTCACCGGAGAAAATAAGAGGCCGTCATGCATACATTCCTGTATATAAGCAAACACTGCCTGTATTGATTCTTTTGTAAGCCGTGGATAATTTTCTAAGATTTGAGCTTCGCTCCATCCCTGCGCAAGCAAGCCAACAACATGCTCTACAGATATGCGTGTGCCTTTTATTGTTGGTTTACCAAGCACAACCTCTTTATCAGAAACAATATGCGCTTCCCAATTCATAATACAATATACAAATTTTTGAACTTTCTTGCCGTTGTTGATGCTCTCGGCGGTTTCCCCAATGTTATCGGCTATGTTTTGTCAGATCAGGAAGTCCGGTTCTTTCAATAGCTTGTTTAGCCTTTTCTACCTTTTCTGGAAAAAGCACAACCTTGGAGTATTTATTTAAAGACTTATCAATACGCACTACTGGCACTTTCTTTTCGTTTAATTCTAATATATTTTTCATAACTCAAATTTACTGTTTTTTCTTTGAACAACGAAGGCTTCATACTCTGGTTCCCTTAATAGTAGGTTTGCCAGGCAAGCCTTGACCATCTGAAACAATGTGCTCTTGCCACTTCATAATACAATATACAAATTTTGAAACTCATAAGATGTCTTTTTTAGCCAGAATAGGATTAATTTCGAAGCTACAAGTTCTTTGAAGAAATAAGACAGGAAAGGAATTCAAACTTTTCAATTACTATCCCTTCGGTATGCTGGAACCAGGGAGGAAATACAGCACTGCATCTGCCTATAGGTTTGGGTATAATGGCAAGGAACAGGATAGTTTGCTCGGTGGTGGAGTAGGGATTGATTATAACTATGGCGCAAGGATACTAGATGCAAGGATAGGGCGATTTTTTAGCGTTGATCCTTTAATAAGTAAGTTTCCATATTACTCTTCTTATCAATACGCAGGCGACGAACCAGTAGCAAAGATTGATCTTGATGGATTAGAAGATGTAGAACCAGCTCCTACATCTACAGAACCAGAACTGAGCAATAGTTATGTTGATCCAAATGGCCGTCTCTATCTTGCACCAGTTGCACCTGCCCCACCTGGTGGAGATGCAATACCAATGCCAGGGGGCACAGAAATAATAACCCCAGATGGAGATGCATCATATATACCGACGCCCAGCGTCTTTGGGCCGCAACCACCACCACCATCCATTGATTTCAGATCTCAGGAAGAAAGACAGATGGATAAAGAAATAGATCAAGCGAATCAGGAATATACATATATTTTAAGAAATATAAACAATGACAAAGTAACTCCTGTAGTAGCGACAACGTTTTCACTAAATACAATAAAATCTCCTTCCAATACACCAGCAAATAACAATACAGAAACTCCAAAAATATTTTATATTACTTACACGAAATCGGTAACGAATACAGATGGTTCAGTAAGTGTTTATTCAGGAAGGACTCAGGGAACTTATACAGGAAATGAACCTACCCGAAGTGACGCAGATGCAGCAGTAGAGCATAGGGATATGAATCATCATATAAAGGACTATGGAGCAGCAAGAGTTGATAAGTACTCTACAAATTATCTTGCTATACGAGGCAGGGAGCAGCAACTTATTGATAGGCATGGTGGAGCAAGAAGCGAAGGTGGTAGATCTGGTAATCCAAATAGAGGTGTAAGTCGAATAAATCCTTTGCGATATTTGTATGATATGATGGCAACGAGTAAATGGGGAAAGCTACCCAATAATAATCCTGCTGATAAAAAAACAACACCCTAATTATGGAAAAGAAGAAAAGGCAAAAAATAAAAGAAGGAGCAATAGTTAAAATCGAATTATCAGATAATAGATTAGCTTTTGGAAGGCTTCTGCCAGGTGGTCATATAGGTATCTATGATCTTGTAATTAAACAAAGTGATACAATACCAACAATAGATAAAATAATAGAGTATCCAATTATAATTTATTCGATGATATTTGATCACATAATTAAGAAAGGTATTTTTGAAATAACAGGATTTAAAGAATTGTCTCACGATGATGTAAATAAAATACCGCCTCATTTTAACCAAGATATGATTAATTATAATTGTACAATTTATTACATCAACAGTAAAGAAATCGAAGCTACTCCAGAAGATTGTATTGGATTAGAGCCAAGTTTAATATGGGATGCATCAGGGATAATAAAACGCATTGAAGATCATTATGGTGGAAAAAAGAATTTTGATGTTGAGTACAATAAAGTTATTTTATCTGAAGATGACCCACGGTTCAAAAAAGGTGATAAGGTAATGTGGGATTCTGAAAAAGGTATATTTTATTGACCATTTGATGACAAAATCTCTTCATATACTTAAACTAGGAAAAAATGGGGCTCCCCAGCCATTCTTAAAAAGGATAGGTAAAATAGTAACAGCGACTATAAACAATTTAAATCAAAATGTATATGTACAAACTCCTCTTCACAGCACTCACAGCAGCTATACTCTTAATAGTGATAGCAGAACCTGCTAATGCAGACAACGGCAACAAAAAGTCAAAGTCTAAACCACACAGGCAAAGCAGCAGCCTGTGCCCAGTAAGGCAGATAGCCTAATGAGCCAATATGGCGTTAGGCTTTATAACTTGCGCATGGCGCGCTTTATGCCGCCGCCAGGCAACACAGGCCAAAATACAAACCCGTATGGTTTTGTAAAAGACAGCAGCAATCATAAATAAGCTAAGTTTAGTTAAAAAATTAATAAGGCAAATATATTTTGTCGCCAACAAACTTTAAACTAAATTGCTAACAATTCTCCTTTTTCGCATTTTCAATTATCATTCTCCAACCCTTATAGAGACCTTATACCCTCAAGTCGCAGTAGCGCAAATGAATGAGTTCCTTGACCTTAATTTTCAAAGCGAAGAAAAAATCAACTTAGGAGGACATAATATTAATTTCGATGTAAATTTTTTTAGATATTTTTTATCAACAAACAATTTTTCTTTTCATACAAGATTTTCTCATAGATACATAGATACTGCAACGATACTTTATTATTTATATTTAGGAGGAAAAATCAAACAAAAGACCTTATCATCGAACGATGCTTTTCCCTTGTTTGGAATACGTGTTGAAGGTAGACATACTGCTTTAGGCGATGCTCTTGCTACAGCTAAATTGTTTACTGTCTTATTGAAAATAATATCAAAAAATGTGAGAATCAAAAATACTCAACCGACAAACTTACCGAGACTCTTCGAGTGAAATACCGAATTCGATTGCAATTACACGAAGACGCATACTTTAAAAGTTTAATAAAAAAACCAATGCGTTTGGCTGCACTGGTTTGGCATATCTTTTTTAACGATTGGCTGACTGAAAGAGACCTATTAACCTGCTTTTTAAAAAGAATTCTGTATTAATATAAAGCAATAGAATTGGAGAATTGGAAAAGATGGAATATTGATTTCTTTTTAAAACTTGCGAAAGCCCTTAACTGCATTTGGAAATAATCCAATTTAGAATATAGACTATGGTTAACCTATCATTTTTAATAATGATAGAATACGATATTTACTCAAGGGGTTTGCATTCCGTCATTTTACAAGTAATTAATAATTTGCCTTTACTTTCGAATGTTGTTTTGCATTATTTTCTTTTTCAGGCTTAATTAAATTAGTAACCTCTACCATACTATCCCAATCGTGTATAACAACACTATCATACCAAGCACTATTAGAAATAAAATCAGGGAATTGTTTTAAAAAAAGAAGTGAGTCTTTTCCTATTTTATTAAATCCATCCCCCTCTAAACCAACTTGTTTGTTTTTATAGAAAATAAGAAATCCATCCATCATCCCATCGCGTCCCGAATAAGATGCTTTGATAAATGAACTGGGTAATTTATTAGAGTTTGTATAATAACCATAATAAAAATAGCTTTCACCAGGATTGTTTATCCTAGTAATTGTAACGCCCTTATATGTATAATAAATATATTGCTGTTCAGAACAAGATAAAATCATAAATAATAAAGTAAATATTGCGGCCTTTTTGATTAGTATTAATTTTTTATGGGTTGCCATCTTGTAAATTTTTAATGTATGCTTTGCCTGCATCTATACCAGTCTGACTTTGCGGGACTTCACCATTCATCGCATTTTTTACAGACTGTAGTCCCATTGGCAATAAAGGGGGAATCGCCAATAAAATGAAATCCCGTTCAACACGCAGTAAAGAAATAGGGGCACTATTATTAGAGAGGTTATAAGTACCGTAACCATATTCAAAAAAGCCATTAGGCATAACCGATTCTTCTTGCACTGCACCTGCTATAAAGTTACCAGCATCTCTTGCTGAAGCATATTTTCCGAATAGCAAAGATCCATAAAAGGCTTTGGCTCCTTGCGTCAATCCTGGTGCTTTTGTTTTTATATCCCATTCACCGCCACCCCTTGCTTTTATTCCATATTCCATCCATGTAGGATTATGATAACTAATAATATCATTAGCCCTATCAGAAGCCCATTGTGAACCAAAATCAATCTTTGCGCCTACAGCAGGCTTTATATCACTCCCTTTTGCATTCAAGGAGTAATTAATATTAAAATCTGCGGCAAAACCATAAGGCGTTAGTGTTTCACCCACTTTTTGACCTCCGGCAGCAATATTATTATCTACATTATATGCTGAAGTATTATCTGCGTAATTATAAAGCTTATTGATTTCTTGCAATGCTTGAGCCATATCACCTTTATGCTTATAAACACCTAAATCTCCGTCATTTTTAATTGCGACAACGTTTCCTTTTTCATCAGTATGTGTTGAAGAAACTTCGTCGCCCAAAGCATCATTATGCAAAATAGGGTTTCTATTAAAAGCAGCATATGGACTTGTATAGGGATTTCCTATAGGATCAATGTTCCAGCGCAATCCTGTCCTTGTATCATACTCCCAAAACTTTGCTGTAGTAAGATTAGCAAATGTGTCTATTTCTTGCGATTTTTCCTGTCCGTTAAAGCCATATCGATAAGCAGAAGCCGAATTATATTTCCTCCCCGGTTCCAGCATACCAAAGGTATAGTATTTTCAAAGAACTATTTCTAAATTAATTACCGTGTAAATATACTTCAAATTGCACTAAAATTTCAGAACTGCGAACTGAAAATTAAATTAGGTAATCCCAAATAAAAAGGGTGAAAACACTCTTTTTACTACCGTGTTTTCACGCTAGCAAAAAGAGTGTTTTCACGTTCCTGTTTAAAATTAGTGTGTTTAATGTAACGTACAATAAAAACCAATTGGTTTAGCTGCACTGGTTTGGCGTATCTTTTTTACGATGGCTGACTGAGGGAGACCTATTTCCCTTTGCAATATATATCAGTCGGATAGTATTATAATTTGGAAAATAATTTGGAAAAGTATTCATCCAAATATCTTTATATTATAGAAAGTTT
>CAVYTF010000002.1:0-28969 GCA_963771435.1 uncultured Bacteroidota bacterium | reverse complement strand
TGGCCAAATATCAAAATTGACTAGTTTTGAAACTCAAAAAAGGCTTCTTCCTTTTCTTTTCGTTTTACCTATAATATTGCCCAAGTCTTACAATAGATAAAAGGTATGAGCTAATGAAAATTTCAACAAAGGGTTATTTATATCAAAATATGGCCATTGATATTCTCTATCAGTCTAAAAACAAAATGCAACGTGCAATTATATTCAGGCTTTTGTCAGATAAGTTTATCTGGACCTTTTAGCTGGTGTTGCCTTGTATCGTCATATAAAAACCAACATAATTCTAACATAGGCAGTATAATTTCATCATCAGACTTTACTTCTTTTGATCTGTAATATTGTTCAGGTAACCAACCATTTGTTACATCATCCAATAGATTGCTTTCAAATTCATCATTAGAAATTAATCCAACAGATAAATGCCGCAAATGAAAAGCAAGCTTCTTTCTACGTTCTGTATCAACCATAATTATTTTAGCCTGATTAGTCTTTAAAATTTTATTTCAGACACTGTTGATTTTGCTCTTTTAAATGTAAGTCCAAACATTCTGTCAGTTAGAGAATCTTTCTGATTATTGATCAACTCAAATTTCAATTTATCTTTACCATGAAAAATTATTTTACACTCTTCCTTCTTAGTTGATTGAAGATCTATTATCTGATTATTTAAAAAATGGTATTTCATTGATATTGCCTGTATACTTCCAATTGAAATAGTAGCAGTTTCGGTATATGTGCTATCCTTATAAAAACTTAGTACCCTGAATGGAACTTTATTGACCATCTTTTTTGAACACCATGTACCTAATATTTTATTCATTTGCGCAGTGCTTTCTAAAGAGATTGCAAATGCTAATACTAAAAGTAAGTATTTCATTTGGATGCTCATTTTGTATCTATGTTAATCTTCTTTTAATTGCAAAAAATCAACTCACCTATCTTTTCAACATTGAAAATAGTTGATTTTTCTCATTTTTTCAATATAAAAAAACATTTTTCAATTGCAAATCGAAGCAATTTAAAACTAAAAAGATTTTTTTAATTACTTATTGAAGCGATTTAATTACAAATCGGTTTGATTTGGTTTCAAATCGATTTGATTTGATTACTTATCGGAATGATTTAATTGCTAATTGAATCGATTTAGGTATAAAAAATTATTTTTTAAATGCAAAACGAATCGATTCAATTATAAAAAAACATTTTTTACATACAAAAAATTGCTGTTTTCTTCTCTTTTCAGCCGCATTCTATATGACACGAAGTTTTTTGTTCAGAATTGTGTAAAATTTACAGGTAAAATGAGCAAAAAAAGAGTTGATTTTTAAGCGTAAAATGGCATATTTTCCTTATTTTCGCCGATACTCAAATTTTCATTGATGAACGAAGAATTACCGGAAGAAAATAATGAAGCTGTGAACAGTTATGGCGCGGACAGCATACAGGTTTTAGAAGGTTTGGAAGCAGTTCGCAAACGGCCTGCGATGTATATTGGCGATACGGGCGTTAAAGGGCTGCATCATCTGGTGTATGAAGTGGTTGATAACTCTATTGACGAAGCGCTTGCGGGCTATTGCAAAAATATTACTGTAACTATTCATGAAGACAATTCCATCAGCGTTTAGGATGATGGGCGCGGCATCCCTACCGGCATAATGAAGAAAGAAGGCGTGAGCGCTTTGCAAATTGTAATGACGGTACTGCATGCGGGTGGCAAGTTTGACAAGAATACCTATAAAGTTTCCGGCGGTTTGCATGGCGTGGGCGTAAGTTGCGTTAATGCATTAAGCACTACTCTTCATGTGACCGTTTACCGCGAAGGAAAAATATTTGAACAGGAATACCATGAAGGCATTCCTGCAATATCCAGGTGCAGCGAAATTGGCGAAAGCGATAAAACCGGCACTACCGTTCATTTTTGGCCTGATGTAACTATTTTTACAATCCACGGTTTATAACAAAGATATTCTGGAAAGCCGTTTGCGGGAATTGTCTTTTCTGAACAAAAGAATAAATATCACCATTATTGATCTGCGGGAAAAAGATGAAGACGGCGACACTTATACAAAAAACTTTTACAGCGAAGGCGGCATTGTGGAATTTGTAGAAATGCTGGACAAAAACGGCAACCGTAACCCGCTTATCCCCAACACATCTTTATGTTGAAGGACATGACGCTGTCTAGCAATGTTGCTGTTGAAGTTGCACTCACTTACAATGACGATTTTAAAGAACATATTTTCTCTTATGTAAACAATATCAACACCATTGAAGGCGGAACCCATGTTACCGGTTTCCGGCAGGCGATTACAAGCGTTTTTAAAACTTATGGCGATAAGCAAGGCCTGTTTGAAAAAGCCAAAGTGGAAATGGAAGGCGATGATTTCAGGGAAGGATTGAGTGCCATTATTTCGGTAAAAGTACCCGAGCCGCAGTTTGAAGGACAAACCAAAACAAAGCTGGGTAACAGTGAAGTAAGCGGCGTGGTGCAAACCACGTGTTGCACGTGCTATTAGAGGCTTATCTGGAAGAAAATCCGAAAGAAGCCAAGAATATCATCAACAAAGTGATCCTGGCGGCACAGGCGCGCGTCGCTGCCAAAAAAGGCACGGGAAATGGTGCAGCGCAAAACTGTTTTGAGCGGTAGCGGTTTGCCCGGAAAACTGGCAGATTGCAGCGAACGCGACCCCGAACGATGCGAATTATACCTGGTGGAAGGAGATTCGGCAGGCGGAACTGCCAAACAAGGACGCGACAGAAGTTTCCAGGCCATTCTGCCGTTGCGGGGTAAGATATTGAACGTTGAAAAAGCAATGGAACATAAAATTTATGAGAACGAAGAAATAAGAAACATGTTTACGGCACTGGGCGTAAGCGTTGGCACGCCGGAAGACCCAAAAGCGCTGAATCTTGTAAAGCTGCGTTATCATAAGCTCATCATTATGACCGATGCTGATGTGGATGGCTCCATATTGCCACCCTGATTCTTACGTTTATCTTCCGGTATATGAAAGAACTGGTGGAGCAGGGTTATGTTTATATAGCACAGCCGCCATTGTATCTCGTAAAAAAAGGAAAAGAACAGGATTATGCTTACAGCGAAGAACAGCGCAAAACATTGATTGAAAAGCTTGGCGCACGGAAAAGAAGACAGCGTGAATATTCAGCGTTACAAAGGTTTGGGAGAAATGAATGCCAGCCAGTTTTGGGAAACAACGATGGATCCTGCACGCAGAACATTGAAACAAGTAACCATTGAAAGCGCTGTTAAGCAGATGAAGTATTTAGCATGTTGATGGGCGATGAAGTTGCACCAAGAAGAGAATTTATTGAAACCCATGCTAAGTATGCCAAAATAGATGTGTAAAAAATGTGGATGTACAAGTCAATATTTCTATTTTTAATTAAAATAAACGTAGTTTGCATCTAAATTTAATTCACTAACCCCAAAAATGAGATTATGGATAAATCAAAAATGATCACGGCTTACTGCCTCAAAACAAAAGAAAAAAATGTACCGATGCACGACGCTGTGATAACTAAAACTGCGAAAGGCGGATACATGGCTACAGGTAATGATGGCAAGGGCAATAAAATGGCAGCCATTATGAATGAAGCAAAAGCAATGCAGGCTATTCACGATGGCGTGGCTAAAAAAGATTTTTAGTTACCTGTTACAACAAATTAAATGATCCGGCTTTTTGCCGGATTTTTTATTTCTCAAAATTGTTGTTTTCTGTGAGCAGAAGAATAGAGTAGCCGCCAAGGGTTTTAGAAGCAAACCGTTTATTTATTTTAAACAATAATTTTCTAATTTGGTTGATGGTTGTTTGTTTAAAGGATTTGACCTGGAAAGTTGGTTCAGTATAGATCTGCGCAATGATCTTAAAGCCATATTCCCTTAAAATATCTTTTATAAAATCTTCAGTGAAATTGTGAATATGCCCTACTCTTTCTTTTGATTCAAGCAAGATCTTTTCACGAAATAGTGTCCACATACACATATCAAGGGGAATATGAAAAATGGTGTATTTGCTTTTGTTTGCAATTCCGTCTAAAAATTGAAAATAATTGTTTACATGTTCAATAACATCGATTACCATAAGCACATCAAAGAAGTATTCAGTGGAGGGAGAAGAGGCAAGATCAGTTTGTTCAATTTTAATTCGGGATGTCTCTTTAGTTTTTGCAATAGCAATTGCGTCCTTTGAAATATCAAAACCAAACAGTTTAACATCCTCATGTAGTTTCTTGCTTAGCTCGACTAATATTTCTCCGCTTCCGCAGCCTACTTCTGCTATTGTTTTTAAAGGAGTGGGGATGTTGAATAAAAATTTTGCAATGTTCTCCGCTTTAAAAGCGGCATCTTCCTCATCCCAGGTAGGATTGTTTTTAAGATAGGTGCTGTCGTTATAAATATCGCGCATAAAGTAAAACAACAATGGTTTCAGCTATTGCCGAAACCATTGTGTTTGATGTGGGAGTTACTGGGTTCGAACCAGTGACCCTCTGCTTGTAAGGCAGATGCTCTGAACCAGCTGAGCTAAACTCCCTTTGTTTTGGGACTGCAAATATAAGTGCTGATATAGTATCTGCAAATTTTTAATTGAGAAGTTTTCGCTTTTTAAGCAAGAGGTTCCCAAAGCTCAATTTTATTTCCCTCAGGATTCATGATCCAGGCAAATTTTCCATAGTCATATTCTTCCGTTTTTTCATCTACCCAAATATTTTCCTTTTTCAGTTCTTCCAGCAAAGCATTCAGGTCTTTCACGCGAAAGTTGATCATATAACTTTTTTCAGATGGATTAAAATAAGCGCTTTCTTCCTTAAAAAAAGAAAAGACGGTCATGCCTGAATCACTGTCTTCTTTCCAGTTAAAAACTACATGGTTAATTGCTGCTAAAACCAATACCTAAATGTTGCTGATACCATTGAGCTAAGGAAGTGGGGTCTTTTGCTTTAATGAAAACACCACCAATGCCGGTTACTTTTTGCATAAGATCATTATTACTGAACATAAAGATGCATCGTTTATTTTATATTAGCAAGTGGAGGTCATTAAAATTATTTAAGATCGTAAACATTTAGAATTTAAAAGCGAATTTGATATTTTTGTAGAATGAAAATTGTGATCACTGATATGAATTATGACCCTTTTGAAAAAGAGTATGATGATGTGCTCACCTTACAACAACATCCCTATTCACTTATTGTCTGGAATGATGAAGTGAATACTTTTGAATGGGTGATCAAAACATTAATTGAAGTTTGTGCACATACTCCCGAGCAGGCAGAACAATGTGCGATGTTCATTCATACCAAAGGAAAATATGCAGTAAAAAATGGGGATTATGAAACACTAAAGCCAATGTGCGATGCAATTACAGAACGCAGCATTGGTGCAACCATAGAACAAATGGCATAACTTATTCTTCCCAAAATGCCATTACACATTTTAGATGAACAAATAAAATTTCCCCCTGTTGAAGATTCTGTGGAAGATGGTTTATTGGCAATGGGTGGTGATCTTTCAGAGAAAAGATTATTACTAGCTTATAAAAACGGTATTTTTCCATGGTATGAAGGAGATATTCCTTTGTGGTGGTGCCCTGATCCCCGTTTTGTTTTATTTCCTGAAGAATTGAAAGTGAGCAAAAGCATGAAGCAGTTATTGAAAAGAAATGCTTTTACGTTCACAACAAACAAGGCTTTTGAATCAGTTATCCATCATTGCAAAGAAACAAAAAGGAATGAACAATTTGGCACATGGATCACAGATGAAGTGGAAAATGCTTTTATAAAACTTCATCATGCAGGTTATGCGCATAGTGCAGAAGCATGGATCAATGATAAATTGGTTGGGGGATTATACGGAGTTCGTTTAGGCAAAATTTTTTTTGGTGAAAGTATGTTCAGCCTTGAAAGCAATGCAAGTAAATATGCATTGCTTAGCTATGTCCATCTCTTAGAAAAAGAAAATATTGCAATGATCGATTGCCAGGTTTACACACAACATTTAGAAAGCCTTGGCGCAAGAATGATCGCAAGAAAAGAGTTTATTACGTTATTAAATAGGTTTATCCCATAAAAAAAAGCTGCAGATAAATTCCGCAACTTTTCTTTTGCAAAAGAGTTGTTTATTGAACAATAACACTATGTGTTTCCCTCAAGCCGTTTAAAGTAAAAACAATTGTGTACGTACCCGGAGATATATCCATCAGATGTAAATGCCCATTATTTAATCCTTCAGTTGCACTCATTTCTGTTGTCAAAACCATTCTTCCGCCAGCATCAAAAACTTGCACATTCATTTCTCCTGCCTGATCTGCATTAAACTGTAGCATCAAATGGCCTTCAGTAACTGGATTTGGGCTAAGGCTTGTTATAAGTTTCGCAGCAGCCTGTTTATTTTGAAACATTTTAATAGCAGATAACTGTGTGCTGCCGTCTTTACTTATTACTGCAATTGAGTAATATATATATTTATTGTTTTTGCTGAAAGTGGCATCAGTATAGCTATAATTTTTCTCGGTTGATGAATTACCTGCTGCTGCAACTTTCGCTATCTCACTGAAATTATTTCCATCTGTACTTCTCCTGACAGAATAATAAGAAGCATTTGTTTCTGTAAGCGATCGCCATGTAAGCAATGCATTGTCAATTGATGTGGAAGCTATTGAAAAGTCCCCAAGAACAACAGGGAAGGCACCCGTAACATTTATGGAGGCCTCCATTTCAGTAGTATGAATTGAGCACCAGTAGTTATAAGTGCCTGCTACAGTTAATTCATACGAAAAAGTTTGCCCTGCACCCTGTATAGGCGCAGTCCAGCTTGTAGCACCTGCAGGAATAGTAAGGGATGTTGTAGTATGAAATCCATTTCCCCAGACCCATTTCATTGTATCACCTACTACAGCGTTTACAGTAGCAGGTGAAAATTGAAAGTTAGAAACAGTAACCACATGCGTTGTGGCATGAGCTGAAATAAAAAAAGAAAGGGCAGCAAAGATTTGAATTATTGTTTTTTTCATAATAAAAAATTGTTCTTGCTTATGGATACGGATAACTTTGAGGAAGGTTGCCCGCAACAAAAAATCCCTGCCGATATTAGTGACAGGGATTTTGTTATTTAACAAAGCAGTTTAACTTTTATCCAATGCCTGCTTTATATCATTGATAATATCATCCACATGTTCCAGACCCGCAGAAATACGTATCAATCCGGGCGTAATGCCCACAGAAAACCTTTCTGCTTCACTTAGTTTGGAATGTGTCGTGCTTGCAGGATGTGAAGCAATGCTTTTTGTATCGCCAAGATTGGCAGTCATAGACAGCATCTGCAAAGCATTCAAAAACTTCTTCCCACTTTCCAATCCGCCCTTTATTTCAAAACAAACAATACCGCCGCCAGCGGTCATTTGCTTCTTTGCAATTTCATATTGCGGATGGCTTGGCAGAAAAGGATATTTAACCCATGAGATCTTTTCATGGCCTTGTAATGCAACTGCTAATTTCATTGCGTTCTCACAATGTCTCTGCATACGCACATCAAGTGTTTCGAGGCTTTTGCTTAATACCCATGCGTTAAAAGCAGAAAGCGTAGGCCCTGTATTCCTGCAAAACAGGTAGATCTCTCTCACTAGTTCTGCTTTGCCAACAATTATTCCGCCTAAAACCCTGCCCTGCCCGTCGATCCATTTGGTAGCGGAATGAACTACCAGATGCGCCCCATATTCAATGGGCTTTTGCAATAAAGGTGTAGCGAAGCAATTGTCAACATTTAAAATAAGCCCATGCTTTCTCGCAAATTCACCAGCCCATTCCAAATCAAGGATCTCCAGTTGAGGATTTGTTGGCGTTTCCAAATACATCATCTTAGTATTTGGTTGCACAGCTTTCTCCCATGCATCCTTATCATTAGCATCAACCAAAGTACATTCTATCCCATAACGTGGAAGATATTTTGTGACAATGCCAAACGTGCTGCCAAACACAGAACTGCAGCAAAGCAAATGATCGCCGCTTTTTAATAAAGCAAAAAAGGAAGAAAAAACAGCAGCCATGCCCGAAGCAGTTGCAAAACCCGCTTCAGCATTTTCAAGGGCGCACATTTTCTGCGTGAACTCATCTACATTGGGATTACTGAAACGGCTGTAAATATTATCCTCATTTTCATCAGCAAAGGCAGCGCGCATTTCATCAGCGTCATTAAACGTGAAGCTGCTGGTTAAAAACAAAGGAGAAGAGTGTTCCATCTCCGCGCTTTGCGGAATGCGTATACGAATGGCTTTGCTTAGCGGATCTAAATTGTCTTGCATGTTGGATCTTATGATTCAGGCGGCTTTATGAACAAAAACTTTGTATTGAATATCAGTACCCCCCGCCTTTAGTGTGGCTGCAACGGAACAATATTTATTGATGGACAGGTCAGCCGCCCTGGCCGCCTTGCCTTCATCTACATCGCCATAAATATGAAACTCCACATTTATTTCTTTCCATAATGACGGCTCTTTTCCGGCCTCTCGTTCGCCGCTTACTTTCATTTTATAATCAACAACCTCCTGCTTTTGCTTTTTTAAAATGCTCACCACGTCAATGCCGCTGCAACTTGCCAGCGCCATCAGCACCAACTGCATGGGGCGCACGCCAAAGTTTTTGCCGCCACTGTCCGGGCTCGTGTCTGTTTGCACCACATGCCCATAAGCATCGCTCACTTCAAAACCATAATCATCATTTGCGCGGGAAAGTTCTACCGTGATCATTTGCCTGTTTTAGGAGGGTAAAGGTATTGATTTTGCAAGCAGTTGGAAATTGCAAGTGATGGAACTTCTCTATTCAGCCTTCACAAACTTCATCATTCCTCACACTCCCGTCACCGTAACGCTCACCACATCGCTATAATTTCCAACGGGCATGTCGTTGTGTACATAAATTGTTTTGTATCTCCATATTGCGCTTGTTCCCGCGGCGGGCAGGGGAGCATTGTCAATTGTTGGCGGGTGCGAAACGTAAGCCAACAGTGAAAAAATGCCTGTGCCGCTGTCTTTGAATATCTGGATCCCGTCCAGCCCATGCTTCAGCCAATGTATTTCGGGGTGGCCGCCATTTACCAGCTTAATGGTTATCTGTGGTTTTAAACTGTTGAAGTCAATGTTGTGGTCAACCCCGATCAATCCCAATCCCTGCCCGTCAGCGTCAGTGTAAACACCTTGTTTTTTCATGCTTTTGCCAATAGCCAAAGCCCTGTTAAGAATGCCCGGAAGCGGAGCGATCAAGGCAGGTATCACAGGCTGAACAGGAAGCACACTCCCCGTTGCGCCCGCAGGAACGCCGTATAATTGCTCAGCAAAATAAGCGGTCACCTGTGTTTTATGTGCTTCAAGTTCATTTTTATAGGTGTACCAAGCAAGAATAAATGCCAGGCCTTTTTGCACATCAGCCACCTGATCGTCGGTCAAGCCATATTTTTTTGCAAAATCTGGCAGGCCGTCAGCAAAATCCTGGAGCCAGTCAATGCGCTCATTTTCAGGGCGGGGAAGAAAAGTTTGGTTTGCCATAAGAATTGATGTTTGTTTATTAATTAGTGAAGAAAAAATGATCAGGGGTTATTTTTTACCGCTAACGCGTGATCCGTTACCTCTAACGGATGATCCGTTACCTCCAACGGATGATCCGTTACCTCCAACCGATGATCCGTTACCTCCAACGGATGATCCGTTACCTCCAACCGATGATCCGTTACCTCCAACCGATGATCCGTTACCTCTAACCAATGATCCGTTACCTCTAACCGACGGCCCGTTACCTCTAACCGATGATCCGTTACCTCTAACCAATGGCCAGTTAGTCCTAACAAATAAGGCGTAACTGCTAACTAAAAAGGTGGTAGTAGTAATTTTTGAGTTAATACGGCTGAAATTGGCTGACATATGCAGATCTTTTAGTTAATTGACGTTAACTGCAAGCCAAATCTCAATAGCTTTTGTCAAATAAACAAATTTTTTTAAGAATCCCCTAATCATCCCCCTTTTTCTCTTCATCCGGTTTTACAAACGCAGCCCTGCGGGGAGCAGGTACAACGGCATTCTCGCCTTTCACGGCTTTCCAGATCACTTCGGTAAATTCATCATCAGGAACCATATCTTCCTTAGTAAAATCAAACTTTTCGCTCTTCTGTTGCCAAATGTTACTGGCGGTATTGCGCTGGTTAATGTCCCATTGCAATGGTTTTGCGTCAAAACCCGCCAGGTTTACCGTGTCATTAAAACAGCGCCACATCGGGCGGGCAGAAGCGTCGTACTGGCTCATAGGGGGCATACCCAAAATGAGTTCGATCGTGCGCAAAACCGAAGTGGTCGAGTACATGGTGTGGTCAACAAGGCCGCGTTTCACAAAGCCGCCGGCAACATATGCAGGGCTGCGGTGGGCGTCCACATGGTCGGGGCCGTCCTGCGCATCGTCCTCCAAAACAAACACAACGCTTTGTTTCCAAACGGGGCTTTTGCTCAAATAATCGACAAACATCCCAACGGCAAGGTCATTGTCCGCGCAATGGGCTAGGGGAGTAGGCCGCCCTTTTTTTAAGCCTTCCGTATGATCATTAATAATGCGCAGCGTATTCAAATGCGGCAGTTGCCCTGGCCGCCACGAGCGAATCAAAATCACGTTTCCACTGGCCAACTCGCGTAGTGTCGCGCACCGTTTGATCCCAGCTTGTGTAGTAAGGACAAAAATGCCCCTTCAAAACAGGTAATATTTGGCTTATAATCATCAGCGAACTCGCCATAAGTTCTGTAAGCTAACGCCCGCGCGCGCACAATGATCCCAGATAAAACCACCCTTATTGTTCGCGATCGCACGGTTCCCTTCGGCATCATAATCGCCACCACGCCCGCCATAGCTGGTGGGCCAGGTTTTCTCGAGGTAATCATCTGCATATCCGCCCATGCTCCAGTTATGGCCATCGGCGCTCACTTCGGCATCTACATAAAAATTATCAAGCAACACAAACTGCCGTGCAAGCGCATGTAAGTTTGGTGTTATCTTTTCGCCGAAAATACAAAGACTACTGTCGCCATTACCTTCGGGCATGTCGCCCAATACCTGGTCATAAGTCCGGTTTTCTTTGATGATATAAAACACATATTTAATGGGCGATGAGTCGCCGATCTTCATAGGAATGGAGTTGCCCGCCTGCCCCGGCGATACAACTCTTTTGATTTTATTATAAGGTACGTTTTGCATAAACCGCCTGCGAATAAATAGCTAACTGCTTCGCAGAAGGTTGGGGGATTATGCTCAACGTTCCTTTAAAAAGGCCGCCGATATACTGCACTTTCTGTGCAGAATCGCCTTTTTGATAACCGATAGTTTGCGGCTATGATCCATTGGGTTTGGACCCATACGGATTAGCCATGGAGGTAAAGCCTTTCCATTAGCGACAAATATGTTATTGCCCACCGTACGCACGCAAGTTGGGTACCAGCCCACGGGAATAAAGCCTTTAGACTTACTATGCCCCGGGTTGCTCACATCAAAAACAGCAAGGCAATTATTATCCGCATTCGCGATATATAATGTTTTTTCATCCGGGCTTAAGACAAACGCTGTTGGTCGTTGAGCCAATCTTTGAATTGGGGTATAAAGCCGCGTCAAGCGTCTCGATCACCTTTCTTTTCTTTAGGTCAATGAATGAAACGCTGTTGTCGTTTGCGTTTGCCACAAATAAATAAGCACTGTTTTTGGTTAAACAAATATCATTCGGGTTATCGCCAACGGCAATGCTGTCGGTCATTTGCTGTTTTGTGGTATTATATATAAGTATCTTATCGCCGCCCCAAAGGGAAATGTATAATTCCTTTTTATCCGGCGAAAGCAAACAGGTGTACGCCTCCGCGCCGAGAGAATCCTTCTGGATGATGGCCTTTGTCTTCATATCCACCACGTAAAGGCTGTTGTTTTCCTTTGTGGTGATATACATGATTTGTTTGGCGTCATCAATTTCTATCCCTGTCGGGGATATTTTTACCGGCCACCTGTTGCCCAGCTTGAAAGTATCAACGAGTTTGAGCTTATCATTAAGAATGGCGTATTTTAATATCCAGTTATCGTTCCCGCCCGATGCGAACAGGAACTTTTCATCTGCGCTGAACTTTAAACCAAGCCAGCTTTTGGGTATATCAATACTGTCTAGGCGCTTTTCATTTTTGACATCTATCAGTTGCAATGATTGAGTGCTCTGGCCATTATTGGTAACCGCCATATATTTATTGGAGGATGAAACAGCGATATTTAAAGGGAGGTCGCCGAGTTGTATGGTTTTGCCAACGGGTGTGATGCTCCATCCATTTGGCAAGTGTATGCGGCTGGCATTAAGTTGCTGAAGCGTTTGTGCATATATAATATGAGTGGCGAATAAAAAAGCGATGAAGAGCAATATTTTTTTCATGGAATTGATTTAAAGTGGATAAAATTACGTGGCTTTGCTGAGATTATTTTTGTGGTAACAATAAAATAAAGAGGGGAAAGGACGCAGGAGTTGTTAGATAAAATGCAGAGCTAAGAAAATTGTTTTTTTGACGATAAATATTGTATAAAATTTTGATGGTTTAAAAACAATCCTATATTTGTGGCTGTATAAAAATAAACTAAACCAAATCGAAATATAGTGGGGTACGAAAATAACGACAGACGGGCGGACAATGTTTACAGCCAGCGCGTGAAGGCGGGTAAAAGAAGGACGTATTTTTTTGATGTTAGAGCAACACGGGGCAACGATTTCTTTTTGACGATCACCGAAAGTTGCAAACGCTTTGACGGCGATGGCTACGAACGGCATAAAATATTTTTGTATAAAGAAGATTTTAATAAGTTTATTAAAGGGCTTAGCGAGGCAGTTGATCATGTTAAAACAGAATTGATGCCTGACTTTGATTTCGATGCTTTTAGCCATGAATACACCGAAGGCGTTGAAGGGGCCGTGATTGAAACTAATGTGACTGCTGCAGAACCTGCGATCGAGGAAGAAGTAGTAAGCGAGGTTATTGAGGAACCAAAAGTAATAACCGAGGCCGCTCCTGAAACTAACTTTCTTTCAAATGAAGAAGTGGAGAAATGGTAGGGAATGTTATTAAAAACAAAAGGCCATCTGCAGAGATGGCCTTTTTTATTTGGAGAATATCTACACGAGAAACTGGCTTTGCACATGATCAACAACATCAACAAGGCTGCCTGTAAGGTTATAGATCGCTAATTGCCTGTCGGCGCCGGTGCCGTTTTCTAAGATTTTATGAACATAATTCAGGTCATGACGGCAACCAAGTTCGTCAACTACATCATCAACAAAATCCAGCAATTCATAAATAAGTGCACGGGTATTTACTTCCGTTTCCTTGCCAAAATCTATCATTTTTCCATCGATACCATAACGTGCCGCGCGCCATTTATTTTCATTGATACAGTGCGCGGTTATAGGTGATAAACTCCATATTCTTGCAGCCGAAGTTTATACAATTTGGCGCACAATGCCTGGAACAGCGCAACAAATAGTCATGGTTTCATCAACCAGCATTGGGCAATCGCAAATGCGGAACTCGATGGTCTCAAAAAATGGATGCACGCGGATATCCCACCATATCTTTTTGGCATTATCAATACAATTGGTTTTTACCAGCAGCTTTACATAATTGTCGTAATCCTCAATGCTGTTAAAATAATCGGGAATACCGGTACGCGGAAATTTGTCAAAAACCTTGGTGCGGAATGATTTATAACCTGTATTGCGCCCTTCCCAAAACGGCGAATTGGTTGACAAGCGCATAAACATGCGGCAAAAAATACCGCACCTGGTTGGCGATATGCATTGCCATATTGCGCGACTGGATGCCCACATGCACATGCAAACCAAAAATAAGGTTGGAGCGGGCAGCTTCCTGCAATTCATCCACGATTTCGAAATAACGCGGATGATCGGTGATCAACTGGGTTTGCCAGTGCGAAAACGGGTGCGTGCCTGCTGCGCCTATGCGCAAGCCCAATTCGCCGGCCAATTGGGCTACGGTGCCGCGCAGTTTGCCTACTTCCTTCATGCCTCGTCGGTATTGCGGCAAATATGCGTGCCCACTTCAACCACGGCCTGGTGCATTTCGGCCTTTACCTGATCCTCATGATTTTCTGGCCTTCTTTACAATTTTTTGCTCATGCGATTTTAGCTCCCGGGTGACAGGGTCAATCACCATAAATTCTTCTTCAACACCAAGGTAAAATGTTTAAAACTCAGGTTCGCCATTAAGATCGTTTTATTTTTAAAAAATATTTTTCACTACAATACTTAAACCCTGTAATACAGTTGATAGTTATCAGACGACTAATGACAGCTTAAACCTCTTCATTAGTCAATCATTATTTATCTAAGGATAAAGCCCAGCTTTATTCGCACCTCTTGTAATGTATTCCCCCCATGTTAAATTGTCTTTGCCTGGCTCCTGGGTCAACGCTTTTTCTATTGCATAGTTAGCTGCCGTTTCCACTACCCAGCTAAAATTCTCTTCACCAACGCTGGTGAGTTCAGCATCTGGCGCAGGGTTACAGAAATCTATTGCATAAGGCACTCCATCCCGCAATGCTAATTCAACAGTATTAAAATCATACCCAAGATACTTATTGATGCGTATTACGATATCTTCCATCAATTCGTACCTTTCAGGCGACGGTTTAAAATCCGCCACATAACGCAAATGGTGAGGGTTCCGAGGCTCATAAGGCATAATACGCACATGCTTGCCTCCAATGCAGTAACAACGGTAGTATTCATCAAAAACAATTTCCTCCTGCAGCATCATTATTAACTGCCCTGTCTCGGAATGTTTATCAAAAAAATCATCAACACTGTTCAGTTTATAAACGTTCTTCCATCCCCCTCCGGCAAACGGTTTCATGTACGCAGGGAATCCAACATATTTAAAAATACTATCCCAATTGAGAGGATAAGCGAGGTTCGCAAAAGACTGGTCGGTAGTATCATCAGGCAACTCCCTTGACGGAAGTATAACCGTTTTAGGCACCGGCACATCAATCTTAGTGGCAAGGCAGTTATTGAAAAACTTTTCATCCGCACTCCACCAGAACGGGTTATTTATAACTGCCGTACCGCAAAGCGCAGCGTTCTTTAAATAAGCACGGTAAAAAGGCACGTCCTGGCTAATACGGTCAATGATAACCGCATACCCCGTCGGCTCGCCCTGCATTACTTTGTCTATATGCACGTGCTCCGCAACAACACCTTCCACATTTTTGCTGTTGATTCTTTCAACAATGGCATTTGGAAAACTTCTTTCCTTGCCAAACAGTATCCCTATTTTTTTCATAAACAATAAATTGGTGAATAATATGATATTTAGGGAGCCAATTTAAAGAAACTAATCTGAAAAAACCATAAATAATTTTATTTTTTAAATACTTATAAAAAACATTCCACTAAATTTTTGTAAATTCAGTTGTTTGCCGTACGTTTGAAAACCATGGTGGAAACAAAACTAACTGAGCTTGAGAATATTGTTGTTGAGCAATGCATCATAAGCTCCATTTTTTTAAAGAGGGATGTTATTATTGACTGCTACCTTCCCAAAAATATAAAACAACCTGAAAAGCTGCCCCTTCTGCTTATTAATGACGGACAAGACCTCCCTAAAATGCCATTTGATGAAATGCTTAACAGCCTCATCGGGCAAAGCGAAATAGAGCCGCTGTTCTGTATCGGCATCTATTGCGGGCCTGAACGGAGAATGGAATATGGTACTGCGAACGAGGCTGATTATAAAGGAAGAGGTTCCAAAGCAGGTGCATACACTGAATTTGTTTTTGAAGAGCTCCTCCCTTTCGTCCACACCAACTATGCCGTTTCTTCTTTCAGGGAAAAATCTTTTGCGGGCTTCTCTATGGGCGCGCTCAGCGCAATGGATATTGTATGGAACCATGCAACCGAATTTAAAAAGGCCGGGCTTTTTAGCGGATCATTCTGGTGGCGTAGCAAAAGCTATAAAGCGGGCTATAATGAAGATACCGACCGTATTATGCATCAGCAAATAAGAATGGGGGCTTTCTACCCCTGGCTGCAATTCTTTTTTGAATGTGGCGCTTTAGACGAAACTAAGGACAGGAACAAAAACGGCATCATTGACTCTATTGATGATGCCATTGACCTGATCGGCGAGCTGAAAAAGAAAGGCTACCCCGATGAGTCTATCCAATACCTGGAGCTTGCCGACGGAACCCACGATGTGCCAACATGGGCACGCGCTTTCCCCAATTTTCTGAAATGGGGATGGGGAAAATAAACTAATCAGTATAATATGCCTCTTTGGCAGTCTAATCAACTATTTCTCTTTTCCTGCTTCAACGATCAAGTACACTTTTGAAACCTGCTGCTGCCTGTTTTTGAATTCTTGCTAACTATCTACCACCTCCACAACATCCATCTTTTAAGACCGCACTAACTACTTTAACCATTAGCATCAACTACCGGAACAGCTTGCTCCAACTATTCAATTTCCCATTTTCAACTTCGGAAGGGCGGGAGAGTAGCAACCTTCGTTTCCTGCACCAACGCCGTGTGTAATTGAATTACTTACAATTTTATTTTATGGCAAAATTAGTTAGCAAACCGTTTTTTGTTTATAATAAAATATAAGACAAAATATTTAGTAAATATAAATAGTATTAAATAATTGATTTATAATATAAAATATGATATAGATGATAAATTATAGTAACTAATATTTAGTAAATAGGTAATAAAATAATACTCTATTTCCCTAACCTGACAATATTACATGATATTTTAAAATTATGGCATTAACTAACTGATTCACATATTAATAATATAGTTTACTGTATTTAAAATGCAATTATATCATCATATATAAGATATAGTTGTATTAAAAACACTAATTTTCTTTAAACAGGCTTTAATTGAAATAAAATAGCAAACTATCAGAACGAAGTTTGCCGCCAGAAATGGGCAAATTAGAGCCTGTTTTGAGCAAGGGTTTTTTCAGTAACGCAGAAAGGACGGAACGGCTTAGAACGGGAAACTGACCGGTCTTGCAGTTGACTATGCCAACGGCCTTACAGGTAAGCTTAAAGAGTTTGGGCAGGTTTAGTTATTGCTGAAATTGGATTGAATTCATTTAACTGAAAACTGCAATTATGTCAGTTATTGGTTTATAAAAAGAGCAAGGCTGTTTTAAAAAACAGTTCTTTAAAGGGGAAGTATCAGTACACAAACGGGAGAAACTGAACGATGTAGTGCAGCTTAAGTGAAAGATAAAAACAAGGCAAGCAGAACCCAATTCGTTTTGCGCTATATTGTCTTTTATAAAACTCTGGTCAGTACTTGCCAACTACCAGGAAACTACCTGATTCTAAAAAATTTTGCTAAAAATTTCTAAAAAACAAGTGTCATATTAGGGTAAGGACTATTAATAAACCCTATATGTACCGAATATATACCATAAATATAAATAATCTGGTACTTATCTGGTATGTGCCGCGTACGCAGCAAACCACTATGTATATTAGAACAAAGGCACGTGAGGAGAGTATAGGTTAAATAAAAGAATGCCCCCACATAAAGCGGCGGCACTATTCACAACCAAAAAGGAATTTTTATTATTCTGTATTCAAGAGGCTTTAGAAAGCAAATTCGTTGGTGGTTTCCAATGCTTTTGTCCATGCGGTTTCTTTTACTGCCGGCACCATCGTTCCTTCCACCCTGATAACAGTTATGTCCGTGAGGCCGATAAAGCCCAAAACGGTTCTTAAATAAGGCTCCGTAAAGTCATAACTTTTCATTGGGCCTTCAGTATAAACGCCACCTGAAGCTATGGCGAGGTACACTTTTTTGTTTTTTACCAGCCCTTCCGGGATACCGGTTGCGTAGCTGAAAGTTATGCCCGCCCTCACAATATGATCTATCCACGCTTTAAGGGTGGACGGGATGCCGAAATTGTATAAAGGCACACCGATAACGATAATGTCTGCATCCATTATCTCTTTTATAGCTTCGTCAGAATGTGTGATAGCTATTTTTTGAACTTCCGATTGTACTTCCGGTGGGGTAAAAAACGCGGCGAGGTGCGTTTCTTCCAAATGCGGGAAGGGCGCCTTTGCCAGGTTATGTACTGTTAGTTGGCTATCCGGGTAGGTGGCCTTTAACTTGTCGAGAATGGCGCTGGACAGTTTAATGCTGAATGAATCAGCAGCTTTTGCACTTGTTTCAATGCTTAATATTTTTTTCATTTGCTTTTTTTATTTAATTTGCAATACAAACTTATATAAATATACTATATTTAGTATAGTACTATCCCTTTAGATAGCACTATCTTCCAGGATAGCAACACATAACACATTGGAAACCAAGGCACACATAACAGTCGAAATAAAGCACAGGCAGGAGGAATGTAAGGGTGCCTTGCTACCCGTGAGGGACGCGCTGGAAGTATTGAGCGGCAACTGGAAACTACAGGTATTGATCACATTATCTTCCGAAAATATGCGGTTCGGGCAGATATCAAAAGCCATCCCGGGCATAACGGATAAGATGTTGTCTAAAGAGCTAAAAGAACTGGAAGCCAATAAATTGGTAGTGCGGACAGTATTTGATACTTTTCCACCCACGGTTGAGTATGCCATCACTGAACATGGGCGATCTATCTGGCCCGTTATCACAGCTTTAAGAGACTGGGGCCTGCTGCACAGGAAAAAGGTTATTGGGAAATAGTTTGTGCAGGAATGGAAGGTTTGAAGGAATAATGATTATAAGGGCCAACAGCAACCAAACAGCTACTTGATACCTACCTGGTAGCTACAAAACCCATATTAAAAGGAGTAGAAAATGGTGTTATTAAAAGGCGGCGTTGCTCTTTTATTTTGATTTTTTAGCAGTATTCACTTTAAAGACTATTCCTCATCAGCAATATTAATGCTTGCTCCGGAGCAGCATTCCCTGAAGATATTTAACGCTTTAATGGTTTTGTTGGTTTTTTCAGTGGAATGGTTGAGCAAAGAAATTAGGGGGCTATGCAGTTTATAAGCGGGTATATTTTTATGTTTCAATGCATTAATAAATACTTTTTCAAGCATTTTATCTGCAATAGGTTTTTTGTCAACTATACTTAGAATTTTGCCGTATACCGCCGGAGCATACAAGTCATACAGCTCCATTTTTGAAGAGCTGGTTACTTCTTCTTTTTCAGTTCCGGGAATTGTTTTCGTTTTCATTTGTTTTGTTTACTACATGCTTGTAAAGCAGTCAGGTATTATTTATAAAGATAATCATTAATTGCTGCTATGGTTTGTTTAGGGTGGCTCATGTGTGGGCAATGGCCAAAGGCATTCAACACTGTTAGCGTATTGTTCGGGGTATGTGCATTTATATATCTGCCTACAGCCAATGGTGCAATATTATCATCAGAGCATTGTATGGTAAGGCTTTCAATAGGTATATTGGGAAGGTCCTTCCTGTTGTCAGACCTAAAAGTTACCCGTGCAAAATTCTTTGCAATGACGGGATCGATCGAACAAAAAAGCTCAGAGAGTTTTCTGTAAGTTCTTCCCCGTTATTGGTTTCGTCCATTACTACCGGCGCTAAGGACCTGGCCCAGTTTATATAATCTTCTTCCATTACTTCCAGCAATGTATCAATAGTTTCTGTATCAAAACCTCCTATATAAGAGCTATCAGAGATGTAGCAGGGCGACGGGCCTATAAATATGAGCTTTTCAAAAATATCAGGCCGCTTTATTGCAGCTAAAGCTCCTATCATACAACTTACAGAATGGCCTACAAATATTATATCCTTCAGCTCTAATTCATCACATATTTCCAATATATCATTGGCAAAGCCATCAAGGGAATCATATCTTTCAGCGCTGTAAGTGGTTAAGTCTGACTTGCCCGCACCCACATGATCAAACAATACAAGCCTGAACTGCCCCTTAAAAGCATCTTTTATATATTTCCACGCGTTCTGGTCACATCCAAAGCCATGAGCGAACAGCATTACTTTTTCCTCTTCGCCGATAACAGTAACATTATTCTTTTTTAAAATTGTAGTCATTTTGAGGGTATGATCTTATTATTTTAAGAGTGAGTACACAAAAACATGACAATTTACTTTTTTGCAGGTCGATTAATGATGTTTAAATCACTGATTTAAAGTCAGATATAAGTATATTTAATAACAATTTTATAATAATGCAGAAAAAAACATAGCTCAAAGCAAGTTCCTTGGTTTTTATGTTATTTACGTGCAAGATAGTTACAAGTACAACTTTAGAGCCAATTAGGTTTTGCTTATGATAAATGCAGCAAGTGTAGCAGCGAATTACAAGCAACAATGATCGCTTCGGTTAATAAACAAACAGTAAGTTCATAACTATAAAGGTTTTAGTTCCAAAAGAGCAATATTGAAAGGTTTGTTTTTTAGGTTGCGGCGTTGGTGCAAAAAACTAAGTAATAAAACTATAGATAGCATGCCATGTTATCTCATATCTATATGCTCTGTCTCGACAGGGTATAAAATGCAACACCACTATATTTGAGACAAATGACTAACAGCATGACGGACATTTATGCCGCCAAGGGTATGCAACAAGAGCGCAGAACTTTTCTTATTTTTTGGCTGCTGCCTTTTTTGCTACTTTTTTTGCAGGAGCAGCTTTTTTTGCAACAGGAGCCGCACTCTTGGCTGTTTTTGCTACAGGTTTAGCCGCTTTAGGGGCAGCTTTTTTTGCAACAGGCGCTGCTTTCTTTGCTGTTTTAGCAACAGGTTTGGCCGCTTTGGGAGCCGCTTTTTTTACAGCCTTTTTAGCGGCTTTTTTGGGCGCGGCTTTCTTCTGTGCTGTCATTTCATGAATGGTCTCTTTTACAGAAGTGATGGCATCACCTGCCATCTCGATCAGATGGGCTGTGCCTTCCACTACTCCATCTTTAATAGAGATAGCCTGTTCGCCGATCTTTTCTAAAATTGTTTTTTCCTCCACCGCTTTTTTTGCGTTGCTTTTTTTGTTTGCCATTTTAATAGGTTTAGTAAGCATAAAAATAACAATAAATAATTCATTCACGAAATAGAAATAAAAAAGAAATTATTTTAAGCGTTGATCTTCTTTGCCTTTTGGAACCCCGGTTGAGTATTGCAACAGGGAATGTGGGTAATTTGTTTAAGTTAGGAATTTCTAAACTGGAAAGAAGTGATCGGGGAATAATTGGTACAGAAATGGAAGATTTTCCCTTATCTACAAATCCTTATTTTCTATCAAAATATTTGCTATTTGGTCGGCTTTTTTATATGCTTCGCCGGAGCCTAAGTTTGAAAGCACTACGATTGCAATTTTCTGTTCGGGAAAACGCATTAGCTGGGAGCTAACGCCAAAATCCCCGCCGTCCCACGCTACAAAGGTGCGTCCCTCATATTTATCGAAGTACAGGCCAAACGCCTGGTTGTCTCTTCCGTTGGCAAACTTCTCCGTATGGTGCATCAGGTCATAGAATGCCTGGCCGCCGAACTTTTTGGTAAAGAAGTTTTCGCTCCATATCAGCAGGTCATTTACAGTGGTTACCACACCGCTGCCACCATAGTGCGGTGAGTTGCGCGGGTGCTGCAGCCATTCGCCGTTGGGTTTAATAATAATGCCTTCTTTACGGTACGCTTCCACATATTCTGCCGTCCTTGTATTGTAAGGGGTCACCCTGTTTTTTATTATTTCAGTTACATCATCATTTATCAATGTGTTTTTCATGCCAAGCGGTTCAAACAACCTTTGTTTACAAAATGCACTAAAAGACAGCCCACTTATTTTTTCAACTATTTTGGCCAAAAGCATATAGTTCACATTGCAATAGTCCCATTTATCCCCGGGTTTAAAAGCAAGGGTATCCTGGCTTAAGGAGACTTTTATGCAGTAATCATTGTCAAAATAGTTGAAGGTTATCCATGAATGCCCATCAGGCCTTGGAAGTTTATAATAGTCGGTTATACCGCTGGTGTTGTATATTAAATGCTTCACCCTCAGCGTGTCTTTATACTTTGCCAGTTCAGGAATAAACTGGCTGACGGGCGTTTCCAGGCTAAGTTTTCCATCCATAATGAGCAGGGCGATACAGGCAGCAGTAAATTGTTTTGACACAGAAGCAATATCAAAAGAGGAGTTGGGAGTGATGGGAATGTCATAATCAAGGTTTGCCGAGCCATAGCCTTTGGTATATAAAACCTTTGTGCCTTTTACAATTCCAATGGCATAGCCCGGGGAGCTTGGCTTGGCAAATGCCTTAAAAATACTGTCTATCTTAGTTTTTGCCTGCTTTGAAAGCAGCATAGACGAGTCATTGTTTACGCGGCGTTGGCCAAAACAGTTCACTACCGTGCATAAAGCTAAAAGCCCTGTTATCAGTTTCATCAGCAATTGCCGTTTACATTTTAGTCAACGCGAAGTTGGATAAGATAGGTTGATATTCCCAAATTTTATTAGTTGAGTATGACAGCAGGGAGCATTGGCAATATATTTAGGGAAATAGTTGCTGCAAGTTTGGCAGATTTGCAGGGATAATGGTTGATGGCGGCAACAGCAACCAAACAGCTACTTGGTAGCTACCTGAACCCTACTTGGAGGCTATAAAATAGGAGGGGAGAAGGGGCAACTACATACACTTTGGGACAGGAAGGGGATAAAGGAAATATCTCCCGTATTAAACAAAACTTTTTTCTTTACTTTAAAGGACTTTGGAGAGCCTTAATAGGTAAGGCTTACAGATATACATTTGAGGATGTATATGGTAAAAAAGAAGCCATTGCATACGAGAATGTATGCGATATAACAAAGGCTTAATTAGAAGGTAACAGCCCCTTTTGTAAGAACTCTGCACTTTTGGTAACCATTACGCCATTGTGGGCTGTTATTTTATTTGCAATGGCTTTAACAGTATCTAAAATGGTATCTGTTCCCCTATCGCTGATTGTTGTGTATTCGGCAGAAGGTAAACGATAGAATTTATCATCGTGATATTTTATTACACGAGCGTAGCCATTACTTTCCATATCTGTATGTAATTTGGCGTATAATGGATGGCTGTGGTCTATGTTGTGTAGTTCTACTCTTACAATAAATAATGGCATTGTTTTACTTTTATTGGTTATGTAATTTATTTCTTTTTAAGCGGCAAGTTAGGCGTAACAAGTTCCTTTACGAGTTCATCAAATGAACCGTTTATTTGTAGCTTCTCTTCGTATTTATTGGCTCGTTTCTTAGGCTTTGGTTTCGCTGCTTTCTTTACTGTTTTTGCCATATACTAATTGTTTGTAGGTTAATTTACCTTCTATCTTTGAACAAGCTATATCAAACCTTGCTCCATCGGCTAAGGTACGGGAATTAAACCTGAATGTAAATTCATCGCAATAGGCTTGTAAATGCTTATAGCTTATTTGGTGATAGATACCATAAACGCCGCGTTTCATTACACTCCAAAAGTTTTCTATTCCGTTTGTGTGAACATCACCAACAACCCATTGTTTTGCGCTATGTACTACAACCTTTCTGTTACGTCCATTTAAAGCTACATGGTAAATACCTGCATCATCAGTCATTAGCTTTGCGTCAGGTGATACATGGGTATCAACGGCATCCTTTACAGCGTCCGCCGTTGCCCTGTCAAATGCCTTTACAACTACATTGCCGCCTCTTTCCTTTACTCCCACTACTGCACCCCTTTTAATAACCCCTCTTTTGTTTATAAACCTTTGTGCCTTTTCAGGTGAAATACCTTTAAAATCACTTGCATACTTACGGCTCATGTAGGTTTCATCCAGTTCTACTGTTCCAGTCAATAAAGGCGAATTTTTGGCTTTTAATGCTTCGCGTATCCTATGCAACATAAACCACGCTGTTTTTTGTGTTACGCCTAAATCTTTACCTAATTGAATTGAGCTAATACCCTTCTTATGAGCGGAGATAATATACATAGCAGGGAGCCACGTTGAAAGGGGTATATTGGTTGCTTCCATTACTGTTCCTATCGTTACGCTATACTTCTTATAACACTTGTTATTTGCGCACTTAATACGCCTTCCGCCTTCTATATTATAACTCCTATCACAACCACAATGAGGGCACACAGGAACGCCGCCCCAACGTTGATTTATTAAGTATTGCCTACATACATTTTCATCTGCAAACTTTACCATTAATTCTTTTAAGTTCTTACACATAACTTTTGATTGAGAACACAAAAATATATCTTGTCCATGATACTACCTAATTTATTTTTTTGGGTAATTATTTGAGAGTGTATTTTAGTCTTTAGCTTTACTTAAATTATTGCTTTATGGACACTCCAACTTGCGACGAGGTTTTAAAATACATGGCAGATAAAAAGTTTGTAAATTTAGATGTCTTGCAAAAGGCGTTTAATTCTTTGGTTGCAATTCCTTTAGAAGAATTGGCGGCAAGTAATTTTATCGGTGCTGGAGATAACAGCCGAAGCGATTTTTATATTGAGCCAAAAGGAGTTGATTTACTTACAAAGTACGATTCTTATTCATCTTTTAAAAGCGCTAATTTAATCCCTTATGAAGGGAATGATTTTATTAAAGAACTTGAAATAATGCTGCATGAAAAAGCATACGATTATATTGATGCTAATATATTGGTAACAAAATATACTGTCTGCAAAACAATGCTTCAAATGGATGACATAAGGAGTAAAATATTTACCCTTCTTAATGAATTAAAAGAATCTGGTTATATAGAAGCGCAGCAAGATTTATTTCAATCTTTAAAAGGGAAGCACAGGACAGGGAGATTTTATAAAGACGACCCTATTTTAATAAGAAGTAAAAGAAAATTTGAAGACGAATACAATGCCAAAAATACTCCGCCTGTAGTTCCTTCAACTACAACAATAATTGTATCTGGAAAAGGTCATGTGGTAGCTGGTAGAGATATAAGTATGGGAGATTATAAAAAAAAGAAGAAAGTGAAGAAAGTAGGGAGTTAAACGACAAATTAAGACAAGACTTTCCTAAAATGAAATGGTATAGGAAATGGGGGTTTAGGGCATTTGTATTTTTTAGTATAGTTACTCTTTTTATTACTATATTTTACCCGCAATCTTGCAATAAAGAACAACAAAACAACATAAATCCAGTACAATCAGCACCCAAAAAATAGTAGTATAAAATTTATCTTCTCGTTCAGATAAATCAAGTAATTTTCTTTGTAGTTCTGTCAAAATTGGTGGTTACTACCAATTTTGCAACAAAAGTCAAATTTCGCAATATCGCTACTCTCTTATGTCATTTGTTACATAGGGTATATAGTTGCGGGAGAAGGGATGACAAAAGGGCGGAATTGAGATTGAGAAAGATGCATATCACTCCTATGGAGCTTTGATTGTTGGTTGGTCTGTTTTGCTATTAAGATATATCCCCTACAGGGAAATGAGGGAGGTATAGACTCTTAGTCGCCCATACCTCCGTAGGAGTTTAATAGTAATAGTAAAAGCTATCAGGAAAGGGTTTAGCTCCGTAGGAGCGATATTGAATGGTTGGTTTTTTAGGTTAGAAAGTTGGTGCAAATGAATGGAAATAGAAACTGTATATTGATTTGTGTTAATAAAATTCTATATCATCTTTTTTGCATAAACTTAATGGCATGAAAATGTTGTATCCTAATGTCCAGTTAAAAGAGTCTTCAAGTTCATTTTTAAGTTCATAATATTCTTCGTCACTCAGTCCACAATGATTACCAAAATATATTCCTTCTATTTTAAGTTTCGGGAGGTTGGATCCTTGAAGTTTATTAGGAATTTCATAGTTAGAATTTATAGATAGCGCTTTAAAATAAGTCGATTCGGGATCCTTCCATAATTCAAGGGGTAAATATTTGACGATTCTATTTCTACCTCCTTGTATTCTTAATTCAGTTCGAGTATATTTTAAAGTTTCTGGTGTATAATTAAATGGAGTAACAGCAGATAAACGTATCTCTTTTTCATAAGAGTATAATGGTTCTTTATAAAACCCTGCAAATTTCCAAATATCAAAATCAAGAGTTAATGAACTATCATATGAATTTAGTAGTTGCTTTATCTCATTTTGAAACTTTAACCAATCTTCTGGCAGTTTATAATATACATAAGATAAGAAGAAATTTTCCCAATTTTCTCTATTATCAATTAATGAAAATTTTATTGCTACTCCTTTATAATCCTTTCCATATTCTTTCCAAAGTTCTTTATTCATTAGTTCATCACCAGAACAAAAAGAAGCGGTATAGTAGCGTTCCTTTATATGGTTAATAATATCTTCTGGTAAAGAAAGTAATTTGGCTGCATGTTTCAATTCATTTTCATCTGTGGGGTTAAAGAGATTGTATAACCTAATTTCTCCGTTGTTAATAATCGAAAATAAATTTGGTAAAGATGTCCAATGAATAAATTCCAATTTGCCTTTATAGAACCATGGAGTGTTCACATAATCTTTAAAAAATGGAGATAATAGAGAATGGAATTCAGGCCCAGAATATCCTCTTGAGTCTAATCTCAGATTAGGATAATGCTTTGATATTATTGAATGAATTTTATCATAAATTTCTCCTAGCATAATCATTGATAGATTTTTGCAGACAAAAATAAATTTTGTTACTGACTAAGTTTTCAAGAAAACTAATTGCGGAGTATTTATTTGTTTATTGAATATCAAAATACGGAGGAAAATAATCAATAAAAATTCAAACTTATCCTTCATTTGCCTCTTTCAATATTTGCTGGAATATATTGTTAGAAAACCTGAAGTTTGTAGTTTGAATAGTTTCCATTATTGGTCTTATCGCGGGAATGATACCGGCTTCTTTTGCCTTCAATAATATACCAAATGTTCCTGTGTAAAGAAGATGTAGCTTGGCAGCCAGTTTCCTTGCCTTGAAATCATCCAGTATTAATAAGGAATTTCCCAGTTGTAGTGCCAATGCAATAGCGCTTGCTTCGCCTTCGTCTGCCTCTATCTCCAATACACGCTGGTAAGTAATGTCGGTTACTGCCAATATATTTACCCATGAGGGAAGTGGTTTGCCAAACTCTTTTGCAATAGTATCTGTAGTTGTGACTTTTGTAAATAGTTGTTGTAATAAACTTAACTCGCCAATCTTATCGAGGAGAATAAAACAAGTAGTGTCTGCAATAACAGCATTATATTCTTTCAGCATCTGCTTTCATATCTGATACAGGGTAATTAATTAAAGAGACCCCATAATCCCCTAATATTTCAGCAAATGCAGGTTTAGAGAAACCAGCTAATGCAGCGGCTTGCCCGAGGGTTAGCTTTCCTGACTCATACAGCTTGGATGCTAAAAACTTAGTAGTGTCTTTAGTATCTAATTCTATATTATCCGGTATGTTTAAAGTGAGTGTGCTCATTGTACCTGTTTATTTTTACAAATTTACTTTTTATTATAGAACGATTGTTGAATTCAAATATAGGCAGAACTGTTATAGTTCGTCTTTCATGTGTTTCAGTTTTACCTCGAGTTCAAACTGTTCGCCATCGTTATGATGCCTTATAAAATCGGCTAAGCTTTTCTGCTGGGTAGTGAGCATATCAGTGGAAACAAAGGTTTTTACATGAACAAGCTTCCCTGTTTCATGCTGCCAGCCAATTGCAATGCCGCTGGTGTAGATGAACTGTACCAGCTTTCTTCCGTTTGGCAGTGGCTCCGTTTGCGATAGTTTATACTCCAGGTTATATTTAAAAAAATGCTTGATGGTATCGGCAGGGCTTTTAAGGTTGAGCTTTAAGCGTTCATTAAAGCGCTGATAAAAATGGGTATTGTGCTTAATGACCTGTCTTTCGCCCGTGTCATTCAGGAACTGAATATGGTAGGTTACAGGCCCGCGTTTATCGTAGCTGCGCAAATAAAAGATAAGCTGAGCGCCATGGGTGAAAATACGGAACATTATATTCCAGTTGTTGTTGCGGGTAGTTTTGTGAGTGATAACCTTTACCTCATGATCAAGCCTCCTTCTCATCATATCAGCCCTAAAAAGGGTTGACTGCGCAACTGCTTTCCTGTACATGTCGTTATAGTCATCCATTACCTGCCGGTAAACTTCATCAATGGTCATGGCGGGTACTATCATAACTTTATTGATTGTTTGAAAATGATATTACTGCATTACAGCAAGATAAAACAAAATAGTTGGTGGTTGGTTTTTAAAGACTTTTATCTCCCTGTTGCCGGTTGCTTGTATATCTTCCCTTCTTTCATTACAAAGCCTACCTGCTGCAGAAGGGCGATATTATTGAGCGGGTTGCCTTTAACAGCTATGATGTCGGCTATATAATTTTTTTTCAGTTGCCCGAGTTTGTGCTGTATGCCCAGCATCTCGGCGGCATTGCTGGTTGCGGTTTTGATGGCATCCATGGGGGTGAAGCCTGCTTTGGTTACATAATCTTCCAGCTCTTTTGTTTCGTTGATGTCCCACGGAAAACTGCCAATATCAGTGCCCATTACTATCTGCAGCTTTAGTTTGTAAGCCTTGTTTAAATATTTGTACACGCTGTCCATGGGGGCATGGTCGTATTCTTCCGCAGTTAAGGTGGGCACCCAGGCAGTATGGTTGGCCAATGCCATCTGGATGAGGGAGTCATTGAACTGGTAGCCATGCTCAATAGACCTTACACCTGCAAGTATGGCCATCCGTATCCCTTCTATTGAAGTGGCGTGTGCAGCTACGTTCACATAGCTCCTTTTTGCCTCGTCAACAATGGTTTTCATCTCGTTGTAGTTGAAAGTGGGTAGTCCCCAGTCAGCAAACATTTTTATCCATGATACGCCTTTTGATAGTTGTTCCCGTACGCCTTTTAAGCATTCGTCCGGGCCTGACACATACTGCGTACCTGAAGGGAGCTGCATTTCCCAGT
>CAVYTF010000001.1:0-183737 GCA_963771435.1 uncultured Bacteroidota bacterium | reverse complement strand
AACCCTGTTCCAACTGCTGCACTTGGGGTAATGCTGTATGGCCCTGCTGCTGCGCCCGCTGCTGCTCCTGCGCTTGCCAATGTCACACTGCTTACTGCGTCACTGCCCTGTAGGCCGCTTGTAGTGAACTCGGTGCCTGCAAACGTATAGGTCGCTCCGTTACACTTCGTGATATTGTTGGCTGTGATGGTGAGAGGGGCTTTATTGATACTAAATCCATAAGCCGCCGAAGTAGCACTGCTATGGTTCGCGTCCGCTGCCACCGTCGCTGTGGCTGTATAGCTGCCTGCATTCTTAGGCGCTGTTGCGCTTGGCCCGTATACAGTGCCGCTTACACCAACATAACTGAAGGTTACAGCCCCGGTCGATCCGCTTTCTGTATATGTGGATGGCCCTTGCGCTGTACCGTTATAAGTGTACGTTGTTGCTCCGGTTACTGTGATGCTGGAACTTGCTGCACTAATAAGGTCATTTACCGTTCCTGATGCAGAATTGTAATTCGTGTTCCCTGCAAATGTCCATGCATCTCCGTTATAGGTTCCTGCTGCTGTATGTGTCGTCCCTGTTAAGTTAAGGAGGCTGCTCAGGTCTTCGCTGTTCACGCCTGTTGCTGTTCCTGTCGCTGTATGTGCATTGCCGTCATAAGTAACACTGTATCCTGTTACATTGATGGTGGCAGTTGCTTTGGCTATCGTGAATGGATAAGGCGCTGAAGTTCCTCCGCTATAGTTTGCATCTGCTGCTACTGTTGCAGTAGCTGTATAGCTGCCTGCACCTGTCGGTGCTGTTGCGCTTGGCCCGTATGTCGTGCCGCTTACCCCAACATAGCTGAATGTTACCGCTCCCGTTGAACCACTCTCTGTATAAGTGGATGGCCCCTGTGCTGCTCCGTTATAAGTGTATGTCGTTGCTCCTGTTACTGTGATGCTGGAACTTGCAGCGCTTATCAGGTCATTAACTGTTCCTGATGCAGAATTGTAATTCGTGTTCCCTGTAAATGTCCATGCATCTCCGTTATAGGTTCCTGCTGCCGTATGTGTTGTTCCGGTCAGGTTCAAAAGGCTGCTCAGGTCTTCACTTTGTACCCCTGTTGCTGTGCCTGTTGCTGTATGGGCATTGCCGTCATAAGTAACACTGTATCCCGTTACATTGATGGTGGCTGTTGCCTGTGCTATCGTGAACGGATAAGGTGCTGATGTTGCCCCGCTGTAGTTCGCGTCTGCTGCTACTGTTGCAGTAGCTGTATAGCTGCCTGCATTAGTTGGTGCAGTTGCACTTGGCCCATAAGGATTACTTCCATCATCAGTTCCTGAGTAGCTGATAGATTGTGCTCCTGTTGAGCCTGTTTCACTGATGCCTGATGGCCCCTGTGCCGCTCCGTTATAAGTATATGTCGTTGCTCCTGTTACGCTGATGCTTGAGCTTGCAGTGCTTATCAGGTCATTCACCGTTCCTGATGCTGAACTGTAATTGGTGTTGCCTGCAAATGTCCATGCATCTCCGTTATAGGTTCCTGCTGCTGTATGTGTTGTGCCTGTTAAGTTAAGGCAGGCTGCTCAGGTCTTCGCTGTTCACGCCTGTTGCTGTTCCTGTCGCTGTATGTGCATTGCCGTCATAAGTAACACTGTATCCTGTTACATTGATGGTGGCTGTTGCCTGTGCTATAGTGAACGGATAAGGGGCTGATGTTGCCCCGCTGTAGTTCGCGTCTGCTGCTACTGTTGCAGTAGCTGTATAGCTGCCTGCATTAGTTGGTGCAGTTGCACTTGGCCCATAAGGATTACTTCCATCATCAGTACCTGAGTAGCTGATAGATTGTGCTCCTGTGGAGCCTGTTTCACTGATGCCTGATGGCCCCTGTGCCGCTCCGTTATAAGTATATGTAGTTGCTCCTGTCACGCTGATGGTTGAGTTTGCTACGGTGATAGTACCCGTATTCGTACCGCCCACCAAGGTATAGTTTGCGGCCAACCCTCCGTTTGTACCGTTACCAAGCGCAAGCGAACCAAGCGTTAGGGTCTGTGTACCTGCACTCACACTCGGGCTCGGCACCGTGCCTGTTCCGCTCGCAATGGTCAGCGTTTCTGAACCCACCATCCCTGTTATCGTTGGCGTAAACGAACCTGCTGTAAAGTTTGTCGTGCCGTCATAAATTCTTGTACCGGCTAGGCTCACTGTCGCAGCCGTAATATTGGCTGTTGTAGTTGGCTGTGTAAGGCTATAATAAGCCGCCTGCGCTCCGCCTAGAGTAAACCCTGAAGTTGTTACCGTTATTCCGTTAGCAACGTTCTTGCTTGCAAATGTTCCGGTTGCTCCTGAACTTACTAAAGAAACATCATCAGGGCTTACAACACCTGACAATGCAGCAGAACCTGTATTTAAAGTAGCAGTCGTTGTACCGTCATACACTTTATTTTGTGCGGTCACACCTGTAATCGTCAACGGTATATTCGTCTGCCCAAGTGCAAACTGGCTGTTCGTAGAACCAATTGTTGTTAAGACTGCTGCGTCAACATAAGGCCCGCTTCCTGTAGTAGCATTAGAAGTAGCAGTTGCGCCGTTGTCTGATTTAAGTATAACCACTGTCCCCGTCGGTGTAAAGCCGCTTTTCGGGATAGAAAGTCCGTAATTAATAGCAGAAGCTCCTGTTTGAGAAACAGTCCAGTAAGCTGAAGGATATAACCTTACGTTCGCTGGAATAGCAGGTGGGTAAGAACCCGATGTTGCCCCTATCGTAACCGTACTGCTCGTAGGTGTGGAAGTATAAGCAAAAGTAACGGGCAGATAAATTCCTCCATTACCTACAGGGAATGCATGATTGGTCGCGCTTGTGAACGCCCAGCTTAAATTACCGTCTACATACGCATTAGCTGATGATCCGCTGGTAGTAGCAGATGCTCCCATTAACAAAACATTGCCGTTTGGCTCTATCAAACCGTTCGCAGGGAATGTTATCGTATTGTTTATGGTTGTATTGCCTGACAAACTGAGCCCCGAACTGTTGCTGTAATTAAGTTTATAAAACGTATTTGAGCCTATAATACTCTGTGCGCCACCGCTGCCGTTAAAGTTAACCGTACCTGTACCTGGCGTAAAGGTTGATGCATAATTTGCCCATTGGCCTGCCACATTAACTGTAGTACCATTGCCCGAGTGCAAAGATGCCGGGTGCAAAAGCAAACCCATTTGTTGCATTACCACTCTGGCCTAGGTCCAGGTTACCGCTCAGCGTTAAAGCTGTGGTGCTTCCGGTAAGGCTTAAAGTCCCCGTATTCGCCACTTGGATACTGTCAAAAGCTTGCGTAGTTGCCGTCCCGCCTATTGTTTGGCTGGCTCCGCCAAAGGTTACCGCGCCTCCGTTATTTGTAAAAGTTCCTCCGTTATTCACCCAGTTGCCGGTAACAGTAAAGCTGCCCGTAGCATCAGGTGCAGTTAGAGTACCGCTGGTCAGGGTTACAGTCGCTGCAGATAAGGTCAACCCTGTCGCGCTCGTAAAGTTAGTGCTTGCACCCGAAACGGTTAATCCACCATTGAAAGTTTGTGCACCGCTGCCTGCTAAGTATGTCCCGCCGCTTACCGTAGTAAGGCCCGTAACCGTCGTATTTAATGAATTGGTATTGCAGTCATAAGTACCTGCAGAGTTGGTAAATATACCATTAGCAGTAACATTATTGTTTACTAACTGTAGTGTGCCTGCGCCAGTATGTGTAATACTGTAAAATTGGTCTGCCACTGCTCTGCCGCCTGAGATCAGTTGCTGTATCGTAGGCGACACAGCATTAAACGCAATGATACTTGTTCCGTAAGTAAAGGTTCCCCCGCTATTCGTCCAGTTGCCACTAATAGTATGCGTAAGTGCAGTACCGCCTGCAAAAGTCGCCCCGCTGTTTATAAGCATACTGCCTTTAATAGTTAACGCTGCCGTTGCGGTGGCAACGGTAGAAGGTGCAGTAGTTGCGTCCCCTATTGTCAGGTTGCCGTATACAGGAGTATTACTGGCACTACTATAAACATTTTGTGCTGCCGGGCCATCATATTCTATTGTGCTTGCAGGATTAAATGTATAAGTAGCAAAATACCCGGGGAAGTTGCTGCCTGTAACAGAATTTACAGCCGATGTTGCAGCACCGCCTACATATAAAGTTGAACCGCTGCCCAGGCTAAATGTACTGGCTGATGAACCCGTTGTTCCGTTATATTGATTAAAACTGGACCCGCTTGGAATAGTCAATGAATAATTAGCACCTACTGTAAGATTGCCCTCCATATACATAAATGTTGTAGCTGAAGTATTTGCAATTGTTAAATTAGAATTTACAGTTAAGGAGTTTATTGCGGCAGTGTAAGTGCCATTAGTATATGACCATGTCTGCGGATTACTTCCGTTAAACGTAGCATAAAGGTTATAATAACTGCTTCCTTTTGTATTCATTGCCAGGTTGCCCCCAAACGTCCAGGTACCTGTTGATTGGGCGGTTGTACCTGAAGAAATGGCCGAAACGCCCTGGTCTCCGGTATTGCCTATGTTAGTGTTGCCCCCTATTGATACCGAACCGGTCGTAGTAGCAAATATAAGAAAGGAAGTTGATTTGCCTGCCGTAGGCATAGACAATGAAGCATTTCCATTAATAGTTAACGCATAGGTAGCCGCACTGATATACCAAACTGTTTGAGTGGTAGAACTGAAAGCCGCGCTTACAGTCAAAGAACCAATGGTAATATTACCGCTTAAAGCTATAGTTTGGGATGTAGAAGCAGTAGCCGTCAAATTCACATAGCAGGCATTTATTGCCGAAGGTGCCGAAGCCGATGCTACATAAGTAGTAGGACTGGTTGACCAGTCTGCTGCTGTATTGAAATTGGTAGCTGTATTAGGAGGTGAGCCTGCTGTAATAGTAGTGCCTATACCTGCCCAATACAATGGAGCAACATTACTGGTAGTAATAACACCGCTTAAACTGGTTGTAGAATATGCCGGGCCGCCGGTACAACTGGTATTATTATAAGAATAAACCGTATAAGTATATTGCGTAGATAGTGCTGTTGTATTATCTGTAAAGCCTGTGGTGGTAGCAACCGAGATGATCGTTCCGCCAAGTGCGCTTTGCCCTGCGGTATAAGTAGTGCCATTTATTGGTGCTGTAGCAGCCGTTGTCCCGGCAGTCCTTATTACCAAATAATTGCTTGGCGCTGGTGAAGGTGCAGTAAAAGTACCCGTAACAGAGTTGCCTGAAACAGGGTTACTTAAATTCAGTCCTGTAGGAATAGCCGGTGCTGCGCAGGGCTGTTCAGGATAAGTAATAATGATCTGTCCGTTACCGCCTGCTGCGCCGGGTTCTGCTGTAGTATAATTAGATTCTCCCGCTGCGCCGCCGCCTGGGGCGATGCCCGCTACACCGGGAATACTTTGCGTTTGTTCAACTCCGCTTGCACCTGCGCCACCTATCCATGGAGCAGAATTAGGGCTTCCTGCACCGCCTGTGCCTCCTGTTGTTCCCGTAAGTGAACCGGAACCATTACCCCCTGCTGCGGCATTCCCTGCTCCACCGCCGCCTGCACCGCCGGTTTCATCCAAAGTAGTTGCAAAACCTGCAGTTCCATTCCCACCGGCAAAAGAAGCATTATAGCTTGTCCCTGCTGCGCCGCCTGTTCCCGCTGTTCCGGTTCCCGAAGTAGTTGATGCAGTAGTAACACCACCGCCGCCGCCGCCGCCATTCGCAGATAGGTTAGTGGTAGTACCGGATATAGTGGTCACAGTTGATGAATTCCCAGTGCTTCCTGCCGTTCCGGCTGTAGTGCCCGCTGTTCCGCCGGCACCCACAGTTAAGCTATATTGGTCACCCGGCGTAACGTTATATGTCTGTTGAACAAACGCGCCGCCGCCGCCGCCGCCGCTGGCATTATCAGAAGAATTAGCAACCCCGCCGCCGCTACCCCCGCCTGCACCCCAAGCGCTCACAGTGATCGCAGTTACGCCTGCCGGCACTGTATAGGTGGTTGTTGAAGAATAAGTCGTAGATACCGCTACAGTTGTGCTTACCATAACATTACTGCTCACGTTGCTGGACGAATAAACTGGGCCTCCGCTGCAGGTAGAACCTGTATTATAAGAATAAACCCAGTACCAATACTGGGTACCAGCGGTTCCGCTGTTATCCGCAAAACCCGTTGTTGCAGTGTTAGAAGCAATATAGCCGCCAAGTACACTTGAACCTGTAGTATAAGAGGTTCCGTTGGTTGGGGTCGTAGGTGCCGAAGAACTGGTTGTCCTTATTACCAAATAGTTGGTTGCCCCGCCTGCAGGCGCTGTAAAATTGCCTGCAACTAAGGCGCTGTAAGGAGAGATCAGGTTTAAACCCGTAGCAACACCCGGTGCACTGCAGGGCCCCAACGGTGTTACAGAATTAGATGCAGCGCTTGCTGCTCCCGTTCCCCCTGCATTGGTCGCTGTAACTGTAAACGTATAAGCTGTTCCATTAGTTAATCCTGTAACAGTTATAGCGCTCGTTGAGCCTGTACCTGTAAATGCTTCCGGGGTAGAAGTAGCCGTATAACTTGTAATTGTAGCAGTCCCTGTAGGTGCCGTAAAAGCTACTGAAGCCTGCAGATTGCCGGCAGTAGCTGTACCAATCGTAGGCGCTCCCGGGATCGTAGTGGCAGTGGTTGTAACAGAAGTAGCACTGTAAACTGGGCCACCTCCGCAAGCTGAATTATTATAAGAATAAACAAAAATATTATATACTGTATTACTGCTTAAAGACGAGGCAGCAGCAAAAGTAGTAGAAGTGCCGAAATATTGCACAGTCCCGCCGCCTAACGACCCCGCCGCAGCATAAGTCGTACCGTTTTACAGGGCCTGCACTAAGTGTTGAAGCCGTGCTTGTCACTACAAGATAGCCGGTTGGTGGTGTAGCGGGAGCAGTAATTGTTCCCGGTATTTGTGTTGTCGTTGTTGTACCTCCTGCAACCGAAGCCGGTGCTGAAGGTGTAGAACATGCCGGATAGCCATATAAAAAAATAACTTCACCAATACCTCCTGCAGAGGCACCATCCGCATCATTATCCAATCCCCCGCCGCCGCCGCCGGGTTGAGAACCGGCAGTTGAAGTTGCCGCATAGCCACCGGTGCCGCCTGCGCCACCGCCGGTTGGAGCAGTACCGCCTACACCACCGGAAGTTGAACCGTTGCCGCCGGTACCGCCATTTGCAGTTGTCCCTGCGGATGAACCACCCCTCCTCCGCCGCCTTCATAAGCCGAAGTAGAAGTTGTAGGATTAACGCCCCCATTACCACCACTGAAAGCTGTTCCTGCATTAGAGTTGGAGGCGCTTGCAGCACCTGCTACGCCATACGCAGTTGTAGATACAGAGCCGCCGCCGCCGCCAACAGCTATAACAGGCGCACCGCTGATTGAATTGGTAGAATTTGCCCAGGAAGAGCCTGCAGCACCACCTGCACCGCCACCCGTACCTGCTGTTCCTGCAGCGCCCACATTGTAATAGTAAGTGCCACCCGGTGTTAAACCAGTGATAATAGAAGCTGCAAAAGCGCCACCACCACCGCCTGCGCCAGCAGTAGGGAGGCCTGCGCTTCCGCCGCCGCCGCCGCCGCCACCTATTGTTTCTATGATCAGGGATGTTATGCCCGCAGGTATTGTAAAGCTGCCTGCACCTGATGCTGTAACCGTGCTCGAAACTGGAAGATAATTGCTTACAACAACCGAACCGTTTAGGTTAGTTGAAGAATAAACCGGGCCACCTGTACAGGAGCCGGAATTATACGCGTATGTCCAATACCAGTAAGTGGAACCGGTAGTAAGTGAATTGTAATCTAAAAATCCCGTTAAAGCATTATTTCCGGCAACAATATAACCGCCAAGTGCAATTGTGCCCGTAGTATAAGTAGTGCCGTTGGTTGGCGCTGTTGGAGCGCTTGAAGTCGTTGTTCTGATAACCAAGTAGTTGGTAGCGCCGCCCGAGGGCGCTGCAAAAGTACCGCCAACCGCTCCGGCATAAGGCGAAGTTAAAACTAAGCTTGTAGGAACGGACGGTGTAGCACATGCGACAGGTGTATAGGTTATAAGCACTAACCCATTACCGCCATTCGTATTTGATGTAGTTCCCGCACCACCATTACCGGAGCCGGCTACATAACCGGTTGTTCCGTTTCCTGGGGCCTGGTTAGCAGCGCCTGTAGTATTAGTCGTGCCGACAGTATTAGTTGTCGAAGTCAAGCTTCCAAGATAAGAAGAACCACCGCCTCCACCGGAACCATATTTAGCTGTGGCACCGCCATAACCGCCACCACCCCCATAATAACCGCCGCCACCGCCGCCACCGCCATAGGTGCTGGAATATCCTGCGCCACCTGTTAAAGCAGACCCCGGCGTTCCTCTTGTCACAGTGTTAAAAAGCCCTCCGGCTCCTCCCGCTGAAAGAGTTCCTCCACCCCCACCAGTATAAGTTGTTCCTGTAGGATTGGTCGCTGCAGTACCTGATGTAGCGCCGCCCGCACCGCCATTATTAGTAAAAGTACCAGCAAAATATGGCGCACCGCCGCCGGCGCCGGCTATTGCTAAAGCATTGGCCTGGGACAAAGTAGTACTGTTAAATATCCCGCTATATCCACCCCCTGAAGAGCCGCTTGGCGAACCACCTGTCCCACCTCCTCCAAAAGTAGCTGGAGAAGCGCCCGAACCATTATATGCACCGCCACCACCTACTATAACAGTCAAAACTTGCCCTGGTACAACAGTCATAGTACCCTTTACAAAGGCGCCTGATCCCCCTGCACCACCGTTATAGGCACCACCGCCACCCGCACCCCACATGGATACCGTGATTGAGGTAATGCCTGCCGGAACAGTAAAACTTTGATTTCCACCGGTGTAAGGAAATGATGTGGTAGTTTGCCCCATCACCACCCCGGTTAAAAGGATAAAGGCAAAAACAGTAGCCAATATGCGGCTAAAATATTTTTTTACACTATTTACAATAGTCGGTTGCGCAGGAACGCAAAGTGTAGATGTGCTCATAACAGTAGATTTTATTGTTGCAGAATTCGTAAAACTTATTTTCATGCTAAAGCTTATTAATAGAACTGATTAATTTTTTTGTGGTGGTGCAGTCATTGCCGGTGCAATAGAGGATTTTTTTGCTCCGCAGGATTGCTTACCGCAGCTTTAGGAGCTGTTGGCAGCACCTTTGGCGTTGCAGTTACTGCCGGAACCGCAGGAGCAACAGTTTTTGCCCCTGTTGCTTGTGCAGCGGGAGAAGCTATATTATCAGCCTGAGCCGGTGTTGTTTGCACCCTCGCTGCAGGTGCAGCATCAGGAGCAATTGCTTTAACGCCTGGAGCAGCAATTGGGTTTGCTGCAGGTACAGGTTTCTTAAAATGTGGAGCAGTAGTAGGATACATTTTCGATGCTTCCGTCGTATCCTGCGCATTCACCTTGCCTGCAACAGACAATAACAATACAACGGCAACAGCCATTGCTTTAAGCATTACATTACTCTTCATAAAATTGTTTTTATAAATAGAAAAAAGAGGGGTGCATTCCCCGTTAATAAAAAGTATGTTTTTAATATTTTTCATATCTCTCTAATAAAACAAATCATCACAACCTTCTTAGCCCAACTCCCACCCCACAGGCAATCTTTCTTTCCTCTGTTTGGTACTATCCTTTTCATGTTCTCATCCTTCCAATCAACAGGTCAACCTATCAACCCTTCTTCATGCCTTAGTGTCTTTGTGTCTGGTCATCCAAAAACCTATCCTCCCAAAAGTGCTTTTTCAACACTTTAGAAAAACATTTAAAAAAGTATATTTCAATTGGTTAAAATAAAGCCAGGTCAATTAAACATGGCGCGGCTTCCAAAAAGGAATTATGAATTTTAAATACCGGCAATAAAAACAGGGTTAAGGCACCGGCTTCTCAAAAAATAATCACACATCTTTTAAAACCGCGGTAAAAATAGCAGTATTATTCAACATTAAGATGATCCCTAATTAAATTCCACTTAATAAAATATTTAAAAGCTATTCACCCCCTTCAATACTTTTTTTACTTTTTCTTTTTTACTTTTTACTTTCCTCCTCTCCGCCTCCCTGCGGCCTCCCTGCGGCATCCCTGCGTCCTTCATGCCACCTTCACTAGAAGCCAACTGATCTTGCACTTTTTCCTACCTTTGTCTTATGTACGACCTTCCCCATTTCAAAGCATTGGACAACAAAGAGGTGCTTGCATTCATGCATGCCCACCCTTTCATCGTCCTTTGCGGCTGCGATCCAGAAGGCAAACCCGTCGCTACACATGTCCCCGTATTAATAGAAGAGAGGAACGGGCAGTTGTTCCTAAAGGCACACATCATGCGCAAACAGGCGCACACGGTTGCTTTTGAGCAGAACCCAAACGTCTTGGCCATTTTCCATGGAGCACACAGCTATGTAAGCGCAAGCTGGTACGAGGATAAAAACAGTGGCAGCACCTGGAATTACCAGGCAGTTCATGCAAAGGGCACTTTAAGGTTCCTGGATGATATTGCTTTGCACCAGCTATTGACCCGGTTAACTGAAAAGTTTGAAAACAACCCCCATTCCCCTTCCCTCGTTCAGCGCCTGGATGAAAACTATGTTCGCACAATGATGAAAGCCATTGTAGCCTTTGAAATAGAAATAACCGGCATGGAGCATATTTTCAAGCTCAGCCAGAACCGCGACGAAAAGAGCTATGAGAACATTATTGAACATTTAGAACAGCAGGATGCTGATGCGAAATATATTGCAGAGGAAATGGTGAAGCAAAAAGAGAGCCTATTTCATAATTAGACATGAACCGAATACAGCTAATAGATCAAATAAAAGAGAAACGCTCTTACCTTTGCGTTGGCCTTGATACTGACGTTGCAAAAATACCGGAACACCTAAAATACAACCCAGATGCAATTTTCCAATTCAACAAAGCCATTATCGATGCTACCAAAGAATATTGCATTGCCTACAAAATAAACACCGCCTTTTATGAGGCACAGGGTCTGAAAGGCTGGGAGGCTATGGAGAAAACGGTAGATTATATTCCGGGAACACACTTTACAATAGCAGATGCAAAACGAGGAGATATTGGCAATACATCTGCCCAATATGCAAAGACATTCTTTGAAACATTGAAATTTGATGCAGTAACTGTTGCCCCGTATATGGGAGAAGACAGTGTACGGCCTTTTTTAGAATATGAGGGAAAGTTCGCTATAGTATTGGGCCTAACATCCAACAAAGGGGCAGCGGACTTTGAACTGCAAAGAACGGGCGAGGAATTGTTGTATGAAAAGGTGCTAAGAACGGTTTCAACATGGGGAATGCCGGATAACTTAATGTTTGTCGTTGGGGCTACGCAAGCCAGTGAATTGGTGAACATAAGGAATATAATTCCTGATAATTTTCTTCTTGTGCCAGGCGTTGGTTTCCAGGGCGGCAGTTTAAAAGAAGTAAGTGAATATGGTTTAAATAAAGATTGCGGGTTGTTGGTAAACGCAAGTAGGGCGATTATTTATGCAGGTGGCAAAGAGAATTTTGCTGATCAAGCAAGGATAATCGCGCAGCAATACCAAACAGAAATGAGCGGGTATCTACAGACCTATTTTTTCTAAGCCCAGCCAGGCTAAAGCATTTTTATATAGCAGCTTTTCTTTTATCTCTTTTGCGAAATTCATTGATTCTATCAGTTCTCCGGGATGGTGCTCGCCAAGGGGGAAAGGATAATCAGTTCCAAGGCAGATCTTATTTTCTCCAAACAGATCAACAATAAATTGCATCGCATTTTTATCATGCACAAGGCTGTCTATCCAGAACCTGCCAAGGTAAGCGCGGGGATTTATTTTATTATCAACTGCGCACAGATCCGGGCGAACATTGAAACCATGCTCTATCCTACCAATGGTTATGGGGAAAGAGCCGCCGCCATGGGCAAATGCAATACGCAACTTTGGGAAGTGTTCGAACACGCCACCAAAGATCATTGAACAAATGGCGCGGGAAGTTTCTGCGGGCATGCCTACCAGCCAAGGCAGCCAATAGTTTTGCATATCAGCCTCACCCATCATTTCCCAGGGGTGAATAAATAATGCGCACCCGAAGTGCTCGGCTGCTTCATAAAAAGGGAACAGCTCTTTATCACTTAAGTTTTTGCTGTTGATGTTTGTGCCGATCTCAAGGCCGGGCATGTTTAATTCTTTTATGCAGCGCTCCATTTCCAGAATTGCTAAGTCAATATCCTGCATCGGAACTGTGCCGATGCCAATGAAGCGCTGGGGATCTTTTATGACTGTTTCAGCAATATGGTCATTAAAGAAACGGGAGGTTTCCAAAGCATCTTTAGGCTTTGCCCAATAATTAAATAAAACGGGGATGGTTGAGAGCACTTGGAATGAAACGTTTTCAGCATCGCAATCTTTTATGCGTTCGGCGACGCTGAAGGTATTTCCTTCCACCTCACGAAATACTTTATCCCCCTTCATCATACAAGCTTTGCAGTTGCGGTGTTCCAGATGAATAAAGTCGCCGTAGCCAAACTTTTGCACCCAGTTTGGCATTTTATCGGGCATTATGTGGGTGTGAATGTCTATTTTCAAGATGGAAAATAAATAGTAGGAATTAATTGATGACTGTTTAGATCATTTATCAAGTATGCTTATGAGGTGATGTTTGCCTTTGAGCATAAACTTTTTGCTTTGTTCAATAGCATCCATCACCTGTTCTAAAATCTCTTCCACTGTGTTAGTGTAGTCAATTACTAGGGGCGCCTTAAATTTTATTGAAAGGAGAGAACCTTTCTTTTTAAAGGTTAACCCCTTTTTTGTAAATGCCCTCCAGAAGCCATTGATAACAACAGGCACCACAATTGGCTTGTTTTGTTTGATAATAAATGCTGTGCCTTTCCTGCCGGGAGCGAAAGGCTTTGTAGTACCCTGGGGAAATGTGATGACCCAGCTTTTGTGGAGCGCCTTGGTTATTTTAGTAGTATCTGAAGTGTCGAGGCCGCGCTGCACTTCTTTGCCTTCAGCACGCCAGGTCCGCTTTACGGTAAGGGCTCCTCCCAATTTAAAAAGGCGGCTGAGAAAACTCCCGTTCATGGTTTCTGCTGCTGCCACGAAATAAACATTGGTGAAAGGATTCAGTAGGTAAAATGGCAGACCGAGTTTGTTCTGCTTTCGCCATTTGACTGCACAAAAGATATGGATGAAGGTGATGACATCAGCAAAATAAGTCTGGTGGTTACTTACAAAAAGCACATTGTTATGCGGAAGATTTGAAATATGTTCAGTGCCTTCTATCCTTAGTTTATTAATCATTGCAATGCCTGGGTAAGTAGCTGCACCAACAACTCCATAAACGAACGAACGAACCAGCCTGATGTGTTTTAATTTTTCAAATAATGAATTCACAGTTGTTATTTTTGACAGGCAATTAGGGTCGCAAAGTACAAATAGTTAAGTAGGGGGAATAATAAAAATGAATGATACACTTCTTTATCGTGTTGTTCTGACGCTTGTGCCGAATATCGGGCCAGTACATGCTAGAAATTTATTGGATCATTTTGGGGGTGCTGAAGCCATTTTTAAAGCCAGTAAAAAAGAAATAAGCACGGTTGAAAACATAGGAGAAATAAAAGCCAACAGTATTAAAGCATTCACTGACCTTAAACAAGCAGAAGCGGAAATAGCTTTTATTGAAAAGTATAAAATACAGCCATTATTTATTACTGAAAAAGATTACCCCCAACGGTTACTTAATTGTGCTGATGCCCCGATCTTACTGTATTATAGAGGGGCTGCAAGCTTAAATGAATCTAAAATAATTAGTATTGTAGGAACAAGAAACAATACTGATTACGGCAAACAAATCACAGAGAAGTTTATAGAAGAAATAAAAGAACAGAACCCTATAATTGTAAGCGGATTGGCATTTGGCATAGATGGAATAGCTCATAAAGCGGCTTTGCAAAACGGCTTGCAGACGGTTGCTGTGGTTGCGCACGGATTAGATTCTATTTATCCGTCACAGCATAAAGGATTGGCAAAAGAAATTTCGTCTAAAGGTGGGTTACTTACTGAATTTATGCAGCAAACAAAACCGGATGCCTTCAATTTCCCACAGCGGAACAGGATAGTTGCAGGGATGGCCGATGCAACTATTGTAATTGAAACTGCTTTAAAAGGAGGAAGCATGATAACTGCGGAACTTGCTAATAATTATAACAGGGATGTGTTTGCTTTTCCGGGTAAAACTACAGATAACAAAAGCGCCGGTTGCAATCATTTAATAAAAAACAACAAGGCTATCTTGTTGACTGATACACAACAATTCATTGAGTTAATGGGTTGGGAAAAGAAAAAAGCAAGGGGGAGGATACAGAAAGAGTTGTTTATTGAGCTGTCGCCTGAGGAAAAGATACTTGTTGATATATTAAAAGAAAAAGATGCTGTACATATTGATGAACTATATTTTAAAAGCAGATTGAACAGTAGTACTGTGGCTGCTTGTATGCTTAATCTTGAACTGCAAAACGTAATTGAAAGTATGCCGGGGAAACTGTATAAACTGATTTAAGGAGTTTTTTTAATGCTCATAAAGAAGTCGAATATCTTTTCGGAGGCACTGAAGTCTTTGCAGAGCCTGCCAATAAGGAATTTAGGTAAGTACTGCGTACCGCCCGCCCATGTATGGCCTCCGTTGGTTATTTTAATGAAAGCTACTTTTACATTATTGCAGTCATAGATAGATTCTGTTTCGGTGCAATTGTCGTTGGGGTCAACATCAGGAAGTTCAGTGGTTTTGGGAGGTGCGGTGCAATTATCCAAAGCAACGATCTTTGCGAGTAGTTGTTCTGCTGGTACTACATCGGCATCTTCGTTTCCTTCATTGCGTTTGTTTAGGGTGCCATAGCCGCCATCATATCTTACGAGGGGGTCAGCAGTGCCATTGATCATCAGAACAGGAATGGGTTGGGCATATGAATAGGTTTTCATGATGGTTTGGGAGATGCCACCGCAAACAGGAGCAATGCCTGCCAGACGGTTGTTTAAGGCATCGGCGAGGTAGAAGGAAAACATGCCGCCACGGGAAATGCCTGTACAAAAGACTCTTTGATTATCTACTTTGTAATTGGCAATAAGGTAGTCCAGCAGGAGGGAAATAAAATGGATATCGTCAACGGTACTGTCTATCTTCTTGACGCGGCTGGACATGCCGGGGATGTACCATGCCTTGTTGATCGCGTTGGGGTAAACAATGATACAATTGTTTTTATCGGCCAGACCTTCAAGGTTGTAGAAGGGAATGGCGCCTTTGGCTGTGCCGCCACCGCCGTGAAGGGCGAGTATCAAAGGGAGGTTGGTGGAGGCGTTGAAGCCTGGCGGGAGATGGATAATGTACTCTCTTTGGCGCCCATCTACCAAGATGGTTTTATTCATGTCCTGGGCATGGAGGGTACAACTGCAATACAATAATGTAGTAACCAGCAAAAGGGTGAGATGAACTATTCTCATAGTATGGGTATTATACTGTTGCAATTTAAAGCAGTTTTTTATGACCCTGATATAAACTTAATTGCATTTACTGTTCGTACTGCATTAATGGCAGAAAGCTATGGAAGGGAGAAAGCGGGAGTAGATGAGTAGGCTTTTAGTGAATGTGGCGTGAAGGACGCACGGATGTGGCATGGAGGAGGAAGGGAGGTGAAAAGGATAAAAACGATGGTTTAAAGGGATGTTATAACAAAAAGCATTAAAGTATTATTGAAAATTCATGAATTTTTGACAGGCCACGAATAGATAAATCTCATAGTGAAGATAATCGATTATTAGATAACAAATAGGTAGAAGCATTTATATAACAATAGCGAAATAGAAGAAATAAAAAACCAGTTCGGATTGTCATTACCTGTTCTATCTAATGCTAAAATTTCATTATCTTAGATATATTCCTTTTGTCTTGCAGACTAACAAATGTTGATACTTACCCATTTCTATATTTAGCCTTATTTATTTTACGAAATATATCTATATCAATTTAACCTCGTCGCCATGAAAGTAATGACAATGACTAGCTTTCTACTTTTTTTACTAATATTGAAAATAAACGTTTATGCTATAAAACTTTGGCATGCAAAGAATAGTTTTTACCTTGCCTGAATGAGAGAAAAGAACACGGAGAAAGCAGCAATCAAAATGCCTTCAAGATACAATTCTGTTTTTAAATTTGTTGGCAGCTCTAATACCACTATAAATTCTATACTTGCCTCTGTAAAGCCATCTAAAAATAAATAGAATGTGTAATATTTTACATTCAGAAATATTTTGGATCGCATTAACTGCTGTTGCCTCCTGCGCTTCAGTTTTTGTGGCTATTAGGCTGGTTAAAAAGCAATCTGAATTTAGCGAAAGAGACTTGCATTTAAGAATGCTGATAACTTTAGAAAACAGATTTAACAGTATTGAAATAAGAAAAGCAAGAAAAAATCTTGCAAAACAGATTTTAAGAGGAACTGATAAAAGCGAATTATGGGAAACAACACTTGAATTTTTTGAACTATTGGGAATAATGTTTAGAAAAAAATCACTTGACCCTGAAATGGTTTGGGCAACTTTCTCTTATTATAATTTGCGCTGGTGGGAACTCACAAAGGAACTAGTAAATAATCTGCGTCAAAGTAAAAATGATATTACGTTTTATGCAGAATTTGAAAACCTGACCAACGAAATGTATAAATGGGATATGATGAAAAGAAATAAAACCCTTGAAGAAGTAACTCCAAAGAAAGAAGAACTTGACGAATTTCTCAATGAGGAAGGCAATTTAGAATAGCGGCTAGGAATAATCCGATTGGCGGAGTAGCGTACAATATTGGTATTGCCAAAATCGGCAGCATAATCATGAGGTTTTAGGATGCCATTGCCGAAATCGTCAGTATAGACCCTCGGTTAAATCCTCCCCAATTCAAACGCCTCTGCCAGCAATTCAAATGACCTTATCCTATCTTCCTGCCGGTAGGCCATACAAACCACCATTATTTCAGAAATATCTAATTCATCAGAAAGTTGCAGCAACTGCTTTTTCACTTGCTCCTTTGTTCCCGAAATGGCCTTGCCGCTATTTCTTGCAATAATAGAAAGGTCAGTTGCCGAAAAAACATACTCTTTTGCATCTGCCTCATCCCCAATGTTATCAAAATTGCCCTTTTCAAACTGCACATGCACGTAATTAAGGAACTTGCGCATCTCCATTGCCTTTTCTTCAGTGTCCGCACAAATCACATGCAAAGCCACCAGTTCCTGCGGGGCAGCCAAATGCGGCGAAGGAATAAAATTGCGTCTGTAAGCCTCCACCATGCTCCTGTCAGCAAAACCATTGATAAATCTTGCGACAGCCAGCCCCATTCCATATTTTGCAGCAATGGGCGCACTGCCGCCGCTGGAACTCAGTATCCATTGGGTAGGGGTGGTTGCTGCCTGCGGCACGGCTAACAGCAGGCCATACTGCGAAGCCGCTGTATCGTCAAAAAAATGTTGCAAATGCTCCAGTTGCCGCAGGTAATCGGTCTCATTAAAAGTATTGGATGGATTAAGAACCGATGAAGTAATTCGGTCAGTGCCCGGCGCACGTCCCATACCAAGGTCAATTCTTCCCGGGAAAAGCGTTTCCAGCATCCTGAAATTCTCTGCAACCTTATAAGCACTGTGATTAGGGAGCATAACACCGCCCGAACCAACACGAATATGGCTGGTCTCATCTGCCACCTTCACTATCAGCACTTCAGGAGTGCTGCCTGCAATAAGTTTTGAATTATGATGTTCAGATACCCAAAAACGTTTGTACCCTAACTTATCTGCCAGCTTTGCCGTTTGAATGGTCGCTTCTACTGCCTGCCTTGCTGAAAACCCTTTATGAACTATGGACTGGTCAAGTATGCTGAGTTCTATGTTTTTCTTTGCCAAGAGGAATGGATTGAGGATATAGCCTTGGTCAATATCCGTACCATCTCACGTAGCAGGACAAAGAGGCGTAAGTAAACAAAACATTAAGTCCCCTACCTTCCATATAATACCAGCCAATAATATTTGCTTCGTATTTATCCATCACCTTACCTTTGCACATGGCAACAAGAATTAACGCTCCGCAAAACAACACTGGTAACAAAAGATTTTTTGGCGAAGGCCTCACTTTCGATGATGTATTATTAATGCCTGCATATAGCCAGGTTCTCCCCCGCGAAGTCAACATACAGTCGCAGCTTACAAAAAGCCTTACCATCAATGTGCCCCTCCTTTCCGCCGCAATGGACACAGTCACAGAATCCACCCTAGCGATGGCTTTGGCACGCGAAGGTGGGATTGGCATCCTCCACAAGAACATGACCATCGAAAAGCAGTCCGAACAGGTGCGCAAAGTAAAACGCAGCGAAAGCGGCCTCATCATCGATCCCATTACCCTGCACAAAAACGCCACCATCGGCGATGCCATGAAACTGATGAAGGACAACAAGATCGGCGGCATCCCCATCGTTGATGAAGGCAAAATGCTCGTCGGCATCCTCACCAATCGCGACCTGCGCTTTGAAACAGACAAGAAAAGAAAGGTCAGCGAGGTAATGACCAAAGAAAACCTCATCACCGCTCCGGACGGAACAGACTTAAAAAAAGCAGAGAAAATACTCCGCCAATACAAAATAGAAAAGCTCCCGGTAGTTGACAAGCAGGGCAAACTCATCGGCCTCATCACCTACCGCGACATACTCCAGATAAGAAATTACCCCAACGCTGTCAAAGACTCCTTTGGCAGGCTGCTCGTTGGGGCAGCCCTTGGCATCACAAAAGATCTGCACGAACGCGCCGCCGCCTTGCAGAATGTAGGCGTTGATATTGTAGTGCTAGATAGTGCTCACGGCCATAGCAAAGGCGTCATAGAAGCATTAAAAGGCCTTAAAAAGAGTTTCAAAACCTTGCAGGTCATCGCCGGAAACATCGGAACCGCCGCAGGCGCAAAAGCCCTTGCCGACGCAGGCGCAGATGCAGTTAAAGTAGGCATCGGTCCCGGCTCCATCTGCACCACCCGCATCGTCACGGGTGCAGGCGTTCCCCAACTCACTGCCATCATGGAAGCCGCCGCCGCTTTAAAAACTAAAGGCATCCCAGTCATTGCCGACGGCGGCATCCGCTACACGGGCGACATGGTTAAAGCCCTGGCCGCAGGCGCCAACGTGGTAATGATGGGCAGTGTTTTTGCCGGCCTCGAAGAAAGCCCCGGCGAAACCATCATTTATGAAGGCCGCAAGTTCAAAGAATACCGCGGTATGGGCAGTATCGGCGCCATGACCCAGGGCAGCAGCGACCGCTACTTCCAGGACGTGGAAGACGACATAAAAAAGTTAGTACCGGAAGGCATCGAAGGCCGCGTCGCATACAAAGGCAATTTAAACGAAGTAGTCGCCCAGTTCACCGGCGGTTTACGCGCCGGCATGGGCTATTGCGGCGCAAAAGACATCGCCGCCCTCCAGCAGGCCACTTTCGTACAAATAACCAACGCCGGCATGCGCGAAAGCCATGCCCACGACGTAGAAATAACCAAAGAATCCCCCAACTACAGCAGAAGCTAAAAAATAAACGCTCCTCTACCCATCAATCATCAGCCAAGCCGAAGGCATGGCAAAGCCATCCCAATCCTATTCCAATTCCTAATAAAGCCATGAGAGGGACGTTGTGCTGGCATTCTGGCCTAATTCCTGCTATTTACTGTGATTAACAACAATTTTTGTTTTTAAAATGCAAAAGTGTAAAAAATCACTAAACTCTCTCTTAGCTTTGAGGTTTAATACATTGATATTCTTTAAATAAAAATTGCCTGCTGTTGCAATTAAGCAGCTAAACACTTAACTTTATTCTCAAATTAAAATTCAAAAAACAAGAATCATGGAAGGAAAAAAATACAAGATACTATTATGTGAAGACGATACCAACCTTGGTATGGTACTCAAAAACTATCTTGAGCTGAACGATTATGAAATAACCCTTGAAAGGGATGGCCGCCTTGGCCTTGCTGCTTTTCAGCGCGAAAAATACGACATCTGCCTGCTTGACGTGATGATGCCAAATATGGATGGCTTCACTCTAGCTGAAGAAATACGCGACATTGACCCTGATGTTCCCCTATTCTTTCTTAGTGCAAAAACAATGAAAGATGACATCATCCAGGGCTATAAACTTGGCGCAGATGATTATATCACCAAGCCTTTTGACAGTGAAGTATTGTTGCTCAAGATAAAAGCGATCCTGAAACGCAATGAAGAAATGAACAAGGAAAGTGAGAACATGCAGTTTGACCTGGGTAAATACCATTTCAACCCTAAACTGCGCCAACTTAGCCATGACGAAGTAATGCAAACGCTGTCGCCCAAAGAGAACGAACTATTAAAGATGCTTTCTGAGCACAAGAATGATCTGCTCACCCGCGAAAGGGCATTAAAGAAAATTTGGGGCAGCGACACTTATTTCAATGGCCGCAGCATGGATGTGTATATTGCCAAACTGCGTAAGTATTTAAAAGATGATGATCAAATAGAAATTGTAAATATTCATGGCAATGGGTTCAGATTAGTAGCGCCATAGCCATAACAAATATGTTGAGTGAATACGGCCTCATGCAGTTTGCATGGGGCTTTTTTATTAAATTATTTTCAGCGATAAATTATAAGCCAAAGAGAGTTTGGCTTGAAGCATTAGGCGTTTTACCTAAATGGGAATAAGCCTTTGCCGTTGCTTCCCTGCCGCGGGGAGTACGCTGGAGAAAGCCTTCCTGTATTAAGAAAGGTTCATACACTTCTTCGATAGTTCCTGCCTCTTCTCCAACTGCTGTGGCAATGGTGGTGAGGCCAACAGGGCCACCTTTAAACTTTTCAATAATTGTAGTAAGAATGCGGTTATCCATTTCATCAAGGCCATGCTGATCTACATTCAAAGCTTTCAAAGCATGTTGTGTGATGCCAATGTCGATGGTTCCGTCATTGAGTACTTGCGCAAAATCTCTCACGCGGCGCAATAAGCCATTAGCAATTCGAGGTGTGCCACGGCTTCTCCTGGCAATTTCAAAAGATGCATCGGCGCTGATGGTTACCTGCATAATGGCGGCGCTTCTTTCAATGATCTTCTTTAAAGTTTCTGTATGATAATACTCGAGCCTGGATTTAATTCCAAAACGTGAAAGCAGTGGGGCGGTGAGTAATCCGCTGCGGGTAGTTGCGCCAACTAAGGTGAATGGGTTTAAATTTAGCTGTATGCTTCTTGCGTTGGGGCCGCTGTCGATCATAATATCAATGCGAAAATCTTCCATGGCGGCGTATAAATATTCTTCGACTACGTTACTGAGCCTGTGAATTTCATCAATAAAAAGCACATCGTTTGGTTCGAGGGCGGTCAATAATCCAGCAAGGTCGCCGGGTTTTTCGATGACGGGGCCGCTGGTTTCTTTGATATTAACCCCAAGTTCATTAGCCACAATTCTTGAAAGCGTTGTTTTGCCGAGGCCGGGTGGGCCGTGAAAAAGGATATGATCGAGGGCTTCGCCGCGCATTTTTGCGGCTTTGATGAATATGACGAGGTTTTCGACCAACTGGGGCTGGCCGGAAAAGTCATCGATGACGGAGGGGCGGATGGTGTTCTCAAATTCCTTTTCAGCTATGGTGAGGTCTGACTTTTCGGTATGTAAGTTTGAATTGGGCATTTGTATTTACGTTGTGTAAAACTATGCAAAAGTAAAGAGAGGAGCCTCATACTATTCATGTTGTTTTGGTAACACAAAATTCTAAACTCAAAATCCTCTGTTTATGAAAAATACCCATTTAGAAGTTAAGACTTTACATACTCGGGTTAAGACTTTACATACTCGGGTTAAGACTTTACATACTCGGGTTAAGACTTTACATACTCGGGTTAAGACTTTAAAGGCTCGGGTTAAGACTTTAAAGGCTCGGGTTAAGACTTTAAAGGCTCGGGTTAAGACTTTAAAGGCTCGGGTTAAGGCTTTAGGAGCTCGGGTAAAGGCTTTAGGGGCTCGGGTAAAGACTTTAAGGGCTCGGGTAAAGACTTTAGCTACATCTTTAGCTACATGATAAGCATAAAGCTGAATTATTTAGAAAAAAATAAAGCCATTCCGTGGAAACGGAACGGCCTCTAACGATTGCTTGCCATATGAAAAATCTTCGTGGGTTATTTTCTGCCTGCAAGCTAGGCTGCACTGATCTTTTACCCGATAACCCTTAATAAATTACATTTTACCTTTCATCTTGCCACCTTTCTTAGCGTGCTTTGCAGAATCAGCAGCCATTTTAGCAGCGGCAGAATCAGCAGCCATTTTCATTTTTGCAGAATCAGCAGCCATTTTCATAGCAGCAGAATCCGGAGCTGCAGGAGCAGGAGTCATAACAGTGGTATCTTTTGCAACTGAATCTGTAGCTGCAGGAGTACCAGAACCATTACCGCAAGCGGCGAATACGCCAAGTGCAAGTACGAATAACAATTTTTTCATTTTGTTTAAAGTTTTTTTGTGAGTGAATTTTGATATTAATACGTGGATGAAATAAAAGTAACCCAACTGTTGAAAAAATTTTCTGAAAATTATTTTGATCTTGATTTGGGTTACTTTTAGCACCGATGAAGTATTAAAATGTACAAAAGTGAGATCGGAGAACAACGAACAGTTACTTTTAAAAGGGTTGGCTAATAACGATGGGAAGGCTATTGAGACCATATACAAAGACAACTTTAATATGATCCAGGCCTTTATCCTGAATAACAATGGTACGTATGACGATGCCCGTGATATTTTTCAGGAATCAATGATCGCGCTATATGAAAAAGCGAAAGATGAATCATTTGTATTAACCTGTCAAATTAAAACGTATGTATATTCCATATGCAGGAGGCTTTGGCTTAAGCGATTACAGCAACTTGGAAAATTTGTTTCTCAAAATGAAAGCTTTGAAGAGACTGTTCCAGTGGAAGAGGACCTTGAGATACACGAAAAAAGAGATGCTGATTTTACAATAATGCACCGGGCGCTGAATAGCTTGGGAGAACCGTGTAAAAGTTTGCTGGAGTCCTATTATTTGAAGAAAAAAGGGATGGTGGAAATTGCGACAGAGTTTGGTTACACGAACGCTGACAATGCAAAAAACCAGAAGTATAAATGCCTGATGAGACTGAAGAAATTATTTTTTTCGCAATATAATATAGGTGAGTAATGGAAGACATGCTTTTACTGGACGCAATTGAAAGATACCTTTCCGGCATCATGCTGCCTGATGAAAAGGCTTATTTTGAGCATCTGAGGAAAACGACACCGGGGATAGACCAGATGGTGGTGGAGCATAAACTGTTCCTGCACCAAATGGAAATGTATTCGGAACGGGACAACCTTCAACATGCTTTGAACAAGGCCCATGAATCATTGGTTTCAAAGGGCGATATTTATGATGGCGGTGAAACAAGTGTGAAAGGAAAAGTAATTCAGCTTTGGTATAAGTATAGAAAAGTTACGGGCATAGCAGCATCAATTGCAGGTGTTACTGCTTTATTGATAAGCGGGCTGGTGTCTTATTTTTCTCCATCGCCTACCAAGAGTGAAATTGAGCAGTTGAACCGTAAAGTAAATAACCTTGCTATTGCTTTAAATACTGAAATAAAAGGCGCTCACAGGGTGGTGGCAATTCCGGCAGCTTTTAACAGTGCAGGTTCCGGTTTTTTAATTGATGGCAAAGGCTTTATCATTACAAATGCGCACGTTTTGAACGGTTCTAATGCAGTAATTGTACAGAACAAAAAAGGAGACGAGTTTGAGGCAAAAATATTAAGCATCGATAAAGACAATGACCTGGCTATTTTGAAAATTGATGATGATGATTTTAGGCCTATCAATCAATTACCTTACTCAATTAAAAAGAGCAATGTCAATTTAGGCGAAGAATTATATACGCTTGGTTACCCCCGTGATTCTATTACTTATAATATGGGCTATTTAAGCGCCGAATCAGGATTTAATGGGGACACAACAAGTTGCCAGATCTCTTTGAGCGCCAACCCCGGCAATTCAGGTGGCCCTGTGTTTAATAAAAATGGTGAAATAGTAGGTGTACTAAGCGCAAAGCAAGTACAGGCAGAAGGTGTTGTGTTTGCGATAAAATCAAAAAATATTTTTCAATTAGTGGACAGCCTGAAAAAGTCTGATTCCAATTTTGTGAAAATGAAAATGCCTGTTACTTCCGGATTGAAAGGGGAGGATAGAGTTACTCAAATTAAAAATGTTGAAGACTTTGTGTTCCTGATAAAGGCTTACAATAAAAAATAAATATTGATTTTTGTATTCATAAAAGATCTAGGCAATGCCTGGATCTTTTGTTTTATCAATACTAATTTTAAGCCCAAAGATTGGCGGGATATAAATTTTGTTTTACTAATTCAGCAATACTTGCCTGCACAACAGGCGCATCTTCTTTATAAGTAACGCCAAACCATTTGGCTGAGGTGGGAACCATTTCAACCACACCCATTCCTGTTTTTATAAAATGATCAACCATTCGTGGAAGCAAAAATTCTGCTTTAGGATCGTTCATATTTTTATCAAGGAACTTTCCGAATTCTTCATCGCACATTTTAATATAACTTGGCGCAAGACAAAAAAAGTTCATGCTCACTTTTGTTGATCCAGGCAATTCTGTAAGCATATTATTTTCTTCAAATACCATTGTTCCATCTTCCTTTTTATAAATTTTCAACCGTTCATCAATACCCACCATTTCATTTTTTTCATTCATTGAAATTACGCCACGGCTCACACTGCCGTTTTCGCTTAAAGTATTGGCAAGTTCATAACCAAGCACAGCATAAGTTTCATCATTGCACCTTGAGATAAGAAAATTATATGCTTTGGTAAATGCATCCCTTCCATAAAAATCATCTGCATTGATCACTGCGAAGGGCTCATCCACTATTCCTTTACAGCAAAGGACAGCATGAGCTGTTCCCCATGGTTTTACACGTTCCGGAGGAATTTTTCTGTCGGCTGTAAAAGAATTTAATTGTTGATAAACATACGCCGTCTCTATTTTTCCTTCAAGCTTAGGTTCAAATATCCCTTTAAAATTTGCCGCAAAATCTTCACGTATTATGAAAACAACTTTCTTAAACCCTGCCTTAATTGCATCATACACAGAATACTCCATTATTGTTTCGCCTGAAGGCCCAAAAGATTGGGTCTGCTTCATACTTCCATATCGGCTTGCCATGCCGGCCGCAAGAATTACAAGTGTAGGTTGCATATTTTAATTTGTTGAATTTTGCGAAACTAAATGTTTTCATTTTAAGCGTCCAACATTAAATTATTACAGTGACCTCTGAAAAAGAATTTGATTTTGAAAGAATATTTACCCAACGTATCAATGCTGATTGGTTGACTCAAAAAAATGTATTACTTGATGTGCTTAGGCTTGATGCAATACACAAAACAATCAGCGGCAACAAATGGTTCAAGCTGAAATATTATCTTGATGATGCAAAGAAAAGAGATATAAACACGATAGCCACTTTTGGCGGAGCTTATTCAAATCACATTGTTGCCACAGCCCTTGCATGTAAACTATGGGGATTAAAAAGTATAGGCATCATTCGTGGCGAAGAAGCACAGCATTTATCACATACTTTGATAAAATCAAAAAGTTATGGAATGCGCTTAGTTTTCGTGAAAAGAGAAGCTTACAAAATTTTTGATAAAAATATTTTTCCAACTGCTTATTGGATTCCTGAAGGTGGCTATGGCATAATGGGCACTCAAGGCGTAGAAGAAATTTTTGAGTTTATACAAAATAAAGAGAGCTATACTCACATCGTTTGCGCAGTAGGTACAGGTACTACGTTTGCCGGACTCATAAAAGCCGCCAACCCACAACAACAGGTCATTGGCATTAGCGTGATGAAAAACAATTTGAGTTTAGGATCTGAAATTTCAGATCTGTTGAATGAAGAGGATAAACAAAAGAAATTCCTTCTTATTCATGATCATCATTTTGGCGGCTATGCGAAACACACAAAAGAGTTATTATCATTTATGAATGAAACCTGGCTTGAACACCAATTGCCCACAGATTTTGTTTATACTGCAAAAACATTTTTTGCCACAAAAAACATGATTCAAAAGGGACTGATCCCCGGCGGCAGCCGTGTTTTAATGATTCATACAGGCGGCTTGCAGGGTAATCTTTCTCTGCCGCCTGACGCTTTACAATTTTAATAACTTCACCCCTCTTTATATTTGCAGCAATTTTTTACAAATGTTTGCTAGGCTCATTATTTTTTTCTCATTATTATTTTTTTCTGAAGATCTTATAGCACAAAATCCTTTGCCTCAATTTTCTGTTGATGATCTTGGCAAAGGAAAAATACGCATCTCATGGGTCAATCCATACGGCGATGCCTGCGTGCAGGTAAGCATCCAGCGGTCTTTCGATAGCGTAAGAAACTTCCGCACCATTCTCTCTGCACTATCTCCTGGCCTTCCGCAAAATGGTTTTGTTGATGACGATTATGCCGCACCATATTCTTATTATCGCATCTTCTATGTGCTTGATGGCGGGGCATATTATTTTACTAAACCACGCAAAGTTCTATCCGGTTTCAACAGCAGTTCTATACAAAGCAATGATCCCGGTCAGATCATTACCATTTATTTTCACGACACGGTTTATGCTCGGTTTCATTATCCCGATTTTAAACATTTCAGCGATTCGGTCCTTACCCAAACGCGCGACAGCCTTTTCACCCAGAGCAGCAACCAGGTCATACTAAGGCCATATATTTCCCATGCCGCGTGGGCGCCTTCCATGTTTGTTTATACTGACAGAACGGGCAACCTCAATATCAACATCCCTGATGCCAAACAAAAAAATTATTCGATTATTTTTTTTGGCGCCGATGATAAAGAGATCTTCACCATTAAGCATCTTGATTATACTCAACTCGTCTTAGACAAAGCAAGTTTTATGCACAGCGGATGGTACACTTTTGAGATCCGCGAAAACGGCAAGCTCAAAGAGCGCAACAAGTTTTTCCTCCAAAAAGATTTTTAAAATTATACCAGGCATCATTTGCTAATGCACAGGCACCATCTTGATGCACACCGGTTGCTCCACATCTATCTTCACTCCCGTATCTTCCAGCAGCCCATAATTTTTATTTATCACAAACACCTGTATATTGTTGCTGTCACGGTTTGCAACAAGCACAAAATGTCCCGTCGGGTCGATCATAAAGAATCGCGGATGCATCCCCACAGCCTGGTGCCCAACTTCAAGCAGTTGCCCGTCTGACTGCGTTTTATAAATAGTAATATCGTTAGAAGGTTCGCGGTTTGAAGTATATAAGAATTTTCCGTCAGGGGTGATCGCAATTTCCGCACTGCTTTTATCTTTTCCGGCCGATTTATCTGAGGCAATAGTTTGAATTGGCGTCATGCTTCCACTTGCCGCGTCATATTGATAAACGATCACATTCCCCGCCAGTTCATTAATAAGATATGCAAATTTTTTATTCGGGCTAAACACCAAATGGCGCGGCCCGCTTCCGTCAGCAATTTCAACATAGGCAGGGTCAGTATCTCCCAATACGTTTGCTGCGTCGGTTGGCTTAAATGTATAACGGTACAGTCTGTCATTTCCCAGGTCCGGCGTAAAAACATATTTTTCATCAGGCGAAAAAACCACCTCATGCGGATGGGGCATTTCCTGGCGCTTAACATTTACACCATAACCTTGGTGCGCCGCCAATTGCGCGTATGGCTGCAAAGACCCGTCAGCACCGGTTTTCAGCACAGCAACATTCCCTCCGCTATAGTTTGCCACTATAACATTTTTGCCTGACGAATCCACCGCCACATAACAGGGGTCATCGCCACCCGTTGGTTGTTTATCAAGAAAATGCAGTTGTCCTTTAGTTTTATCAAAAGCAAAAGCGCTCACCATGCCAGAACTGTCCCCATGCGTTTCATCAACTGCATACACATATTTCTCGTCTCTCGAAAACGTCAGGTAAGAAGGGTTCGATACCTCCGCAGCAACACCAACATAAGTTGCTTCACCCTTATTGGGATTAAATTTATATACATAAATACCCTGGCTTTTGCTCGGCGCACTCGTGTAAGTGCCAACAAGCATATAATAAATAGGGTTTTGAGCATCAGCATAAAAAGCAACAAGGATAAAAACCGAAACAAGTATTTTTTTCATGAAAATTGGTTTAGAACAAAAGCGTTTTTTTAAGTTTTTTTATAAGGCAGCAATTTAGAAGATAAAAAGCTAAAACAAAAAGCAACACGCTTTAATTTAACAAAAATAGATCGCTTCTTGCCCCTCTCTTTTGCAAAGGGGTCGGGGATGAGGTAAATTTCAGCCCCATTCCGGCAACTCTGTCAATTCATTTATTTCATTATCCATCCTTTGCCATCCAAATGAATGATGCCCGTTCGTTATCACAAGATACTCCACCGGCAACGCCATATTATACCTCAATATCTGTTGCAAAACAGGTTCATTCAGTTGCACAGCCGTTTCTTTGCATTCCACAATCATCCATGGCGCTTCGTTTCTATACACAACAATATCGCAGCGCTTTTTCATTTCGTTCAACAAAAACTCCTTCTCAACCGCCATCAGCGCAAATGGATATTTTTTTGTTTTTATAAGATATTGCAAAAAGTTTTGCCTCACCCATTCTTCCGGCGTCAGCCTCACCCATTTTTTTCTCACCTCATCAAAAATAAATTCCCCGCCGCTCTCTTTTTTTATTTTAAACTCATATTCAGGAAATTGCAGGTAAAGCATCAGCAAACTGTTGAAATTATTTAAACCTCAAATAATTCTGGGATCAGCCACAAAAAGAGCAATATTATTTTTCGCGCAATACACCTTCAAAACCTCCAGCACATAAGCCATAAAATCAAAAGATCCCGGCGTCGAAATAAATTCAAACCCTGTGTTTCCATCATTAGCAATATATACCAAGATCTCCCTCACTCCCTCCGGTAATGGCTCAATATTAAGAGCATGAAATTGAACCCTTCTATTGTCCAAAGTCACAAATTTCCAGATCGTAGCGCTATGTTTTTGGTCATTAAACTCAAACTCAATTGTAAATTCGGTCATGAAAGTTTTTTGCGAAAGTAAAAATTTTCAGGGCCAACTCCCCTTTTCTCTTCAATACCCTCTTTAAAAGTTCCCGAACCTCGTTTTAAAAACACGGTACTGACCATATGGCCGCCGCACTTTGTATTATTGCCTACGTAAACTGCCATTCTGTCGCCAACATTCCCAAAACAGTCCCCTTCATTCACAATATAGCCTCCGTCATTCCCATTTTAGCCTTCGTCATTCCCAATACACCCTCCGTCATTCCCATTATAGCCTCCGTCGTTCCCAATACAACCTCCATCATTCTCATTCTAGCCGCGGTCATTTCCAATACACCTTCTGCCATTCCCATTATAGCCTCCGTCATTCTCATTATTGCCCGCGTCAATTGTCATTCCCACCTCCCGGCTCATAGCCCAAAGCTGGCGGCTCATCGCTGAAGCTCAAAGCTCAAGGCAATAATTCCATTAGTTTTGTCCTCACAAAATAAAGTCTCTTTATGGAAAATATAACTCTTGTCATCCATGGCGGCGCAGGCACCATTCTCAAAGAAGACATGACCGGCCCTCTGGAAAAAGCCTACCTCGACGGCCTCCGCTCCGCCCTCGATGTCGGTTTCGCCGTTCTGGAAGAAGGCGGCTCCTCCGTAAACGCCGTCAAAGCCGCGCTCGTTATTTTGGAAGATAATATGCTCTTCAACGCAGGCCGCGGCTCTGTTTTCACCAAAAAAGGCCTCCAGGAAATGGACGCCGCCATCATGGACGGAAGCACCCTGAACGCAGGCGCGGTATGCGGCGTGCGCAACGTGCGCAACCCGATCGAACTTGCCACGGAAGTAATGCGCAGCAGCAACCATGTTTTTTTAAGCGGCAAGGGCGCGAATGATTTTGCTATAAAGCAGGGAATAAAACTGGAGCCTGATGAATATTTTTTCTCGCAGTTCCGTTACGACCAGTGGAAAGACATTCGCGACAGCGATAATTATTCACTCGACCATACCCATCAACGTTTGGAAGAAATGATGAAGGATAAAAAATTCGGCACCGTTGGCGCTGTAGCCTGCGATGCAAGTGGGAACCTTGCCGCCGCCACCTCCACCGGCGGCATGACCAATAAAAAGTTTGGCAGAATTGGCGATAGCCCCATTATTGGTTGCGGAACTTACGCCAACAACAACACCTGCGCCATCAGTTGCACAGGCCATGGCGAAATGTTCATCCGCACAGTGGCCGCTTATGACGTAAGCTGCCTCATGGAGTATAAAAACCTAAGCCTTGATGAAGCAATGAACATAGTTGTTCATGATAAATTAATAAAGATCGGCGGCGAGGGAGGAATGATTGGCGTTGATGCAAAAGGCAATGCAGCAATGGTTTTCAACAGCACCGGCATGTACCGCGCCGCAAAAAATAACCGCGGCCTGAACGAAGTAGCCATTTATAAATAATTTAGATTCATTTGGGTTATGTAATTTTATGCATTCAATAACCTTAAAAAATAATGTATGCATCCAGTTAAACTCATTGCTGTAGCCTTTTTGATAGGGGCAGCCTCCTGCAATTCAGGGACCTCAAATCAGCCCGCCTCAGATTCTTCAACGATGGCAAAAGACACATCCATGAAAATGGCGACAGACACTTCGCACATGGCCATGGGCAACATGTCTTCCTCCATGGCAATGTGCCCCGTGCCATCCGGCGCCAAAGTGTTCTTTAAAAATTTAAAGAATGGCCAAACGGTTGCCTCTCCTCTTAAAGTAGACATGGGTGTAGACGGAATGACTGTGGACACGGCAGGTGTTGTAAAAAATAATTCAGGCCATTTTCATTTGCTGATCGACGCAGAAGACTCCATCCCTTCCGGGAATGTGATAAAAAAAGATTCAACGCACCTGCATTATGGCAAAGCTCAGACGTCGGCATCACTTATATTGACCCCAGGCAAACACACCATCGCATTGCAGTTTGCTGATGGCATTCATCGCTCTTATGGGGGAAAACTTGCAGAAGTAGTTACTGTTACTGTAAAAAAATAAGGGATGAAAAAATAAAAGAGCGTGATAATTATCGCGCCCTTTATTTTGCATTCTTTAGATCTTTAGTGTAAAAATGTCTGCTTCATTTCTGCAATATGTGTTTTAAAAATTTCCAGTTCTTTTTTTTGCTGATTTATAAAACTGTTTTCGTCAAGCCTGCCCAATACATTATTCATTTCCTCTTCCGAACTATATACCATCTTCCTGAATTCGTTTGAATGATCTTTTGCTCTTGATGTGTAAATTTCGTTTACGATCCATTTTCTTATTGCAATTGTTTTATCAAGCCATGCAACAAACGTTTCAAGCTTCAATTTTTTTAGTGAAATATTTTCTATTTCTTCCAGCGATGCCAAAGCATGCAATGTTTTTTGCTCAGGATATTGTACACCCAGTTGCTCGTAAACATTGTGAAGCTCTTTCCATGAACTTATTTTCTCTCCGTGTATTTCTTCAATAAAATTCTTTACATCATCTGCAGGAATCAGTTGCCCGCCAATGTTTAACCAGTTATTTCTTTTTAATTTACCAGGAAATAAACTAAGCAGGGATTGAAAACTATCAAAATTATTTTGCCTGGTCAAAGAAATAAGATGCGAAACGCCATAATAAAAGATCATCTTCGAAAACACATCATACGCCTTTTGAACTTTTAGGATGATTGTTTCGCGTCGGCTGTTTTCAAAACCTTCAGCGGTTATTTTTAATTCATTAATGATAGGATTTTCTCCTGCAGCAATTCTTTTCCTTTTTGTCGATATTCAGTATCAGTTTTTATTTCACCCCTATAAAACGCTTTGCCAACAAGGCTTTCAAAGAGCCGCAACGAATCAAACATTTCATTTACCGTATCCGGAGCCAGGTAATTATATTCCAGGCATTGAATTTTTTCTGTTCGTTTATCCCTGTCCTTATATTTCCAGGCATTTCTTTCAAGAGCATAAAAATTATACATAAACCAATAGGCGGGCATGATAAGAAACTCATCTTTTGCATTATCAATGCTGACAAGCGAAAAAGGAACAGGAATATTTAATTCAAAAGAGTAATCTCCCTTTGCAAGAATAGTAAAGCTTGCAAACTTTGAATTATGTTTTAGGCTCACACATAAGCCCGGCCAGAAGCCCCGCCCTGCAATTATTTCTCCGTCGGCTGCCCGCGAATTATGATTAGAGCCAAGTGTGGCGCCCGCCGGGATATTGCTTTGCCCCATGATGAGTGCAGCACATAAAAAAGAATTATTATGATGCTGCTCATGTGCAGGAAATATCAATGAATTTAATACCTCACAACAAGAGATCGTTGCATTATTCCCCAAATAAGAATTGATGAGGCGCGCCCCATATTTCAATTGAGAGTGAGAAGCCATAACAAAGCGCACCGCCTTAACACCATAAAATACTCGGCAACCAAAGCCAATAATGCCGTTGACCAATTCGCATCCTTCACCTATTTGTGTTTTACCATACTCGCCAGAATTGATAGTAAGGTTTTTTAATTTATTCGCACCCTTTATGTAAGCATCCTCACCGATCCATACATCTTTTATAATAGCCGAATTTTTTATCACCGTCCTGTCCCCTACTTTGCCATGATAACCCCGCTCTTTTTTAAATTCCTTTTGAGTAAATTCTCTAAACCGTCGCAGCAGCAATGCATCATCTCGATATTTACTCCACAGGAAAGCATCTCCAGGCTGCATTCCATTAAAGGGAATTACACTTCTTCCAGCATTTTCATTGCATATTTCCATCCATATACGAACACTTTCGCTTTCTCCATCTTTTAAGATCCCATTGCCAAATTTTGCGTAGTCAGTAGTTGCAAGCTCATTTACATTAATAATGATCACTTCATTACCAATAATATAATGAGCTAAATAATTCACATTGTCTATTACAACATTGTTCCCAAGATCACAACTAATGATAGTGGAATTATATAAGCCCACAGTATATTTCATATCGCTGAATTCAAGACAAATTGGTTCAAGTTCTCCAATGCGCACAAGACCGAAAAACTTGCAATTTTTTACAAGTTCAGAATTGAATACACCGCTTACTAAAAGATTATTCCAGTTGTCACTTGTGTTCCGGTTGTGCACCAGCGATTCAATTTCATACGCAGTAAGTTGCCTGTATTTAATACCACTACGGTTTTGCACATTTCTTAAATAATATTCATCCTTGCCTTCTGGTAAAAATTCCGGATTTATAAACCCATACCCGAGTGAAATAGCGAGGCTTTTTTTAATGACGTTTTTAGGCATTATAAAAATTTATTTTTACTGTCCAGCAGTATAAAAGATAAGCACTTTAGAGTTACATCCATTTGCAACAATTTATAGAGCAATCAAAATCTTATCACAAAATGTTGTTTCAATTTATTTTCCATCCTCAGAAAAACGATTCCAATAAAAAATAGATCGATGGTCAAAGTAACTGAAGAATGCTGTTTTATTTCTTCCCATGCCTCTTCCATTCCTTTGCTCCAGTGAATATCATCAAATATAAGAATAGATGATTCGCATGAGTGATTGATCAGTTCATTGAAATAGGCAATTGTCGGTTCTTTGCGGTGGTTACCATCAACAAACGAAAAACTGATCGGCGATCGCTGATCGGTGATCGCTCCCAAAAGTATATCATCAAAATTGCCCTCGATTAATTCAACATTCTTCAATTGCAGCTTATTAAAATTCTCCCTCGCTACAGAAGCTACAGCTCGCGAGCCTTCCAATGTTTTTACTCGTGCCTCTTTATTTCCTGTAGCTAAATAACATGTAGTAACCCCAAGCGAAGTACCTAATTCAATAATGTTTTTTGGTTGATAGTAATGAATCATCCTGAACAAAAGCTGCCCAAATTTTATTGGTTTTAAAGACGACTTTGCGATCTTCGCGATTGTTCTCTGCTTTTGCCGATTTGTCCTTGAGCCTGCTCCAAGATCTTCGATAGTCAATAAAGTTTTATCCTGCAATAATTCCCTTCTAAGTTCCTCAATTGTTCCATAAGCCGGATATTTTTTCTTATCGGTCAAAACCTTTGTAATAAAATCAAACACAAATGGTGAGTGCGTTCCATGCCCGTAACCGTTAGATGCAGAAATAAAATAACGCAAATATTTTAAGCCAAGTTTAACCGGTGAATACACTTGAAGAATGATGGGTTATGAATGATGAACGATAAATTCAATATTTTAAGTAATGTTTCATTGTAAAAAAAACTGATTCAAGGGTTATTCACACACAAAACTCCTTCAATAATAAACAAACATCTTCCAATAGTTCATTTCCGCCCTGACATAACGTCCTTCCGCCTACTCATAACTCATTTTCGTCCTGTCACAATGTCCTTCCGCCTTCCAATATTTGGCTTCCGCCTAGTCATATCTTGCTTCCGCCTTCTCATATTTGACTTTCGTCCACTCATATTGAGTATACGCATTTAGTGGTAAAACGCTTAATTCATCTTCTCTCCCACACTTGAAAACTATAATCATAAGCATGTTTCTGATCCTTATAAAAATCCTCGTTCGATACCAGCTTCCATTCATTTTCACCAATCCCAGGAAAAAAAGCATCAGCATCTTCAAACCTCGCATGAACCCTGGTAATATATATTCTGCCCGTCTTTGGCATCGCAAGTTTATAAATTTCAGCCCCACCCAGCACCATCAGTTCTTTATAATCATTTTGCTCAGCAATATTTACAGCACCCTCAATACTGTTTACTACAACAATCCCCTCTGCACTAAAATCATTTTGCCTTGTAACAATAATATTCAGCCTTCCGTTCAGCGGTTTTGAAGCAATTGATTCAAACGATTTCCTCCCCATCACCACCGCCATACCCCATGTAACATTCTTCAAGAATTTCAAATCATTCGGCAACCGCCATAGCAATTTATTCTCTTTGCCAATGGCATTATTTTCAGAAACAGCAACAACAGCAGAAAGAATCATTATTTATTTATAAATTGAATAATTAACACAGTTGAATTAGATTACAACCATTGTTTTACTTTTTGTTTTACTTTTCCCCTCAGACTGCCACCTCCCCCTTTATATGCGGGTGATGTACATAATTCTCAAGCACAAAATCCTCAAACCTAAACCCAAAAATATCTTTAACCATTGGGTTAATTTTCATTATAGGCAAAGGAAACGGCTCGCGGCTAAGTTGCAGTTTTGCCTGTTCAATATGATTATTGTACAAATGCACATCCCCAAAACTGTGGACAAAATATCCCGGTTCCAGATCACAAACCTGCGCCATCATCATTGTTAGCAGCGCGTAAGAAGCAATATTAAAAGGCACACCCAAAAAACTATCCGCGCTCCGTTGATACAATTGGCAACTAAGCTTCCCCTCCGCCACATAAAACTGAAATAATACATGGCACGGCATCAGCGCCATTTTCCCAAGCTCCGCAACATTCCAAGCACTCACAATAATTCGCCTGCTGTCCGGGTTCTTTCTTATCATTTCCACAGCGCCGCTTATCTGGTCAATCATCTCCCCGTTTGCCCCCTCCCAGCTACGCCATTGTTTACCATACACAGGCCCAAGTTCCCCGTCCCCATCCGCCCATTCATCCCATATCCTCACCCCATTTTCGTTCAGGTATTTAATATTCGTATCCCCTTTCAAAAACCACAACAGCTCATGGACAATACTCTTCAAGTGCAGTTTTTTAGTCGTCACCATCGGAAACCCCTTTTGCAGGTTAAACCGCATCTGGTATCCAAAACAACTCCTCGTACCCACCCCCGTCCGGTCAGTTTTAAAGACCCCCTTCTCCAAAATATGCCCCAGCAATTCCTTATATTGTTGCATACCCGCAATTTAATTTTAAAATCTCACAACAGAATCAATATCATCCTCAACTTCTTCATCGCTCAATCAACAATCCGCAATTGTCAATCATTCTAACTCCCAACTTCTTTTAGGGTTCTCCTCCGTCTTTCCGTCATCTTCCGTTCCGGCTGTCCGTTACAGGTCCGGCACAAAAGCCATACACAAAACCTTCACCGGGCTTTCCACTCCCCATCCCGCAGCCCTTCAACAGTAGAAACTCTATTCAGCATCCTAAATTCAACCATCTCTACAAAATGCCACAATCAAACTTCCCCCATTCACCCCTCTCATAGTTAAATTCACTCGTGTGACATTCAAATTCACTCGTGCGATATCCCAATTCACTTGTGCCACATTCTAATTCACTCGTGTGATATCCTAATTCACTCATAGGACATCCCAATTCACTCGTGCACCATGCCAATTCGTTAGTGTATGACTCTAACTAACTCCATCCGCATTCCAAAACGGACAATTCGACAGCCAAAGCGCCTTGTTCTCTCAACTATCCTTTTTCTTCTTCCTCAACTCTTTCCTCCGTTTCAGTTCTTTCGCAATCAAAACCAATTCCCGGCTCGTCTGCCCGTTCAGGCTGCTGTTTTCCTGCGCCCGGCGCATAAGGTAAGGTATCACATCCCTTATCGGCCCAAAAGGCAAATACTTACTGATAGAATACCCAGCATTAGCCAGGTTAAAAGTGATATTATCGCTCATCCCGTACAACTGCGAGAAATGAACATGGGGATGATTATGTGCAATACCCTTCGTATCCAGCAGCTCAGCCGCGTGGATATTACTATACTCGTTGTGTGTAGCAATAATCAGGGCAATCGTATCAATATTATCTAAGCAATACTCAACCGCCGCATTATAGTCCCCGTCAGTAAAAGATTTATCCGGCTGTATTGGCGAAGGATAACCCTTTTGTGTAGCCCGAGCCCGTTCCTTTTCCATATACGCGCCTCTTACCAGCTTTACACCAAGTATAAAATGCTGTTGCTTTGCAATATTATGAGAGAGCTTTAAAAACCGCAACCTTTCCTGCCGGTAAAGCTGAATAGTATTGTAAACAATCACCTTCTCCTTGTTAAATATTTCCATCATCTCCGTAGTCAGCCTATCAATCGGGTCTTGAATCCAGCTTTCTTCGGCATCCACAAGCACCCCAATATTATTTTCCGCCGCCGCCTGGCATATGCGGAACATGCGCTCCCTTACTCTTTCCCATTCTTCTGTTTCTTCTTCATAATCATGTATGCCGCTACGAAGGCGCGGTGCTTCATTCTTTTTTTGAAGCAATGCAAACCTTGCAAACCCCGTAACTTTTATGCTAATGAAAGGAATATTCTTCTGTGTAGCCGCATAATTGATAACCTTTATAAACTCATCAGCAGCATGGTCGAAACTTGCTTCGCCTTCTTTCCCCTCTACGCCATAGTCAAGTATTACCTGCACATTATATTTGCTCAATATCTCCCCGATAGCTGCGGTTTCCTCAAGTGTTTCTCCCCCAACAAACTGTTTAAAGATAGTGTTGCGGATGATGCCATCTACAGGCAAGCCTGTCTTCATTAGAAAAGGTGTTAAACGCACGCCGATAGCAGAGAACCCCGGATAGTTCATTGAGGCAAAGAGGAATTTAGCACTCTTAAGTTCCTTATCGGTTTTATATGCAAAAGCTATTTCTGTGTTATTGAACGATATTCTCATACTAACAGCCGTTCTTTGCGCGAATATCGGTTGTTGAAAGCATTTGTAAAAAGGTTTTTATGCAAGTCTTATCCCCAAGTGTGTGAGGTGGGGTTACTACTAAAAGAAAATGAGATGATTTTTTGCGCAAGAAGTAATTATTCTGAACAGAAAAAGGAATAAAACTTGTATATTTACCAACCCCAGCCGGTTGCAATTTTTCCTCACTGCACAGTTAACTATTTCCCAGTAAAAGATGCTAAAAAGACGAAGGATCAACGAGGGGTTGACGGTGGATCAACGAGAGTATTATGGCTTTGGCTTAGCTTGACGATAAAGTATTGATGAAGGTAGGGTGAATGAACCATGATATATTCACAGGGATGGAGGGGGATGTTGGTGAATAAATCGGAAGAGTCTTTCAAGTTTGATCAAGATATAGGATCGTTTAACCGGGAGAATAATCAATCGAACAATAATATTATGTTTGTAACTTAGATAGAACCTTATGAGACCTTTGCTGACGGTGGTGTTGGTGAGTAGAGGGGGAATAATTATATTACTTTGAAGTATCTTAAAGTTTAATATAAGTAATAGTGAGGCACAGGTCGGGAGACCTGCGCCAGAGTGGAACTAGGGGTAAAAAAAGAATACCTGAAAAAGCACAAGTGAGCATAAAATAACAATGCATATAGAGCTTACATTAAAAGGCCGGGCATTCGCTGCTTTTAAACTTATGCTGGTATTATCCCGTAGTTGCGTATTGTCGGACACCATTTTTGGGAATCTTATCCGTTACCATCATCTTGCAGACCCCGATCTACTTAAAGCACTTCAGTTAGTGCTGGACCGTGATGGGGAAACAAGACCTTTGGAACTTGATGAACCTGCAGTATTGAACGTTGTGGCAGGTTGTGATATTTTGAGGAAAATGTTTGCCTGCGAAGCTATAGATGCGGTAATGGCTGCAGAAAAGATAACTAAAATTGACAGGATAGCGATAGAAAACCTGATAGATTTTGCAAATCACCTTATAAAGGATCTGCGTAAGAATGAAATTTATAAAGAACGTATAGAAGATCTGCTTTTAGAGCTGGACGAAAAAATTCAACCATAAAAGATCTTTAGCTTTGTGAGGGAAAAATATTGGAAAATATATATTTTATCACAATTTAAAACTTAAATCATGGTCGCTGTTCACATTTGGAATTTCTTAGGGAAGGATATTGCGTGGGGACATGCTTCAATGCATTGCGATAATACTTATATCAGTTGGTGGCCAGAGCAAGAGGGCCGAACACCGTCTAAAGTTCATCAAAATATTTATAGTGTTTCGCCAATTCGTAATCAGACATTTGATAATGACAGATATTTTGAAGGCGATGGCAAGTACATGAAGGAACCTGATCATAACGTCCAGATCATTGGCCTTGATGACAATGCCATTAAACAATGGTGGACAAGCTTTGGTTTAGTGAGAGGAGGACAACTATTACAAGGCCCTTTGCAGCCCTGGACCTCGCTTAAACAAAACTGCTCTACTGTTGTTGCTAAGGCTTTGATCATTGGAGGTGGTGATAAGTACTCAAGTTGGGTAAATAACTGGAATGTGGTCTGGACACCTAATAAGGTAAAGGAGTTTGCGATAGATATTCAACGAAATATCAGGCACCGCTAAACTATTTTGTATATTACTATTCAACCTCGGTTCCGGAAGCCCAATAAGCCGGGCTCGCCGGAACATTTGCGGTCATTGTAACCGACACCTGAAATACAGCATTAAGGATGAAAAGCAACATTATCGTATTTGAAGGGGCTGACGTTTTAGACAACGGCCCCTTTTATCACGGGACGAAAGCAGATTTGCAGGTTGGCGATCTGCTTACAGCAGGGTTCAGGTCGAATTACAAGCCTGAAGTGATAATGAATCATATTTATTTTACTGCCCTGGTTAATGGGGCGGGACTTGCCGCGGCCCTGGCCCAAGGTGATGGACGCGAACGTGTTTATATAGTTGAACCGACGGGGAGCTTTGAAAATGACCCTAACGTTACTGACAAAAAATTTCCGGGCAATCCGACACGCTCTTATCGCAGCCAAGCACCATTGAAAATAGTTGGCGAAGTGACAGACTGGGTGAGACAAACACCTGAGGAACTCCAAAAATGGCGGGAAAAGCTGGCGAATATTAAAGCGAATCCAAGAGCTGAAATTATTAATTAACCTAAGTTGCCAGAGAAAAGGAACATCGACAAGGAATAATTTTGAGTTACTACACTTAAACCCCCTTGACCGATGCGCGGTAAGAAAATAATTATATCAATTGTTTGTTTAGTATGCTGGTAACAATCCCCGAAACAAAAAATACTATATGAGTAGAAAATCACAGAATGACAAGGATAGAGAAACTCTCATTGCGATAGTTAAAGAAATGGCAGAATCTACGACAGGAGCAGAAAGCACAAAACATTGGGCAAAGGATGTATTATGGTTTGACATTCCCCCTTTCGCTTCGCGGGGCGTTCAACCTGCGATAAAAATGTTTGACAGTGTATTTAATAAGTTCAAATCCTGCAAGGCCTCTATCCTTGAAACAGATATATTTATTAGTGATGATATGGGCGTTGTTTGCACTATTCAAAAAGTGGATATTGTGTTTAAAAATGATATTAGTAAGACATTATTAGTTCGCCAAACTGATTGCTTTAAAAAGACTGATAATGATGAATGGGTATTGGTTCATCAACACGCTTCTGTTCCTTCAGGCGGGGAATGGGACGGCAAAATCATAATGGATACGTTTTCTGGGTGTGCTGGGTTTATTGCTCCTGTTTGAATTTATTAATCTCTTTATTGACCCCTACATTTCCAAAGTAACGAATAAGTCGCCTTTATATATGCTTTTTATAATGGTGGCTGTTGCTTCATTGCTTATTCCTCTACATCATAAAATTGAGCATTGAATAAATGTAAAAATGGTGGAAAATAATAAAAAGATAAGGCTGGGAGCGGCAAAAAGAACAGTGGCGAAACTGGAAGCGGAGTGGACGTGGACTTGTGAAAAAGGCGGAAATGTTGGTGAGAGTGTATTAGAGGTAGAGTAGAGGAACCGATCTATTGTATCCAATTCGCTGATAAATAAAGCAAAAAACTGTCACAAGCCTACTCCTGTCAGGGAGATGGCCTTTTACGGCCGTAACAGAGGATATTTTGCGGGGAGATGGCTGTGACGGATGTAGGACAAACTGACTGAAAGCGAAGGGCTGGAAAACAATATCAAATACTATTAAGTAATAGACCTGCCTGAAAAAGAGTTTCATCGGTCTTTGCAAAACAGAACCTGATCAACTTATCGTCCTGCTGATCGCTATACATCCTGGATACAGGTATTGAGGCTACGCCATGTTCTTTGATCAGCCGTACACAAAAATCAAAGTCATTTTCCTGTGAAATTGCTGAATAGTCAAACAACTGAAAATAGGATCCATTGCATGGTAATGGTTTGAACCTTGACTCTTTGGTTACTTGCAGAAACAGGTCTCTTTTTTGTTGGTAGAACTTAGGCAAGTCCGAATAGCTGTTTGAGTTTTCCATGTATGAGGCAATGGCTTTTTGCAATGGATGGGCTACACTGTATACTGCATTCTGATGAACCTTTCTTAACTCAACAGTTAATTCTTTTGGAGCAATACAATAGCCAACCCGCCATCCTGTTATATGGTATGTTTTGCCGAAGGAAAAGATGGAAAATGTACGCTCTCTCAACTCAGGATATTTTAAGGGGCTTTCATGGTTTTCGCCATCAAATACCATGTGTTCATATACTTCATCACTCATTATTATTATGTCAGTATCCTTTACCAATTTAATAAGTTGCAGCATATCCTCTTTGGTAAGTATGGAGCCGGTTGGATTATTAGGGGTGCTTATACAGATCATTTTGGTGTCATCCGTAATTAGTTTGGCAACATCTTCCCAAACAATTTTAAAATCAGGAGGAGCCATTTTGTACACTACCGATTTACCACCCACAACATCTATTGCGGGGCGGTAACAGTCATAGCATGGCTCAATAATAATTACTTGATCGCCAGGCCAAATAAATGCTGCGATGGTGTCAAATATCATTTCTGTTGCACCAGCGCCGATGGTGACCTCTGTTTCAGGATCAACATTTACTTCATAGCAGTTAAAGACTTTTTCAGCAATTCTTTCGCGCAGCATTGGCAAGCCAGCCATTGGAGCATATTGATGAACTGATGGCAAACTTTTATCTTTTAAACATTTATCAACCAGATCCTGTAACTCTTGTGAAGGTTCAAAATTGGGAAACCCCTGGGAAAGGTTAATTGCATTATATTGATTTGATAATGCAGACATGTATGAAAATATGTGTGATGTAACGTATGGAAGCTTTGACCTGAAGTTCATGATATGTATGGTTTATGCGTCAAAAGTAACAGTAAACTAATTAGGTTTGGCAGGCAGTAACAACATCGTATTTGTCGAGGGGGATTATTTTTAGATCTACTACATTAGCGGTTACTGCATCTCTTATAAATATGCAAAACTATGAGAAGAAGGATAATACTGATACTATTGGTTTTGATCTTTACAGGTTTAAGGATCAACGCACAAATTAGCCCGGAAGACAGGATCAAAGGCACCTGGCTGACTGAAAAGAAAGACGGAAAGGTTGAGATATTCCGTACCGGTAATACTTACTCCGGCAAGCTGATCTGGGGCGCTGCAGTACTGGACGAAAACGGGAAACCAAGACATGATGTTAATAATCCCGACCCAAAGCTGAGAACGAGGTTGCTGCAGGGGATGGTCATGCTTACGGGCCTGGCATATAAGGATGGGAAATGGGAGGATGGTGAAATATATGACGGGTTAACAGGCAAAAGTTATAGCGTGATCATAACCGTGAAAGGAAATACCTTAGAGCTGCGCGGCTATATTGGGTTGCCAATATTAGGTAAAACTACCGTATGGCAGCGGGTTCAGTGATCAACATAAAAAGCAAGGGTAGTAATGAGGTTGTAGCCAAGCCTTGCGAAGACATTTCATCTTGCATAATTTTTTATGCTACATAAGCGACATACATTTTAAAACAATGGAACAATAGCTATAGAAGATAAGTACATATATTTTCATATTGGATCTTAAAAAAAAGAATTAATATTGACGTTAGAAAAGCAGAGGGCCTGTATAAAAAACCTGCTGTTTTATTATAACTAAAAACTTATAAATCCCTTTTCAATGAACAACCATGTACTTACCGTGCCCCATTGGGCAAAGCCATTGCGCTTAAACTACACGATCATTTTGTTTATCGTTTTTGCTTCTTTTGGAGCTTTCATGATCAATGCATTTTTGCAACGTTCTCCATTTACTCAAATGCAGCTTTTGCCTGCAACTGAAAGTAGCAGAAATGAATTGAATGGAGTTAGCCCCGCGGGTTACGATGTCGTTTTTGTATCGCGCAAAATATTGAAAGAAGGATCAGGCAATAATGAATCCTACGGCGACATGCCCAGCGCAGGGCCTTATAGCCGTTCTCTTGACTGTGCACCGGGAAAACTTTTAATATATAAAGCTAATGGCACACTGGTGACTTTAATTGACGGAACCAATCCCACTAGCGCTTCTTTGAATTTGATAGATGTAAACGCACCAGATGTTAGCTATGACGGTACGCAGATCCTTTTTGCGGGACTAACTGCACCACCGGTGGGGCAAAAATATGATACCTTACCAAAAGGTGTGCTTGGCGCGTGGCGCATCTACAAAATAAACGTAGATGGTACTGGATTAACACAACTGACCACCAGTAACCTGATAATAAACAATACACAATTTAATGCGCCCGGAACAAAAGGAAATAACTTTAGCCTATATGATGATAATGACCCTATCTGGATGGCGGACGGGCGTATATGCTTTTCATCATCGCGCTGGCCTTCTGATGCTGATTACGGTAACGTTCGCACGACTAATTTGTTTGTAATGAATAATGATGGTAGTTCTATGCACCGCATTACAAGCGAACGCAATGCAGCTGAGCGCCCGATAATGGATCCACTTACTGGTCAGATCGTGTTTGCCAGGTGGTGGAAAAATGGAAGATTTCCGCTGGATGATACGAGTACACTTGCAAACTCAGCCAATAATGGATATATACGCAAAAGCGGTTTAAGTTCTGATCCTGATGTGCAAAGCGGGGCGCCTGATCTTATTAATTTTAATGGATTTGTCGCGGCAGCTGTTAACCCGGATGGTACAGGATTGCATCTTTTTGCCGGAGGAATTGGAAATGATCCGCAGTTTAATATGTATGGCGGATCATTCACCTCAACAAACAATTTGGTTGCAAATTTTTTCCCGGAAAGCCGTTTAAGTGGTGAAGGCGGATTTGGTGGTGTTGATACGCATGTGAGGGGCGCCGGAACTTACCTGCCGCTTGCAGGATATACTTTAAACGGGCCTACAGATGCACCGCCAGGAACGCTAGATTCATTGCAACACTATTACTCTGTTAATGGATTTGCTACTGACGCAACGGTATTGCCTAATGGTAAAGTGATCATTAGCTGGGCGCCTGATTTTAACCAGGATTACGGTTTGTACGTGATAGATTCTACCGGGAATAACAAAACGCTTATTTATGATTTGCCCGGAACTGCTGAAATGCGCGCAAAAGTGATCCAGCCACGTACAGTGCCACCGGTAATACCCGATGGAATTACCCAGGTCGCATCGCTTTATCCCCCGCTTGCTGCAGGGCCTTATGATACTGACGGCGACTTTACTTTTAACTGCTTAAATGTGTATGCTAACGGGCCTGTTGATATGCCTATTACCAGCGCTCCCGTGGTCGGCAGCGCCGGTTCGATCAGATTTTTTATCAACCAGCAACGTACAAGAGTGGGCTCAAACCACGAGCAGGACTGGCCAATATTACTTACCGAACTTGCCATCCCACCGTCAGGTGCAGTATCCAATCCGAACTCACCTGCAGACGTTCCCTTGTTTGAGCAATTAAGAACTTCTTCTGCATCGGGTTATAAAGTTCCGGGAACAGGCTATCCTTATCCAAACTCTACTGCCCATGTTGCAGGAATGAACTATGGCAGGCCAACGCAATCCATGACCTGCGTAGGATGCCACCGCGGCCATTCCATGATACCAGTTCCGGCAAACCCTGCCGATGCTGCATTTACCAACCTTGCTCCCGGTGCTACTGTTACTGTTTCATCGAGCCAAACGGCCGGTATTGCAAATACATTGATCGACAGGCAGGTGATGCTTGCTTTCCCCACAGAAAACTATTGGTACACCGCCAAGGGCGTTACACAAAATCAATGGGCCAAGCTTAATTTCCCTGTCTCCATTTCAATAAAAGATGTGCGCATTTACAATATTCCGGCAGGGGGGGCAGCTAATTCAACTTTACAGGTTACGGGGGTGCAGGTAAACCTTTATTCAGACAGTGCGGCCACACAACTGGTAGCTACACAAACCTTCTCACAAAACTTAGCTTCTACAGGTACAGATGTGTTGTTTGACAGTGTGGTGGCAAAAGTGGTGCAAATAAATATACTTGGAACCACCGGCGTCTTTGGCAGCGGAACCAAAGGGGCGCGCACAGGCCTTGCAGAAGTGGAAGTGATCGCAAGCGGAAACACCCAGTTAACACAAGCGCCTATGTTTGTAGTGAACAGGCCAAAAGATAATTTATTCAAACTGATCCTTGCCGCATCAAGGAAAAAACAATCGGGCCTGGGCGACCGGTAAGACTGCTGTAACCAAAAACAAATTACCGTACCAGTTGGCGCTTCCGCCAGTTGATACGGTAATTTTTATTAATACCATTGATGAATTAAACAATCAACTCCTCCCCTACAAAAATTCAATGTCAAAATCGGCCCCAACGTTTGGGTCAAGGTTGGCCACTATCAGGTAATGGTTGTTCACCAGGTCGCCCAGTTGGCTAGGGTAAAGTTAGGGTGCTGTGGGTCGAAGGTACGGCGCTGTGGATCGAAGGTACGGTGCTGTGAGTCGAAGGTACGGTGCTGTGAGTCGAAGGTACGGTGCTGTGAATCGAAGATACGGTGCTGTGAGTCGAAGGTACGGTGCTGTGAATCGAAGATACGGTGCTGTTACCTCCGATTACGGTGCTGTGAACCCCGACTACGGCGCTGTTACCTCCGAGTACGGCGTTGTGAAATAATTTAAAGGTTTCGATAGGTGGGAATTTTTTTTAGCCCCTTTAAAAAACGATTACCCCACACACCCTGTGTGGGCTAAATTCTTGTTTGGGAATGTGCCCACACAGTTAGGTGAGGGTGTTTTTTTGAAGAATAATGGAGGGGAAGGGGTAGTTTTGGGGTTGCGGGTAAATATTTGCGAAGCTTAATTTCTGACTTGCTTCACACAAAAAATCTTCAAAATTTAAATACTAAATGAAAAAGAAAACCAGAGACAGAATTTTTATATCTTTTCGAGGAATTCTGAAAGTGTTATTGGTGCATTCTTTTATTGTAATATACGTTGCAATTGGAGGATACATTGTTGTTGATTTATTTGTGACGAGAAAACAAGATTCGATTTCTTTAACCTATTACGGTTTTGCAATTTTTGCAGTACTTGCTAATATATGTTTTTCTTATACAAGAACATTTGACGAACCTAATGAACATATATATTTAAGAGGTCTCGGTGAAAGATTTCTTTTTAGTACTTTAGGATTCTTGATTGGTTCTATTTTAAATTATGTAAATATAAATTCAACTAAATTTTTTAATAACCTTCCAATACCAATGGCTCTATCTAATACATGCGAATTCGTAGGTGAACTTTTTTTTACTACTTCTTTTTTTTATGCAGCAATAGCTGTTCATTCATTATTAGACCATTTATTTGAAAAAACAACTCTTAACAAGGATAATTATTATATCGAAAATAATATTACTGCAAATAAGGAAGTTAGCAATAGTGATATTGGACATTAGCGTTCCAATGAATTAATATAAAATTTATCATTAAACTGGAACAACGTTCCAAACAACTAAATCCTCTCTAATCCCCCTGCCAAACTATGCAACCAGAACCCGATGATTGGCGATTACAAGGACAAGAAAAATATTTATTTGGGGCAATTTTGAGCTTTAAAAAATATTCCGACAGAAAAACGACAACTGACCACGACCATTGTGAATTTTGCTGGGCTAAATTTTCGGACACAATTCCAGGTAAGCTTACTGAAGGATACACAACGCAGGACGATTATCGATGGATATGCAATGAATGTTTTATAGATTTTAAAGACAAATTCAAATTCCTCTTAACTTCCCGTAATTAAATACAAAAGGCGAAAGAGAGCAGTATGAATAAAATAACTGAAACAACGCCCGACAAGGTAAACGGCAAATTTGTAAAATACAGACAAGGAGATTGTTTGAGTATTGACTGTAAAAATGGACAATTTTTAGCTGCACTTATTTCAAAAAAGTTCAATAAGTATTATGACTTAACGCTTTTAGAATTTTATAAAAATCATAAACCAACGATACAAGATTTTATAGAAGGGAAGTTTTTTGGGACACGTTTTGGTTCATGGGAAGATGTGACTTATGCTGTCAATGTTCGCATGGTTACTTGTAAGTACATTGATGATAATATGGACATAGAAAAAATAGGAGCAGTGAAATTGATTTCTACTTTTACAAAAGATGGTTATGACTATTTAGACAATGTTGAAGAACTAGTGAAATATTATTTGGAGGCACTTCCTGTTCGCATTGAAAAGACCAATACTGCGAAGAAATTTCCTGATTTAGCATTTGTAAGCAAACATTTGGTTGATATGAAACACATTATAGACTGATAAAACTACCCGCCAATGAACATCCAAATAATCAATACCCCGCTCAGTTTAGACATCTATGGTTTTTCGGGGATGGCTGTAAATAAAGACTATGCAGGCACTGCCTTTAAGCTGATGGACAAAATGTGGCAGGTAGTGAAGTCAAACAACATAAAAAACAAAGGCCAGAATATTTGGGTGTATGAACAACATGAAAAAGTGTTTGCCGGCGTGGAACTCGACGGCATTCCCGCAACTGATACGGGGCTGGAACTGAAAACCATTACACTTGCAAAATATGGTTATTACAAACACATTGGCCCCTACACCCTGCTGAAACAAACGGGGCAAAATATGAGTGATGAACTGAAGCGACAGGGCATGGAGACCAGCCTTCCATACATTGAAATTTACGGCCACTGGACAAATGACGAAACCAAACTGGAGACCGAACTGTTGATGTGTTTAAAATAGGTCGGCTAACTGAGGAAAGTATCTGCGAGGGAAGTTAACAGGAGTTTTAATACTTTTGTTACCAGTAAAAAAAACTATTATGAAAGTATTGGTTGATATACGTAATGAGGCGAAAGTGCCTTTTATATTGGAGTTTTTAAAAAGCCAGCCCTATATAAAAACGAAACAACTTTCCGGCAACAAAGCCAAACTGGTGGAAGATCTGAAAGAAGCTATGAATGAAGTGAAGCTGCACCGGCAGGGAAAATTAAAATTGAAAACTGCCGAAGAACTGCTGAATGAATTATAGCATTTTACCCACTCATAAGTTTGAAAAGGAAATTAAACGGCTTATAAAAAAATTTCCATCGCTGAAAAAAGAATATGCCAACCTTATTCTCCAACTTAAAGAGAACCCAACCACCGGCACGCCAATAGGAGATAATTGCTATAAGATCCGCATTGCCATTGCTTCTAAAAACAAAGGAAAAAGTGGTGGCGCAGGGGTGATCACATACATAGTGGTAAATGAGACCACTGTTTTTTTGCTCACTATTTATGATAAATCAGAACAGGATAGCCTTTCGGACAAAGAGTTGAAGGAAATAATTAAAGATATTAATACCTGAATCATTGCCAAATTAACTGCTCATGCAAAGAAACCTGCTGGCTTCAAAGCCACATTATGTGATACTGGACGGGCTGCGGGGTGTGGCGGCCATTACAGTGGTCGCGTTCCATTTGTGCGAGGCGCATTCTGCGGGGCCGCTTACGCAGGTCATCAACCACGGCTACCTGGCGGTGGATTTTTTCTTCCTGCTTTCCGGCTTTGTTATCGGCTATGCTTATGACGACCGCTGGGGCAAAATGAGCGTGGGCGATTTTTTCAAACGGCGGCTGGTACGGCTTCAGCCAATGGTGGTGATGGGTATGGTGGTGGGCGCAGTATGTTTTTATTTCCAGGATTGCAGCATGTGGCCGGGCATTCATGCAGTGCCCGTATGGAAAATGCTGCTGGTGATGCTGATAGGGTTTACACTGATACCCGTGCCGCCCGGCATGGACATCCGCGGCTGGCAGGAAATGCACCCGCTGAACGGCCCCGGATGGTCGCTGTTCTTTGAATACATCGCTAATATATTTTACGGGTTGGGCGTAAGAAAATTTTCTAACACAGCGCTTGGAATATTGGTGTTTGTAGCAGCCGTTGCGCTGGTGCAGTATGCCGTAACAAGCCCCGGGGGTTATCTTGCCGGAGGTTGGTCGTTTGATGCAATACAGTTGCGCATAGGTTTCACAAGAGTGATGTACCCATTTTTTGCAGGGTTGCTGCTGTCGCGTGTTAGCAAATTAAAGTATGTAAAAAATGCTTTCCTGTTGTGCAGCCTGTTAACAGTGGCTGTGCTTGCCGTACCAAGAATTGGCGGCAGCGAACACTTGTGGATGAATGGGCTTTATGAGTCATTGAGCATTATTTTTATTTTCCCGCTGATCGTTTATTTGGGAGCAGGCGGAGAGATAAAAGGCAAATTTGCCATGCGCGTATGTAAATTCTTCGGAGATATTTCCTACCCGTTATACATTACCCATTACCCTTTAATTTACATTTATACAGCATGGGTAGATAATCATAAAGTGCCGCTCATGAAAGGCTTGCCTGTTGCTTTTCTTGTGCTGGTATCGGCTATCCTTCTTGCCTATGCCTGCCTGAAATGGTATGATGAACCTGTGAGACGATGGCTAAAAAGGAAAGTTTTGGCGAAGGAGGGATAAACCTATTTTACATTTGCTTAAGTTTCTTTTTGGCTTAATAAAGTCAGCTTAGTTTCTTGAATAAGCTTTCTTTTACGCCGCCAAACCATTCTTCTTTTAAAATACTTAATACAATAGAATCTCTCCTGCCGCCCTCGCGTGTTGGCATATTACTACGGAGGATGCCATCTACTTTGCAGCCGATCGATCGCATAGCGGCGATGCTTCTTTGGTTGTTGTTGTCGGCGCGAAATTCCACTCTTTCTATTCCAATTGTTTCAAATGCAAAAGAAAGCATGAGGTATTTGCAATGTTTGTTCAGGCCGGTGCCCTGGAACGCCTTGCCGTACCATGTGTAACCTAACTGGAGCGTTTGATAAAGCAATTGGATATCGTAAAAGCGGGTGCTTCCGGCAAAAGTGTTTGCTTTTTTATCAAACACTATAAAAGGATATTCTTTTAATGCCTCCCTGGCCTCAAGGGCGATGTTCATGTAGTTTTTAAGGCCGTCTTCGCCTGCGGCAGTTATGAGGGAATATTTCCAAAGATCGGGTTCATTCAATGAAAATGGGAGCAGGTATTGTGCATCTTCTTTTGTAAGCGGGCGAAGGAGGGCCCTTTCATTTTCCAATATATGATCGGTGAGGCAACTAAAGTTTTCAGTCATATTGTTATTCATAAAAAAAATATAAATGTATCTTTAAAATCAAAAATATAGGAACTTGCGCAAAAAATAAAAGAGGCTTATGTGTGGAATTGTTGGATATACGGGATGGCGTGACGCATACCCGGTGATCATAAAAGGATTGAAAAGACTGGAATACAGGGGCTATGACAGTGCCGGGGTGGCTTTGCTTAATAATGGCCTGCGTGTGTATAAAAAGAAAGGAAAAGTTGCTGACCTTGAGGAAGAAACAATAGGTAAGGACCTGCACGGGCATACGGGCATCGGGCATACACGCTGGGCAACGCATGGAGAGCCGAGCGACCGTAATGCGCACCCGCACCTTTCCCAAAGTGGAAAGATCGCTATGCTGCACAACGGCATTATAGAAAATTATGCGCAACTTAAAACTGAACTTCTTAAAAAAGGATACAGTTTTAAAAGTGAGACGGACACAGAAGTGTTATTGAATTTTATTGAGGATATTAAAATGAATAACGAATGCTCTCTTGAAGAAGCATTACGGATAGCATTGCGCCGCGTGGTAGGGGCGTACTGCCTTTTGCTGATCGAAACGGGTGATCCTGGAACTATCATTGCTGCACGGAAAGGCAGCCCTTTGGTGATAGGTATAGGCAAAGGTGAACATTTTTTGGCAAGTGACGCGTCTCCTATCATAGAATACACAAAGGAGGTAGTGTATGTAAAAGATTATGAAATAGCTATTGTAAAACCAGATGAACTCATTTTAAAAAACCTGGGTAATGATAAGCAAACTCCTTTCATTATCAAGCTGGATACAGAACTGGCGGCAATAGAAAAAGGAGACTTTGAGCATTTTATGCTGAAAGAGATCTTTGAACAACCACGAACCGTTTATGATTGCCTGCGCGGAAGGCTGGACGTGGAAGCAGGAAGTATCATTATGAGCGGTATTGAAGCATACAAGCAGGAGCTTTTAAACGCGAAGCGCATCATTATTATTGCTTGCGGAACAAGCTGGCATGCCGGTTTAATAGCGGAATACATTATTGAGGAAACCTGCAGAATACCTGTAGAAGTAGAGTACGCAAGCGAATTTCGCTACCGCAACCCTATCATAAACAAAGGCGATGTGATAATCTGCATTTCCCAAAGCGGAGAAACCGCAGACACACTGGTAGCCATAGAAAATGCAAAGGAGCAAGGAGCTATTATTTTAGGGATCGTAAATGTGGTTGGTTCTTCCATTGCGCGGACTTCAGATACAGGAGCATATACACATGCGGGCCCTGAAATTGGCGTTGCCAGTACTAAAGCGTTTACAGGCCAGCTTGCGGTACTTACCATGATCGCACTCAGGATCGGTTTAGACAAAGGGGCCTTGAGCAAGGAAAAATATATGGAGCTATGCAAAGAACTTGCTGAAATACCCGAAAAAATAAACATCCTGCTAGAACAAAGCGATAATATTAAAGCACTTGCAGAAAAATATAAAGATGCCAAAAATGCACTATATCTTGGGCGTGGTTACAATTTTCCTGTGGCCCTGGAAGGGGCATTGAAGCTGAAAGAAATTTCTTATATACATGCAGAGGGTTATCCTGCCGCTGAAATGAAACATGGACCGATCGCTTTGGTTGATGAAGATCTGCCTGTTATTTTTATAGCGACAAAAGACCCTTATCACGAGAAAATTGTGAGCAATATGCAGGAAATAAAAGCGCGCAAAGGAAAAATAATTGCTATCGCTACAGAAGGAGATACCATTACCCCAACGCTTGCCACAGATGTGATCTTTATTCCACCCGCCCATGAGATCGTTGCGCCTATGCTCAGCGTTATCCCACTACAGCTCCTAGCCTATTATATAGGCATGGCTAAAGGATTAGACGTTGATAAACCACGCAATCTTGCTAAAAGTGTTACGGTAGAATAGTACCTGATTTAATCATTTTCTTTTTCATCCGCTTCTATCAGTTATTTTACTACTTTTGCGGCTCGAAAAAAAGGGCAAGCCCGTTTTTAATAAATTCTATCTACATTTTAAATAAAAAACAGTCATGGCTGACTTAAAATATCAAAGAAACTTTGGGATTGCTGCGCATATTGATGCCGGCAAAACCACTACTACAGAGCGTATCCTGCGCTACACCGGAATGATTCATAAAATTGGGGAAGTGCATGAAGGCGCCGCTACCACCGACTGGATGGAGCAGGAAAAAGAACGCGGCATTACCATTACCTCTGCTGCGGTTAGCTGCCATGTGGAATTTTCCTACCGATAAAGGGAAAGTAGATGCTGAGACAAAAAAATATTATTTTAATATCATTGATACTCCAGGCCACGTGGATTTTACCATTGAGGTAGAACGTTCTATGCGTGTGCTTGATGGGCTTGATTGCCCTGTTTCAGCGCGTGGATGGTGTTGAGCCACAGAGTGAAACGGTATGGCGCCAGGCGAACCGTTATAAAGTTCCCCGCATTGGCTTCGTAAACAAAATGGACCGTGCAGGTGCTGATTTCTTAATGGTGGTTCAGCAGGTGAAAGATATGCTGGGCGCGAAAGCGGTGCCGCTGCAGTTGCCTATCGGCGCTGAAGACGACTTTAAAGGCGTTGTGGACCTTATTAAAATGAAAGGCATCATTTGGCACATGGAAACGGAAGGCATGACCTTTGATGAAATACCAGTGCCGGCGGATATGCTGGAAGAAGCAACAGAATGGCGCGCACAGCTGATTGAAGCCGTTGCAGAATACGATGACAAACTGTTGGAAAAATTCTTTGAAAACCCAGACAGCATCACCGAAGATGAAGTTCATGAAGCCATCCGCAAAGCGACTATTGACCTTAGCATTGTGCCGATGATGTGCGGTTCTTCTTTCAAAAATAAAGGTGTACAAACTGCCCTTGATGCCGTTTGCCGCTACCTTCCTTCTCCGCTTGATATTGAATCTGTAAAAGGAATCAATCCTGATACCGGCGAAGAAGTTGAATCGCAAACCTGACGCTAAAGCTCCTTTTGCTGGCTTTGGCTTTTAAGATCATGACCGATCCGTTTGTAGGCCGTCTTGCTTTTTTCCGTTGTTACAGCGGCCACCTGGATGCAGGTTCTTATGTGCTGAATGTAAGAAGCGGCAAGAAAGAACGCATCAGCCGCATCATGAAGATGTTCGCCAACAAACAAAACCCGATCGACTTTATTGAAGCGGGCGATATCGGCGCAGCGGTTGGTTTTAAAGAAATAAAAACCGGTGATACGCTTGTGTGATGAAGACCATCCGATCACGCTGGAAAATATGTTTATCCCTGAGCCGGTTATCTCCGTTGCAGTTGAGCCTAAAACACAGGCTGACGTGGACAAAATGGGAATGGCAATTGCCAAACTGGTGGAAGAAGATCCTACGCTTCGTGTGAAAACAGATGAAGATACCGGCCAAACCATCCTTTCAGGCATGGGCGAGCTTCACCTTGAAATCATCGTTGACCGTATGCGACGTGAGTTTAAAGTGGAAGTGAACCAGGGCAACCCACAGGTGGCTTATAAAGAAGCATTTGGCAAAACGATCGAGCACCGCGAAATACTGAAAAAGCAAACGGGTGGCCGTGGTAAATTTGCCGACATACAATTCGTCTTTCGGCCCTGCCGATGCAGAATGGCTGACAGAAAACCCAGGCAAACATTTCCAGTTTGTGAATGATATTTTTGGCGGTTCCATCCCGCGTGAATTTGTTCCTGCTATTGAAAAAGGTTTTGAAACTTCTATGGGCACAGGTGTGCTGGCCGGCTATCCTGTTGACAACATGAAAGTGCGTGTTTACGACGGCAGCTTTCACCAGGTGGATTCTGATTCTATGAGTTTTGAGCTTTGCGCCAAAGGCGGTTTCCGCGAAGCGGGCAGAAAAGCAAAACCAACCTTGCTGGAGCCAATTATGAGAGTGGAAGTGGTAACGCCCGACCAATACATGGGCGATGTAACCGGCGACCTTAACCGACGCCGCGGAATGATGGAAGGCATGGACAGCCGTGCCAACCTGCAGGTGATTAAAGCCAAAGTACCGTTGAGCGAAATGTTTGGATATGTGACGCAGCTGCGTTCCATGAGCTCAGGCCGCGCAACTTCTACCATGGAATTCTCCCATTATACTCCCGCGCCAAACAATATTGCGGAAGAAGTGATTGCGAAGAGCAAGGGCAAAGTGAAGATCGAAGATTAATTTATAATTCATAATGGATAATTGAAAAGTGCGGAGCAATAATGCTCCGCACTTTTTTTACGCTTGAACTTTATTTCCCACATTAATTCGCCATTATACCTTTCCTTTTCCTTTTCTTCATTTTACCTATAATTAGTTTCTGGTTAAGTAAATAGTAACCGGTTATAAGTGAGTAGTAACCGGTTACTATTACCGCCTCCGCATGGTTGACAAAGACGGGAAGTATACTTATAGCTTAATAAGAAACATACAAATACTTCAGGAGGTTTTTGGGCAAGTATTTATGTTTATAGACCGCTTCCTTTTTTGCATAATTCAGTACGGATGAAAGAAAAAATTAATATACAAAATTTTTTGTTATGACATTATGGTATTATTTGTACATTGCGCCTTAAACAAAAAACATACTGTTTATGAAAAAAACAATACTCCTTCTTCTTATTGCTGTTTCGCTGATGAAAACCACGGGCAGCTTTGCACAAGCTACAAATGTTCAGGATTCTTTAGCACTCGTAGATCTGTATGATAGCACCGGTGGGGCTGCATGGCAAAACCCGTGGACTTTAACTACGCCTGTAAGTACCTGGTATGGCGTTACGGTTACCGCCGGCAGGGTAACTGCTGTAGGTGAATCTGGAAATGAATTAAGTGGCACCCTTTCGCCTTCACTGGGCGATCTTTCTGCCTTAACCTTCCTAAACCTGGACAACAATTTTATAGGCGGTGGCATCCCTTCTTCATTAAGCACTCTTTCTAACTTAACCGAGCTTGACTTGAACCTTAATCAATTAAGTGGCAGCATTCCTTCTTCATTAGGCAATCTTTCCAATTTAACTGCACTTAACCTGGACATTAATCAATTAAGCGGCAGCATTCCTACTTCATTAGGCAGCCTTTCTAATTTAACTGACCTTGACCTAAGCTATAATCAACTTAGCGGTGGCATTCCAACTCAGTTAGGCAATTTATCTAACTTAAATATACTTAAGCTTAGTTATAACCAGCTCAGCGGTACTATTCCAACACAACTTGGAAGCCTCGCTAATTTACAAATTCTTTCACTCTATGCTAACCAGTTCACTGGCAGTATCCCTTCCTCCTTAGGTAGCCTTTCTAATTTACAAGAACTGTATTTATATCAAAACCAATTGACTGGAAACCTTCCTACCGAGCTGGGCAGTCTGTCAAACCTCACCACCCTTTCTCTTGGCGATAACCAGTTGAGCGGCTCTATTCCTTCATCATTTGGTGGCCTATCTAACCTGGCTTATCTTTATTTGTTCGATAACCAATTAACAGGCAGCATACCTTCTTCATTGGGTAACCTTTCTAATTTGATTTTTGTTTATTTATATAATAACCAATTAAGTGGCACCATCCCGTCTTCGTTAGACAATTTCACTACTTTAAATTACCTGGACATTTCTACAAATAACTTAACCTTTGACGGCATGGAAGGAATAGCAACTGCCTATAATTTTGCCAATTATTCACCACAGGCCTTTATTCCTATCGATCAAAATGGCAACACACTTTCAGTTTCAGCAGGCGGCACTTTAACCAATAACACATATAACTGGTACAATGGCGGCACTTTAGTAGCAACCAATACTGGTGATTCTACCTATACTGTTACTGCAATAGGCAATTATTCAGTAGCTGTGACTAATTCTATAGCCACTCAACTTACTTTATATAGTGACACAATTGACGTAACAACCTTACCTGTAAAGATTTTGTCTTTTACTGCAACAAAAGAAGGCAAACAAAGTCTGCTTCAATGGACAACCTCCCAGGAAGTTAACAGCAATTATTTCGCTGTTGAAAGAAGTAACGATGGCTTAAACTTTTCAGGTATTGGCTCAGTAGCAGCAAGAGGAAATACTGTTGCATCTCCAAATTATACCTTCACAGATGATCAGCCAAAGAATGGCACAAACTATTACCGCCTGCGCCTTGTGGATAAAGACGGTAAGTACAGCTACAGTCAGGTAAGAAACATCTACGAATCAATAAGCTTTGCAGCAAGCATTTATCCTAATCCTGTACAAACAAATCTCAACCTGAACTTCACCAGTAACAGTGCAGCAACAGTGCAGATTGAAATTGTAAACGCTGAAGGCAAAACAATTACTTCACAGCAAATACAATTGGTAGCAGGCTCATCAACACAAACCATTAATACTTCTTCATTAAGCAATGGCACTTATTATGTAAGATGTATTACTACCGATGGGGTAACACAAATGTCGTTTGTAAAAGCACAATAAGACGTTTTAACTTTAAGAATAGAACCCCGTTTAGCAATAAGCGGGGTTTTTATTTTACGGTTAACTTTGCAGTATGAATAAGGAAATATTATTTGAAGACCTTGGTACAAAAGCATATAAAGAAGTTTGGGATTACCAGGAAAGCTTGTTGCAGGAAACTGTGAGAATAAAGCAAATGAGATATGGAACGACACTAACTACCAACCACCAACCATCAACCACCAACTATCTTCTCTTCGTAGAGCACTATCCTGTTTATACCTTAGGCAAGAATGGCAATGCAGATAATGTATTAATTGCTGCCGGTGAACGTAAAGACAAGGGCATTGAATACTTCCACATCAACAGGGGCGGGGATATTACTTTTCATGGACCGGGACAAATAGTGGGCTACCCAGTCTTTGACCTTGATAATTTTAAAACAGACCTTGGCTGGTACCTGCGCAGTTTGGAAGAAGTAATGATTTTAACCCTTGCAGATTACGGTCTTCAGGGCGAGCGTAGCAAAGGCGAAACTGGCGTATGGCTGGATACAACTACCCTTGGTAAGGAAAGAAAGATCTGCGCAATGGGCATCCGTTGCAGCCGTTGGGTCACCATGCATGGCTTCGCGCTCAATGTAAATACTGACTTGAGTTATTTTAATTTTATCATCCCCTGCGGCATCCAAAACAAGAAAGTCACTTCCCTCAAACAAGAACTGGGCAGAGAGGTAGACATGAAAGAAGTGAAAGAAAAGTTGAAAACCAACTTTGGGAAAGTATTTGAAGCCAAAATAAAAAACCCCATCGTTTCGGATGAGGTTTTATAAGTTTGAGAACGAGTAGATTATTTAATTTCTACTTCAGCGCTTGCTTCTTTCAGCTTAGCCGCTATATCTTCAGCTTCATTTTTAGCAACACCTTCTTTAATAGGTTTAGGTGCGCCATCCACTAAGTCTTTAGCTTCTTTCAAGCCGAGGCCGGTTAATTCTTTAACGATTTTAACTACCTGCAACTTGTTTGGGCCTGCAGCTTTTAGGATAACATCAAAAGCTGTTTGTTTCTTCAACAACGGGAGCTGCCGCAGCGCCACCACCGCCTGAAGATACCGCTACGGCAGGCGCCGCCGGTTCAATACCGTACTCTTCTTTTAGAATTTTTGCCAGTTCGTTAACTTCCTTTACTGTTAAGTTAACCAGTTGGTCTGCGAATGATTTTAAGTCTGCCATATGTTTAAATTTTTTCCGCCTTCACAGTTTTACTCCGGCGGATGGTTTAAAAAAATTTGCCTTGACAAAAGCCCCAAGGCGTAGGCTTTATTTTTAAAGTATCAGTACTGATTGTTAAAAGCTCATTGCTCACAGCTCAAGGCTGACTACTCAATTCAATCTATCTTCCAGCGCCTTCACCAACCCTGCCAACTTGTTCCCAGCATTCAATCCGCTCATTACATTCTTAATAGGCGATTGCAGCAAGCCAATGATCTCACCAATAAGGTCATTCTTGCTTTTCAGCGTTTTCAATGCCTCCAACTGATCGTTGCCAACAAATACAGCACTGTCAATATAAGCCGCTTTCAGCACTGGCTTTTCCGTCTTTGTTTCCGTGCGGAAAGTGCTGATGATCAATGCAGGCTCTTTTGCATCTTCACTGAAAAGCAATGCAGTCACGCCACTAAGGCTTTCATACACCCCTTCATATTTCTTATCGTCAATTTGCTCTAGCGCCTTGCGTATCAAAGTGTTCTTAGCCACTTTCATTTCCACCTGCTTGTTAAAACAAATGCGGCGTAGTTTGCCGATCTGCGAAACAGTTAATGCCTCCGTGTTGGTAACGTAAAAATTATTATATTGGCTGAATTTCTCTTTGAGAACGCCTATCACTTCGTTTTTTTGATCTTTAGTCATAACGGTAATTTTTTATCGATCATAACTCCTCCTCCTAAAGGACTCCGTTACTCGTTCGACTATGTATTTTTAATTCTGAACAGATTTTGTGTCGATTGAAATGCCTGGGCTCATCGTACTAGCTAAGCTGATGCCTTTCACATAAATGCCCTTTGCAGTAGAAGGTTTCAGCTTCAGGATGGCATTAATAAGCTCCTGGCTATTGTCTGCAAGCTTTTCAGGTGCAAAAGACACCCGCCCGATAGATGCATGAACTATCCCTGCCTTATCCACCTTAAAAGCGATCTTACCGCCTTTCACTTCGTTCACTGCGCCTGCCACGTCATTGGTTACCGTACCCGTTTTAGGGTTCGGCATCAGGTTACGCGGCCCTAATATTTTACCCAATTTACCAATTTTAGGCATCACAGAAGGCGTCGCGATGATCACGTCCACATCCACCCATCCGCCTTCTATCTTTGTCACAAATTCATCCAAACCGGCATAGTCAGCGCCTGCAGCTTTTGCATCCGCTTCTTTATCCGGCGGGCAAAGAACCAGCACACGCTTTGTTTTGCCCGTTCCGTGCGGCAGCGTCACTGTTCCGCGCACCTGCTGGTCAGCCTTTTTAGGGTCAATGCCCAAACGTATATGAAGATCGACTGAACTGTCAAACTTTGTGGTGTTCACTTGTTTCACTAAGCTAGAAGCATCTTTCAGGTTGTAAGCTTTGGTTTTATCCACCTTTGCTTCCACTACTTTTCTTTTTTTATTCAGAGTTGCCATTGCAAATAAATTTAAGGTTCTTTAATTAATTATCCCATGGTGCGGCGCCTTCCACAGTTATTCCCAAACTGCGGGCTGTGCCTGCCACCATTTTCATCCCGCTTTCAACGGTAAAGCAATTGAGATCAGCCATTTTGTCTTTGGCAATAACCTCCACCTGTGCCCAGGTCACTTTACCAACTTTTGCGCGGTTGCTTTCTTTAGAACCTTTTTGCACTTTGGCAGCTTCCAGTAATTGAAGAGATGCAGGAGCTGTTTTGATGACAAAATCGAACGACTTGTCTGCATAAACCGTGATTAAAACGGGAACGATCTTGCCTATCTTGTCCTGCGTACGTGCATTGAACTGCTTGCAGAACTCCATGATGTTTACGCCCTTGGAGCCGAGCGCAGGGCCTACGGGAGGTGCAGGGTTGGCTTGTCCGCCTTTAACCTGCAGCTTTACGAAGCCTGTGATTTCTTTAGCCATTTTATTAATTTTTTGGTGATAGCGTCCGGCAATTATTGCAGAACTCCCAATTCAACTATTCTTAAACAAAAGAACTTTTGGGGCGGCAAAGGTAAGGGAATATTTGAAAAAATAAAGAAATGAGGTAAAGTTTTTTTGTTATGAAGATGATTTGTCAGAGGTAATTGACTATTTTAGGGTTGACGAGGTTAATTAATAGCTTCCAGAACAAGTTATAAGTAAAACATTAATTATTTTTTATAAGTTGTTTTGATGTATGGTTAAACGTAAATGTTCTTCTCTTTGGCCATAAATTTTCACCTGTAATTAATACATTAAGCATGTAATTACGATTAGCATTTAATACAGTTCTTGATTTATTATTTCCATCAAAAAAACCTTGTTCAGATGCTATTTCAATTGCATTTTGTGGGTCGTCAAAATGATACCTGATTAGATTTATATCAGGCGACTCTCCTTGGTTTATATCAATTTGAGGGAAATTATTATTGTTGACATTTTTAGACCATGATAATAGTCCATTATCAACTTTAGCTTTTTCACAAAATATTTTGATTCTACTATTAGAAATAATATCATTTTTGTTATTGTCTATAGTCACTTGCGTGGTCATATTTTTTAATGTCACTAATGAGCAGTTTTGTATTTTAATATTATAGACTTTATAATTAAACTCATCTCTTTCGTCTATTTTGACACATACCAAAAATTTATTTAAAAGTCTCACTATAAAATAGCTTGACAAAGGAATTGCGATACTTGTGAATATCCCACCTAATGCTGCGACTAATAGCGCTTCAATTAAAGTCATAGAATTGTTTGCCGGGGCTGTAAAAAAAGCAAAGTTTGTGATATTAGTTGATATTCCAAATTAGTTTTGCTGTTTCAATTATGCGTAAACGAGATATTTACATCCCTTCTGCTTACCCTTTCGTCTGGGTTTGACATAGAAAGTACAAGGGATGTATATGGAAATGATGATGAGTTTTTAGCTTGTACCAAAATCTTCCTCTTTATTCAGTATACTGTCTTTTGTAAGTTGTTCAGATTCGTTTTGTTCCATTTTCTTTTTCTTATTTCTAAGCACCCGTAATAATTCCTCTTGGCGTTCTGCTAATTTATCCTGCCTGTTTTGCCTTCTTAACCTGTTGCTCCTGTTGACTGAATAGAAAAAATAGAGCACAATAACGATTGCTACAATGCCCCCTGGAAAATATATTCTCATGGATGAAATGATTAGAGATAAACACAAACTTATTGCTTAAATTGAGAACAAATTGTGTTGTTTTATCTTCATAAGATATTTAATTTAGAGGCATATAATATTCAGTAAAAAACAAATAACATTTAAATGCAAACACCAACTGATAATTCACAATTCGCAAAAGCGATCACCTTTAAAGCCCTCCACCAACGGTCCGGCATATTTGTTATCCCCAACCCTTGGGACAGGGGTTCTGCAAGAATATTGGAAAGCCTTGGCTTTGAAGCCCTTGCCACCACCAGTGCAGGTCTGGCATTTTCTCTCGGCAAGCCTGATGGGCAAGGGGTAGTTAGCCGTAAAGAGACATTAGAAAACGCAAGAGCAATCGTTTCAGCAACCAATCTTCCCGTTTCCGCCGACCTCGAAAATGGTTTTGCCGATGATCCTGAAGCCTGTGCCAAAACCATCTTCCTCACCGCGGAGGCAGGACTTGTAGGAGGTTCTATCGAAGATAGTACAGGCAACCCCGCAAACCCCATCTACCCCTTCGAACTATCAGTTGAGCGCATCAAAGCAGCAGTTAAGGCAGCCCACAGCCTTCCCTTCCCCTTCACATTAACAGCAAGAGCAGAAAATCTCATCCATGGCCGCCCCGATTTAAAAGATACCATCAGCCGTTTGCAGGCCTATGCTGAAGCAGGCGCAGACGTCCTCTTTGCCCCCGGCCTAAAAACCCATCAAGAGATTAAAACAGTTGTAACAGCACTTACCCCCAAGCCTGTAAATGTCATTATGGGGTTAAGCAACACCAACTTTACACTTAACGAACTCGCTGATCTTGGCGTCAAAAGGGTTAGCCTCGGCTCCTCATTAGCAAGAGTAGCCTACAACGCTTTCATCAAAGCCGCCCAGGAAGTTTCCCAAAAAGGAACCTTCAGTTTTGCATCTGAGATTATTTCTTATACTGAACTTAACGCGCTTTTTAATATTAACGCTTCCTGAACAAACAACAAAATAACCGGGCTTATACCCTAGTTATACTGAACTTATACTGTAGTTATACTGAACTTATACTGATTTAACTCCATGCCACATCCATGGTAAACCCATGGTACATACCACCCAACCCTATGGGAACCATGCTTATTGCTTAAAGTCAAACAGCGTCGCAGTAAACTCCCCACGCTCGCGCTTCTTGAACACCACTCCAAAATTCCCTTTATAACGAAGCGTCTGTGGCACCAGAAGATCCCCACTATGTGTCATTTCCACCTCCATGTTCACATCAAAATCATACACCCCCGCCCCATAGCTAAGAGAATAATTACGTCCAAGCACCTCCATGTTTTTCGTGTTAAACCATGTCGTCATCTCATCCACAACTACATCACCACTTTTAAAAAAGCCAAGCCCTTCTTTTTTAGTAATAGTAAACTTGTACGCAGGAATGCCTTTGTCGTCAACATACTCCAGCTTATAGTCATAAAGTTTTGCTGCATCTTCATCATACAGATCCAGTTTATTGCCAATGAAGGGTATCCCCGGGATCTTCTTCCCGGGTTGAAGAAAAGCATTTTTAGCTGCTCTTTGCGCTTCTCCATCCCGCTTTTATTGTCCGGGTTGAACTCATGACCCGCAACAATATTGTTTTCACCGCAAACGCTCCCTTTTGCAAAAAACAGGGAAGCAAACATTTCCGCGGTAACATAGTTGTAACTGCTGTCAGGATTGAAGAAATCACCGGTAGTTTTTTGCTCAAGCACTTCAGTAGCACGGCAGCCGTTGCTTCGGTGCTGTCTTGTTTTACTGTAGTAGGTTGCAAGGTTATCACCCTTTTTATCTTTTATCAAAATGTTGTTGTAAGAGGAATATTCAACAACATGCAGATTGCGAAAGGCTTTGTAAAAAGTGGTGTCGTTTTTTATTTGGTTGAGGATTGTTTTATAATCAAGATTATTGCGGATGATCACTTCCGGCAACATCACTTTCGCGCCTTCAAAAACAACAGCAGTATCCTGTGCAGAACAAATATGTGCAAGAAAAATGAACGCTAAGATGTAGCAGGTTCTCATTTAGGAAAAACCATTTTATAATCGGTTTTGATGTTCCCCTTGCTGATGTCGGCAAGTTTGCCCTTAAGCAATTTTCTTTTGAAAGGCTTGAGATAATCTATAAAGAGTTTTCCTTCAATATGGTCATATTCATGCTGGATAATGCGGGCAGAAATACCTGTAAAGGTTTCTGTATAAGGTTGAAATTTTTCATCTAGATACTGTAGTGTTATTTGTTCTGGGCGCTCCACATCTTCCCTTATCTTTGGGATACTGAGGCAGCCTTCATTGTAAGGCCATTCTTCTCCATCCAATTCCACTAAATGCGCATTAATAAATATTCGTTTAAAGCCAGGTTCATCATTGTATTTTCCTTTGTCTTCCTCTTCCTGGTTTTTGAAGATCTGCTCACTGTCCATTACAAAAAGGCGGATGTCTTTGTTTACCTGTGGGGCAGCAAGCCCCACACCGTTACTGGCATACATGGTTTCCCACATGTCTGCTATCAACTTCTCAAGCCCGGGATAATCCGTATTAATATCCACAGCTTTCTTCCTTAAAACGGCTGCGCCGTATGCAACAATAGGTAAAATCATTTCCTTGATCTGATTAATTATAAAATAATCTGCAAATTTAATTTCAATTATTTAAACAACATTTAGGCATTAAATCTTATTCCTCAAAAACTCTTGCAACATTATCGTAGCAGCTATTTTATCCGTATTTCCTTTCACCTGCCGGTCCTTTTTCTTCATCCCCATTTCTATCATTGCCTGTGATGCAAGTTTTGAAGTATAGCGCTCGTCAACTTTTTCAACCGGGATTAAAGGGAATTCCTTTTTTAGTTGTTTGATGAATGTATTTACTAATGGCGTTGCATGAGTGTCGGAATCATCAAGGTTTTTGGGTTCGCCTATTATGATCAACTCGACATTCTCACTCTGAAAATATTTCTTTAAGAAGGAAATTAGCTCTATTGTTTCAACAGTAGTTAAGGCTGTCGCAATAATTTGAAGAGGGTCAGTAACTGCTAAACCTGTTCGTTTTTTGCCATAGTCAATGCAGAGGATTCTTGCCATCGTCTTTTAATATGCAATTAAATCTGCAATTACCAATACCCCAAACACTACACTCGCTATGCCATTGGCAGTCATAAAAGCAATATTCACCTTGCTCAGGTCATTGGGCTTGACAAGCGAATGCTGGTAAAACAACATGCCAATAAATACTGCAATACCTACCCAATACAGCCAATGAAAACTACCATAAACACCTGCGGCAAGAACACAAACCGCACTTAGCAAATGAAACAATTCCGAAGTGCGTAATCCTTTTTTCTTTCCCAAAACAACAGGGATTGAATACAAATTTTGTGATTTATCAAAGTCAACATCCTGCAACGCATAGATAATATCAAATCCACTCACCCAAAAAATAACCGCAAAGGAAAACAGCACAGGCAAAACATCAAATCGTCCTGTTACTGCTAAATATGCTCCAATCGGTGCAAGCGATAATCCCAATCCTAACACCAAATGGCAAAGCGCCGTAAACCGTTTGGTATAACTATAAAATAAAACAACAAACAATGCCACCGGCGCCAGATAAAAACAGATCCTGTTGATGAAAAAACAAGCCACAAGAAACAATAGGCACGAAAAAATAGTGAACCGCAGGGCATTGTCCGGTGAAATAATACCTTTTGGTATTTCGCGGATAGCAGTGCGCGGATTCTTAGCATCAAAGCTTCTGTCAAGGTAGCGGTTGAAAGCCATGGCTGCGCTGCGGGCGGTGACCATGCAAACGAGAACGAGTAGGAGCTTTACTACAATATATTTCCAATCATACAAACTTTCCCAACCGATAGCCTTATTTAAATTCCATTGACCTATATTCAAAATATTAAACCGATATACCCCCAAACAAAACCCGATCATCGCAAAAGGCATTGCAAAAATGGTATGAGAAAATTTTACAAGAGATAGATAATTTTTTACTGTAGGCATGAAGAAATTATAAATTATAAAAGCGCAAATTTACAGTCCGCTTACGATATGCCACAACACAATCCCCGCTGCCACTGATATATTCAACGAATGCTTCATACCGTATTGAGGTATCTCAATGCACCCATCGCACAGCTTTATCGTCTCTTCCTCCACGCCTGTTACTTCATTTCCAAAAACCACAGCAACCTTTTCATCGGCATTAAAAACAAAGTCCTGCAATTCAATGCGCCCTTCAGCCTGCTCGATCGCATATACCTTAAAATCCGCTGCCTTTAACGCCGCAATAGCTTCCGCAGCATTTCCAAAATGTTGCTGCACCACGCTTTCTTCCGCCCCCAGCGATGTTTTAGTTATTTGTTTATGCGGCGTATGCGGCGTATATCCTGTCGTATAAACCGCCTCAAGCAAAAAAGCATCGGCCGTCCGCAACACGCTCCCAACATTATAGGCGCTGCGCACATTCTCCAATACAGCGATCACCCGGTTCTTTTCCGAGCCTTTCACCTCCTCCACACTTTTTCTCCCCAATTCCTCCATACTTAATTTCCGCATCCGGCAAAGATAACTCATCGTTAATAGCTCATAACTCACTGCTGACAGCTAACATAAATCCCTACATTTGCTCCTCAATTTTTATCTATGAAAGTGATGAAATTCGGCGGCACCAGCGTTGGCAAACCTGAACGTATGCAGCAAGTTGCTCAATTGATGGCTAAAGATGACGAGCCAAAAATTGTCGTCCTCAGCGCTCTCTCCGGAACAACCAATGCCCTCGTCGAAATAAGCCACTTTATCGCCTCCAACGACCGCGAAAGCGCCAAAGAAAAAATTGAAAAGCTAAAGGAGCATTACATCCATTTCATCAATTCGCTTGTTGAAAAAATAGAAGGCGAAAACAAAGCCACCGCCATCGTCAATGAACATTTTGAATTTCTCAACATCATCCTCAAAATATCTTTTAGCGAGGCCTTAAACAAAGACATCCTTGCCCAGGGCGAACTCCTCAGCACCAAATTATTCTCCATTTACCTGGAAGAACAAAATATTGACCACGTCCTCCTCCCCGCCCTCGAGTTCATGAGCATCGACCACAACGAAGAGCCGCAAATCGGCAGCATCAAAGTAAAACTCACCAAACTTTTGCAGCAGCATAGCGATAAAAAAATATTCATCACCCAGGGTTATATCTGCCGCAACGCAAAAGGAGAAGTGGACAACCTCAAACGTGGTGGCAGCGACTACACCGCTTCCCTCATTGCCGCCGCCGCTCACGCCACCGTTTGCGAGATTTGGACAGACATTGACGGCATGCACAACAACGACCCCCGCATGGTTTACAAAACCATTCCCGTTGAACATCTCAGCTTCGACGAAGCCGCCGAACTTGCCTATTTCGGCGCCAAAATTCTCCATCCCGCCTGCATCTGGCCTGCCCAGCTCTACAATGTTCCCGTCAAGCTCCTCAACACCATGCTCCCCTATGCAAAAGGCACCACCATTACCGAAAACAGCGACAGCCGCGGCGTAAAAGCCGTAGCCGCCAAAGACAACATCATCGCCATAAAAATAAAAAGCAGCCGCATGTTGCTCGCCTACGGTTTCCTCCGCAACATTTTCGAGGTTTTTGAAAAATACCGCACCCCCATAGACATGGTCACCACCTCCGAGGTCGCCGTTTCCCTCACCATCGACAGCCCCCAAAACCTGCCCCACATCCTCAAAGAACTCGAACCATTCGGCAGCGTCGAAACCGACAAAAGCCAAACCATCATCGCCATCGTCGGCAACGAGATCGCCCACACGCCCGACCTCCTCGAAAAACTCTTCCGCGCCATCGCCCACATCCCAGTCCGCATGGTCAGCTACGGCGGCAGCCGCCACAACGTCTCCCTCCTCATCCCCTCAAAATACAAAAAAGACGCCCTCCAGCAAATAAATACCAATCTTTTTGAGCTATAAAGCAGAAGAATGGCATATTTTCTCATCTTCTCAAATTCATCATTCATAATTCCTCTTCGTGCCCCTTCCTATCTTTATGGCCCCTCTATATTTCGCTACAAATCAACCCATTAACATCACCAAATAACTCATTTCGTACAGCTAATAACAGGCATAGCGCTGGTCACATCGGGCATAGCGCTGGTCACAAAACGCCCTGTAAAATCCATAACCCGCTCTGTAAATCCCCAATTAGTTTAATAATAAACCATAAGAACCTACTACTTTCAGATTTTACCCTTCTCTTTGCCAATAAGTCATTTCTGACGGTTACAACTTACAATAAAGGTACAAAACATAGGTAAGTTGGGTAGTTAAAATAAACAGACTACTAACGTGTATCTATATGCTTTGAAGTATCTGTCAAAACTTCGTGATTGGTTATTGAATGATAACGAAGAGAATCTAATGAGAGTGTTATTTTCAATTGGTTGTTTAGAATGTTTGGTTCTATTTTGGATTGCTGTTGTAGTAATTGGGCGAATGCTATAATAAAAGTAAGAGCCGCAGCTATTGCTAAAATGCCCGTAAATCTTTTCATCCATTTATTTGTGTCCATAGTTGAACCATTTGCACTTAATGTGGAATCATAAATACGCTCATCCTTCAATGCCTTTTGATACTCTTTTAGGTATTTTTTAGTTATAAGGCTTTTATATCCTTCGTGTGTTAAGGTAAGAGGTTGATTTTTTTCTTCTTCCCAAATATCTGTTATTTTGTAGTTAAGCTCACCCGTATCATTTAATAAATAAACAGCTTGCGCAATCTCTGAAATCTTATAGTTTATTTCTTTTATTTGGTCGGTGGTAATATGTAAACTTCGTAGAAATTGAACCTCACCATTTTTATTTTTGGGTAAGTCTTGAGGATTGTTTAATAAAAGTGACAATGTACCTAAATACAATCCTGTCGTTCCTACTTGAAATTCATAAAGAGGCATTCTCTTATCTCCTTTCCCGCTGGAACTAATACTCATACCGCTCTTAGAAAGAGCAGTTAAAATTTCATGCAAAAGGAGATATTCTTTTTTAAAGTCCGGTTCGTTTGTGGTTCCCATATAGTAAGCTATTTCTTATAAATCTTACTATCCTTAATAGGAGTATTAACAGCTATTTTCATAGCATCTTCAAACGTAGTATTTAGCTTTTGTGTAATGTCATATTTGCTGCCTTTGGGCTTTGGCTTTGATTTTATCTTCTTTGCCATTCTTTACTAATTTATTATAGGTTAATCTACCTTCTATTTTCCCCAAAGCTAAAGTAAATCTATCAGCATCTTTAATAGTACGTGTATTGTAGCGGTATGTAAATTCATCACAATAGCGTGAAAGGTGTTTAGGTGTTATTTGGTGGTATATACCTATTATCATTCTTTTAAATAGTCCAAAAGCACCTTCAACCGTATTAGTGTGAAAATCGCCCCTTGCAAACTCTTTTATAGAGTGATTAACAGTATAGTGATAATGTTCGTTATTAATGTTATGGTAATAGCTGGCAGTATCGGTAACTATACGGCTGGCAAAGTCTAAATGTTCTCTAACAAACGTTTCAACTTCATGAGGTTGTTTTTCTATTACTTTCATAATCATTGTAGATCCTCTTTCAACTATTGCCACTACACCCGTTTTATCTTTGTATTGATATTTACCCCTACGTGTTCCGGCTTCTTTCCTTACTTTGTTGCTCTTATTAGAAAGCGATCCGCCAACCCATGTTTCATCAGCCTCAACTATATCCTTTGCGCCTAATGTTATAACAGCCTTTTCTTTAAATGCCTCTCTTATCCTATGTAACATGAACCACGCACTTTTTTGAGTAATACCAATATCCTTTGCTAACTGATAGGAGCTAATACCTTTCTTATGAACGGACATTAAATACATTCCAGTAAACCATTTAGTAAGAGGTATATTACTTGCTTCAAAAATAGTTCCCACGGTTACATGGAAACGTTTGTAGCATTTATTACTTGCACACTTATATCTTTTGCCTCCCTCAATAACATAGCACTTAGAATAACCGCAATAAGGGCAAACAGCCTTACCATTATCCCAACGTGTATCAGCTAAGTATTTAGCACACGTCTTTTCATCGGGCATTGACTTAATTAATTCCATTAGATTTTTAAACATATTGCTTAATTTTATTCTTTTCAAAACGACTTTAATAATAAATAAAAATGTCAGAAACAAAGCTCAAACAGTTAAACCTTACAACAGGTAAATTTGTTTTAATCAACCCTTCTTCTATTGCATCTATAGAGCAACAACCTATAGGAGTTCGCATAACAATGAAAGAAATAAGTAAGGGTGAAAGCATTTATTACGATGTAAATTATAACTTAGATACATTACTGTTAATCTTTAAGGATTACGTTTAATTCTTTATTGATAACGGCACAATCTTTCAATTTCTTTAGTGCTATATCTAATACTAATTCACTTTCAGTTAGCGTAAAGTCATGAAGCAAGTCTATTACTTCTTTGGCTTTATCATTTAATTTAATCGTTGTTCCTTCTTTATATGTTAGTGCCTTTCTGACAACCCATAACCCATTTCTGACAGCTCATAACCCATTTCTGACAAGTCATAACGCATTTCTAAACACTCATAACTCATTTCTGCCAAGTCATAACTCATTTCTAAAAGATCACAACGCACTTCTAAAATGCCCTTTTTTGCATTAAAACATTCTGAAAAGTAAAAAACTGGATAAGACTTATCCAATTCATGTAGAAATTCTGCTTCGCAGTATCATCCAAACAATTCTTTTAAAAACTCTTCTTTTGATTTGCCAAAATGATTTGCCACATCAGATAATATGGCTGATAAAGTACCAATTTTAAGCGGCTGGTGATTAGGTATAGTGATATGGTGTTGGTTGATCTGTTCTGAGGTTAACCGGATATGGCTTCCATTTTGTCTTGTCACCGTATAACCATACGGCTTCAGTAATTTTATTAACTCACTTGCCCCAACATCTCTTGGAATTTTCATGCAGCAATTACTTCTTCTCGCACAATATGAAGGCGGATAATTCTTTTTTTATCGTCGTCAAAATGACATTGCACTGCCTCTTTCACCATCCCGCGCAATTCTTCCAGCGTATCGGCTTCCGTATAAATTGACACACCCAATCCTTTTGCAGTATAGCCCCCTCCTTCGCTTTCTTCAACAAGAAAAATGATTTCTGTCATAAAAATGATTTATACAAAAATACACTATTGGTATTTCCCCAACTTCATCTTCAAATTCTCATCCAGCGCGTCCAAAAATTCTTCTGTGTAGAGATAATCTTTGCCATGCTCCACATCTTTTTTGATGGTAATAGCGAGGTCTTTGGTCATTTTTCCGCTTTCTACCGTTTCCACGCACACTTCTTCCAAAGCATGGCAAAAATCTATCAGCGGTTGGTTATTATCCAGTTTGCCACGGAACTCCAGCCCCCGTGTCCATGCAAAAATAGAAGCGATGGGGTTAGTGGAAGTCGGCTTTGCCTTTTTGATATTCACGATAATGGCGGGTAACAGTCCCATGAGCGGCTTCGGCTTCCATTACAGTTCCATCCGGCGTAACCAATGTGGAAGTCATCAGCCCGAGGCTGCCAAAACCTTGTGCAACCGTATCGCTTTGCACATCGCCATCGTAGTTTTTACATGCCCACACAAAATTGCCATGCCATTTCAAGGCGCTCGCCACCATGTCGTCAATCAGGCGGTGCTCATAAGTAATGCCGGCGTCTGCAAACTTTTGTTTGAATTCTGATTGATATATCTCTTCAAACATGTCTTTAAAACGGCCGTCGTATTTTTTGAGGATGGTGTTTTTGGTAGAAAGGTAAAGCGGCCATTTTTTCAGCAGCGCCTGGTTAAAGCAGGCACGGGCAAACCCGTTGATGGTTTCATCGGTGTTGTACATGGCCAGCGCCACGCCGTCGCCTTTAAAATTATAGACTTCAAACTCCTGTTTGGCTGCCGTCCTCACGCTGTCAAACTTTATGGTTAGCTTGCCTTTGCCTTTGGTGACGAAATCAGTAGCGCGGTACTGGTCGCCAAAAGCGTGGCGGCCAATGCAGATGGGGGCAGTCCAGTTGGGCACCAGGCGCGGCACGTTGCTGCATCACAATAGGTTCGCGGAAAACAGTGCCGTCCAATATGTTGCGGATGGTGCCGTTGGGGCTCTTCCACATCTGTTTCAGTTTAAACTCTTCCACGCGCGCTTCATCGGGGGTGATGGTGGCGCATTTAATGCCTACGCCGTATTGTTTGATGGCATTGGCAGCATCAATGGTTACCTGGTCGTTGGTTTCATCGCGGTATTCAATGCCCAGGTCGTAATATTTTATATCCACATCAAGGTAAGGGAGAATCAGTTTGTCTTTGATGAACTTCCAGATGATGCGCGTCATTTCATCGCCATCCAGTTCTACCACGGGGTTGGTAACCTTTATTTTTTCCGACATAGCATTTGTTTTTTCGTTAGAGGGGATGCAAATGTAAGAAGGGTAAGATAAATATTGAAATATGTATGTAAAGATGTGTAAATAGCCAACGGGAGGGGTTGAGTGGGCTTTGAGTGAGCATTAGGTGGGCTTTACCATGGCTTTGAGTGGGAGTAAGGTCTCTATAAGGTCTCTATAAAGTCTCTATAAGGTCTCTATAAGGGTGGATTTTTATAATTGTGAATGGGAAAAAGCGGGCAGTTTGTTGGCAGAAAAGGAAGAATTATAGTACAGGTTGCAAAGTAAATAAAAGAAGGATAGAAGCAAAATATTTTATTATAAAAACGCTATTGAGTTTGATGATGAAGAACACTTCAACGGCGGAAATACTGCTGGTTCATGGGGACACGAACCTTGGCGTTGGTTTTATCTTTCACGCTGTAATTTTTGTCTTACTCTACAAGTAAAATGAATAATTCCTTTTGTATACATTGTGTCCATACTTTTATCACTGTATTCGTCTTTAATTGACCAATCTTCGAAGTCAGATGCTCTTAAATAATTTATAGTCTTATAACTTAAAAAACCCGTTAACTGCTGTCCCAATTTATATGTAGGAAAGGAATCTAAAATTAATTTTTGTTCGGTAAATGGAATAAGTATGTTGTCCGTTAAAGTGTCACTACTACTTAATTTGAAAATTTTACGTTTATGTTCATCTAACCAATAGCTACTGGCAAATTTATTGTCAACAATTTTAATAGAAAATGTAAACCCACCAAAAACCCAAATTCCCATTCCAATTTTCAAAGTGTCTCCATCTAAAATGCAACCGCATTCTGTACCCACAGAATCTAAGTCAGATCCATTTTTTGTTTTGTTAAGTAGCTTTCCGTTTAGGAAATTTTGAAATTGGTAACGACTTCGGTTTTCTCTGTATCGAATCGTGTTTAATATTCTTTGCTCTTGAATAGCTGAATCAATAAGTCCTTTTGAAGCTCCCTTTATAAAAGCTTTGCCATCTAACATCATTTGCAATGATTCACTGTTAAAAACATGAGTCATTGAGTCCATATGTGTTTCGTAAGTTGTTAAATGCTTAAACACAACAAGGTTTGGGATTGTGTCAATACTGATGTTTGAGTATAAGTCATTATTGTTTGTCTGTGCAAAACAACAAATGGAAAAACTCAAAAAGAAAATTAGGGAAACTGATTTAATGGGTCTCATAAAATTACTACCAACTTTTGTGTTGACGCAAGTTATTAAAATACTTGCGCAAAGCCACTGAGTTGCTGCTTTTTGCTTAAGCCAAACTGATTATAATACAGATTGAAAAGTAAATAGAAAAGGATAGAAGCAAAATATTTTAATATGAAAACGCTATTGAGTTTGATGGCGAGGAACACCATCAACGGCGGAATACTGCTGGTTCGTGGGGACAGGAACCTTGGCGTTGGTGAAGAACATAATTCTGAAGAATTATTTTTTCCCTGCTTCGAGGTGCGCTGCGCTAACACCTCGAAGAACGTGGGGGTATTCTCTTTCTCATTTTTTTGATGTTGTGTTATTATTGCAGCCAACGAAAAAGGCTTGGCGTTGTTGGGAAATTAGCATTCCGTCAGCCGATAACCGAAGTTGATAATTGCAATATTGCTGATGTTTTATTCATAAGCCAAATTTATAACGTCAAGCCCGAACTAAAGCACAATAAAGAACAAATGCTGAGGCAATATTCGTCAAGCCCCAATAATGCCAAACCTAATGTTAGTGGCTGTATTGGTCATTTGTCCAAAGTTCAAGTAACTGCTTTTTACTTTTATTCATCATTGATAATATATTCTTTTTTAGTTCTTCGTCTGTTTGATTGTCGTAAAGTTGTTTTAAGATCTCGTTTGCTTTTTGTTGATTGTCCAACATAATTAAGTTAGTTGCTTTATTACCCATAAGCATTTCATAATCTCTATTTGTCACACTCATTGTGTCTAAAACAGCAGAGCAAATTGTCAATGATTTTGTAAAGTATGCTTTTGAAGAAACTGTGTCGCCAATTCGTTCATATAAAATTCTACCTGTTAAATAAATGTCGTGTGCAGAAGGTCGTAGTCGTATCAATTTATTAATTGTCAAAACAGCTTTGTCAAACTGCTTAAGTCGATTTAAAAACATTAATTTATTGTAGTAACATAAAAAACAAGTTGTGTCAATAGTTGTAGCACTGTCAAGAAATGAAAGTGCTTTTCTGCAACTGTCTAGATTGTCAAGATGATTGACTAATGGAATTATTTTCTTACTGAGTTTTACAACTTCAGGATTAGCTTTATTTCTTGCTGGTTGTTGCCCACAAGAGTAAAGTCCAATTAATAAAAATATGAATATGAATTTTAGGGTCGTCATAATATAGCCACTAACTCCTGTATTGACGCAAGTTATTAAAATACTTGCGCAAAGCCATTGAGTTGCTGCTTTTTATATAAGCCGAAAACAACAGCTTTAATGTGCAGGAGTTGCTTCAGGAGAATAATCGTAGGGCAACATGGTTGAAACTTTCTCCCACCATCCCCAAAAACCTTCTATCAAGAGATCATACACCTTGTAAAAATATCCATTGGCTGTGATGAGGACAGGAGCCCTGTTGTTTAATGATAATACGGAGGAAACAGGATGGTCATGGGGTATGGACATAGTGTTTGCGTATTCTGCTGGAACAGTGATCTTTGGGATGCGCACTATTAAATAATTGGCAAAATCAAGCGCAGCAGTTACACTATCTACTGCATAAGCAATGCTGTCGCCGCTGGGTATTGGATGATATATAATTTCAATGGGGTCTGGCTGATGCATTATGATATTAAAATGTTCGAGGCTGTCTTCTGTCAGCGTTGATGCATAAGCAACAATAGGCCCGCTTTGCCCGGAAGAATGAAGTGTATAGTATGCTTTTTCTTTAGCGTCAAGCCTTTCTCTTTCGAGGTTAGGTATGCGTTTAAGGGGGTATAATGTATAACCCGCCTCCGTTAATTTGTTGCGGAATAAAGAACGCATAAAACACATGAGCGAAAGTTGATAGGCCTCTTTTCTTGCATTGGCCCACTTCTTTTGACGCCTTTCATTATCCTGCATTTGCTGAAAAAGAGGATACCCTTCAAAGAGCAGATATTTTGTGTCATAGTTATACGAAAAGTCTTCCAAGTCATATTTTATTATGTAGCCCAATGCATTGTTTTCAATAATGAGTGGTTCGGTTGCAAAGGCAGTAAGCTCGTTTTTTGTTTTTGAGAAATGGAACTTAACGGCGTTGCTGTTTTTTAATGTGCAATGCCTAGCCAAAGAAGAAGTGCCAATAAAATTATCAAGAAAGAATAGCCCCCATTTATTCCACCCATCGGGGTCAGAGCTCTTTACTACTACTTCCTTTAAATTGTCTGACTTCTGCTTAAGCGTTACAACTATATTTTCTGTATTGCTTTTATCAGAAATGGTTTCTACAAAAGTTTCATAGCCAATGGACGAAACGATAAGATCGTATTTGCCAGGGTTTATTCCCGTTAATTCAAATAGTCCATTGGTATTGCTCACAGTGCCATAAGAAGTGCTGCTCAAAAATACACTTGCATTGCTAATAGCTTTGCCCGTTGCTGCATCTGATACTTTTCCTTTTAAAGAGAAAGATTGGGCATATACTATTCCAAATGTGCAGATAGAGAAAAGAAAAATGGGAAGGAATTTTATGTATATTTTTTTAAAATTGGTCATATTGGGCTATTTGACGGACACTCTTTCAAAAATATAAGAAACCCACTGACTTACAAAATTGGCCTTCATTACTAAACATTTGTGTAACCTATAAAATTAGAAAACGATAATGACAGATCGTGCGTAATTATGTGTATGAACAAAATACTATCTTTCGTTTTTGCAGGTTTTACCTGTCTTTCTTTTTTTATTAGTGGGGCATGTACTAAACAACCGTTGAGTAATAATAATATGCAGGATACAATACATAACATACAGGACAGTACGCATGACAGTACTATGGTTACGGGGAAAACGTATTTAGCCTTGGGGGATTCTTATACGATTGGGCAGTCTGTGCCTTCTAATGAGAACTTTCCGGCGCAAACTGTGGCGGCGCTGCAGGCTGACAGTATCAATATGGGTGCGCCATATATTATAGCAACGACCGGATGGACAACAATCGATCTTCAAAACGCAATTAATTCTGCTCAACCGAAAGGGCCTTATGACCTGGTTACTTTGCTAATTGGGGTGAATGATCAGTACCAAGGACTTGATACGGGCAGTTACAGAACGCGGTTTACTGAACTGTTGCAGGAATCTATTGCGTTTGCGGGGAATAACCCTTCACATGTGTTTGTGCTGTCAATTCCTGATTATAGTGTGACACCGTTTGCGCAAAATTCAGATACTGCAGAGATACGTGCGCAACTGGAAGAATTTAATGCAATTAATTATCAAATATCGATGGCTTATAATGTTGGGTATATCAACATAACGCCGCTAACGGAAGAGATGAAAACAAACGGTTCGCTGGTTGCAGATGACGGGCTGCACCCATCTGCATTAGAATATACACAGTGGGTTGCTTTGCTTGCGCCACAGGTGGCAGCGGTGCTGAAATAGAGTGAATGGTGAGGGGTGAATAGTGAGTAATCAGTGGTGAGTAGGGAGTGGTGAATGGTGAGCAGAGAGGCTTATAATTCTTTTAGCATCCAAATATCGCAACCGAAATGGCTGGAATCTCCAAGCGAAGATTTGAGGGGTTTGAAGCCACATTTCTCGTATAAACCGATAGCTATGCTTAGTTCGGGCATTGATTCCAAATACATGTGTGTGTAACCTAATTGCTTTGCAGATATGAAGCAATGTTCCATCAGCATTTTGCCAAAGCCTTTGCCACGGGAAACCGGAAGTAAATATAGTTTTACCAGCTCACAATAGCCCTGTGGCAGGTTTGGGGTGGGGAAAACGCCTGCACCTCCGATCATTTCATTGTTCAACTCTGCAATAAAATATTTTGAGCGTGGCGTTTGAAATAAAGTAAAAAGATGGTCTGTAGTGGGGTCAAAATAGACGGTGCCAGGTTTATCGGCTTTGAACTCTTTCAGCACGGAACGGATGATGAAGGCAATTTGCTGATCGTCATATTGTGTTATCTCCCTTATTAATAAATTCACGTTATTCGGTTTTAACAGTGTTAACTTATTACATTTGCCATCCGTTTATTTCACCGAATGCCATTTCTTATCAAAAGTAAACCAACTATGCCACGATCGTGGGTTGCCCTTTGTTTATTTATTGTATTGTGCAGTTGCGGTGAAACAAAAGCTCCTTTGAACGGAGATATGCCCGTTTCAGCAAAAGATTTTTTCAATGCATTTTCACCACTTAGTAGTGGTTTTATTGCTGCAGACAGCAATATTCATAAAATAGCGGACACGACAACTATAAGCTACACAGTCTTTTCCCAGTTTGTGCCTGACAGTATCCTTCAAAAGTTAATAGGCAAAAACACTGAAGAATACGTCATTGATCCAGTAGGGAAAATTGAAAAGGCAGAAGAAATTTACATTCTTGCCAATTTTAACCGTAACAAAAGAACATTCCTGATCACTTTCCTGTTTGATAAAAAGCACCGTTTTCTATCTGCCATTGAACTATTAAACAGTGCGAAAGATGATGGATATAAACATTCGGTAAGCATCAACGGCGAACCGACCTTCTTATTAACCCGTGAGAAAACAACGTCAAACAATCATTATTTTTATACAAAAAACGCTTATGCATACAGCAAAGATGCGAAGGGATTTATTTTAGTGGTGAATGATTCCAATGAAGACGTTGCGAAAATAAATGAGATCATAAACCCTATTGATACATTGCCGCACAGAAACAAGTTCAGCGGTGATTATGCACAGGATAAAAGGAATTTTATTTCTATAAGGGATGGTGAAAATGCAAACGACTATGTTTTTTTTATACACTTTGAGAAAAATAATGCGCAGTGTAACGGCGAGCTAAAAGGAGAAATGAAAACGATTGCAAAAAACAAAGCAGTGTACAGTGAAAACGGCGACCCCTGTGTGATCAATTTTACTTTTGATGATGCAAGCGTGTACGTAAAAGAAGAAGGGAGTTGTGGCAACCATCGTGGCATTACCTGTTATTTTGACGATACTTATCAAAAAGTAAAATCTAAAAAGAAGCTGAAAAAGAAAGAGATAGAATAATGACTGAATAAATTTTCTACTGATCAGCGTGTACAAAATACATTATGGAAATTTACTACTAAATTGCGCCTCTTTTAACCAAACAAGCTTATTATGAATTTCAGGAGTTATTCCGTTCCTTATAATACAGACGAACAGTATTCGAAGAAAGTGGCTTATTTTTCAATGGAGTTTGCCATCCATCAACCTTTAAAAATATACAGCGGCGGCCTTGGTTTTTTAGCAGGCTCGCACCTGCGCAGCGCTTATGAACTTCGGCAGAACCTGATAGGCATTGGCATTTTATGGAAATATGGTTATTATGACCAGGCAAGAAACCAGGATCAAACCCTGCAGGTTACCTGGATGGAAAAAATATATAGTTTTCTTGAAGATACGGGCATTAAATTCCAGATACTTATTCATGACGCCCCTGTTTGGGTGAAGGTGCTTTATCTTAATCCTGAAACCTTCAAGAGCGCCCCTTTGTTTTTATTAAGTACTGACCTGCCTGAGAATGATTATGTTTCTCAAACTATTTGCCATCGTTTATATGATGCCAATACAGCTACTAAGGTTGCGCAGTTTATTTTGCTTGGCGTTGGCGGTGCCAAGCTGGTTGATGAACTTGGCTTTTCCCCTGAACTATATCACTTGAACGAAGCACATGGTTTATCCGCAGCTTTTTACCTGCTCAATAAATTTAAAAGTGTGGATATGCTGCGCCAGCATCTTGTATTTACCACGCATACGCCTGAGGAAGCAGGCAATGAAAAGCATGATATTTATCTCTGCCACAAAATGAGTTATTTCTGTGGTATGAGCGTTGATGAAGTGAAAAAAGTCACGGGAAACAATGATAATATGTTCAACCATTCGCTTGCTGCACTGCGTTTTGCAAAGCTTGCCAATGGTGTGTCGCAACTGCATGGGAATGTATCCAGGGAAATGTGGAGCAAGTATGACGATATATGCCCTATTATTTCCATAACTAACGCCCAAAACTGGCATTACTGGGCAGATAAACAACTTTACCGGTCAGCGGAAGAAGGTAATGATACTGCGTTTGACGACAGGAAGAAATATTTGAAGAAAAGGGCGTTTGAAGTAGTGGCCGATCAGACCGGAAAATTATACGATAAAGATGTTTTGACCATCGTTTGGGCGAGAAGGTTTGCAGGATATAAGCGTGCTGATTTTTTAACTGAAGACAGAGACCGTTTTCACGCGCTGATGAATAACCCAAAATACCCGATTCAGCTTATATGGGGGGGAAAGCCTTACCCTCTTGATTATCCCGCGATCTCCCAGTTCAATAACCTCGTGCAGATAAGCAAGGAATATAAAAACATGGCTGTGGTGATCGGTTATGAATTAAGCTTGAGCAAAAGATTAAAACAGGCTTCGGATGTTTGGCTTAATAACCCACGTGTGCCCCGTGAAGCATCAGGCACGAGCGGCATGACGGCTGCAATGAATGGCTCTGTAAATTTCTCCACCGATGATGGATGGATACCAGAATTTATCCAGCACGGCAATAACGGTTTTGTTGTCCCCATGCCTGAGCAAGAGCACACAAGCGTGCAGGAACAGGATAAATATGATCTTGATAAGATCTATGATATTTTAGAGAATGAGATCATCCCCATGTATTACAACAACTACGATACCTGGAGGCAGATAATTAAGAACGGTATGCGCGATGTTCGTTTCCAGTTTGACAGTAACCGCATGGCTGCTGAGTATTACCAACTGCTTTATAAATAAACAAATTAAAACTGTTTGAAGTCCTGCCAAGAGGCGGGACTTTTTATTTTGCGGGGCTAACATCCGGGGCAGCCGCCTGCCTTGTGATATTAAAAGCCTTGTCCAGTTCTGCATTTATGAGCGCCGGGTTTAGCTGGCAGGCTGTTTCATAATGAGCCTTTGCACCATCCTTATCTGCAAAATCATACATCAGCACAAGCGATAAGTTGTAGTGTGCATTTGCATATTGTGGGTTTAAGGCAATGGCTTTTTCATAATGCAGCTTTGCTCCATCCTTATCGTTGAAATAAGCTCTCAGCAACAATCCCAAACCATATTCAGCCTCATAATCTTTAGGGTTCAGTTCAATTGCCCTTTCATAATGCAGCTTAGCGCCTGCCTTATCAGCAGAATGGTCTGCGAGAATGATCGCTAAGTTATAATGCGCATTTCCATCATTCGGGTTCAGGGCAAGCGACCGGGTATAATCCTGAATGGAAGCATCATAATTTTTTAACGCATTGTTGCAAAAGCCACGGTAAAAATAGGCCAGCGCATTGTCTTTGGTCAGTTGCAGCACGTTGGTGAAATAATTCAGCGCTGCGCTGTAATCCTTTGTGTTAAAGACTTTAATAGCTTCCCCGTACAAAAAGGTTATCACTGCATCCGTATCGCTGCCTTCTTTTATCTGCTGCACGGCCTGCTTGCCTTTTTCAGAAGCGTCGTCTTTTTGTGCCTGCGAGCCCAGGTTTGAATCCACGCGCGACCTCATTTCCTTCTTCATATCTTCTATTGCAGTGTTGGTTTTCGTTTCGCCCATTTGCTGCAGTTGCGCAATTTTATCATCCAGGTCTTTCGATGCCTTATCTATCACAGGTTTTATAAATTCCGTAAGCTTTGCAGTGATCACTTCATCTGAAAGCTTGGCCTTTATTTGCCTGTCCACTTCTATTTGCGATAGCTCTTTTGCAATATTCCTTATCTCTTTTTTGCCCAGCCAGTACAGTATGCCCGTCACGATGCTTATCGCCCCAAACACAAACTTCAGGTAGAGGTCCATTTTATCGTCCAATGTATGTTCCTGGTTATCTATCTGCCGCTGGAGGTCAGTTAACTTTTCCTGCTGCACACCCATTGTCACGCGGTCAGGTACCGTAAGCGTATCGGATGCATACACCCAAAACGAGGCAGTTATTAATACAAAAAGGCAGATGCTTTTTTTCATGGGGCGGGATTTGTAGGCTGAAATTAAATAAAAAAAGCGAAGCGCATCCATTTTATGCTTTGCAAATGGAGGAAAAGTATAAACTTTTCGCTCCAAACACCCTGCATCATAACCCAAACTGAATGTTTGCGTGTTTTTGCCCCAAACATGCATGTTTTTGTCCAATATTCGCGAACATTTGCCCTGTGTACGTGTGTTTTCACCCAAAACATGCATGTTTGAGGGCTATGTTAGCATGTTTTCAGCAAAAACATGCATGTTTTTGCACTATGTTAGCATGTTTTCCGCAAAAACACGCATGTATTCACTTTTAGCCTGTTTTCTTTACAAAATGCCAACTTCGCATATATCCGTGGTTAAATATTTAAAGTGATTTTTTGGGGGACCAGCAGTTGAATCTCTGCTGAACTTCAGTTCCGTCGCAATCTTGTACAGTTGAATACGTGGGAGCAGTAGAGGAGGGGTAAGTAGATCATAGTAATCATGGAATCTCATATGACACTTTATTACAAAAATTAAGTGCTTTTAAACTTATTACTGAAATACGGATACCTCCTAAACATTTTAATGAAACAAGTTTGTTTTTAAATTTCATCTCATAAATAAAAGATTGTTCTTTCATTTGTCGTCTATTCATGTCATATTCTTCGACGATATATTCCATTCTAACCGGAATAATTTTTATGCAAAAAGTATCGGACAAAGCATTATACATTCTAAATTTATGTTCATAAGGCTTCAAAGTATCCAACCAAATTATTCTACTATGAAATTGATGCGCAAGTGCTAATTTTTTTGTGATTATATCATTAAAGTCTACACAATCTTTTTGGTCTTTCATAGGTACAAATGTTACAAAGTCTTTATTGTCATAATAGATAAAACCAATTTCAGACTGTATCATTTCTTTTTGTTTCAGGGGTATTTGACAATAAATTGCATGAGCCCAAAAACAAAAGATACTTATAAAAAGGATTTGCTTCATTCTCCTAAATTTGTCCTCAAGATATGGAAATCTTTAAGTTGCCTGTTTATCTTTGTATGGAAACATAAAGTTATGTACAGAGAAATTGTTTTTCCAAGTGAGCAGAAGCCGGTTTATGAGTTTCCAAAAGAAACCTATGGCAAAAAGGTGGAGATAATCATAGAAGATTCTTTTATTGGGGATGATAAACCCATTAAGGAGCTTTTAAAAGAATTTACTTTTAGTTCCGGCGGTTATAAGTTTGACAGAACTGAAGCCAACGATTATGAGTAAGGCGATAGCGATAGACACCAATATATTAATTTATGCCCTTGACACCACATTTCCTGTAAAAAAGGAATTATCAGAAAACCTTATTGACAGCCTGCCCACAATAAGCGCCCAGAACATAAGTGAATTTGCCAATGTATGCCTTCGGAAATTTAAGTTTGACAAGGTTGTTACATTAGAAATAATAAACAGGATACTTAAAAAATGTGTATTGCAAAATTGCACTCCTGCAACTTATTTGCTTGCTGAAAAGCTGGCTAAGCAATATCAATTTCAACTTTTGATGCAATTATTGTAGCATCGGCAATAGGATCGGGCTGCGAAATATTATATACTGAAGACTTGCACCATGGACTATTGGTAGAAAAACAGCTAAACATCTATAACCCTTTTTTGTAATTGCTGTGCCAGCATTCGCCATTCTCCTAAATTTGTCCTCAAGATATGGAAATCCCCGGCAAGGGCATCTTAGCAGGAAAGAAATTATTGTTTAATGGATAAAGGAAAGGGTGCGCAGTTTTCTGATAAGGAATTGCTTGATAAATTTTATGAAACAGGCAATAACCAATGGCTGGGCATGCTGCTGCAGCGCTACACTCTGCTGCTCTTTGGCGTGTGCATGAAATATATAAAGGAGGAAGAAAGAGCCAAAGACTGTGTGCAGCAGATATTCCTGAAAGCCATTGCCGAGGTGGAGAAATATCGCGTGGACTATTTTAAAAGCTGGCTCTACATGGTGGCGCGCAACCATTGCCTCATGCAGCTTCGCCACAAAGAAGACAGGCGCACCACACCGCTGAACGAGAACATGACCGAGGGCGAAATAACCCTACCTGAAAAGAAGGAAAACGAACGCTGGTTCAACGCTATGGAGCGCGCACTTGACGAACTCAATAAAGAACAAAGAACCTGCATCGCGCTGTTTTACCTGCAAAAGAAGTCGTACAACGAGATAATGGCACGCACAGGTTTCACGCTCATGCAGGTGAAAAGCCACATACAAAACGGCAAAAGAAACTTAAAGCTGTTGATAGAAAAGAAAATGAAAAAGCAATGACGGACGAAGAAAACATAAAGCAGGAAGGCCTTTCGGATGAGCAGCTCCTCAACTACCTGAAAGGTGCGCTGCCCGAGCAGGACAACCACTCCGTTGAAAAGCAAATGATGGATTCTGACTTTGTAAACGACGGCGTAGAGGGATTGCAATCAGTTGCCGACACCGCCAAACTAAATGATTATGTGGAGCAGTTAAATAAAAAACTCCACCAGCAGCTTAGCGTTAAAAAGCGCCGCAAAGAAAAGAGAAAGATAAAGGGCTTTGAATGGGTATTGCTTGCTGCGGCTATTGTTTTAGCTATTTGCCTTGCGGCGTATTTTATAATAACATGGGTGAAATAATGGAGATAAGACATACATAACATTTATTTTCAAGCCAATCATTTTATCTTTACCCTTCAAAATAAACATTCCATATGACTTATGAAAATATAGTAGAATTAATTGGTGAAGAAAGCGAAATGCTTTTATCACACACTGCACAACTGTTGCAAAAGATAAGCTGCACCTGCCTTCTCCGGGGTTTATCGATGAAGTTTTTACTGGTTCCAATAGGAATATTCAAACACTTAGAAGCCTGCAGCAGATATTTAATGCAGGCAGGCTTTCAGGCACGGGGTATTTATCCATCCTGCCTGTTGACCAGGGCATAGAGCATAGCGCAGCAGCTTCTTTCAGCCCAAACCCTATTTATTTTGATCCTGAAAATATTGTAAAGCTTGCGATCGAAGGAGGCTGCAATGCAGTGGCATCAACCTTTGGCGTATTGGCATCTATAGCAAGAAAGTATGCGCATAAAATACCTTTCATAGTAAAACTAAACCATAATGAACTGCTGACTTATCCTAATAAATTCGACCAGGTAATGTTTGGCTCAGTGAGCGATGCGTGGAATATGGGCGCTACTGCCGTTGGCGCCACTATCTATTTTGGCTCTCCTGAAAGTGACAGGCAAATTATTGAGGTATCGCAGGCATTTGAAGAAGCGCATGAGCTTGGTATGGCAACCGTACTGTGGTGCTATTTAAGAAACAATGCTTTTAAAAAAGATGGCGTCGATTACCATGTTTCCGCTGACTTAACGGGGCAGGCAAATCATCTTGGTGTGACGATACAGGCTGATATCATCAAGCAAAAACTCCCTGAAAATAATGGTGGTTATAAAGCATTGAATACTGGCGGAATATCGTATGGAAAATTTGATGAACGTATGTATTCTCAGTTATCTTCTAATCATCCCGTGGATTTGTGCAGGTACCAAGTGATCAATTGTTATATGGGCAGGGCTGGCCTAATAAATTCGGGAGGAGCATCAGATGGTGATAAAGACTTGAAAGAAGCAGTGCGCACAGCTATTATTAACAAGCGCGCAGGCGGTATGGGAATGATATCAGGAAGAAAGTCTTTCCAGCGCTCATTTGAAGATGGAGTGCATTTATTAAATTCGATACAGGATGTTTATTTAGAGAAACAAATTACTATTGCATAATAAATGAGCAAGAAAAAAGAACAAAAGATAACAACACTCTTTACGGACATTGGTGGGGTTTTGCTTACCAATGGCTGGGATAGGGATAGCCGTGCAAAAGCAGTTAAAAAGTTTAAGCTGGACGCTGCCGAAACGGAAGACCGTCATCACCTTACATTTGATACCTACGAGGAAGGCAAGCTAACACTGAATGAATATTTGGAACGCGTGGTGTTTTATAAAAAACGCGATTTTAGTAAAAAAGACTTTAAAGATTTTATGTTTTCCTGTTCGCAGCCTTTTAATGATATGATAAAAATGGTGCAGGAACTTAAAGCTAAATATCATTTAAAAGTTGCTGTAGTAAGCAATGAAGGCCGCGAACTGAATGAATACAGGATAGATACTTTTAAGCTGAACACATTTATAGACTTTTTTGTTTCATCCAGCTTCGTACACTTCAGAAAACCAGATGAGGATATTTTTCGAATTGCTTTAGATATAGCACAAGTAAAGCCTTCGGAAGTTTTGTATCTTGAAGACCGCCCTATGTTTGTGCAGGTTGCTGAAGGTTTGGGCATAAAAGGTATCTGCCACAAAGACTACAAAACAACGTTGAAAGAATTTAAAGATCTAGGTTTTGAATTGTAATAATGATTGATGTTTTATAATATGAAATGTAGTTCTACATTTGTCTTTATAAAATCACAAGCCTTTTTTAATAACTGCCATCATGAAACTCAAACTATACATCCTTTCTTTTATAGGTATTATTCTTTATTCCTTTGTTAATGCACAAACCAATTCAGGAATATCTGTAACTGTTGATAAGAGTAACGGAGATTACACAGTCAATTCAACTCAGATGAATTGGAGGTTTAAGGGAAGTATCAATCATCCTCTTAATAATGTGAAAACCATTGAAGGTAATGATGCAACAGGTGCTTACAAAGAAACAAGCTTTAACTGGAAGGATAGTATTCCTTATAAAGGAGAGATCAAATGGTATATGGGAAAACCGATTGTTCAGTTTTCTCTAATCCTTCTTCAGGGTTCCTCTTCTATGCCAGTTGCGTTTCCGTCATTTACACAATTTCCTACTTCTTTACATACGTTTAGCTTTTATGATAATAATTTTGCTCCTCCACAATTCAAACTAAATGAAACTTCAACACCTTGGTTGTTCTTTGATGATAGCCTGAACACTTTTATTATTTCTCCTTCTTCTGATTTCATTGTATCAAAGATGACTGGTGATGGCAAAAGCCTTATCAATAGCGGCCTTAACTCTGACATAAAAGACTTGCCTACTAATTTCACGCACACAACGATTCTTGCAATAGACAAGGGTATTCATAAAACTTATGATGACTGGGGAAGTGCGTTGCGTAAAATGTATAACAGGGAAATACCAAAAAATGATGCTGAGCCAACACTTAAATATTTTGGTTACTGGACAGATAATGGCGCGGATTATTATTATAATTATGATACTACAATAGGGTATACGCCAACCTTACTTGAATTACGCAAACGATACGAACAGGAAGGCATTCCGCTAGGTTATCTTCAACTTGACAGTTGGTGGTATGAAAAATCTATTTATGATACAGAGAACAAACCGGTTGCAGATCATAAAAATCCCAAACTGCCTTTAGGACCCTGGAATCGTTATGGAGGTTTGATGTCTTATACTGCAGATTCTTTCTTATTTCCAAAAGGCCTTTATTCATTTGACCAGCAACTTGGACTACCCTTGGTTACCCATAACCGGTGGATCGATGCTAAAAGCCCATATCATAATAGCTATACTATTTCCGGCATTGCAGGTATTGACCCAAATTATTGGTTGCACATTATGCAACCCTTAGGCAAAGACGGAGTGACCTGCTACGAACAAGACTGGTTAAATTATATCTATAACAAAAGCCCTCAAATGGCGACTGATTTAAAAGTTGGCAATGCCTTTACCGATGGCATGGCCAATGCCTGCAAAGCTTCCAACATGACCATGCAATATTGTATGGCTATGCCAAGGTTTTTTATGCAGGGATTAAGATATAATAACCTTACAACCATCCGCACCAGCGATGACCGTTTTGAACCAAAGAAATGGCATGACTTTATTCTTACTTCCCAACTCGGATATGAATTGGGTATGTGGCCATGGTGTGATGTATTTAAAAGCAGCGAAACAGGCAACATGATACTGGCAGTATTATCTGCAGGACCTGTGGGCACAGGGGATGCAATTGGTAAAGAAGATAAGAACAACATTATGAAAACATGCCGGCAGGATGGAGTATTAGTGAAACCAGATGTGCCCGTTATTGCCGTTGACAAAGATTATGTAGAAGAAGCAAAAGGCGAGGATATGCCAATGCTTGCTTATACGTACACGAAACATAGCAATGTCACAACAACCTATGTATTTGCTTTTATCAAACCTAAGAATAAGAACAAGGATATAAGCTTCCAGCCTGCGTCATTGGGATGTATGGGAAAGGTGGTAGTATTTGATCCGCTTACTCAACAATTACAGTTAATGGATGCTTCCGACAATTTTACTGATCAATTAAAGGATGAATTTTATACTTACTATATAGTTGCTCCTATTACTTCAAGCGGTATTGCTTTTCTTGGCGATACAGCAAAGATCGTTGCAACAGGTAAAAAACGTATCTCATCGCTTAATGATGCGCAGGGCTGCCTTGCCGTTACTGTATTATTTTCTAAAGGCGAATCAGCAGTTGTATTGCAAGGTTATTCAGACAGACCTGTTACGTCAGACAAAGGCAAAATGAATTATGATGCAGTCACACATCTTTTTACGTTAACACTTGCTTCAAACGATAGTCCACAGGTTGCGATTCTTTTAAAAACAAAATCTGAATAATTTTTATTTCAGCATTTCTTTTATTTCATTCAGTTTCATCAAGGCTTCTACAGGAGTTAGACGGTTGATGTCAATCAATTCTAATTTCTTTCTCATTGCTTCAAACGTTTCGCTATGCGCATCAAATATTGAAAGCTGCACTTGAGGAGCAGATAGTTTCTTTACAGAAGATGACAGATGTTTGTTTACAGATGACAGTGGATTGTTCTTTCTTTCATCTGTCATCAGAGAACTGTCTTCCTTTTCCTCGCGGCTGCTCTCCAGAATTTTCAACACTTCATTTGCCCTGTCAATCAATGAGGGTGGCATACCAGCCATTTTAGCTACATGAATTCCAAAACTGTGTGTGCTTCCTCCGGGTGCAAGCTTGCGGAGAAAAATTATCTTATTGCCGATTTCCTTGTTGGTGATGTGATAATTTCTTAACACGCGGCAATTTATTTTCCAGTTCGTTCAGCTCATGATAATGCGTAGCAAACAATGTCTTGGGAGCGCATGAAGATTGATGCAAGATACTCGGCAATGCTCCATGCAATGGAAATGCCATCGTAAGTGGAAGTGCCTCTGCCAATTTCATCAAGTAATATCAAACTACGTTGCTGAAATATTGTTGATAATGCTTGCTGTTTCATTCATCTCTACCATGAAAGTGCTTTCGCCGCCGCTGAGATTGTCGCTTGCACCAACTCGGGTAAATATTTTATCGGTCAGCGGAATTTTTGCGCATGCTGCAGGCACAAAACTTCCCATATGCGCCATCAAAGTGATCAGCGCTGTCTGTCGCAGCAAGGCACTTTTACCGCTCATATTCGGGCCGGTAAGAATAATGATTTGCTGTCGGTGACGGATTCAATGCAAATATCATTGGCAATGTACTGTTCACCGGCAGGCAAATTGCTTTCAATAACAGGATGGCGGCTTTCTTTCAGTTCCAGTTTCAATGCCCTCATGCATTTGGGGCTTTTTATAATTGTAATGCAAGCGCATTGTTTGCAAAACAAATCAGGCAATCAAGCATGGCCAGCATGTTTCCGTTCACCTGCATGGGCGCAATATAATCCTGCAGTTCCAGCAACAACTTTTCGTACAACTCCAGTTTCTATGGCCAGTATTTTTTCTTCTGCGCCGGTTATTTTTTCTTCATATTCTTTTAATTCGGGCGTGATGTATCTTTCTGCATTGGCAAGTGTTTGTTTGCGCATCCAGGCGGCGGCACTTTGTTTATGTGAATTGGTTACTTCCAGATAATATCCAAACACATTGTTGAAACAAATTTTGAGCGAAGTGATGCCCGTTGCTTCTGCTTCGCGTTGCTGTATGTTCAATCAGATAATCTTTGCCGCCTGCTGGCAATATTTCGCAGTTCATCCAGTTCTTCATTAACGCCTTGTTTTATCACATTGCCCTTGTTGCAGCTGATAGGCGGCGTTTCAGTGCAATATTCATTGATGATTTTTTCAACGATATAAGTGGCAGGGGTTCAATGCATCTGCCAGCCTTTTTAAATAATCGTTGGCGGATTGTTGCACAAGCTGTTTTATTTGCTGCCGTATGCTGCAATCCCTTCGCAAGCTGCATCACTTCGCGCGGATTGATTTTTTTGACGGGTATCTTGCTCACCAGTCTTTCTATATCGCCGCATTGTTTAATAAGTGCTGTGCAATTGTTGTCCGCAAGTCCACTTCTTTTATAAAAAATTCCACCAGCGCTAAGCCGTTCATTTATTTTGCTGATGTCTTTTAATGGCAATACAATCCAGCGTTTCAGCATGCGCGCACCCATGGGCGGTACGGTATTGTCGAGCACTTTGTAACAGGTTGTTGCCATTGTCTACGCCTGTGTTCAACAGTTCCAGGTTGCGGATGGTAAATCGGTCCATCCATAAATAATCATCGCGGTCGATGCGCTGCAGCGAAGTAATGTGCTGCAGGTTGGGGTGTTCCGTATCTTTCAGGTAATGCAAGCACCGCACCGGCGGCAACAATGCCACCAGTGCATTTTCTCAATGCCAAAACCTTTCAGCGAATGCGTTTGAAAATGTTTCAGCAAAATTTCAGTTGGCATAGGCTTCTTCAAAAATCCAGCTTTCCAGTGTGTAGGTATAAAACTTTACTCCAAATGTTTCTTTAAAATGTTTCTGAAAACTGCGCTGGAAAATAACTTCGGCAGGCTTTAAACTTTGCAGCAATTTATCAATGTATTCCTCATTGCCTTCGGCCACAAAAAATTCGCCGGTGGAAATATCAAGAAAAGCAATGCCATGACTGTTTCTCAGTAAAATGAACCGCCGCCAGAAAATTATTGCTGTTGTGTTCCAGTAGTTTATCGTTGGTGGCCATGCCGGGTGTTACCATTTCGGTTACGCCGCGTTTTACGATGCCTTTGGCCAGTTTGGGGTCTTCCAGCTGGTCGCAGATGGCCACGCGGTAACCGGCTTTTACCAGTTTGTGCAGGTAAGTATCCAGCGCATGGTGCGGAAAGCCTGCCAGTTCGCTTGAAGCAGGCGCCGCCATTGTTTCGTTTGGTGAGCGTAATGCCAAGCACCTGCGAAGTAATGATGGCATCTTCGCCAAACGTTTCATAAAAATCGCCCACCCGGAACAAGCAGCATCGCATCGGGATATTTTTGTTTGATAGCCCGGTGCTGCTGCATCAATGGCGTTTCGGAAGCGGCTTTTGCCATTGCCGCAAATATAGTTGATGGTTGATTGTTGATAGTGAGGGATTGGCAGATAACGGGTAACAATAAGTATCGAACCCGATAAGAACTCCGTGGAACTTGAAATAAACCCATCGAACTCCTTAGAAGTGTCTTCGAACTTGTTTGGAACTCCTTCGAACTCGTCGAAAATGCTTCGAACTCGTCAGGAACTCCTTCGAACTCATCGAAAATGCTTCGAACTCATTAGGAATTCCTTCGAACTCGTTGAAAATGCTTCGAACTCATTAGGAACTCCTTCGAACTCGTCGAAAATGCTTCGAACTCATTAGGAACTCCTTCGAACTTATCGGAAATGCTTCGAACTCGGTAGGAATTCCTGCTCGTGCCAAAAAAATCTTCTTTATTTCTCCTTATCCCCACTTCACGTTCATTTTTGCGGCAAGGTTTTGTAAATCGCTTACCACGACGTCTCCTATAGGGATGCCTTCTTTCATCCTGACTAATTCCATTTCACGTTCCGGGTCGCCGGGGATGAGGACTTTTTCGTGGCCTTTTGCGGGTGTGGCGGCGCGGAAACGGGTTATCCAGTTGTCCATGTGCTGTTTGAATTCGGCGGCCGGGCGAAAGGCATCGATGCGCATGGCGCCGAAAAAATGGCCGAGGCCCTGGCCGGGCATGTTCTCGGGCATAGGCACATAGGCAGGGAAAGGTGGCACCCAAGGGCCATAGCTTGCACCACTGAGGAGGGCGGAAAAGATGTCCACAACGCTGCCGAGAGCATAGCCTTTGTGGCTGCCGTGTTCGCGATCGCTGCCGAGGGGAAGTAAGGCGCCCTCCTGTTTGAGCTCGTTTGCATTGGTGGATGGATCCCCGGTTTTGTCCTGCACCCAACCAACGGGAGCGGGCTGGTTTTTGCGCTGGAGTATTTCCAATTTCCCGTTGGCGGCGGTGGTAGTAGCCAGATCGGCTACAAAAGGAGGTTGGCCGCCGGCTGGGATGGCAAAGGCGATAGGGTTGGTCCCGAGCATGCGCTCCACGGAAAAAGTGGGCGCGACGAGGGCGCTTGCATTAGTCATGGCAATGCCGATCATATCGTGATTCAAGGCCATCATGGCATGGTGGCCGGCGATGCCGAAATGATTGCTGTTGCGCACGCTTACCCAACCGGTGCCAACGTGTTTTGCTTTGTCAATGGCGATTTGCATGGCAAAGGGTGCGACGATGAGGCCAAGGCCTTTGTCGCCATCGACAACGGCGGTGGAGGGGGTTTCATGGACTAATTGTATGTTGGGATTTGCGTTTACTCGTGCGGCTTCCCAGAGGCGGACATAACCACTCAATCGGGCAACGCCGTGGCTGTCTATGCCGCGCAGATCGGCAGCCAACAGGGATCTAGAAGCAATGGCAGCATTATCATCTGAACAGCCGATGCTTTTAAAAATGTTATAAGTGAACTGGTATAATTGGGCGAAAGAGAAAGTTTGATCCATGATTGCAAGATAAGAGAACAATGGGAGAATGGATAATTGATAACGGATATGGAGGGAACTGGAAGCCAAATTATCCATTCTCCGTTATCAATTCTTCATTCTGAACTATCTTTAGGGTATGAAAAGATGGTTGGTTTTGGGTTTATTGCTGAACGTATTGGCAACCCAGGCACAGTTTTCAGCCGATTCGATACAGACTGATTTTGTGCTGCATGATAACCGTGTAAAATTTAAAGAATACCTGATCGATAAAGAAGTGAATGAAACATTTGCGCAGCCGCTTGACAGCAACAGCGAATTTAAATATGAGGATGCGTGCTGGTCTATTTCGCAGTTTGAACTGCGATCGCCTGATGTGGAAAACGGCTTTGCCAAAATGTTTGCGCAATATGATTCTTTGGAATACGGTACGAGACGTTCTTTACTGGAGGCGGTGTTTGCATCGTATCCTGATAAGTATGTAAATGATTTTAAAAGGCTGATCGAAAAAGAAGGAGTGCCAAAATTGTTTGCGATGGAAGCGGTGTATCTATACAGGAATGACCGCTCTGAAAAAAATATCAAAGGACTGGAAAGGTTGATGGAACAAAGGTTTCCGAAGTATGATTCTATGCCTATTCTGTATGAATTAAAAAATTATCTTAACAATTATTCAAATTATTTAAAGCAACCCACACCGGATATTTTGCAATTGTTTGCGCACCAGAAAGTATTAGGCCAAAAGATCATTTATTCTTTTCAAAGATGGAACCGGGATTATCCGGGTATTGCGGTCGTTCAAAATGCAGATGGCAGTTTTGTAAGGGATAGTTCTGGTAAATTAATAATGATCGATCAATTGGCAAGGTCTGGTTCTGATCTTCCTTATTTTATAACCAATGGAAATACGCCCCAGGGGATTTTTAGCATACAGGGAGTTCAAGTTGATCATAATCATGTGATCGGGCCAACGCCAACCATTCAATTGATCATGCCTTTTGAATCGGAGGATAGCCTTTTCTGGCATACACCTTATGATCCTTCAAAAGATGAATTAGCTAATTATATGAATCTTTTGCCAGACTCATGGCGGAATTATCAACCAATGACAGAAGCCCTTTATGCAGGAAAGGTGGGGCGTACAGAAATAATTGCGCACGGAACAACTCTCGATCCGGATTATTTTTCCAGAAAGCCTTTTTATCCTATTTCGCCTACAATGGGTTGCCTTTGCGCGAAAGAAGACTGGAATATCTTTACAGGCAAATTCAACAGTAGCGACCAGTTTAATTTGGTAAATGCCTTTTTATCAACGACAGGAGATACGGGTTATTTAATGGTCATCGATCTTGATAACGAACAAAAGGCTGTTAGCAAGGAAGAATTACAAGAGATGGTAAAAAAATTCGAAACAGAAAATAAAAAAGGCAACTACTGACCGTAATTGCCCTTTTAAAATTATTAAGAATTGTTTTAGAAAGGAAGATCATCAGCAACTTCATCAGCTGTTACTGTATTAGTAAGGACCGGTTTTACGCTGTAGCCATTTTGTAAATTATAGTTTGGAGAAGCGCTTTCCTGTGTTTCACTGCTCTTGCTGCCAAGAAGCTGAACACTTAAAATGCGAAGGCTTAAAGATGCCCCAGGCTTCCCCTCACTTGTTTGATAAGTTCGCACTTCTGGTGTGCCTTCTGCGTAAACCTCCTTACCTTTTTTAAGATAAGGCACAATGCCTGTCTTATCTGTCCAATGAGCACAATCTACCCAAATAGTTTTTTCTTTTAGCACACCTTGTGCATCTTTAAATTTTTCAGTATGGGCTATACTGAAATTAATTACGCTTTTACCGTTTACTGTGTTTACTGAGCCATCTTTTCCAAGGTGACCGATTACTTGTAGTTTTATCATATACTAAATTTTTAAGCAAATTACTAAGAAATAAATTGCCGCCAAATATTTTTTTCTTTTTTTAGATAAATGTGGAAAACTATTTTGCCGGAGCAGCGAACCTAAACGCTCAGGTACCTGATCTTTTCAGGGTGGCGTTCTTTAAAATGATTGACCATGGAACGTATCACTTCGTTTTCGGGGTATTGAGTGAGGCGGGGTTTTAATTCTTCAATGTTTAATTCCATTACATCATTTGGCAATAAGCCCATTCCGTAGAATCTTCCGTTTTCGACCAGGATGTAGCTGGCGGCATTTTTTTCCTGTTCTTTTATAACAAAGGTTTCTTTTTGCTGCTGCATCCAAAGCAAACCTGTTTTTACTCTTTTATTATAGGCATCAGCATCTTCCTCTATTTGAACTTGTGTTTTGTCTAAAAAACAAAGGCAGGCATTCAACTCAAACTGCCTGACCATTTTCCAAAGCATGCTGTGGGCATCGGCAAAAAGGCTGAACTGGGCAACAGGTTGAGAATGTTTCCTCTTTTTATCAATGGCGAGGCGGTGATAGCCACGGGCATCTTCAAAGAAATAAATGCCGAACTGGGCCTCAAAGTTTTTCTGGCTTACGTTATAAATAGGCCAAAGGCGTTTTATTTCGATGCTCTCTAAAATGGAGGCGGTGAACTCGGTTGGGCATTCGGCAAAGCTGACGGCGTAGATATTCCTCAAAAATTCCTGGCGCTTTTTGCCGGTATTTAGCCCGGTGAAATGGCTTACTACACGGTTTTTTAAAATTTTTGCCTTGCCCACATAGATCACTTTGCCTTTTGCATCTTTAAAATAATAAACGCCGGGCACATAAGGCAGGGTATTCACCTGTTCCTGTGGCAGGTTGGGCGGAAGTATCTGGGCGCGGGACTCTTTTTTCAAAAAGTCTTTTACTAATTTTTCTCCGCCCTTTTCGAGTATCATTTCAAAGAGAACAGCGGTGGCGTTAGCATCGCCGCCGGCGCGGTGGCGGCCGATAATGTTTATGTTGAACTCGCGGCAGAGGCTCCCGAGACCATATTTGGCAAGGCCGGGAAAGGCTTTGCGGCTGAGGCGTAGGGTGCACAGCTTTCGCGCGTTCCATTCGTAGCCACTGGCGCGCAGGTGGTGTTTGATGAATGAATAATCGAAGTTGACGTTGTGGGCAACAAATATCCTGTCTTTAAGCAGGTTGAAGATGTGGGCGGCGGCTTCAGGGAAGGTTCGCGCAGTGGACACCATTTCATCGCTGATGCCGGTGAGGGTGGCGATGAACCGCGGGATGGGCACACCGGGATTCAGGAGCGTTTCGTAGCGGCCTTCCACTTCTTTACCGTTGTGGAGCACGATGGCAATTTCTGTTATGCCGTTGCCTTGGGCATATCCGCCGGTGGTTTCTATGTCAACGATCGCATACATTTTTTCAGGCAGCAAGTTATTATTTTTTGCGCTGAAAAATATTGTAGAATAAATTTCGCTACCAATTTAGCTTTCGCTCACCCTTTTTCTAAAAATTGACACTATTGCTGTAGTTAGAGATACGATCAAAATTGTTATAAATAACCCTTTTACATCGTCTATATAGTATTTTTCATCTGTGATCAATAACACAATGCTTATGATAGCTAAAAGCACCACAATTGTTTTTATTATTTTCATATGGGTAGATTTTAAAAAGTTGCTAAACAATTTTTAAACCAATTTTGGTTTTTCCGCCGATATAAGACAAATAAATTATCCCGACAATTGTATAAATATTTTTTAAAGGATCATTTGTAAATCCAAAACCACCCGTTTAAATATTTAACCACTGGTATATTCCGGGGTTGATGCAATAAAAAAGCGCCGCGCAAAGTGCGCGACGCTTAAGAAACATACCAAATCGGGTATAATAATAACGCAAATGCGTTGAAAATATTTTATTGCGGCGTCACTTCCTGCGGGCCCGTAAGCGGCGATGTGCCGGCGCGGTTGATGGCGGCCATGTACACGTTGATGGGCACCTGGCTTGCCAAACCTGTTGCGTGCATTTGCCGGTGCGTGTCTGCAACTACATAAATATTTGTAGTGCCCACAGTGATGGTGATCAGGTCTCCCGCCTGGGATACGGTGGCGGATGGAGGCGTAGCCACATACACAAAGGCGGTGGAGCCTTCCTCCAGGTCGCAGCCGGCGGTTATGGCGCCTTTGGAGATCTCCGGATGTGCAAAAAAACCGGTGCAGGCGGGCAGCACGTGGGAGGGGGTGGTTTCAGCGTCAGTTGGTTTCAGGCCTCCCATAATAACGATGCTGGGGTCGTTACCGGCAATGATGCTGACATAATTTGCGGTAGCCCGGAAGTCTGACTCCCAAACTTTCACGCTTTTGGTGAGCAGTGCGGCGGCAAGATGGTCTCCCGTGGCAACGGCGGCGGCGTTTGCCTGCACAGCATCGTTGTCTGCCTGCAAAATTTTGACCGGAACAGGCAGGTTAAGAAATGTGGCAGCATTAGTGGTAAGCTGTGTGATCATATTGCCTCCAAAAAGGATCTTGTCAGCAATGGCGAGTTTTAAAAAGGCCAGAGAAGCTTTGATAGCGCGGATCATAGTTTGATTTTTTTGTGGTTATTGAAATATATCGGGGGTAAATTTAATATTTTTTCTAATGATCAGCACTTTTTTAAAGAATTTTTTTGGGTAAATTCTATTGGTTTGAAGGGCATATTGAGGGAAGAAAGTGAAAGTCTGCAGGATTTGAGTGAAAGTCTGCAGACTTTTGGCAAAAGTCTGAAGGAATTGGGTGAAAGTTCGCAGACTTTCAGTGAAAGTCCGCAGGATTTGAGTGAAAGTCTGCAGACTTTGGGCAAAAGTCTGAAGGAATTGGGTGAAAGTCTGCAGACTTTTGGTGAATTCCTGCAGACTTTCAGTTTGGGAGATGATGCGGAGGGAGGGGTTGAGGAGCGTTTGGGTTTATGAGTGCGAGAATAAGCCCTATTTCTTACTTATAAGCCTAAACCCAATTGCTTTTGATAAATAATGAAAGTTTTTAAGCCCCATAGAATCTGATTCGCGGTTTACGATGGCAAAGGCAGTAGAATCCATTTGGGTAAGTTTGATCAAGGAATCGCTGATAATTTCATTTTGGAAATTACTGCTGTCTTTCTTTGTGAAGTTGTACTGAACGGTGCTATCATATACAATTCTATAATGATCGTGATATCTTCTTTGCTGTAATGAATCCATTTTTAATACCGCATTTGTATCGCTGAAAAAATAATACTGGGTAAGGCTTTTTGATCCTGGGTTGCGAAATAAAACAAAGAAACGATAAATGTTTTTATTTTTATACTTGCGAATAGCAGTCAGTTGAGTCCAATTACTATGGACACCCTCCGTGTATACTGTTTTACATTCGAGGCATCCAAACGAACATATAATAAACAACAGGATGAAAGATTTTTTTAAGTTCATGTATCAAAACTATGAGAAAGTTTTTGAGTGATCGGGGGTTGTTATAATAGTTCCTTAGCTTTATATAAAAATAAAACAGTTGAAGAAGCTTATTATTTACCGGATACTTGCGCTGTTTGTTTTGGGTATTATGGTAGATCGTGCGGCGGCGCAAATGACGCAATGGGAAACGGATAGTTTAAATAATATAATTGAAGGAAGGGTGATTGATTCTGCGACACATGAGCCGGTTCCATTTGCAACTATTTTAGTTAAAGGAAGCCATATTGGTGTTTTCTGTGATTTAAAAGGTAGATTTAAATTACATTTTTCAGACAGTTTATTGAAAACTTCTTATTCTTTAATAATAGCTGCTGGAGGATTTAAAACGAGATATGAAATTGTAGAAACATCATCTCATAAAAAGATATTTAAGCTAAAAAAAGAAGAAGACATTAACAACTGTTTCGTGCCCTAGAATTTATATGGTTAGCTTTATAAAAAATAAATCAGCATGAAAAAGCCTTCTTACCTGCTTAAAATAGAAAACCCCTGCGGGGAAGATTGGGCGCAGATGAAGCCGGACGCACAAGGAAGGTTCTGTTCCCATTGCTCCAAAACGGTTGTCAATTTTGCTGAACTGACGGACAACCAAATTTTAAAAATAATAGAAAGGGAGGAAGGCAGGGTGTGCGGGCGTTTTCACAACGACCAGTTGAACAGGCCAATGGCCGAAACAAAACAACAAAACGCGGGCGGCGCTGTTCAAAAAATATTGGCAGCGATGCTTGCGGTTTCGGCAGCAAATTATGTTGCGGCGCAAACGCCGGAAACGAAAACGGAGGTGGTGGATAGTGTGGGGAGGGTAAATGAAAATAAGATGGATTTTACTATAACAATGGGAAAGCCATTGGTAAAAGAGCCGTTGGCTTCAAAGAACGTTATTGAAGGGCAGGTGATAGAGTATCAATCAAAGGATCCGATACCTTTTGCAACCATTACAATTAAAGGAACAAAAAGATATACTGTTGCTGATAAAGACGGACGGTTTATGTTGCGAATTCCTGATAGGTTGCTTGCAACACACAATACGTTAATAATAAGTTCTAAGGATTATGAAATTCTGGAAGCATCTTTTTATCAAAAAAAATACGAATTGTTTGAGAAAACTGAAGAGCGCCATGCTATATTGGGAGGATTAACAATTATTTCTAATGATTCAACAACAATAAAAAAGAAAGCAAACTGTACTGACAATATTCATTTATAAATCTTAAAACAACTAACATGAGCCTGCCTGAAACTACAACAATTAAAGACAATACCGCCAATCCCGCGCCCCTTGGCCTGCTTGGTTTTGGCATGACCACCGTGCTGCTGAACCTGCACAATGCCGGTGTGTACGAATTTAACTCCATGATACTCGGCATGGGCATTTTTATGGGCGGCCTGGCGCAAATATTTGCCGGCCTTCAGGAATGGAAAAAGAACAACACTTTTGGCGCAACCGCCTTCACGGCCTATGGCGCTTTCTGGCTTTCGCTGGTGGCCATTGTGGTTATTCCCGCCACGGGTTTTGGCGCCGCTTTCAAGCCAGGCGAAAACGCAATGGGCTGCTACATGGCCTTATGGGGCTTGTTTACTTTGTTTATGTTTTTCGGCGCGCTGCGGCTGAACAGAATGCTGCAGGTAGTGTTTTTTACATTAGCCGTTCTTTTCATTCTCCTTGCTGCCACTGACTTTTCGGGCAATGCGCAAATAAAAATTATTGCCGGCTATGAAGGCATTGTTTGCGGCCTGTCAGCATTTTATGGTGCCATGGCCATCGTGCTAAATGAAGTATATGGCAGGGAAGTATTACCGCTTGGCGCAAAGAAATGATTTTAATTCCCTCTACTTCCCTCCTCTCCTGCCAAATACTTATTTTTGCTATCCTTAAATTATTTCCAAACAAAGCAGCGGCATGGAGTTGAGCAAAAATTTTGATTTCCGATCGGCAGAAAAAAAGTGGTACCAGCATTGGCTGGATAAAAAATATTTCAACAGCAAGCCTGATGGCAGAAAGGCTTTCACGGTGGTTATTCCGCCGCCAAACGTCACGGGCGTACTTCACATGGGGCACACGCTGAACGAAACCGTTCAGGATATACTTGTTCGCCGCGCACGTATGAGCGGCTTCAACGCCTGCTGGGTTCCCGGTAGCGACCATGCCTCCATTGCCACCGAAGCCAAAGTGGTGCAGATGCTAAAGGAAAAGGGCATTGACAAAAACACACTGAGCCGCGAAGAGTTTCTTAAATATGCTTTTGAATGGAAGGAAAAGTATGGCAATATTATTTATAACCAGATCGCGCGCTTAGGCTGTAGTGTTGATTGGGACAGGGTTTCCTTTACTATGGATGACCATTATTATAAGGCTGTTATAAAGGTTTTTGTAGAGTTGTATAACAAAGGCCTTATCTACCGCGGCGCAAGAATGATCAATTGGGATCCCGTTGCAAAGACTGCTTTAAGCGATGAAGAAGTGGAGTATAAAGATGTGAAAGGCACGCTGTATTATGTGAAATACCGGGTAGTTGACAGTCTACAGCTGACAGATGACAGGGAGCAGCCTTCTGTCAACGGTCATCTGACATCTGTCAACTATATCACCATTGCTACGCAGCGCCCTGAAACGATCATGGGCGACACGGCAGTTTGTGTAAACCCCAATGATGAACGCTACGCGCATTTGAAAGGAAAGAAAGTCGTGGTGCCGTTGGTGAACAGGGAAGTGCCCGTGATATTTGATGAGTATGTTGATCCTGCTTTTGGAACGGGGGCTTTGAAAATTACGCCTGCGCATGATATCAACGATTATAACATTGGGTTGAAACATAATCTTGAGATCATCAACACCCTTAATGAAGATGGCACTATAAGCGAAGCTGCGCAAGTGTTTATAGGCTTGGACAGGTTTGCTGCCAGGAAAAAAGCTGTGGAACAGTTACGCTCCGAAGGATTGCTGGAGAAAGATGAAGAATATATGACTCGGCTTGGTTATTCTCAAAGAACAAATGCAGTTGTTGAACCGCGCATATCCACTCAGTGGTTTGTGAAAATGAAGGAACTGGCAGAACCTGCGCTAAAAGCGGTGTTGGATGGCGATATTAAAATTCATCCCGGGGAAAAGTTTTTAGCCACTTATAAATACTGGCTTGAAAACGTGAAAGACTGGTGCATCAGCAGGCAGCTTTGGTGGGGCCAACAAATTCCTGCGTGGTATGATGAAGCAGGCAATTGTTATGTTGGAGAAAGCAGGGAAGCTATCAGCGATCAGCTATCAGCTCAAGGCTCAAAGCTTAAAGCTGACAGCTTACGGCAGGATGAAGATGTGCTTGATACCTGGTTCTCGTCATGGCTATGGCCTATAGAAGTTTTTAAAGGAATAACCGAGCCTCATAATGAGGATTTTAATTATTACTATCCAACATCTGTGCTGGTTACAGGACAGGATATTATTTTCTTTTGGGTGGCCCGCATGATCATGGCTGGTATGGAGTTCAAGCAGGGCAAGCCTTTCAGCGATGTCTATTTCACAGGGATGGTTCGTGATAAACAGGGGAGGAAGATGAGTAAGAGTCTTGGAAATTCGCCTGATCTGCTGGAGCTAATTGATAAGTACGGTGCAGATGCCGTTCGTTTTGGAATTATGATATCCTCCCCTGCCGGGAATGATCTATTGTTTGATGAGGGCGCTTTAGAACAGGGAAGGAATTTTAATAACAAGTTATGGAATGCACTGAAGTTGGTGAAGATGTGGGAAGAAAGGCAAGTTGGCAGTTCACAGATGACGGATGGCAGCGACTTCCCTGTCGAGTGGTTTGAGAATAAACTGAATGAAACTAAGATCGAAGTAAATGCATTGATGCAGCAGTTCAAGTTAAGCGAGGCGCTGAAAACCATCTATTCTTTGATATGGGATGATTTCTGCAGTTGGTATTTGGAGTGGGTGAAGCCGAATTTTGGTGAATCAATTGAAAAGAAAGTCTATCAAAAAACAGTTTCTTTTTTTGAAGGATTGATACTGTTACTGCATCCATTCATGCCATTTGTTACAGAAGAGATCTTATCATCTGCTGAAAGAAAGAAAAGATGATTTATGTGTGAGGCAGTTTTCAATGATTGGTGATGAGCAAACAGAAATTTTAAAGGAAGGAGAATTATTGAAAGTGATCATTACTTCCATCCGGGAAGCAAAAGCAAAAAACCAAATAAAATCAAAAGAAGAAATAAAGCTATATATCCAAACTGAATCGCCAGAAGCTTATAAGAATATTGAGGGTATTTTATCAAAGCAATTAAATGCGGGCTCCGTTTCTTTAATAGAGGAAAATATTGCTAATGCAATAGTTGTAGCCATTGAAAAAGATAAATTTTTTATAGAATCAGAAAAGCAAATTGATACTGCAGGTTTAAAAGATGATTTAATAAAAGATCTTGAACATCAGCATGGCTTCCTTCAATCCGTAGTTAAAAAACTCTCCAACGAACGTTTTGTACAAAATGCAAAGCCGGAAGTAATAGAGCTGGAAAGAAAAAAACAAGCCGACACAGAGGCAAGAATAAAAACCATTGAAGAGAGTTTGGCTAATTTATAAATAACGAAGTTTATTTATGGATGATATTACAATAAAAACAGCTTCCGTTCAAGATATTTGGGTGATACAATCCATCATTTACGAAACATATCCTGCAACTTACAAAGACATTCTTTCTGAACAGCAAATAACATATATGCTTGATCTGCTTTATAGCTCGGCTACGCTAAAAAAACAAATAGAGCAAGAGGATCATACATATTTAATAGCTACTGAAAAAGAAACGGCGATCGCAATTGCTGCATTCAGTGAGGTAGAAGAAAGTGTTTACAAACTCCATAAAATATATGCCTTGCCGAACCAGCAAGGCAAAGGCTTGGGTAAACTGCTCATCAATCGTGTGAGCGAAGAAATAAAAAAGTCAGGAGCAACAGCTTTGCGCTTAAATGTGAACCGCCATAACAAAGCAAAAAGCTTTTATGAGCATCTTGGATTTGCAGTTGTCGGCGAAGAAGATATTGACATAGGCAACGGCTATTTCATGAATGATCATGTGATGGAAAAAAATATATGCTAACTACGCTATAGTCTTTGTTTCAGTTCAGCAATTTTATTCCTGTGCCAGCTTTCATAATCACCAGCAATAATGTGTTTGCGGGCTTCGGCAACTAACCACAAATAAAAAGCAAGATTCTGAATACTGGCTATTGTTAATCCAAGCAATTCATTTGCAACAAACAGATGACGTAAATAGGCTTTGCTGTAAAAATTGCTTGTCGAGCAATCAATGCCATCATCAATTACAGAAAAATCAGTTGCCCATTTTTTATTTTTAATGTTGATAACGCCTTTCGTTGTAAACAACATTCCGTTTCGTCCATTGCGCGTGGGCATTACGCAGTCGAACATATCAACACCCAAAGCGATACATTCTAAAATATTCCATGGAGTGCCGACACCCATTAAATAGCGCGGTTTGTTTTGTGGCAGGTTTTCACAGCAAAGGTTGGTGAATTCATATAATTTTTCTTCAGGCTCGCCAACACTTAATCCTCCAATAGCATTACCGGATGCGACTTTTGAAGAAACATATTCACAGGATTGTTTGCGCAGATCAGCAAACGTTCCGCCCTGCACAATAGGGAAAAGATTTTGTGTATAGCCATATTTATCAGGTGTTTCTTCAAAACGGGTAAAACACCTGTCGAGCCAGCGGTGTGTGAGTTCCATACTTTTTTTAACGTACAAATATTCACTGTCAGCAGCAGGGCATTCGTCAAAAGCCATGATAATATCTGCGCCGATAGAACGCTGGGTATCTATTACATTTTCGGGTGTAAATAAATGTTTGCTACCGTCAATATGCGATTGAAACAAAGCACCTTCTTCTTTTATTTTCCTGTTTGTTGCAAGTGAAAAGACCTGGTAGCCACCGCTGTCTGTAAGTATGGGTTTTGACCAACCATTAAATTTGTGAAGCCCGCCCGCAGCTTCAATAATATCAATACCGGGGCGTAGATACAAATGATAAGTGTTGCCCAAAATTATCTGCGCTTTTACTTCATCATTTAATTGTTGCTGCGTCAAAGCTTTCACACTGCCGGCAGTCCCTACAGGCATAAATATGGGCGTTAATATTTCACCATGCTCTGTTGTAATTTTTCCCGCTCTTGCGTTACTTGTTTTATCGCTTGCCTGTAACTCAAATTGTAATTTGGGCATAAGTTGGCAAAAGTAATTTCAAAGGGGCAGAATTATAACAAGAATAACTACGCCATAGTTTTCCACACTCTCTTTTACAATTGTTATCAGGCTTTTGTATGTATTACTTTTGCCACATGAATGCACCTGCACTCTTGTACCCGGCTTTGTTTTACGCATTTTGTTTTGTGATCGCATTGCAGATCTTTTATTACTTATATTTCTTCTCAAGGCTTGCATTTTACAACCCACCTGCCAAAAGTTCTTCACAGGAATATCCTGTTTCCGTGATCGTATGCGCGCGTAATGAAGCGGATAACCTCGTAAAAAATCTGCCCGGCATTTTGGTGCAGGATTATAAAACAACACACGAAGTAATTGTAGTAAATGACAACTCATCGGATGAAACAAAATATATAATTGATGAATTTAAAAGGGTATTTAAAAACATAAATTACATTCCTCTATCACAGGAGGCCAAAATGATCCCGGGGAAAAAGTTTCCTTTATCGATCGGTATTAAATCATCAAAGTATGAAACAATCTTGTTGTGCGATGCTGATTGCGTTCCTGCCAGCGAACACTGGATCCAAAAAATGCAGGATGGCTACAATGCAGGCATAGAGATAGTTTTGGGCTATGGGGCTTATTATAAAAAAAAGGGATTGCTTAATAAGATCATCCGGTTTGAAACTTTTCACAGCGCTTTGCAATATTTAAGTTTTGCGCTTGCAGGCATTCCGTACATGGGGGTTGGAAGAAATTTATCTTACAAAAGAGAAATGTTCATCAAGAACAAAGGTTTCTCTTCCATCAACCAAATTCCCGGCGGGGATGATGATCTTTTCATCAACATGGTGGCTAATAAAAAAAATACTTCTATTGTGATCGACAAGGAGGCGCACACGCTTAGCGAACCAAAAAGCACCTGGCGCCAATGGATGAAACAAAAAGAAAGGCATTACACCACTTCAAAATATTATAAACGCAGCCATAAATTTTTATTAAGCCTATATGCATTTAGTAGCTTGCTGGTTTATCCTTTATTAATTGCATCTGCTCTTTTATTTAATTGGTGGCTGGCGCTTTCTGTATTTGGTTTGAGGTTGCTGATTCAGGGTTTTATTTGGTTCAAAGCGATGCATAAATTAAACGAAGGAGATCTGTGGCCTTATTTTTTGTTATTTGATCTGTGGATGTTCATCTATTATTTACTTTTTGCCCCATCTTTATGGAAAAAGCCCCGCAAAAACTGGAACTGATACAAAAATATTTTAATGATTTTACTGATAAACAGTTGCAGCAATTTGCTGCGCTTGAAAATTTGTATAATGAATGGAATGAAAAAATTAATGTGATCTCAAGAAAAGATATTGACGGGTTATATGAAAAACACATTCTTCATTCTTTGAGTATTGCCGCTGCTTTTGATCTTGAAAAAGGAACAGAGATCATTGATATTGGCACGGGCGGCGGCCTTCCGGGTATTCCTTTGGCGATATTTTTTCCTGAAGTGAAATTTCATTTGGTGGATAGTATTGGGAAGAAGCTGAAAGTGGTGAACGAGATCGCATCGGCTATTGATCTAAAGAATGTTACTACGCAACACATTCGTGCCGAAGAGATCAAGAATAGGAAATTTGATCTTGTTGTTTCGCGTGCTGTTGCCCCGCTGAAAGATCTGTGGAGCTGGAGCAAATTGTTGTTGAGGAAAGGAAGTGTGAGGAGTGAGGAGTTAGGAGTGAGAGGACAAAGGGCGGCGAACGGGTTGATATGCCTGAAGGGGGGTGACCTGGCGCAGGAAATTTCTGAGAGCGGGCTTCGGCCACGCATGATGAGGATCGATGAAATATTTAAAGAAGCGTCTTTTGAGGAAAAATATTTGCTTTATGTGAGGTTGTGAGGGGGTCCTGCGACCTCATAACCCCATATTTCTTTTTTATAACCCCATATTTCTTTTTTATAACCCCATATTTCTTTCTTATAACCCCATATTTCTTTCTTATAAGCCCATATTTCTTTTTTATAACCCCATATTTCTTTTTTATAACCCCATATTTCTTTTTTATAACCCCATATTTCTTTCTTATAACCCCATATTTCTTTTTTATAACCCCATATTTTTTTTTTATAACCCCATATTTCTTTTTTATAACCCCATATTTCTTTCTTATAACCCCATATTTCTTTCTTATAACCCCATATTTCTTTCTTATAACCCCATATTTCTTTTTTATAATCCCATATTTCTTTTCTCGTCACCCCATTATGCTATCTCATCACTTCCAGAAGCTATCTCATCACTTCCCGAAGATATCTCATCACTTCCCGAAGACAACTCATCACTTCCCCAAGCTATCTCATCACTCCCCTAAGACAACTCATCACTCCAAAAAGACATTTCATCACTCCATGAAGCTATCTCATTACTTCATGAAGCTATCTCATCACTCCATGAAGACACCTCATCACTCCATGAAGACATCTCATCACTCCATGAAGACATCTCATCACTCCATGAAGACATCTCATCACTCCATGATGTAATCTCATTACTCCGAAAAGTGATTTTTTTAATGTTCTTGTGGTTAAATTTCTTTATTTTTATGCCATAAATCCAAATCATGCTTTTTCTGAACTTAAATCCCATTTTAAAAGCGCGCGGTATTGAGAGGGCTTATACGTTTTTGGTTAAGGCGGGCATACCACCAAATACTGCAAGCAAAATAGTTGACCGCAGCGCGCCGAGCTTTAAATTGAGCCATATTGAAATAATATGCAAGGCTCTGTTTTGTGAACCGAACGACATTTTGCAATGGGTGCCGGACAAGGATGAAATTTTGCCGGAGAGCCACCCTCTGCAAAACCTGAAGCAGGAGGAAACTTTTGAGAACTGGGAGAAGACTTTGGCAACCATTCCGCTGGGGAAGCTGAAGGAATTGGTGAAGGGAATGGATAGTTGATAATGGATAATTCTATAAGAATCTAAAAAAGCCCGGAACAAATGTTCCAGGCTTGTGCCCAAAAGGGAGCAATACTATACTATAAATAGATGCTCGTTGTAATTACCATAGCGGCTTTCCCTGGTAATAATCTAAGATCTTTGTGCGCAAGACGTAATCATATTTGGCGGAAATGAGGTTGATCTGCGCCATGTCCACATTGTTTTTGGCAACCATGTAATCAACGGAGGTAAGCACTCCTTCATTAAATTTTATATTGGCGGCATGAAAAGACAGGGAGAAATCTTCTACCTGTTCAATTAGTGTTTGATAACGGTTGAAGGCGGCTTTCATATTTATATATGCCTGTTCGATATTTTGTTGCAACTGGGTTCGTGTGAGCTTTGCAATGAAGGCATTATGCTGCTGTGTTATTTTAGCCTGCCTTATGCGGCTTTGGGTGTATAGCCCATTTAAGATCGGTACCTGGATGCCGATGGAGAAGGATGAATTTAAATTGTTTTTCCATTGGCTGAAATAAGGAATTTTATCGGTGCTGTAATTTTGCTGTTGCACATAGAGCGGTAATTGTTCAGTATTATAGAGGACATAGCTATTTGTCTGGACATCTGTTGTGTTTAGTAATTGCGAAGTAGTAGCTGCACTTGAAAAATTAGTTCCTAGCCCACCATTAAGAGAAAATGTTGGGAAAAGTGCACCTTTCGCTGATTTAAGCGCCTTCTCGGCGCTTTGTTTCCGCAGATCGGCAGCCTTTACCAAGGAAAGGTTTTGCAATGCCTGCTGATAAACCTGTGCTGTTGTGGCATCATATATTACAAGGCTGCTGTCAACATCTATATGCTGAAGGGCGAGGCTTTCCTGGTAAGGCACATTCATCAATTGCACCAACGCTACTTTGGAAGTTTCCAACGCGCTTTTAGCGTTCACTACATTTAGCTGTTCGGCTGCAAGCTGACCTTTGAGATCATACAGCGTGGCAGGGGCGATGGCACCCTCGTTGTTTTGGAGGTTGAGCCTTTCCACCTGTTTGCCGGTTACATCTGTTTGTTTAATTGCCTCATCGATCAGTTCTTCATTGCTCAATACCTGCAAGTAATCAAGTATAACGTTGATGGTGAGATTGTCTTTTGCCTGCTGCAAGTCCATCTCGGATGCTTTAAAATTCAGGTCATTTGCGCGGATGTTGTTTGTGACGGTTGAACCCGTCCATACATTAATGCTTGCGCTGAGGCTGTAGTTTGCGTAAGTATTTTGTTGATTAATGTAGGTGTTTGTATAAGAATTAATACTGCGGCCCTGCGCAATGCCGTTGCTGATGCTGCCGGATGCAAAAGGCAATGCACTTCCTCTTGCCAGTTGCAGGTTTACTTTGTTTGACTGCGCAGCGAAATCAGCGTTCTTTACATCTGCATTGTTATTTATAGCCGTTTCAATACATTGCCTTAATGTATAGGTTTGACCTGAACTATCCTGCCCGTAACAAAAATGTATTCCACAAAGGAAAATAAATACCAATATTGCCGCTTGCCTATTCATACTTTCAGTCATTAGTTATTAGCTGTGAGCTATAAGCTTTTAGCTTTTCTATTTTTACTTTTTAATTTCTATCTTTTCAATCCGTCCATCCAGCAAATGAACAATGTGTGAACCATAAGCAGCATTCTTTTCAGAGTGAGTTACCTGGATAATTGTTACGCCATCTTCCTCGTTTAGTTTCTTAAATAAGTCCATTATCTCTTCTCCTTGCTTTGAGTTGAGGTTGCCGGTTGGTTCATCGGCTAGAATGAGTTTTGGCTTTGCTACTAAAGCTCTTGCAATACCTACCAGTTGCTGCTGGCCGCCGGAAAGCTGCGTAGGAAAGAGGTCTTTTTTGCCAACAATGTTGAACCTGTCAATAATATCTGCTACGATGGCTTTGCGCTCAGAAGACTTTATGTTTTGATATATAAGAGGTGTTTCAATATTTTCATACACCGTTAGCTCGTCTATTAGATGGTAGGCCTGGAAGACAAAACCAATGTATTGCTTATATAATTGAGAGCGCTGCTTTTCTTTTATGGAAAAGACATTATTGTCTAAAAAGGTGTAAGTGCCTTCAGATGCTTCATCCAACATGCCTATAACATTTAGTAAAGAAGACTTGCCGGAACCCGATGGACCCATAATGGAAACAAATTCCCCTTCTTTAATAGAGAGGTTGATGTCCTTTAAAATAAAAGTTCTTACACCGCCGATGGTGACCCATTTTGAAATATGCTGTAGTTCTATCATTGTTTGTTTGAGCTTTGAGCTGTTAGGGATGAGCTATCAGCGGTTATGTTTTATAGTTAATCTATTCCATTTTTAGACTGTTGACAGGATTTGCTAATGCTGCTTTTATTGCCTGGAAACAGACGGTTGCCAGAGCAATGAATACAGCGAGTAGTGTGGCTCCGGCAAATATCCACCAGCTTATATTTATTCTATAGGCAAAATCAAGCAGCCACTTATTCATCGCCCACCACGCTACGGGAAAAGCGATGAGAGACGCGATGAAAACGAGCTTTAAAAAATCTTTAGAAAGCATAAGTACTATGTTGCCGACATTTGCCCCAAGGACTTTCCTGATGCCAATTTCCTTGGTGCGCTGCTCTGCTGCATAGGTGACCAAACCAAACAGACCAAGACATGCGATGAGTATAGCGAGTATAGAAAAAGTGATAGATATTCTTCCGGCACGCTGTTCTGCATCATAGGTTTTATTGAAATCTTCGTCCATAAAAGAATACTTGAAAGGCTGGCCAGGCGCCATTTGTTTATACTTATTTTCAACCTGTGAAATAAGGCCTTCAGTATTCGTTGTATTGATGCGGAATGCGATGCTGCCTGTTTGCTTTTGGAGCACTAAGCAAAGGGGAGTTACATTTTGGCGAAGCGAATTGAAATTAAAGTCTTTAACCACACCGACTATATGAAAAGCGGTAAGGTTTGTTGCCGGAAAATTCTTCATGTAATAAAGTGGCCTGTTTACGGCATCCCGGAAGCCGAAAAGCTTTGCTGCGGCTTCATTGATAATTATGCCTGAAGAGTCTGTTGGAAATTGCGAAGAGAAATTTCTTCCCTGCGCCATTTTCATATCCAATGTTGGAATATAGTTTTCATCAACGTTCCATATTTGCATGCTTACGGCTTTTTTCTGGTCAAATGACGCTTCAGGAAAAAGCGGGCTGTCACTTCTCCAACCTGCAGTTGGCAGATAGCCTGTCATTGTTGCGTTCTGTACGCCATTTATTTTTAAAATGTCTTCTTTAAATGCTTTTGCCTGCATGCCAAGGGCGTTGGTGTTCTGGATGATGAGGATATGTGTTCTATCAAAACCGATATCCTGGTTCCTTATATAATTTAGCTGATTGAAGATAACTATAGTGCCTATGATAAGTATTATCGAGATCCAGAACTGGAAAACCACCAGGCTGCTTCTGAGCCATCCTGTCTTAAAACCTGCGGCCAGCTTACCTTTCAATACATCAATGGGGTTGAAAGAGGAAAGATAAAAAGCAGGATAGCTGCCTGCGAGTAAGCCTACGATAATGACCAGCATCAATAAGGAAGGGATAAGCCACCACTTTGAAAACAAACCAAGCACCAGTTCTTTGCCCGCAAGCTGGTTGAAATATGGAAGCAACAATGCCGCTATGACAAGCGCGAGAACCATTGCGATGAAGCTTACCAGAACTGATTCTGTGATGAATTGCATAATAAGGCTTTGACGTAAAGAGCCAAGTACTTTGCGCACACCAACTTCCCGTGCGCGGCCTGAAGAACGGGCTGTGGAAAGGTTCATAAAATTGACACAGGCGATAAGCAGGATGAAAAGGGCGATGACGGAAAAAATATAGACGTATTCAATATTCCCGTTAACACCAAGCTCTGAGGATTTATTTGAATGAAGATGAATGCTTGTTAATGGTGTCAAAGTGTATTTTAAATAGTTGCCGCTTTTTTTGAACTGCTCCATTGTGAGGTTCAATGACTGGAGTGACGGCCCTACGTATTTATTTATAAAGCCATCAAATCCTGCTTCAAGTTTTTTAGGGTCTGCGCCGTCTTTTAATACTATATAAGTGTTGAAATTATTACTGGTCCATTGGTTTATCTCATAGCTTGAAAGCTGCCCATACATTGAAACAAAAAAGTTGAAATTGAAATGGGACCGCGCCGGCACATCTTTTATTACTCCTGTGACCTTATAGATGCCTGTATCATTTATAGTGAGCGTTCTGCCTACTACGTCCGTTGAATTAAAGTATTTTTTTGCGATATTTTCAGTTATAACCACACTATAAGGGTTAACCAAAGCAGTTTTGGATCCCCTGAGATCATTGGCAATGTGAATACATCAAACAAAGTAGAATCAGTATAAATGACATTGTCTTCCTGCAAGTTCTCAGTTCCTTTTTTTACCAGAAACCCGCCGTGGCCGCGGAAACGCACATATTGCTCTACCTCTGGGAAATCCCTTTTCAATGCAGCGCCCATGGGGTCCGGTACGCAAGCTAGTACGAAGTGATTGCCTCCAAATTGTATGTCACCATCAATGCGGTAAATACGGTTTGCTTTTGTGTTGTATGTATCATAACTCAATTCATCAATGACATAAAACATGATGAGGAGGCATGTTGCAATTCCTGCGGCGAGGCCGATAATATTAAGCGCCGAGAAGCCTTTGTTTTTCCAAAGGTTTCGGAGGGCTATCTTGAAATAGTTTTTAAACATGGTTTGAGCTGTTAGCTGATAGCTATGAGCTTTGAGCAATGAGCTTTCAGCTTTGAGCTATCAGCGTTTATAATTTTTATTTGTACTTATAGTTAAGCATAAAAAAAGCCAAAGGCAGAATGGTTAAAAGTCAATTGGTAACAGTATAGAACTTTTATTATATGTTCGATATTGATACGTTGGTTGTTCTTTTATAGTACAGTGAGCTTTGAGCTATTAGCTGTTAGCCATGAGCTGTGAGCTTTATTCAGTTCTTAGACTATTTACGGGGTTGGCGATGGCGGCCTGCACACATTTAAAGCTAACGGTAAGCATAGCGATAAACAATGTTATAAAACCTGCCAGCGCAAATACCCACCAACTTAAATTAGTATGGTAAGCATAACCTTGTAAAAAACTGCTTAAGCCGTACCACGCTAATGGAACGGCAATGGCTGCAGCAACCAGCACCAGCAGCAAAAAGTCTTTTGACAGCAGCGTGATAATATGGGGCATGCCTGCGCCTAATACTTTACGCACTCCTATTTCTTTCACTTTGCTTTCGGCGGTAAAGGTTACCAAACCAAACAAACCAAGACATGATATTAATATGGTTATTATGGCAAAACAATTAAACAACTGGCCTACATGTGTATCGGTTTTGTATAAATCATCAAACTGGCTATCTAAAAAAGTGTAATCAAAAGTATAGTCAGCGTTATATTCTTTCCATAGCTTTTCGGCTGCTGCCAATGCAAGTGGAGCATCCTTAGCTGTAGTTCTTATATACATTTTTCCCCGCCAACGTTTGTCGTATTGCATTAAAAGAGGTGGTATTTTTTGGTGCATGTCCTGGAAATGGAAATCTTTTACCACACCTGCAATTATCCCTTTAGTTCCTTGGAAAGTAAGCCGTTTGCCAATTACAGGTTCTTGAATGCCAGTCGCCTTAATAGCTGTTTCATTTAGTATAAAGTTGGCGCTGTCGGCAGGTGAACCGGTGAATCCATTCCCTTCTAATAACTGCATGCCCATAACCTGCAAAAAGTTTCTTTCTATTGGCATCTGGATAATCGTAAATGATTGTTGGTCGGTTCGTTTACCATCCCAGTCTATAGCACTACTTCCCGAACTATTATTGATGATGTCAGCTCCGGATTCTGTAACGCCAGATATGCCAGGTTGTTGTAGTAGCTCATCAACAGCCGCATTATAATGTCCGTTGATATTACGCAGCCAGAAGCTAAAGACATTTTGCTTGTCATAACCGAGGTTTTTCTCCCTTATATACTTCAATTGTTTACCTATAATGATAGTACTTGTAATAAGCAGGATGGAAAAACCAAATTGTACCACTACCAATACTTTACGAAAATTGCTTTTGTTGCCAATGCCGCTTATCTTGCCCTTCATTCCCTCCAGCGGTTTGAATGACGACAATGTTATGGCTGGATAAATACCCGCCAGCAGCAGTGTTGCCAGCATGGTAAGACCATATACAGCAAGTACATTCGGCAACCAAGGTTTGAAAACAATATTCTTTCCCGAAATAGTATTGTATAAAGGAATTACAAGGTAAATAATGCCTGTTGCCAATACAAGTGCTATAAAGAATGTGAGCAGCGATTCACTTAAAAACTGCATAAGCAGGCCGCCTTTGCCAGCACCAACAATTTTGCGCAGACTAATCTCCTTACTGCGTTTCATGGCCTGTGCAGTAATAAGGTTTACGTAGTTAATGCAGGCTATCAACAGCACAATTACAGCTACTATAAAAAACACCTTTACAACCATCATACCCTGTTCCTTGCCATCTAAAGCGTAAAGGTGTATTTTGGTGAGCGGGTCAAGCAAGTAACTAAGATTTTTGTTAGCCGGTATATCATAGTTGTGCCGATGCAGGATACTCATTTTTTGAGCCGCCAAGGCAGGGCTGGCATTGGGCTTCAGCAATACATATGTCTGATAATTATACTGGTCCCAGTTAGTGTTTAGGGTTTTAAAGTGGCTGGTTGTATCATATTCCTGTTCAAGCAGCTGAAAATTAAAAACGATGTTGTAATGTATAGATGAATTGGCAGGCATATCTTTCATTACACCTGTTACACGGTATATTTTTTTGTCGTCACCTTTTAATACTTTACCCATAGGGTCTTCACTGCCAAAAAATGTTTTGGCTGTCGTTTCAGACAATACTATAGAGTGTGCATCAGTAAAAGGGCGTTGTGGGTTGCCTTTAATAAGGGGGTACGTAAACATATTAAACAAAGAAGCATCAGCAAGGCAATTATGCCATTCGTTAAGTTTTTTACCGTTATAATCAAATATTGAAACAGCCCAATTATCTATTATGCGGCAGGCATCTTGCACCTCGGGCACTTCTTTTTTGGCATACACCGCAATAGGTGCGGGTGTACTGCCCCAAATATTCTGGTCATTAAATTTTGGAACCAGCTGGTAGATGTTTGCCACATTTACATTAAAGCGGTCATAGCTTAACTCGTCGCTTACCCAAAGCAACAGTAGTATACTTACCGCTAAACTTATAGCAAGACCTGTAATGTTGATAAATGAATACATGGCATTATTACGCAAACTGCGCCATGCTGTTTTGAAATAATTTTTAAACATAGTTTGAGCTTTGAGTCATTATAATTATTACTTTATTCTGTTCTTAAACTGTTTACGGGGTTGGCGATGGCTGCTTTGATGGATTGGAAGCTTATTGTAAATAATGTAATTGTTATTACAAATGCACCTGTAATTATGAATACTAATGGAGTGATAATAATATGATACGCAAAACTTTGTATCCAATGATATACAATCCACCATGAAAACGGTAAGGCTATTAATAAAGATAGAGTTACAAGTAATAAAAAATCTTTTGATAATATAGTTATTACATTGCTTACAGATGCACCGACCACTTTACGGATGCCAATTTCTTTTTGTCTTCTTTGTGCAGTAAATGCAGCTAAGCCAAACACGCCAACACATGAAATGAGAATGGCAATGCCCGCAAAGTATTTTGATAAGGTAGCCACACGTTCTTCTGATGCATATAAAGCCTGATAATCGCTATCAAGAAATTTATAGTCAAGCGCTTCGCCAGTATATGCTTTATAAAGTTTTGAAAGCCTGTCAAGGGTAGCTCTTTCGTCACCAGCTTTTATTCTTATTATTATTTTTGAAACACGCTGGTTCATGCTTAAATCAAAAAAGCACGGCTTGATGTTTTCATATAAGGATTGAAAATGAAAATCTTTAGTTACACCGATGATCTGTTTTCGATCGCCCCAGATGGTTATGGTTTTACCTATAGGATCTACAAGCCCCATCGCTTTTACTGCCGCTTCATTAAGAACAACTTTATCCTTGTCTGAGCCGAAAGCAGTTGAGTAACCCCGGCCTTCCTTCATTTGAATACCAAGGGTTTCAATAAAGCCGTAACCACTTGCAATATCAGTAAATGAAGTTTGTTCGGCGGGTGATTTTCCCTGCCATGTTACATCAGTAGTGCCTCCATCTCTGTTTACTATGCTATGCCTGAAATTAGAAGCATTAACTACACCGGGTATAGTTTTAATTTGTTCAATAAAGGTCACCAAATCTTTGTAAACTGCACCTTGCTTATAATCAGCTTTATTATCTGACGTCTTCCCCCCTTTATCAAAATAAATCACATGGTCTCTGTTATAACCAAGATCAGTGGTTTCTATTAACTGCATTTGCTGATAAACAACTACTACCGATACAATAAGGACAACAGAAATGGTAAATTGAAACACAACAAGACCCTTGCGCACCCATGCTTCACCAAAAGAATTTTTTAGCGAGCCTTTTAATATTAATGCGGGTTTAAATCTTGAAAGATATAATGCAGGATAACTACCTGCAACAATCCCTGTTAGGCACGTGATGATGGTAATAGGAAAAATAAAGTGTGTATTAAACTGAAGATTTAAATCTTTGCCTGTTATTTCTTTAAAAGCAGGTAATAAAATAGCAATAAGCCCAATAGCTAAAAGTAACGATAAAAATGCCATGAACGAGCATTCAGACATGTATTGGACAACGAGGGAACGCCGTGTTGCTCCAATTATTTTTTGTATGCCTACTTCTTTAATTCGTTTTAATGCTTTGGCAGTTGATAAATTCATGAAGTTTATGCAGGCAATCAATAGTATAAAAATCGCAATGGCCGAGAAAAGCTTTACATATTCTATCCTGCCCCCAGCCGGTACCCCCTTTTGATAGTGATCATACAGATAGGTATCAGAGAAACGTTGCGCAAACAGGGTTTCTATTGAAAGCGCATTTTTACTTTTGATAAAGCCCATAAGTTTTTTATTGAAATTAGACACATCTGTGCCATTTTTCAATAGCACATAAGTATCCGGATCGTTGTTATCCCATTGCAATAATTTTGGATTGTTTTCAACAAACTGTCCATAATTAAATATTGCGTCAAACTGTATGGTTGAATTAGATGGAAACTTTTCAAACATTGCTGTTATAACATAATTGCCATTAAAGCCATCCTGGTTCCATTCAATAGTTTTACCAATAATGTTGTTGGTGGTACCAAATAGTTTTAATGCAAATTCCTTTGAAATGGAGAGATTGTTTTTGCCAGCGAACAGTTGATCTTTATTCCCCTCAATAAATTGGCAAGAAAAAATATTAAAAAAGTCTTTGCTTACAAAGCCACCGTCCGCCCGTATATGTGTGTCATTAAAAGAAAATAATCCTTTATTTGAAAACCATGAGGAAGGAATAACAGAAGCAGCATACTCCACTTCAGGCATTTCCTTCGATAAAGAACTTGCTAAAAGGCCTGGTGTATTTTCAATAGCCTGATCACCGCTTGATGATGGTTGCATCACCTGATAAATGCGATTGTCTTTATTGTTGAATTTATTAACGTGTAACTCATCACTTACCCATAAATAAATGAGTATGGCACAAGCTAAGCCTGTTGAAAGCCCAATCAAATTAAGCAAAGTGAACTGCAGGTTCTTTATAAGATTTCTCCATGCCAGTTTGAAATAATTTTTAATCATAGTTATGAGCTTTGAGCTGTTAGCTATGAGCTTTCAGCGGTTATAGTTATTACTTTATTCTGTTCTTAAACTGTTTACGGGGTTAGCGATGGCTGCTTTTATGGACTGGAAGCTGACAGTGAGCAATGCAATAATAATAGCTAACAATCCTGCAACTAAAAATATGCCCCAACTAATATTTATTCTGTATGCATAACTCTCTAACCATTTATTCATTGCCCAATAGGTAACAGGAATGGAAATAATAAATGCGATAAAAACAAGCGATAAAAATTCTTTTGATACCAGCAATAAAACATTTTGTACAGAGGCACCCAATACTTTGCGAATACCGATCTCTTTTGTGCGTTGTTCTATTACAAATGCAGATAAACCAAATAAACCGAGTGCTGCAATGATGATCGCAATAACAGCAAATGCTGAAAATATTCGCTGCGTTTTTAATTCGCCTGCATATAAACTTGCAAACTTATCATCCAAAAAAGTATAGCTTATAGGCCCTTTAGGATCAAACGAATTCCATTTTGTTTTTAAATCGTTTAAGAACCCTGTTACATCGGTTGTTCTTATTTTGATAATCATTCCGCCGTGATCGTTGCCCAGCATCATCATCAGTGGCGCTATTGTTTGCTTTGCTGATGTATAATTAAAGTCTTCAACCACACCAACAACTTTAAACCTTTTTTGACCCGAACGCACAATGGTTCTTCCTATGGGATTTACTTTATTCCAGCCTAACTCATTAACTGCAGCCTGATTAATCACAACACCGGCACTATCTGAACTAAAGTCTTTTGAAAAATATCTTCCTTCTGTTACGTGCATACCAAGCGTTTTCACATAATCATAATCAACATGATAAATATTCATGTGAATCTCTGTGCCATTGCCATTTATATTTTCAGGATACACCTCCGTTCCATCCATAAAATCGCTACCCGGAATAGAACGTGAAATGCTTACAGATACAACACGGCTGTCCTGCAACAACTGCTGTTTGAATGCATCCTGGTTTTCTCCCATCAATCTTCCGTCCGGTAGAAATAAAACCTGCTCTTTATCGTAACCCACCTTTTTATTTTGCATATAATTTAATTGCTGAAAAACGATAATAGTAGAAATGATCAACGCCGTAGAAACAAAGAACTGAAACACAATTAAAGTACTGCGTAAAGCATTTTTATTGCTTCCTGTGGTGGCTGAACCTTTTAAAACTTTTACAGGGTTGAATGATGATAAAAAGAAAGATGGATAAATGCCTGCAATAATTCCTACAAAAAACATTAAACCAAGTATGGCAAGAATAAATTTATAATTAAGCAAATATTCAATACTGATCTGCTTACCCGAGAGCTGGTTGAAGTATGGAAGTAACACAAAGATGAAAACAGTGGCGAGCAACATTGCACAAAAACTCATCAACATAGACGCAGAAAGAAACTGTTTTATCAGTTGAAATTTTCCGGAACCCATCACTTTTCTTACGCCAACTTCTTTTGCCCTTTTTACTGAACGTGCAATGGAAAGATTGGTAAAGTTTACACAAGCAAGCAACAAAATAAATATGGCTAATACTGAAAAAATATAAACGTATTGTATATCACCATTTGGCTCAAGCTCATACTTTGTATGCGAATATAAATGAATACCGGTAAGCGGTTGCAAAGTGAATACAAATGTGTTTACACTTTTAAGCGCTTCCGCATAGCTCGTTCCCATATCATGCATATCTTCAGGAACTACATACTTTCGGACAAGTTCAGGGAATTTTGCTTTTAGTTTTGCAGGGTCAACATTTTTATTGAGTTGCAAATAAGTAAAGAAACCAAGGTTATTCCAGGTGGCATTTATAATATGAAAAGTTGAAAGGCTTAAGAATGCATCAAAATGAAAATGAGAATTATCCGGCACTTTATCAAACACGCCTGTTACTTTGTACAAAGCATTATTCAAACCAATTGTCAGCGATCTACCAACAGCATTTTCGTCACCAAAATATTTTTTTGCAAAAGCTTTTGAAATAACAATACTATTTGGCTGTACCAACGCATCTTTATTACTTCCTTCAACTAATGGAATAGAAAACATCTGCAGGAAATTACTATCTGCAAAAGCAAGTTTATCTTCTTTGAATTGCTTATCGTTATACTTTACAAAATCAGTCGCAGTAGACAATCTTGTAAAATTTTTTATTTCCGGCAAAACACTTTTCATTCCTTCGCCAACAGCATAATCAACATCGGGATAGACCGCTACATCTCTGTTACCCGTTACATTTACATTAACCCGGTAAATATCTTTTGCATCAATAGCATATTTATCATAGCTCAGTTCATCATATACAAAGACAGCAATTAACACAAAACAGGTTAAGCCAATTGCTAAACCAATAATGTTGATGAAAGAAAAAACTTTGTTCCTCATCAAGTTTCGCCATGCAGTTTTAAAATAGCTTTTAAACATAGTTTTAAGTTTGAGCTGTTAGCTATGAGCTTCAGCGGTTATTGTTATTACTTTATTCTGTTCTTAAACTGTTTACAGGGTTGGTGATGGCAGCTTTGATAGCCTGGAAGCTTACCGTCAGCAATGCAATGAGAATGGCTATGCATCCAGCTAAAACAAACATCCACCAACTAATGTTGATACGGTATGCAAAATTTTGAAGCCATTTGTTCATACTCCACCAAGCGATAGGAGTTGCGATAAGTATAGAGATACCCACTAATTTTAAAAAGTCTTTTGATAGAAGCTGAACGATGCCGCTTACACTTGCACCCAACACTTTACGTACACCAATTTCTTTTTTGCGTTGTTCTGCGCTGAATGAAGCAAGCCCAAACAAACCCAAACATGAAATAAGTATCGCCATTAGTGTAAACGAATTGATGATGTTTGAATAGGTGATGTCTGATCGATATTGCTGCTGCACTTCTTCATCCAAAAAAGAATAGGTGAATGGCTCTGTACTAAGATCTTTATGCCATATTGTTTCAATTTTAGCCAGTAAGGTTTTGTAATCACTGCTGTTTACATTTACAATTATATCATGAAGGTCGTCGCGTTTGGGTTCGCAGATGAGCATAAAAGGTTTTACTTCATCCCGCAAAGAGCTGTAGTTAATGTCTTTTATAACTCCAACCACTTCATAGTCCCTGCCATCACCAGCAGACAGTTTCATACCGGGCGCATTATTAAGATCCAAGTTCAACCGTTTCATGAGTGTTTGATCGATCAGCACTTTTTCAGAATCATGAAACCGGAAATCCCTGCCACTGATGACCTGTATCCCGGTTGCTTTTACAAAGTTTTCATCACAAGAAATATTTTGCTGATCGATACCTGTTGCGAGGTTGCCCCCAGGCGTATAAACTATCCAGTCGTGGTATGAAGAGCCACCGGGGTAATTATTGGTGATGGTTGTTGCTTTTACTTCGGTCAATTCGTTGAGGTCATTTGCAAAAGCATGCATCTTGTCTTTTGCTGATGGTGTATAAAAACTAAAAATCAGCTTTTGGTTTTTGTCAAAGCCAAGATTTTTATTCTTTATATAATCCAGTTGGCTATAAATAATGATGATACTTGTAATTAAAACAATGGATAACACAAACTGAAAAACCACCAATGAACGTCTTATACCGGCAACAGAAACATGGTTGGAAAAATTGCCTTTGATAACTTTTATAGCCTGGAATGCTGATAGATAAAAGGCCGGATAGCTGCCGGCAACAAAACTTGTTATGAGGATAATTCCAATGAGCAGTAAGGCAATTTTATAATTAAGTAATGATGATAATAAAATGTCTGCATGCGTGACCTGGTCTAGGTAAGGGAGCATTAAAATTAAGAGAGGTAAGGATATCACAACACTAAGGGAAGAGAGTAAAAATGATTCGGTTAAAAACTGAATCCTTAAGCCGCTTTTTTCTGCACCAATTACTTTGCGAACACCCACTTCTTTTGCCCGTTGAGATGCTCTTGCTGTTGAAAGATTCATGAAATTGATGCACGCAATAACCTGGATGAGTGCTGCAATCAACAATAAAATATATAAAAATGAATTGCTGACTGTATCAGTCATTTCTGCATCATGCCCGGTTGTTGTATGTATAGAACTTACAGGCTGCAAATGCAATTGCTTTTCCATGCCTAAGTTTTTCAATTGATCTGCGCCATATTTATTTAAAAAAGCAGGAAGTTTTTTTTCGAATAAGGCAACATCAGTTCCCGGTTTAAGTTTGAGGTATGAATATGTAAAATTATTTCCAGACCATGTGGTATTGCTAAGGATATCACTACCAAAACCATTTGAGTTCATCCTAATTAATATGCCTGCCTTTATGCTTGATTCCCCAAGCTTTCATCAATAACACCGGTAACTTTAAAATCGTTTTTGCCGTTTGCATCTTCAATAGTAATTATTTTGTTGATGGGATCTTCATTACCAAATAATTTATCTGCTACCGGCTTAAATAAAACGATGGAATTAAGTTCCGTTAAAGCATTCAATTCGTTTCCATGTACAAAATGAAAATTGAGCACACTGAAAAAAGTAGAATCAACTAAATAAGCATCTTTTTGATAAAATGATCTCTCTTTATAGTGAATGAGATGATCTGTTGCTCCAAGTGTTGGAACAATTCGTGTGAACTGCTGCACTTCCGGAAAATCATTTTTTAAAGCCGGGGCTATCGGGGGCGAACATGTTGCCATGTTGTGTTTATCGCCAGACAAACTTGTGGTCGTTGTTATGCGATAAATATCCTTTACGTCTTTATAATATTTATCATAGCTGTATTGGTTTTCCACATACAAAACAATGTAGAGGCAGCACAAAGTGCCTATAGCCAAACCGATAATATTGATAAAGCTGAACGCTTTATTTTTAAGCAGGAAACGGGAAGCTGTTTTGAAATAGTTTTTAAACATGGTTATGAGCTTTGAGCTGTTAGCAATGAGCTATCAGGGGTTATAGTTATTACTTTATTCTGTTCTCAAACTTTTTACGGGGTTTGCAAGAGCTGCTTTGATTGATTGAAAACTGATAGTCAGCAAAGCAATAAGTATCGAAATAATCCCTGCTGCAATGAATATCCACCAGCTTATTTCAATCCTGTATTTATAGGTTTGCAACCAGCTATTCATCATCCACCATGCAACTGGAAAGGATACTAAACATGCAATACCAATAAGTTTCAAAAAGTCTTTTGACAATAATATGGTAAGGCCCGAAACGCTGGCACCTAAAACTTTCCGCACACCAATCTCTTTCTTTCTTCGTTCTGCAGTGTAAGCTGCCAGACCGAATAAACCCAAACAGGAAATAAGAATTGCGAGTGCAGAAAAAACGCGCGATAATTTACTGATGAGCATTTCACTTAAAAAAAGTTGATCGAACTGTTCATTGACAAACGTGTATTCAAAAGGGTAAGCAGGATCATCTTTTTTCATTACAGCGCCAATACCTGCTATTGCAGCTTCTATGTTGCCTCCAGGATTCAATTTTATATACAACAGATTTGTACCTTGTGGTATGTTATAAAAAATAACAGGCGCGGATCTGCCATACATATCTCCATATACATAATCTTTTATAACACCTATAACCTGTAAATGATAAATACCCTTGTCGGTTTGGCGATCCATTGTTTTTCCAATAGCACTTTCTTTACCTAATAATTTTGCCATCGATTCGGTAATGATAACCTTCATTGGATCAACAGAATCTTTAGGTATGTGGTTATCGTTGAATTGGACTTGATCAGTTTGTTGATAATCTCTTCCTTCAATAATATGCATGCCAGTGGTTGACATAAACTCACGGCTCACCAATCTTTGAGAAATAACAATATTACTGTTTGGGTCTTTTCCCTGCCAGTGTATGCTGGTTGTATTGTTGCCACCTCCTAGTGTGGTATGATCTGCAAGAGCAACATTTTGTACATAGCCCGTATTCATCAGATCTTTTTGGATGGCTGGAAAATCTTTTACGATGTCTCCCTGCGCATCTATTTGCATAAGATCGTCTTTGTTGTAACCAATATCCCTGCTTTTTATATGTTGTATTTGCTGAAAAATAACAATGGTGCTGATGATAAGAACAATGGAAACGGTAAACTGCGTGATCACCAATCCTTTTCTTATGATGGAAGCACTTCCTGTTTTTAGTTTGATTCCTTTCAAAACATATACAGGATCGAATGATGATAAATACAATGAAGGGTAACTGCCGGCAACAAGCCCGCAGATAACTATAAGCAATAGCAATGCTGTTAAATGATAAGGATTGCCGAGGCCTAAAGAGAGATCTTTTTGTACCAACGAATTGAACGCAGGCAAGAGCAATAACATAATAACAACCGAGATAACGGCAGCCAGCAGCGACATACATATTGCTTCGCCAATAAACTGCACAATCAATCTATTCTTTCCTGAACCCAATACTTTTCTTACACCAATCTCCTTTGAGCGTTTCTCACTGCCTGCAGTTGCAAGGTTCATAAAGTTGATACAGGCAATAAATAAAATGATCCATGCAATAATGCTGAACAAATGAACATAGGTAATTCTACCACTGCCTGTTGGCATGCCATTCTCAAAGTCATCATACAAATGCCAACTCTTCATGCTAAACAAAAACACATGCACAGACGATCTATCGCTTTCGATTTTTTGTGTAGTGAAATCGTAGAATGGATCGAGTAATTTTTTATTGATCGCATTTGCATCAATGCCCGGTTGTAATTCTACATAAGTTGTAAGACCAAATCTGAACCAAGTTTGCGCTCCTGGATTTGCATCATACCAAACTTTAAATGGCGCCAGCCACTCAAACTGAATGGTTGAATTTTCAGGAAGATCTTTCAGCACACCGCTTACCACATAATCCTGTTTATTGTCCATGCGAACGGTTTTGCCGATCACATTTTTTTCATCACCAAAAAATTTATGTGCCGTTTTTTGGATGAGGACAATAGAATGTAATTGAGAAAACGGATCGCCTGCGTTACCTTGTACAAACGGCAACATAAACATGCTAAAGAAAGATGGTTCAACATATTCACCTGCAGCATTCATTGATCTATTGCCAATGGTAAATAAAACATGGCCATAATTTTCTGTTGCCCGGCAAGTATTTTCAATACCCGGAATAGTTGCACGCATTGCAGGCGCCATCGGCCCTGCCGTTGACGAATGTGTAAAAACTCCGTCATCAACCTTGTTGTTTGTTTTTACAAGATAGATGCGGTCTTTATTGAGATTGTTATTATCAAAGTTTACTTCATCTTCAACCCATAAAAAGATAAACGCTGCACAAGCGATACCAATCGCTAATCCGAAAATGTTCAGGAAACTATAACTTCTATTTCGCTGAAGATTCCGGATGGTGGTTTTTAAAAAATTCTTGAACATAGTTTTTGAGCTTTGTGTTTGTTGGCAATGAGCTTTCAGCGTTTATAGTTATTACTTTATTCTGTTCTTAAACTTTTTACCGGGTTGGCGATGGCTGCTTTGATTGCCTGAAAGCTTACAGTGAGTAAAGTAATCAGTATTGCGCCGACTCCAGCTGCAATAAAAAGCCACCATGATATATTAGTTCTGTAACTATAATTCTGTAACCAATTATGCATGAAGTAATAAGAAAGCGGAACTGAAACGAGAAAAGAAATGATAACGAGGGTAATAAAATCTTTCGATAATAGATTCCATACATTGAATACAGATGCGCCAAGTACTTTGCGCACTCCGATCTCTTTCTGGCGTTGCTCCGCTACAAAAGATGTTAATCCAAACAAACCCAAGCAGGAAATGATAATAGCGAGCAGCGCAAATAGATCTGCAAGTTTTCCAATTCTTTCTTCGTTATCGAACTTTTTTGCATAGTCTTCATCGACAAATGAATATTCAAATGGCTGAGCTGTATTGAATTTTTTAAATATCGGCGCTATTTTACTGATTGCATCCTGTGCACTTACAGAGGGATTTAATTTAAGAATAACGAGATCCCCCTGACCTGTCAAATCTGCATATATAACTGGTTTGGGCTCGTCGTAAGGAGATTCCATAACCATATTTTTAATAACACCTACAATAGTAAAGGGCTGACCGAACCAAGTTACATTCTCACCAACAGGATGTTTTAAATTCATGAAATGTTCAGCCGCTTCGTTTATAATTAAAGCAGAAGAGTCAGTTAAAAAATCTTTGGAAAAATTGCGGCCTTCTTTCAACTGCCAGTTTATTGTTTTGCCATAATCGGGAGAGGCATATATCATTCCAAAATCAACAGAAAGATTTGGATCTTTCCCTGACCAGTTCAAGCCGCTTGTAGTGTTCCAAATACTTGTAGTAGGTGTACCCGCCTCTGCTAAAGATGTTATGGCTCCTATTTGCAGCAATTCATTCTTTACAACGTCAAAATGGCTATGAATGGAGGAATCGGCTGTTGGAATATCAATAAGGTTTTCACGGCTGTAACCCACCGGGCGGTTCTTTGCAAACTGAATTTGCTGATACACGATCATAGTTCCTATAATCAAAGTAACCGAAACAGTGAACTGTAAAACAACCAATGCTTTGCGGGGAACAGCAGCAAGATACCCGGCTTTGAATGTGCCTTTTAAAACCTTTACCGGCTTGAAGGATGACAAATAAAATGCAGGGTAACTTCCTGCAACTAATGCAGTGAGCAAAATGAAAACTATGCATGTGGCCCAAAAGAAAAAATTATTCCACGGTATGTACATTTGTTTATCTGCAACCTGGTTAAAAAAAGGCAGCGAAAGCCATGCAATTGATATTGATAATGCAAAAGCAAAAGCCACGGTTAAGATCGATTCACTAAAAAACTGCATGATCAATTGTTTGCGCATGGAGCCAACAGTTTTACGGATGCCAACTTCTTTTGCCCGCTTCTCACTTTTTGCAGTACTAAGGTTCATGAAATTGATACAGGCCAGCAGTAAAACAAAGAGGCCGATAATACCAAACATCCACACGTATTGAATGGGGCCACCCACATTTACACCGCTCTTAAATTCAGAATATAAATGCCATTTACTCATAGGCTGTAAAAAGAGTTCAGGCTTTTTCTTTTGAAGGTCTGCGTTGATGTTTTTTGCTTTTGCGTCTTTTATGCGTGCATTGACTTCAGTAATACTTACATTGTCATTCAGCAAAACGAACAACTGTGTAAAGTTTGGGCGCCATGGATCAGAAATCGTTTTTAGCCAGTCAGTGTTGCTATAATAAAAGTCCCAGGTAGAGATAAAATTGAAATCGGCAAATGAGGAATTTGCCGGAAAGTCTTTATATATGCCCGTAACTTTTAATGGCAGCATATTATCAATCTTAATTAATTTATTTAAAGGATCTGCATCTCCAAAATAAGCTTTGGCAGCCGATTCCGATAGAAATACTGATGAGGGATCATTAAGACCGTTCCTGTTGCCCTGCAACATTTTAAGAGTAAACATATCAGCTGCACCTGCTTCAAAGAAGCCACCTTTCTGTTTTAATTTTTTATCATTATAGGTGATGAGATGATCTGACTTTATACCTACCGCCATTACTACCTGTTTAAAACTGCTGCCGTAACTGGTACGAATTACTTTTGCCAGCGGATAAGGCGTATTCGTCCAGGTATCAATTTCGCCATTGTTGCTTTGATTCTGTATTATTTGTGCAATATGGCCGTAATTATCAAAATTTTTATTGAAGGAAAGCTCATCATACATCCATAATCCAATTAAAATAGATACGGTTATACCAATGGATAAACCAATGATGTTGATGGCAGAATGCATCTTATCTTTTATAAGATTGCGCCATGCGGTTTTGAAATAGTTTTTAAACATAGTTATGAGCTTTTGAGCTATTAGCTATGGGCTATCAGCGGTTATATACTTTATTCAGTTCTTAGACTGTTTATGGGGTTGGCTATAGCGGCTTTTATTGCCTGGAAGCTGACAGTGAGCAAAGCAATAAATACAGCCAATAGACCGGCAACTAAAAATATTCCCCAATTAATATTTATTCTGTAAGTATAATCCTGTAACCATTTGTTCATTGCGTAATAAGCAAGAGGTGCAGCAACAATAATAGACACTACAACCAGCTTTATAAAATCAAGTGATAATAATTTTGTGATATTAAATATTGTTGCGCCCAATACTTTTCTTACACCAATCTCTTTTATCCTACTTTCTGCTACATAAGCAGACAAACCAAACAATCCAAGACATGAAATGAAAATAGCTAAGGCTGCAAATAATCCTGCTAATTTTCCAATCAATTCTTCCAGTTTAAATTTGGCCGCATAACCATTATCTGCAAATGTGTAGGTATAAGGATATGCAGTATCATACTTATTGAAAATGGAAGTAAGTTTGGTAATTGCGGCTTGCGTTTTAATTCCTGGTGATAGTCTGTACATTATTACATCCTGGGGATGCGGATCATAAAAAAATATAGTTGGTTCAGCAGGTTCAAAAGGAGATGCCATTAATGCATTTTTTACAATCCCAGTTATTTTCAGTTTAGTATCAATCCAAGTGATTGTTTGATTCAAAGGGTCTTGCAAGCGTAACAATTTAACAGCTGCCTCATTGAAGATCACATTTAAAGTGTCTGACGCAGCATTAAAATCCCTCCCTTCTTTCATAGACATTCCAAGTGTTTTAAAATAATCATCTGAAACTCTTACCCAACCCATATCGACAGACTCTCCCGGCCGTTTGCCCGGCCACTCTTCTACATCCCTATGGTTGCCAGAAGTTAACACGCTGGCAGATGCAGTAGTAACCGTTTCTGCAATTCTCTTTTCAAGTAATTCGTTTTTAATAGCAGTATAGTTGCTGCCCATACCTTGATTCATATCTGTTATCATCAGCCTGTTTTTGTCATAGCCAGAAGGCCTATCTTTTGCATATTGAACCTGCTGATAAATGATGTAAGTGCAAATAATAAGAGCTATTGAACAACTGAATTGCAGTACTACTAATACCTTCCTGGGTAAAGTTGCAGCTTTGCCAATATGAATTTTCCCTTTTAAAACCTTCACCGGTTCAAAAGAAGAAAGGTAGAAAGCGGGCCTGCTGCCGGCTACAAGGCCCGTTACTAAAACACTGCAAAGAGTAATCAGCCAAAATATGTAATTGGAGAAAGGAATTTTTATTGATGCATCTGTAAGCGTATTGAATGCTGGTAATGCCAATTGGACAAAAAGAAGAGATAAAATAAATGCGATGAAAGTGAGTAAGATCGATTCTGTAAGAAACTGGAATACTAAATGATTTTTGTTCGAACCTATTACTTTTCTTACACCTACTTCTTTTGCTCTTTTTTCAGACCTCGCGGTGGTGAGATTGATAAAATTTATACAAGCTATTAATAGTACAAGGATACCAATTATTGTAAAAATGTTTACATATTCTATAAAGCCGCTTACTAGTTTTCCTTTGTCGAAGTTCTCATACAAATGCCAGTTTGCAACAGGGTCAAGAATAATATTGGTTGCCATTGACATGAAATTATCAGTTTCTGTTTTTTCAAGGTCTTTTATTTTGGGTGCCACCTGAGCGTAAGAAATTCCCGGTTTTAATTTAACGAATGTCATAAAGTTTGTCCAGCCAAAACCTTTTGTGCGTGCAAGCTTTACCCAACTATCTGTAGATTCCAAATAATTGAATGGAAGCAAATAGCTAAATTGTAAAGTTGAATTAGATGGAATATCTTTTAAAATGCCGCTTACCTTTAAATCGTGTTTGTTATCAAAACGGACTACTTTATTTAAAGGATCTTCCTTGCCAAATAAGGCTTTAGCAGTACTTTCTGTAAGTACAATGGAATATGGATTTTTTAAAACAGCATTGGCATTTCCTTCTAACAAATCATATTGAAACATTTTAAGAAAATCACTACCAACCTGTCCTCCATTTATATAGAATTTTTTATCTGAGACCATTAAATTATGCATCCCAAATCCGTCTGTTTCAGCAACATATTGTATTTCTGGAATTTGGCTTCGCAATATTGTTGCCAGCTTTAATGAGGTACCGCCATAATTCATTGTATCGCCATTGCCATAAAAATTACGACGTACCTGATACACCTGTTTGTAACTAGGGAGAAATTTATCATAAGAATATTGATAGTAAACCCAAAGACCAATTATTAAGACAACGCCCATACCGGTTGCCAAACCTAAAATATTTAATGAGCTGTATGCTTTATTCTTTAATAAGCTACGCCATGCTGTTTTGAAATAATTTTTAAACATTAGTTATGAGCTTTGCGCTGTTAGCTACGAGCTATCCAGCGGTTATAATTATTATTTTACTCACTCCTCAAACTCTTCACCGGGTTAGCAACGGCAGCTTTTATCGCCTGGAAACTTACAGTTACTATTGCGATCAATAACGACACCGTTCCTGCCACAATAAATATCCACAGCGAAATAGACACATGGTAGTCATAGCCACCAAGCCACTTACTCATAGCCCACCACGCTATTGGTGAAGCGATCACAATAGCAATAATTACAAGCTTAATAAAGTCTTTAGAAAGTAATGTAGCAATCCCTGCAACCGAAGCCCCAAGCACCTTTCGCACGCCTATTTCCTTTATGCGGTTCTCAGCCATATAAGTCGCAAGTCCAAACAATCCCAGGCAGGAAATAAATATCGTCAGCCCCGCAAAAAATGCAGTCAGTGTACCGGTCGTTTGTTCATCGTCAAATTTTACCGCGTATTTTTCATCAACAAAATAATATTCATAAGGGTACTCAGGATTATACTGTTTAAATATTTCTCCCATTGCTGCAATGTTTTGCGCAGTTGAATGAGCATGATTAAATTTTACATGTATCTCGTTAAACCAATCGCCCCTCTCCCCACGTATGATCATCGGCTTTATAGGTTCATAAGGAGATTGTATAATAAAATCTTTCACAACACCCACCACATGCCAAACCCCGCGCGTATCATCCTTATTTATTGTTTTACCAATCGCATTTTTAAAGCCCATTGCCTTCACTGCCGTTTCATTTAAGATCACAGCGAAAGAATCAGTAGGGTATTTGCTTAGGTCAATATCTCTTCCCTGCACCAATGTTAAACCCATCGTTCTCACTACATTCCCATCCACATTGTAAATATTAAATTCCGTCTTGTCGTTCGGGTCTTTCCCATCCCAGTCGGCCCCTCCTGAACTCCATCCTTCGGTTATCGGCGCGCTTGTTTTGCTCACCGAAGTTGCAATTCCCTTTTGCAGCAGATCACTTTTTATCAGCTTGATAATTCTTATGGATGTCCCCTCTCAACGGAACATATACAAGATCATTTTTACTATATCCTGACTCTCTTTCTTGCGCATATTGTATTTGCTTTTCTATGATGATAGTACAAACTATTATGCACAATGGCAAACGTGAATTGCAGCACGACCAGCACTTTGCGGGGATTCACTGCTGCCTGCTCATGTTTAAATGTCCCTTTCAAAACTTTTACCGGCTGAAAGGAAGAAAGAAAAAAAGCCGGATAACTTCCTGCAATGATTCCCGTAAATAAAATAAACCCGATAAATGAAAGCCAGAAATAAATATTGCCATATTCAACTGTCAGCTCTTTAAGCGTAAGTTTATTGAAAGGTGGCAAACAAAACTGCACGATCACCAGTGCAAACAATCCCGCAATAAATGCGATCAAAATACTTTCGCCTAAAAACTGGCCGATCAAAGAATTCTTTCCCGCACCCACAACTTTCCGTATGCCAACTTCTTTTGCACGCTTTTCACTTCTTGCCGTGCTCATGTTCATAAAGTTGATACACGCAATAAGCAGAATAAAAATGGCTATAAAATAAACACTTTCACCGTCTCAATCTTCCCTCCTTTTGGAACACCATTCTCAAATTTTGAGTACAATCTCAATTTGCTTACCGGGTAAAGAAAGCCTCTGTACTATTTCGTGCGTCAGTATGTTTTTTTATAATGTTTTTTATCTTGCTGTTCACAGCAGTGATGTTCGTGTTAGGCTTCAGCAGCACATAATTATGTGTTGAGCCACACCCCCAGCAACTGTCATCCTGCCCCGTCGTCTTCATGTACGACCATGGAAACAAACATTTAAAATTGAAATTAGTGTTATCAGGAAGGTCTTTTATAATGCCCGCAACAGTAAAATTATATTTATTGTCGATTTTTATCACCTTCCCCATCGCATCCTCCTTACCAAAAAACTCCTTAGCAGTATTTTCAGTGATCACAATATTATTCGGGCTATTCAGTGCAGTATTGATATCCCCCTGTATAAAAGGAATATCAAACATGGTAAGAAAATCCGGGTCAACCATATTCCCCGTTATCCTTATTCGCTTTTCGCCAACAGTAAAAAGAAAATCCTCGCTCCAAAACACCCGCGCCGCCTTTTCCACTTCAGGATATTCCCTCACCCCTGAAGCAAACATTTTCGTGGTCACATTCCAGCAATCAATGCCATTGTTGCCTTTGCCCCTGTACCATACCTGGTAAAGCCTGTCGCTTTTCTTATAAAAACTATCATAGCTCAGCTCATTCTGCACCCACAGCAATATCAGCAGCGCACTCGCCATCCCAATCGCCAGCCCGCTAATATTAATGATAGAAAACCCCTTATTCCGCAGGATATTTCTATAAGCTATTTTAAAAAAGTTCTTTATCATAGTAAAGCTTTTAGATGTTAGCTTTCAGCTTTGAGCTATGAGCTTTCAGCTTTGAGCCGTCAGTTTTCAACCAGTAATAAATTTTTTAGATAAGTAACTCCCAGCCAATTGCTCCAAGCTGCTCGCTCATGGCTGACAGCTAATAGCTCACTCCTCAAATCAATATATTCTCCGTCACCGTCTGCCCATCCAGCATCCTTATGATCCGGTGGCTATACCTCGAATCATGCTCGCTATGCGTAACCATTATAATAGTAGTCCCCTGCTCGTTCAATTCAGTCAATAACTCCATCACTTCATTACCATTATGGCTGTCAAGATTTCCCGTCGGTTCATCCGCAAGTATCAGTTTTGGTTTATTCACCACTGCCCTCGCCACCGCCACCCTCTGCTGCTGACCACCTGACAGTTGTTGTGGGTAATGGTTTCTCCGGTGCATGATCTTCACTTTATCCAGCACCTCTTCCACCCTTCTTTTCCTTTCAGCCGTTTTCACTCCTGTATAGATCATCGGCAGCTCCACATTTTCAAACACGGTCAATTCATCTATCAGGTTAAAACTCTGAAATACAAACCCGATATTATGCTTGCGCAGATCAGCCCGCTTGCGTTCATTAAACTTCGCCACTTCGATCCCATTAAATAAAAAGCTCCCTCCATCCGGGTCGTCAAGCAGCCCTAGGATATTCAGCAACGTAGATTTCCCACAGCCTGAAGGCCCCATCACGGAGACAAATTCCCCATCCTTCACTTCAAAAGAAAGTTTGTTAAGCGCAATTGTTTCCACCTCTTCCGTGCGGTAGATCTTCTCAAGATTTGTTATATTGATCATTGTTTTAGTTTGAGCAGTGAGCCTTGAGCTATTAGCTTTAAGCTGCACATTTTGGATAATTACTGTTTATTTTTATGCTTTATTTAAAAATATTTTTATGCGTGACTTTACAAAACTTTCTATTTGGCAACGAAGCCATCATCTAACTTTAAAAATTTATACAGCTACAAAGACCTTTCCCAAAGAAGAAATTTTTGGTATCGTCTCACAAATGCGGCGTTCATCCTCTTCTATCCCTACCAATATTGCTGAAGGTTGCGGACGAAATAGTAACACACAACTTCAACATTTCTTACAAATTGCCACAGGTTCGTTATCCGAACTTACTTATCAACTTATTCTCAGCAAAGACCTTTTATACCTTGACATCAGCCTCTATAACGAAATCCATGATGAAGCCATTGAATTAATGAAATGACTATGCTTATTCCTCAAAACTTCAATAAACAAGATTACTGAAAGCTCAAAGCTAATAGCTCATAGCTAACGGCTACTTCAGCTCCAACTCCTGCTTATCCCCAAAATTCTCATAGCTCGATGTTATCACTTTATCACCCGGCTTCAACCCATCTGTCACTTCATAATAATCAGTATTCATGCTCCCTAGCAGAATATTCACGCGGTATGCTTTCGTGCCGTCATCACTCACTTTAAAGATCCAAGTGCCTCCTGTCTGTTGAAAGAATCCTCCCTTAGCTAAAAGCACTGATTGCCTTTCTTCGCTCAAGGCCAGCAGCACCTGAAGCGTCTGCCCGCGGCGTATCCCCTTCGGCACGGCCCCAACAAACTCCATATCCACCTGGAAGCTCCCGTTTACCACTTGCGAATAAACCTTTTTAATAACAAGGTTATACGTAGTGTCAGCAAAAGCAAACGTCCCTTTCAAACCGATATAAATTCTTGAAATATAGTGTTGGTCAATGTTTGCGCGAACCTTAAAGCCATTCAGCACATCTATTTCCCCAAGCCGTTCACCCTTGTTTTTATTCTCACCCACTTCCGCATCCAGCGATGTCAGTTGCCCCTCTATCGGCGCGCGCACCACCAGGTCTCCAACTTTTTCCTTCATCACAGCAAGTGCATTTTGCGACCCCTGGTACAATTGTTTTGCCTGGTCTATGCCTTGTTTTGTTGAAACAGAATCCTGTTGTAGTATCTTTTCTGTAAGCTCTTTCTTCTGCAACGCATAGTTATAAGCATTCTCCGCCTGTTGATATTCCTGCGAGCCTATCACCTTTTCCGCATACAACTTCTTATCCAGCGTATATACCCTTGCCGCTTCTTTCAAAGTGTTGTCCACGTCCGTCATCTGGTTCAGTTTGGTCACCGTGTTTTGCTGCGATGCATTCTTCGCAATCTGCATTTGCGTTAAAAGATTATATACCTCGGTTTCCTGGTTCACAAGGCTCAGCGAAAGGTCAGTATTAGACAGCTTCAAAATAGGTTGCCCTTTCGTCATCACTGTCCCGTCTTCCACATATTTCTCCTCCACCCTTCCGCCTTCCACCGCATCAAGATAAATGGTTGTTAGCGGCATCACATCGCCATTGATAGGTATATTCTCCTGGAAGATACCTTTCGAAATAGTACTTATCGTCAATCTGTCCTTCTCTTCATTCATCTTGGATGGGCCGGACGTGGAATAATAACTAAACCCGATCAAAGCGATCAATGCAGCTATCCCTGCGATCGTGAGTATACGCTTTCTACTCCATTTCTTTTTTTCTATCACCCTATCCATTCAGTTGTTTATTTTATTGCTTAACCCCGTGGTAATTATTATTCCCTTATAATATATGCTTACTTAATGCCAAATCATACATCATTGAAAAGCAGCTATTTATTTATTATTTCCAACGGTTTGTGTTCGCATTTGTTACAACAGGTGTGCGGTTTCGATACACCCGTTTTCAAACCCTCATTTGTTTTAATTCATAACCAATATTTTACAACCATGGTACGTTTGTAGTTGCTTATCAGGCATTAAAATCAATTACCTATGTTTAAAAATTATTTCATCGTTGCCATTCGCCATCTCACAAGGCACAAGTTGTTTTCCATTATAAATATTTTTTGCCTCGCCATCGGCATCACTTTTTCAATGCTAATTGGCATCTATATTTTAAAGCAGGAAAATGTAAACAGCAACCTAAAAGATGTTAGCAACCAATATTTAATAAAGAGCAAATGGAAGGTGAAGGAAATGGGACTGGAAATTACAACCCTTGCACCTTTGGCTAAAACACTCAAAGAAGAATACCCTACCCTTGTTGCCGGGTATTTCCGTTTTGATCCAATCACAAATGTGGTTTCCGCAGGCGAGCAACATTTCAAGGAAGACATGGCCATCTGCGACACTTCACTTGTTTCTATGTATGGCTTTCCATTATTGTACGGAAACAAAGAACACGCTTTTGCAAACAATAATTCTGCGGTCATAACCGAAACCATGGCTATGAAACTCTTTGGAAAAAAAGATGTACTGAATAAAATCATTTCGGTGCACACAACAGTTAACGGCGCATCGCAGGATTACTCCGTGTCGGCAGTTTTAAAAGACATTCCCTACAATTCTGTTACAAATCTTCTAAGTGATACTTACGGCGTATACATGCCCGCAGAAGGAAACCATTATTTCCAGGGTGGCTTTCCGCTTAGCGACTGGAATAATCCTTACGATATAGATCTAATAGAATTAAAACCCGGCGTCACACCAAAAGACCTTGTACAACCATTCAAACAAATCCTTGCAAAATATACCTCCGACAGGGTCAAAAACAATCTCACCATACAACTCGCGCCTATCAAAGATTATAATCTCACGCAGGATAAAGGCGGCGCCATGCAAAAAATGATCAACACCCTCGCCATCATCGCTTTTTTCATTCTGCTCATGGCGATTATCAACTTCATAAACATCAATATCGGCACCTCTTCTTATCGTTTAAAAGAGATTGGCCTCCGCAAAGTTTTCGGCAGCGCCCGCAAGCAACTAATCTTCCAGTTCATCATCGAATCTTTATTGCTCGCTTTCATCGCGTCCCTCCTTTCGGTTTTTTTATATGAATTATTATTGCCCGTGTTCACGCAGGTTTTCAACACCACACTCATTCATTTCTGGCAGTTCAACCTCCTGAAAATAAGCTCCCTCCTGCTGCTCGTCCTTTTTGTAGGTTTTGTTTCCGGCATTTACCCTGCCTTTGTTTTAAGCGCTTCCAATGTTATTACTTCCATTAAAGGGAAAATTGATACTGCAAAAGGCGGCCTTACATTTCGTAAAACACTCCTCGTCGTTCAGTTCAGCCTCGCCATCATCATTTTCATCGGCGCGGTCACCGTCTCACGCCAGGTCTCGTTCGTGTTTAATAAAGATTTGGGGTATGATAAAAACCAGGTGCTTGTCGTTTATGCTTTTCCAAAACAGTGGGATTCCCTCGGCGTGGTCAGGATGCAAAATATAAAACAAGGGTTATTGCAACTCCCCGTTGTAAAAGACGCGTCGCTTTCCTTTGAAATCCCCGAAAGAACACCCCCCAACGCCAGCGACCTGCTTCCTGAAAATACAACCCAAACAACACCTTTGCTCATGTCCACCATAGATGCTGATGAAGGCTATGCATCCACGTTCGGGCTCCACCTCACGCAGGGCACATTCCTAAACAGCGGCCACGCCGGTTACATCCCCCACCAGGTCGTACTCAATGAGTCTGCCGTCAAAGCTTTCGGGCTCAAAGGCAATATTACAGGGCAAAAAATAAAATGGGTCAGCGGCAACGTCACCTTCACCGTCTCAGGCGTTGTAAAAGATTTTAATTATTCAACTATGCAGCAGTCCATCGGGCCAATTGCTATTATGAATGTAAAAGATGGAAGGGCCTTTCGCTACCTGTCAGTTAAATTAAACTCAGCCAATATCCAACAGGCCATCGAAACAGTAAAAAACAAGTGGAAGGAAATGTCCCCAACCTCTCCGTTTGAGTATTTTTTTATGGATGAAAAATTTCAGTCGCTCTATCAAACGGAGCTGCAGCTAAAACAGGCCGCCAACATTTCCACTTTTCTCATGCTCATCATCGTTTTCCTCGGCATTTTTGGCGTTGTAGCCTTTGGCCTCAGCCAGCGCAACAAGGAAATTGCCGTCCGCAAAGTAATCGGAGCCAATGTCCGCGACATAATTTTCCTTTTTATAAAAGATTATGCCGCCCTCATACTCATCGCCAACATCATCGCGTGGCCATTGGCATACATCCTTACCAACCATTGGCTGGAAAATTATGCTTACAGGGTCTCGCAAAATATTCTGCCCTTCATTTTTGTCGGCCTGTTCACTTTTCTATCCGCTTTCATGTTAATTGCTGCGCAATGTTTCAAAGTTGCCATTTCAAATCCCGTCAATTCATTAAAGTATGAATAGCAGCTCAGAAATAATGTAAAAAAGGCAGTCAGGTTAACAATTAGCCTGCAAAATAGTCAGTCACGTTTGTGACTAAGGGCAATGCACCCTGCAATATGGGTAGTCACGTTTGTGACTAAGGGCAATGCACCCTGCAATATGGGTAGTCACGTTTGTGACTAAGGGCAATGCACCCTGCAATATGGTTAGTCACGTTTATGACTAAGGGCAATGCACCCTGCAATATGGGTAGTCACGTTTATGACTAAGGGCAATGCACCCTGCAGTATGGGTAGTCACGTTTATGACTAAGGGCAATGCACCCTGCAGTATGGGTAGTCACGTTTGTGACTAAGGGCAATGTACCCTGCAGTATGGGTAGTCACGTTTGTGACTAAGGGCAATGTACCCTGCAGTATGGATAATTAATTTTATAACTTGGGTACATGTAAATTGCATAAGATTTTTTATAAAAGCTCAAAAGCATCTAAATAGAACCAAAGAATGAGTTTAAAGAAAGCCAGCATTTTAGTTTTGGATGATGATACAGATGTTTTAACCGCTGTAAGGCTCCTGCTGAAAACAGAAGCCCGGGAAGTTATCACTGAAAAGAATCCAGAGAATCTTCCTGCACTTTTATCCAAACACAATTTTGACCTGGTGCTCCTGGATATGAATTTCAACGCCTCCATCAACACAGGAAACGAAGGTATTTACTGGCTTAAACGCATTAAGGAAACGAAGCCCGAAATAAAGGTGATCATGATAACCGCTTATGGCGACATTGACCTTGCGGTGCGTTCGTTAAAAGAAGGCGCAACTGATTTTATGGTAAAACCCTGGCACAACGAAAGGCTGATTACCATACTTGAAGATGCGTTGAAAAAAAGTAGCCAGGGTGGGTCTGCAAAAAATGACAAGAAAAATTCGATCGCATCCCTACTTATTGGAGAAAGCGATGTGATGAGGGATATTTTTTATAAAGTAGAAAAAATCGCCCCTACCGATGCGAATATTTTGATACTTGGAGAAAATGGCACGGGCAAAGACCTCATCGCAAGAGCTATTCATGAAAGGTCGCTGCGTTCAAAACAACCATACATAAAAGTAGATGTGGGCGCGCTCACAGAAAGCCTCTTTGAAAGCGAGTTGTTCGGCCATAAAAAAGGGGCATTCACTGATGCCCGCGAAGACAGGGCAGGCAGGTTTGAGGCAGCTAACAACGGCACTTTATTCCTGGATGAAATAGGAAACATTTCTTTGCAACAACAGGCGAAACTGTTGTCTGTGCTGCAATCCCGTCAAGTAACAAGGTTGGGCACCAACCAGGCCATTGAAATTAATATCCGTTTGATTTGTGCGACAAATGTTTCTCTGAATGAGTTGGCGAACGAAACGCGTTTTAGAAAAGACCTGATCTACAGGATCAATACTGTTGAAATAATTGTGCCGCCGCTGCGCAAAAGAAAAGATGATATTTTGTTGCTGGCTGAACATTTTTCTTCTATTTATTCAGACAAATATTTAAAACAAAATATCCAGTTTGACAAAACGGCTATTGATAAATTAATGCATTATCATTTCCCCGGCAATGTGCGCGAATTGCAATACATTATTGAACGGGCTATCATTATGGCGGAAACTGATTGCTTGAAAGCAGATGATTTAATATTTTCACCCATTGAATCTATTAAAGGTGACGGCAATGAAAAAGCCGAAACAACATTGAGTGTAGTGGAGAAAAATACAATACTCATAGTCATTGAGAAGCACAACGGCAACATAACAAAAGCCGCAAAAGAACTGGGCTTAACAAGAACAGCATTGTATAGAAGGCTAAATAAATATGATCTGTAGCTCAAAGCTGATAATAAATGAAAAGATACGAATGGGTTATATTGATAAAGGTGTTGTTGCTGATGGCTACACTTTTTTTGATTGTTTTATTTTTTGTAAAAAGTTGGTACCTCTATGAAATATTCACAGCCCCATTGATCATATTCCAGGTTCTAGATTTTTTTAAGCTGCACAAAAAAGCACAGCAGGAAGTAGAAGATTTTGCAGAGTCTGTTCATTACAGAGATTTTTCACGGCATTTCAATGTGTTGCAAGCCCCTACTGAATTACAACCACTGCGCAAAGGGTTCAATGACATCAATTCTGCATTCAAAGTCATCAGTAAAGAAAGAGAAACTCAATATCACTATTTACAAAAGATCCTTGAACTTGTTGATACTGGCATACTTTCTTATGAAATCGAAAGCGGCGATGTTGTTTGGATGAATGAGTCTTTGAAACAATTGCTACAAGTGCCTTACTTAAAAACAATACAGTCGCTTGACAAGAGAGATCATGAGCTTTGTATGGAAATCGTAGAATTAAAGCCTGGGCAAAATAAAGTGACTACGCTGCATCATGAAAGGAGTGCAATTAAGATATTAATGTCAGCAACCGCATTTCAAACAGAAGGAAATAAATATAAGCTGATAGCCTTCCAGAATGTGAATGAAGCCTTAGACGAAACGGAAAGCAACGCATGGCAAAAATTATTGAGTGTGATGACACATGAGATAATGAATTCTATCGCACCCATTTCTTCGCTTGCAGAAACATTGAAAAACAGGTTGCTTCAATCAGCAAATGAATTGGATAACACTTCAGGTATAGTGGATGATCTGGAGTTAGGAATTAATACTATAAAAAAACGTAGCGAAGGCTTATTAAAATTTGCAGAGACATATCGCAATCTTAATAAGATATCAACACCCAATCTCAAAAAAATTCATGTACGCGATGTCTTTGAAAATCTTCAACAGCTAATGCAACCAACACTGGAGCAAAAAAAGATAGAATTGGAAATTGTATTAAAAAATCCTGACATCCAGCTGGATGCAGACTCGAGCTTAGTAGAGCAGGTATTGATAAACTTAGTAGTGAATGCTATCGAAGCCGTAAAGGAAAAGGTAAACCCGAAAATAATTTTATCAGCTTACACGTTGGCAAATAATAAGATTTGTTTAAAAATTGCAGACAATGGTACTGGCATGTCCGAGGAGTTAATCGAAAAGATTTTTATACCATTTTTCAGTACTAAAAAAACAGGCAGCGGAATCGGTTTAAGCTTATGCAAACAAATAATGATGCTGCACAGAGGAAACATACAAGTGCAATCTATTATAAATGAAGGAACAGCTTTTTTGATGATGTTTTAAGCATTTGAGGCTCTATTTTATCCAAGGTTATCAATAAAAAAACCACCTTTTAAGTGGTTTGTGCCCCAGACGGGAATTGAACCCGTACTCGCGTTGCGGCGAACAGGATTTTAAGTCCTGCGTGTCTACCAGTTCCACCACCGGGGCCAGCGAAAAAAAAATCCCGCTTGTGGCGGGAAGTTTTTCAGAGCGGAAGACCGGGCTCGAACCGGCTACCCCGACCTTGGCAAGGTCGTGCTCTACCAAATGAGCTACTTCCGCTTAAGTGATAAAGAACTTTTTTTTTGGGATGCAAAAATAATGATCTGTGCTTACCAGCAAAATTTCATTGTTTTTTTATTTGTACTGCGGCGTGTACAACGAGCTGCTTATTACTTCCACTTTCGGTTTGCCCTGGTAGCGGTGTTCAAACAAGCAATAACTCGCGGCGAATAAAAAAGAAACAAACGTGAGTATTGTTATGTGAAAAAGAAAACGTGATGAGGACACGCGGTTGTACAAAAAATCTTTCTCTTTAAGTTTTTCTATTTCGCTGGACATAGTTTAAAAATTACATTGCAAAAATAAGGGTGTGGCACAAAATATCATATCTTATTATCAACAATTTCTGAAAAACGTTTTTTCTTTTTAATAAAATAGTCAAAAACAAGCGATTTAGGGTACGCACCTGCCAAAGATGCCATTGGCTTTTTGAGATAATTATTTTTATTTTTATTTTTTTTCCTTAGGCCCCATTTGAGCAAGGCTCCTTGCGCCTCGATGATGGCCATGAAGGCGTCTCCATCGCCTGTTAATAAACATTTCCAGGCAAAGACAGCATCCAGCCAAATGCGCAAAGGCATTTTCCATAATTTTTCTTTGACTGGAAGGTTTTTTGAAAGCATGATAAGATTATTCCGGAAATTAAGAAATGTTTTGCGATGGCCTTTGGGCAAAGTGCCTCCACCAACATGATAGACAATTGAACTTGGGCAACACATTATTTTGTAACCAGCGAGCTGCATGCGCCAGCAGAGGTCAATTTCTTCAGAATGGGCAAAAAAATAACCATCAAAGCCGCTTAATTCATGATAAATATTTGCCCGCACAAACATTGCTGCTCCACTTGCCCAAAAGATCTGCTGCACCGTATCATATTGCCCCATATCTTTTTCAAGCGTTTCAAAAACCCTTCCGCGTGCGAAAGGATAACCAAGCAGATCAATCCACCCACCTGCTGCGCCGGCATATTCAAACAATTCTTTTTGTTCAAATGATAACATTTTAGGCTGGCAAGCCGACGTTTTCTTGTCATTCTCCATCAAGCCGATTACCGGTTCGATCCAATTTGGCGTTACCTCAACATCGGAATTGAGTAACACATAATAATCAGAATTGACTCGTTTCAGCGCCTGGTTATATCCTTCTGCAAAGCCAAAATTTCTTTCCAACAGCATTAACTCAACCCCGGGATAATTTTTCTGGAGAAATAAAACAGAATCATCAGAAGACGCATTATCTGCAATAATTATTTTTTTGTTTGTATAAGTAGAAGCAATGACAGATGGCAAAAATTTTTCAAGAAACTTTTTGCCATTAAAATTTAAAATAACTATCGCGACTGAAGGAGAGGCCAATAACATGAATTTGCACCAAAAATAAGGCGGCAGGCTATATTAACCTATTTCATTAAATAAGGTAAATAAAAAAGGGCAGGAGCTATATAAAACCCTCCTCCTTTTTCTGCCGAAACCACCTTTAGCCAACTTTGAACTTCACTATCGGCGACTTTGAGCTTCACCATCGATGACTTTGAACTTTACTATCGATGACTTTGAACTTTACTATCGGCGACTTTAAGCTTTACTATCGGCGACTTTAAACTTCACTATCGCCGACTTTGAGCTTTACTATCGCCGACTTTTAACTTCACTATCGGCGATTTTGAACTTAACTATCGCCGAAATGGGAACCTAAAGATGCGGCAATTGTTTTTTTTAACCGCTAAGCAACTATAGTTACATACTGGTTTAGCCGCCCGATGCGTAGCGTGGCGGCGGCGGTATATGCGCGGCGAACCTCTATCCAGCAGGTGATGCCGGCCGTCAGCGTGCCCGGAATGATGAAAACAAGCCTGCCGTCTGTGCGGGTGGATATTTCTGCCACCTGTGTTTCGGTGCCGTCTACCGTGTTGATGAAGAAGATGCCTTGGCTTATGCCTGTGAGGTCAAACTTAAGCTGTGTGCCTACTAGCGTGCCGATGCCTCCCTGGCTGGCCTGTGAATTGTCGCCCGTCCGGGTGTCTATAAACTCTAAAATATCGGGCGCAACTGTGGTGCCGCTTACTTTTTGAACAGTTGCTGCGGCCATTTTTTGATCCATGAGCAGGCCCGAAGAAAAGGTTGCCCGCAAGGTGTTTCGGCTGGCGTCAAAGCCGGCGGCCGCGCTTGGAAAAATGCCCTGTATGCCTGGCCTAATGTTCACAATCGGGGTGTTTACATAGTTGCCGTCGGCCACAGCGCTGGAAATTACGTCAAAAACAAGTTGCAGCGCAGCAGTTATATCGGCCTGGTTTACCGTGGTGCCGCGTTCAACAACCAGCTGAATAATATCGTCAACGGTTAAAACGCTGCCTGCAGTAACTACTGCTTTCTGGTCGTTAGGGTTTTTGGTAAGTGTGTTTGGCTGCAGGTAATACTTGATCGCCATGTTGTTTAGCTTTTATCAGTCATTAAAAATTGTTGCTAAAGATGTTTGTTTAGTATAAATTTTATCGTTTTGTAAATTTCAATTTGCAAATAATTCGTAAATGTAATAAGTTTATTTATTCAACAAATAAAATGAGAAGTTTTTTGAAAGATAATATTGCCGCGCGCCACCCATGGTGGTAAAAAAGAAAAGATCGGCCATTTTTCAATACCTTTAAACCAAATGCATCAGTTTCAGAACTGCTGTTGTCTGTACACTTATTATATTTGATAATGTTTGGAGTAACCATTTTAGGAAATAATTCAGCGCTTCCTGCGTTCAACAGGCATCCCACCTCCCAGGTGGTGACGCTCGACGAGCAATTATTCCTGATAGATTGCGGGGAAGCAACGCAAACGCAGTTATCAAGATACAAAGTAAGGCGCAGCAGGATCAACCACATTTTCATTTCTCACTTACATGGCGATCATTATTTTGGATTACCCGGCTTGATCACCAGTTTTGGCTTACTTGGCAGAACCAACGAACTGCATGTTTATTCTCCTGCGCCTTTGCAACCGATCATAAATTTAATGCTAAAGGCGGCAGATACAGTTTTGCCTTTTGATCTGCATTTTCATGGGCTCATGGAAGAAGACATAATTCTGAACGAAGAAAAATTCAGCGTGGAATGTTTTAAAGTGAATCACCGGATAGAATGCTATGGCTTTATTATTCGTGAGAAGAAGAAACCGCGCAGGATCAATAGAGAGCAGGTGCTGAAATATGATATTCCTGCCACATTTTATGAACGCCTGAAAAGCGGGGAAGATCATACAACCAAAAATGGAGAGCTAATAAAGAATGAACTGCTTACGGTTGCCAATACGCCTGCCAAAAGCTATGCGTTCTGTGCAGATACCGGTTATAATAAAGCAATAGCAGAGAAAGTGAAAAATGTTTCGCTGCTCTACCATGAAACTACTTACCTGAAAAACCTTGAAGGCCGTGCGGAGAGCAGGTTTCATTCTACCACAACACAGGCTGCGCAAATCGCAAAACTTGCAAACGCAAAACAATTAATTATCGGGCATTTCAGCAGTAAGTACGAATCACTCAGCGAGTTTTTAGAAGAAACAAGAGAAGTTTTTGAGAATACTGCACTTGCATTGGAAGGGGCTACATACCTCGTTTAAAAGTCTGTCAGCCATTTATAAAATGCGGGAAAATATTTTCGCCAGTAAGTTTCGTTGTGTTCTGCTGTTGGGGAAATATATTCAATGACAGTGCAACAGTTTTTTGCTGTAATGATGCTTTCCACTTTCTGCATATCGCTTACCATTGTTTCACTTTCTTTTCCGCCAGCATAAAAAGAGAAGCGCGGCTTATCATTTAAAGCTGTTTTCGTCATATCATCATCTATTTGTGGAGCGATCCATAATGCGGGAGAAAAAATGCCGCCGCTTCCAAATATCTTTGGATATTGCATTACAGCATACAAACTTATCAGGCCACCCATGCTGCTGCCTGCAATAAAAGTGTGGTTCTTATCTTTTATAGTCCTATAATTTGAATCAATGAAAGGCTTTAAGGTATGCGCTAAAAAATCAACATATTGTTTGCCTTCGCCTTTACCAAATTTATCATTGTCATAAGGATCATATTCATTATTGCGTTTATCAAGGCCGTTGTCAATACCTATAACAATACACTCTTTGCCAGCAGGCTGCTCTAGCGTATCGAGGCATTCATCAACACCCCATTCGCCAAAAGGAGCAGTTTGTTCATTAAAGAGATTTTGGCCGTCCTGCATGTAAAGCACACTATAATACTTTTTGTTGTTTTGGGCATAATCTTTAGGAAGATATATCCATATTCTTCTATAACGGTTTAGCTGTGGCATAAAGAAAGCTGTATCAATGATATGCACTTGGGCAGAAGCAGTATTGCTTCTTGGCTTTACAGGATAATCATCTTTCCAGCCTGCGATGCTAATGTTAATGGAAGTATCATTTTGAAGATCAATTTCACGGTCAGCAATATCTTCACCTTTGGCGGTTGTTTCCACTTTATCCCAATTGCCGCGAGTGAATTTGAATTTATAATGGCCTGCGGCAAGGTTACGAAGTGTGATCTCCCTCCGTGTACCGAGAGGCTTTAGTTTATAATCAAATGCTCTTGGCTTCCAATCGTTGAAGTTGCCAGCAAGATAGATGTCGTCCAGTTTGCGGGTGGCTTCGTCAGTTACAACAAGGCGTAATGTGTATTGGGCAAAAGAATGAAAAGTAAAAAGTAAAAAGCTTAGAAGAATGATTGACTTTTTCATGGATGAAAGGTAAATAAGAAAGCGTAAAGATGGATGTAAAATTCCAACTTTACGCTTTCTATTAATTTGATGAAACAAACTTTCTAACTTAATTTCTTAGCATCTTCTAAGAATTTAGCTAAGCCAATATCGGTAAGCGGGTGTTTTAATAAGCCCAAAATAGATTCGAGTGGGCAGGTGCAAACATCGGCACCGGCTTCTGCACACTGAACTATATGCAATGAGCTACGGATAGATGCTGCAAGAATTTCTGTTTCAAACCCCTGTATGGAATAGATGTGGGCTATCTGTTCGATAAGTTTAACACCATCCCAGTTGCTGTCGTCTATTCTTCCGATGAAGGGAGAAACGTAGGCTGCACCGGCTTTGGCGGCGAGGATAGCCTGCCCTGCGGAAAACACAAGCGTGCAATTTGTGCGGATTCCATTGTCAGTAAACCATTTGATAGCCTTAATGCCGTCTTTTATCATAGGCACTTTTACAACTATGTTTTCGCGGATGGCTGCGAGCTGTTTGCCTTCTGCCACGATACTGTCAAAGTCGGTGGAGAAGACTTCTGCGCTTACATCGCCGGCTACTATTTCGGCTATTGTTTTATAATGGGCGATAATGGCGTCTTTGCCCTTAATGCCTTCTTTGGACATCAATGTAGGGTTGGTAGTAACTCCATCAAGGATACCTAAATCGTTTGCTTCTTTTATTTGCGCAAGATTTGCGGTGTCGATAAAAAATTTCATAGAATGGGTTTGAAGATATTGGTAGTAATTGATTTAAAAAAAATGGCAGGCTAATTACATCGCGCCGCTACAACCATCTACCCTTGCTGCATTCCTGCCCTGGGGGAGTTCAACAGGAGCTGGCCGTATAACACCTGCCGCTGCAAAAATAAGGCAGGAAAGTTTAAAAAGGCGGATAATTTCAACTAAATATTGTTTAAACTGTGAATAGCCCGTAAATGACCCTTAATGTATCTCCGAAGGAACAGGGCAGCAGGCAGGTATGTATCAGAAGGCTGTTTAAGTGGGGGTAGGAATGGCTTTGGGTGGGCTTTGAGTGGGAGTAGCCATGGTGGTAAATCAGTATAAGTTCAGTATAACTACAGTATAACATCAGTATAAGTTCAGTATAACATCAGTATAAGTTCAGTATAACTACAGTATAACATCAGTATAAGTACGGTATAAGTGGCAGGAAAAGGATGAATTTTGAAGGATGAAGTATGAGGTTGTTTAATTTTATTGGGGAAACTGAGGTTGATTGCTGAAGTATGTTTTGCTGTTGCAGGGCTGCGTGATGGCAGTGGAAAGCCCGGTGAAGGTTTGTGGAGGGCTTTTGTGTCGGGCTTGGAACGGACAGGCCGGACGGGAGATGACAGATGCTGGTTGACAGATGACAGCCCCAAAAGAGAGAAGATGACGGATGTTAGTTGACAGATGACAGCCGGTTAATGGACCTGGCGGCTGGTTAGGGAATTGATGGTGGTGCTGCCGACGAGTTCGTCTGCGCGGTCGCTGAAGGAGCGGTAGTAAACGAGGACGGTGTAGTTGTTCTCGGTTTCCCAATAGTTGCCTTCGGTGAGGGCTTGGTCGGGCGGGGCGGTGGCGTCGCCGGCATCGCGGGTGGTGTAGGTGTAGGTATAATATCCCTGTTTGAGGAGGAGGGTTTTTTCGTAATAGCCACTATCCTGATTGTAGTTCATTTTGGTGGTTTCGTCGGTGGCATAACTGGTCATTTGTCCTGCGATATAGACGTTTTTGTTGGGGTATGCTGCACGGCTGTCGGGGACAAAAGTGAAATGTACATAGGCATAATCGCCCTGGTAGAAGGGGTTTGTGCCATCGGTGGTGCTGGTCTCGTAGAAGCCGTCGCGGTCTATATAATACAGGTAGCGGGTTTGGGTGCGCTCGAAATCGGGCATGGCGGTGACGGTGTAGGGGACGGTGCTTTCGTCGATGTGCCTGATGCGGTTGCCGTTGAAAAGAAAACTGCGGAGGTCGAGGAAACTATATTCTTTGCCTGCGGGGAAGATGCAATCCTGCTCGCCATTGTATTCATAAATGTTCTGGCGCATGAACTGGGGCTGCATGCCGGAGATGGCATTGTCCCACCGATAGTTCTGGAGAACGACTATTTTTAGTTGTTGCAGGGGATTCTGCATGTTGATCCTGCTTACATCAATGCTGAACTGGACTTTCTGGCCAGTCTTGAAAAAGTCGGGGTTGAAGGGCTGGAGAATTTGAATGGCAATTGGAATTGAGTTATTTACTATGAGCAAGCGTTTGGTGAAGGCGAGCTGATCCTGGTTGCCGTTGAGAAAGACCTTTACAAGATAGTTGCCGCTTTTGGTGGGGAGGCAAACGTTTTCAGGGAGCATGACGGTGTAATGCACATACTTTGTTTTGGCGATGGAGGACACGAAGTATTGGGTGATGTTGTTTTGTGTGTAGCCTTTGAGGTAATCAAAAGGGCTGAGGTCAACGGGCTGCCAGTCTGCGTTGCAGAGCTCGAAGCTGTAAGTATAGGTTTTTACATTGGCATCAAAATCATCGAAGTGCAGTTCCGCAGCGCCTACAGCGCCGAGATTGATGGTGGGATAGCCATAAAAATTGCCTGCCTGGTAAAGCATGGCTGTATGGATATTGGGCATGTATATTTTATCGGGGATATCCTGCGAAAAAGAAACGAGCGAAAAGAGAGTGGAGGCAAGGAGGAGCGAAAAGATTTTTTTCATAAAAAAAGAATTACTGCAAATATGCTTTCAGGCATCGGAAAGAAAAAAACGATAGATGTATTTTTGTGTGAAACTACAAAAATCTTATCTTGCGCCGGTAATGAAAAAGTCCTTCCTTAGGTTTAACCTTGATTTTCTTGATTGATCCCAGATTATTTCTGATGTGATGATCGCTAATCTATTGATGTAGCGATCACCCTCTTTCTCTATTTTCTTTACTTGTTTTCTATTTTTTACTTTTAAATTGACTAACATGCTTACTTACAGTATGCCTGCAAAATCGCAGCATTATCTTGAACTTGAAGAAAAATATGGTGCCCATAATTATCACCCCTTACCTGTGGTGCTGGAAAGAGGTGAAGGTGTTTTTGTTTGGGATGTGGAAGGGAAAAGGTATTATGATTTCCTCAGTGGCTACTCCGCTGTGAACCAAGGGCATTGCCATCCACGAATTATTAAGAGGCTAATTGAGCAGGCGCAGAAGCTGACGCTTACGTCGCGGGCTTTTCACAGTAATTTGCTGGGGGAATATGCAAAATATATTACTGAATATTTTGGGTATGATAAGGTGCTACCGATGAATACCGGCGTTGAAGGCGGCGAAACTGCCATCAAACTGGCAAGGCGTTGGGCTTATGATAAAAAAGGTGTTGCAGAAAATAAAGCCATTATAGTATTTGCTGAAGGGAACTTCTGGGGAAGAACATTGGCAGCGATATCGTCTTCAACAGACCCGAGCAGCTATAAGGGTTTCGGGCCTTATATGCCGGGATTTGAAGTTGATCCCTTACAATAATCTAATTGCCCTGGAAAAGGCGTTGCAGGATAAAAATGTTGCTGCGTTCATGGTTGAGCCAATACAGGGCGAAGCAGGAGTATTGGTACCGGATGGGGGTTATTTGAAAGGCGTTCGTGAATTGTGCACAGAATATAACGTACTGTTTATAGCTGATGAAATTCAAACAGGACTTGCCCGCACGGGGAAGATGCTTGCCTGCGACCATGAAGATGTGAGGCCGGATATTTTAGTGCTCGGGAAGGCACTGAGCGGAGGTACAATGCCTGTGGCTGCAGTGCTTGCGGATGACGAGATAATGATGAATATAAAGGCTGGTGAGCATGGCTCTACTTATGGTGGCAACCCGTTGGCTTGTGCTGTTGCAATGGAGGCGTTGCAGGTTTTGAAAGATGAAAAGATGGCTGAGAACGCAGAAGCGATGGGCGTTTTGCTGCGCAATGAATTGGAGAATCTAAATTCTTCTGTAATTACAACAGTGCGCGGAAAAGGATTGCTGAATGCTATCGTTATAAATCATCCCAACGCTGAAGCTGCCTGGGACCTTTGTATTGAATTAAAAGAAAACGGGCTGCTTGCAAAGCCTACGCATGGGGATAAGATACGCTTTGCGCCCCCGCTGATCATTAATAAAAAACAGATACTGGAATGTGTGGAGATGATCCGAACCAGTTTAAAAATTTTAGAATAAAATGAGCCCCGCATCAAAGCGGGGTTTATTTTTATGGCCTAATTATACCAATGAAAGAAAAACATATACACCTAGAGCCTCATTTAAACAGTACTGATCTATTGAAGGATATTGTCATTGGCATGAGCGATGGATTAACCGTTCCGTTTGCGCTGGCTGCGGGTTTGAGCGGTGCGGTATCCAACAACAATATTATAATTATTGCCGGTATTGCTGAAATTGCAGCAGGGTCAATTGCAATGGGATTAGGCGGTTACCTTGCCGGGAAAACAGAGAGCGACCATTATGAAAGTGAATTGCGAAGAGAATATTATGAAGTGGAGAATATGGCGGAAGAAGAAAAGAATGAAGTGCGAAAAGCCTTTGCCAGTTGGGGTTTGAGCAGTGACCTACAGGATAAAGCTGTGGAAGAAATAATAAAAGATAAAGATGTTTGGGTAGATTTTATGATGAAGCATGAACTGGGATTAAATGTACCTGACCCGACACGTGCCAGAAAAAGCGCGTTCAATATAGGCGTGTCTTATATAGTGGGCGGATTAGTTCCTCTAAGCCCTTATTTCTTTGTGGATAGCCCTTTACAGGGATTAAAGTTGTCTGTGATCATTACACTGATCTGCCTGTTTATATTCGGTTTCTTTAAGAGCAAACTGACAGGGGTGAACCCATGGAGCGGCGGAATAAAGGTGATGTTTATTGGAGCTGCGGCAGCGGCTGCTGCTTTTAGTATTGCGAAACTGGTGCAAGGGAAATAGGCTGCTAATCGTCTTCCGGCAGCGCTATTTTTGGCAGAAAAGCCATTAGCAGAATGACTGCCGATAAAGCAAACATCAAAAATATACCTGCTTTTTTCTCAGGGCAATCTCCACCATCGCAGGCAGTGAGCATTAAATAACTACGGAAAGCCCATGCAAGGTTCAAAGCTCCGATAAATATATTTGTTCTCTTCGCCCAGATCTTTGGAATGAGAAAAAGAATTGCGAGTAATGCACTGAATATAATATTCATTAATCCAGGCTTGCCAAAAACGGTGCCTTTCGCATCCATGCCGGTGATGACAATATCTTTGGAAGCAATAAAACACCAGGGCATAAAGCAGACAGCGACCAAAGCGAGGCAGGCAATAAGGCCAATTGTTTGCGAATATTTCATTTATAAAAAATCCCCGCCAGTTTATTAACGGGGATAATATTTTAGTTTAGGGAAAATTATTTCTTTATCACAAACGTAGTCGCTGCATTTATTCCTGCCGAAGGGGTTGCTTTTATTTCTACCTTCTTTTGTATGGCGGCACTTGCATCGTTTGCATGAACCTGTGCAAGCGTTGGCGCAATCACCAAAGACACGATAGACATGAGCTTGATAAGGATATTCATTGACGGCCCGGAAGTATCTTTAAAAGGATCGCCAACGGTATCACCTGTTACTGAGGCTTTGTGAGGGTCAGATTTCTTGTAGTACATCTGCCCGTTTATTTCTACTCCTTTTTCAAAGGATTTCTTAGCATTGTCCCAGGCACCGCCTGCATTATTTTGAAACATTCCCATCAGAACGCCACTTACCGTTGCACCTGCGAGAAAACCACCTAACGCTTCTGGCCCTAAAATAAAGCCAATAATCAACGGAGAGAGAATAGCTATTGCACCAGGCATTACCATTTTCTTAAGCGAGGCCTCTGTAGAAATAGCAACGCATTTATCATACTCCGGTTTGCCTGTTCCTTCCATGATGCCGGGTATTGTACGGAACTGCCTGCGCACTTCTTCTACCATTGCCATAGCTGCTTCGCCAACTGCACGAATGGCAAGGGATGAAAAAATAAAAGGGATCATTCCACCAACAAATAAAGAGGCTAAAACTTTCGCTTTGTATATATCAATGCCTGCCATTGTATAACCGTTGTGATTGATAACACCGACATAAGCCGCAAATAAAGCAAGCGCCGTAAACGCCGCTGACGCAATGGCAAAGCCTTTTCCTGATGCTGCGGTGGTATTGCCTACAGCGTCAAGCACGTCTGTTTTTTCACGCACTTCTTTTGGCAGTTCACTCATTTCTGCAATACCTCCCGCGTTATCCGCAATGGGCCCGAATGCATCAATGGCAAGCTGCATAGCGGTTGTAGCCATCATACCCGCCGCTGCAATAGCGACACCGTATAAACCTGCACAAGCATAAGAACCCCATATACCTCCTGCCAAAACAAGTATCGGCAGCAAGGTTGACTCCATGCCAACAGCAAGGCCGCCAATAACGTTTGTCGCATGGCCGGTCGCAGATTGGCGTATAATGCTAAGCACAGGGCGTTTGCCCATAGCTGTATAATATTCAGTGATCATGCTCATCAGCGTTCCCACGAGTAACCCAACGCCTATTGCGCCAAGCACTCCCCATTTAGTAAATTCAACGCCGCGCAAAGTCATTGGAGCATCGGGAAGTATAAAATAAACAAGCCCTATACATGCAATAGCAGTGAGCACAATAGAACCCCAATTACCCATGTTCAATGCCTTCTGCACACTATGTGTATTGATCGAAGCAGACTCGCTTATTTTTACAAATAAAGTCCCGACAATAGAAAACAGAATGCCGGTTCCTGCAATTACCATTGGCAAGAGGATCGGCGAAAAGCCCCCCAATTTGGCTGGGTCAGAAATGGTCTCCTGCCCAAGCACCATGGTTGCCAAGATGGTGGCTACATAGGACCCAAACAAATCAGCGCCCATGCCGGCAACATCACCCACATTATCACCCACATTATCTGCAATAGTTGCAGGGTTGCGGGGATCGTCTTCGGGAATGCCTGCTTCCACTTTACCTACCAGATCAGCGCCCACGTCAGCGGCTTTGGTATAAATGCCTCCGCCCACGCGCGCAAACAATGCAATGCTTTCCGCACCCAAAGAAAAGCCGGTAAGCACTTCAATGGTCTTTACCATTTCCTCAGAATTTGGAAGCGCACCATGTGCAAAATGGTATTTTAAGATAAGATATAAACTGCCCAAGCCCAGAACGGCAAGGCCAGCAACCCCAAGGCCCATCACCGAACCGCCCCTGAAAGAAACGGACAATGCTTTGGCAAGGCTGGTGCGCGCCGCCTGTGCAGTGCGAACATTAGCCTTCGTTGCCACTCTCATGCCGATATAACCTGCAGTAGCGCTGCAAACGGCGCCGATGATAAATGATAAAGCAATAAAAGGGCTGGAGTTTGGATTGGCATAAGCCATGATGCCCAACAAAATCGCAACAAGAATTACAAAGTAAAAAAGGATCTTCCACTCAGCCTTTAAAAAAGCCATTGCACCTTCGGCGATATAGGTACTTATTTCTTTCATGCGCCCGTTGCCGGCGTCCTGTTTTGAGACCCATCTGAACTGTATGAACGTATAAAACAAACCAATAATTCCTGCAACCGGAGCCGCAAAACATAGAAAATGATACATAAGCAAAAGGTTATTATAAAGTTTTAAAATAAGGACGGCAAAAATAGGGAAATGAAACTTAAAATGTTAGGATATGGAGAGAGGAATTCGGCGATCTGTTAAAGAATTTTAGCGAAAATAAGATGGAGCGCCATGCAAAAGCTGCTTAAAAGGGTTTCGGCGGACGGTTCGGCCAATTCGGCGGACAATCCGACCAAATCAGCCAATGACCCGACGAAGCCAGCGGATCGTTCGACAAAGCCAGCGCATGGTCCGACGAAGTCAGCGGACAATCGGACCACATCAGCTGACAATCCAACCAAGCCAGCGAACGATCCGACCATACCAGCGGATGATCCGACCGCGCCAGCGAACGGTCCGACGAAACCATTTTACTCTTAATTCTGATCTATTTGTCATAAAAAAGCCTCCTCAGTGTGTTGAGGAGGCTTTTTGATTCCTTATTCATCATTCATAATTCGTCATTCCTTATTCAGCTTTACCACCCTTCTTCCGTGTTCCGGATCATCCAACATTACTATATACATGCCCCTAGCGCAATTGTGCATATCAATTGTAAACTTATTTGTTCCGGCAAAGGCGATCCCTGTTGATTGCTGAATTTTTTTCCCGGATATATCCATTAAAGTGACGGTATAGCTGTTGGCTGCCGTTTCATCAAAAACCAGCGTTGCGGCAGTAACTGCAGGATCTGGAAAAAGAACAATAGGGGCTTCAGGGTTATTTGGCCTTACAGTGGCCACCTGGCTATAGATTATTTTGCCATTATTATCCGTTTCCATAATACGGTAATAAATAAGGGGGGTTGAACGGACGGCGGAAGAAAGAGCATCTGTATAATTATAACTTACTGCCACGGTGCTATTGCCCACAGCGCCTTCTTTGCCGATTGTACTAAAGTTTATGCCATCGCTGCAGCGTTCAATGTTGAAATAACTGCTGTTATTTTCAGTTGCGGTTTTCCATTGCAGCGCCACTTGTTTTCCTTGTAATGCAGCAGTAAAATCAAGAAAACTGACGGGCAATATAATATTTGTATTCGCATTGTTCAGCCCATAGCATTTGGTGCTGCTTAGCATATCTGTAGGCCAGCTACCGGCATACTTACCATTGGCGTTGCTTGCCGTATTAACTGAAGTGCCGGTGGACTGGTTATAAATATTTCGCACATAAAGGCCATCCTGGTACCATGCCCAGGCCAGATAACCGATGTCATCGTCACAGGCGTCGTTCAGGATGGCATCATAATCAACACCATATTGATTGGAAGAGCCCTTGGCAGGGCAAACAAAATTAACCGGCGGAGTGGACTCATAATCCGTTCCGTCCGATGCCACCGACCAATCAGATACCTCTCCAAAAATAAAAGGCAGGCCACTGGTTTGGAGCAATTGAACATAGGTATGGTAATCGGAAGGGCAACTGCTGATAACCCCGTTCTCAACCGTCCAGTAAGTATGCACGCTGAGTAGGATATTATGCAGGGAGTCTTTGGATTCAAGCGATGCCCCGTTGGTGATGAGAAATTTGCCGTTGCTGCCTCCGTCGGGGGCATCTATCATAATAGGTACGGTAACGCCGGCTCTACGCAATTGCTTAACCAGGTTAATATAAGTGTTGACGAAATTAGTATCCTGTGCCTTGGCCGTGCTGCCCAATGATGAAGGATCCCAAGTGGCACCCCATTCATTTGCCAGGTTGATAATAAGATAAGGCTGGTGTTTTTTTATAAGGGCTATTACGGAGGCACTTGTCCAGAACGCCACTACATCGCTGTTAAAGCTTGAAATGGAATTGCTGTAAACAGCAGTGAGGTCAGCGAGATAGATGATGGGTAAAATACCAAGGGAAGTGTAAGCAGTAATGGCATTGTCGAGATAAGTAAGCGATGCATAATAAGGCGGGTTACCAATATTATTTTGCACAGCAGATGAATACCAAAGCATCCTCACTGCATTGGTCTTTGTGTTATTTTTTATAGCATTGCTCACTGCGGTAATATCGTTGCTGTAACCGCTGCCATAGATGGGAACATTTACCCCGCGTATGATGATGATATTTCCCTTGCTATCTTCTAAATATTTGCCACTCACCTGGAACTGCGCGTTAGCAGACGGTAGCAACAGCATCGCTGTGACAACAAATAAAAACAAAGACCTTTTCATCTTGGGTTTATTTTATAGGAAGCATTACCACAAACCAAATGAAGACCTTAAAATTCAATCCAAATTTATTTATTTTAAATTGAAAAGCGGATTATTTTTTCTGCGAAGCTGTCTTGACCCTTTTATCTTGACCATGTGAGATCGTTGCCTCACTGAAGTGTGCTCTTTAATTGCTACTGTTGTAGTAAAACAATATGCCCGGTTCCGGCCATGAAGTGATGTGGCGGTTAAATCCTGCCTTCAATGAAACGAGGTTGTGATTGTGCGTTCCCGCCATGATGAGTTTCGGGCCTTCTTCCTGTATTTCGGTCAATGACATATTATGTGGCATCACAAGCGCAATATGGCCCGGTTCCCTGCTATCGGGGTTCTCGCAGGTGGCAACAACAATGTACCCATCATTGGCAAGTCCCTGCGCCTGGCGGTAAACAGTAAAAGGGTCGGCGCTGGTTATTGGTTTCCATCCTGCTTTAGCCGCTTCTTCCGTTTTTAGCCATTTGAATTGTGCGTTGGAAAGCAAGATCTGTTTATGTTCAGGCGGCCGCAATATATAAACATTCGCCTGCTTGCAAGCAGATGCCACGAAGGCACTGCAATGAGTTTTGATGCCCGTTTCAGCAGTGTTGTCATCGGGAAGGCCTGTTTCCCAATTTACATGGTGCCCGGCGATCCAATGGTTTTCTACATCTAGCTTTAAATAAAAGTCTTTCAGGGCAACGCCTTTTTTGTTCGGCAGGAGTTCCTGCGCATAAACCAATTGAATGGAAAAATTAAAGAGCAATAAGATCGCCGTCTTCATCTTGTTTATTTTTTTTGGGTTATTTCCTGAAAGGCGCTACCTAAATATTCAATCATATCACTCGGCAAAAGGCTTTCTAAGGATTGTTTTTCTAAAGCCTTATCTCCAGCAAAGCCATGAAGGTATACGCCGAATATCGCGGCTTGCAAAGGAGTATATTTTTGGGCAAGCAAAGCAGTGATAATACCTGTAAGCATATCGCCGCTGCCGCCCTTTGCCATGCCCGCGTTGCCTGTGGTATTGAAATATCCTTTGCCGCCTGAAGCAACCAGCGTATAATGCCCTTTCAATACAATAACAAAAGGATATACAAGGCTTAACTCGATCGCTTTATTTGCTCTTTCAAAATCATTTCCAGCTTTACCAAATACTCTTTCAAATTCTTTAGGGTGCGGTGTAAGCACTGTATCTTTTGAAATGGCAGCAAGCCATTCCCAGTGTTCGCCTAAAATATTCAATGCGTCTGCATCAATGACCATTGGCTGTTGGCTGGCACGAATGATCTTGCCTACCATTTTCACCATTTCATCCTCTTTTCCTATGCCCGGTCCAATGCCAAGAGCGGTATATTTAGTAGGGCTTTCTTTTCCCCTGCTTTCACACATTGCTTCAGGGATCGCTGTATGAATAATGGGGAAGCTTGCTTCTGGAATATTTAGAGTAAGTAACCCTGCTCCTGAACGCAAACAGGCACGGGAAGCTATAACAGCAGCGCCCATTTTACCTGTATTGCCTGCAATAAGCAGCGCATGGCCATAATTACCTTTATTGGCAAAAACTTTCCTGGGTACATGCATCTCTTTTGCATCAGTTGCTTCGGTAAGCGCGAAAGTAGTTTTGATGGATGACAGGAAATTTTCGTTCAATTGAATGTCGATCACTTCCACTTCACCAAACAGATCCGCATTCTCCGCCATTAAAAAACAAAGCTTTAACGCCTGGAAAGTAAGCGTACGACCGGCTTTGATAACAGCGTGCCCAATACAACTTTTATCAAGGGGCATCCCGCTTGGCACATCAATAGAAACAACAGTTGCCCCGGCAGAATTGATATGCTTAACAAGGGCCGCGCTTAACCCTTCCAACGGCCTGTTAAGCCCCGAACCATAGAGCGCATCAATTATCAGATCATCTTTTTCCAATTGGGGAAAAAGTTCCTGCGATTCAACAAAATAAATCTCATCAGTCAGCTCCTGCAGCCTTTCCAGGTTGGTTTCAAAATCTGCACTGCCTTTTGTTCCCGTTTCAAGAATATAAACAGCAACTTCATATTCATCTTCAATTAAGATCCTCGCAATGCCTAAACCATCGCCGCCATTGTTGCCTTTGCCGCAGAATATTTTCACAGGGCCATCTACATCATAAAAATGTTCAACAATAAAGTCTTCACAGGCATCCGCAGCACGTTCCATCAGATCAATGGAAGCAATAGGTTCGTTGGCAATGGTAAATGCATCCCATTCTTTTGTTTGCTGTGCAGATAAAATTTTCATGATCGGAATTATAAAGTTATGGCACGGGATTAGATTATTTAAAAAGATATTACAGTAACCTGAAAAAACATTTTTATGCAAGAAAAATTCTTATTCTCTTATTACTATAAATATAGTTTGTTATGTGCCTTGGCATATTGTATTCCTGTATTTTTCTATTTAGAGAACGACTCATTTACAAATTCATGGGTGTTATATATAGGTAATACTGCTTATATACTGCTCCTGCTTGTTTCGGGCTATTTCGTTAATAAAAAATTAAATGATTATGCCAGCCTTCGTTCGATGATCATTGCAGGTGTGAAAGTTATTTTTAGCAGTATCCTCCTGATCTGTGTTTTGACCACCATTTTAGCTTTTGCAATAAGAGGAAACAGCAGCGCCGTAGTGAAGTCTGCTCCCGACACGACAGATAACCTCTATTATATGCTCCCATTAAATGCTGTTTTAGTGAATTTACTGATGGGGTCTTTCGCTGTGGTCGTTGGGGCCTTCACCCTTAAACAAAACCAGAAAAACGCCCGAGGACAGGAAATTACTTAAAATGCTGTTTATTGCAATTGTTTTATAGTGCCACTACCCGCCACACTTTGAGTGATTGCCGGCGTGCCGTGATAATATACATCCCCGCTGCCGGCAATATTTATATCAAGTTTGCTTGATGCAAATAATTTGGCGTTGCCGCTTCCCTCAATATTCACTTCTACATTTTCAGCCTTTAGGTTTTCTGCTTTGTAATCGCCAACGCCTGCAATATCTATTTTCGCATCTTTTGTTTCCCCTGAAAGCATAATGCTGCCGGTACCTTCTATTGATGCATTTACAGATGGGGTATTTAGACCGAGCGTTATATTGCCTGTGCCTTCGATGTCAAGTTTCAATTGGTCTGCTCCGGTCATGGTGTCTGTACCGGTAACATCTCCGGTGCCGGTCACCTGCACTTCTTCCAGTTTTGTTACGGTTAAGTGTACTTTTATTTTGCCCGTCTGGGAAAGGTTCACACCTTCTTTGGTGCGGACTTCCAGCACGCCGTTGTTTACTTCTGTGATGATATAAGGCAGCAGGTTTTCATCGGCCTCTACCTGCAACGCGAAGTCTGAGCCCTGCGTGATGGTGATATCAAATTCGCCGGCGGAATGAATGCGAGTGGCCTCGCCTACCCTTCTTTGCTCAGAGATGAGCTGCCCATTGCCGCTGATGGTTTTGTTAAAAATGTTATGGCAGGAGAAGGAGCATATAATTGCTACTGCTAAAAAGAGAAGTGAAAATTTTTTCATTGAGTTTGATTTAGAGCATAAAAATAAGCAAACTAATAGAACATAAAAGAGGATTTTATTTTTGGCAATAGCCTGAATAGACTTTCTGTGAACTCCGACTAAGGTGCTGTTGACTCCGACTAAGGCGCTGTGGGTTCCGACTAAGGTGCTGTGGGTTGCGACTAAGGCGCTGTGGGTTCCGACTAAGGTGCTGTTGACTCCGACTAAGGTGCTGTGGGTTCCGACTAAGGCGCTGTGGGTTCCGACTAAGGTGCTGTGGGTTCCGACTAAGGCGCTGTGGATTGCGACTAAGGCGCTGTGGGTTCCGACTAAGGCGCTGTGAACCCCGACTACGGTGCTGTGAACCCTAATTTCAACATTTCGGTAGGTGAGACACCTACCGATAGGAAAAAAGAGGTTGTTGGAGTTAAGAAGGGGTGATGGCACTTTGGTTTGAGGTTGAGGTTGACTGAGTTTAGGTGCTGAACAGCGTCACTGCTGATGAAGGGCTGCCGGATGGTAGTGGAAAGCCTGGTGAAGGTTTTGTGGAGAGCCTTTGTGCCAGACTTGGAACGGACAGCCGGAACTAAAGCTGAGGTATAGACGGAGGATGAGAGCCCCGAATGATTTCTGATTTGATGATTTCTGATTTGTTGATTGACGATTGGTGATTGACGATTGAGGATTGGCGCAAAAAAAAAGGGTGTTTATTGTTTGCCTTTGCTAAGACACAATAAACACCCTGCGGAAGAAAGATATTAGTTACTTTTTCTTTGGAACAGCGCTTACATCCGGTTTAGGCTTTGAAGGTTTTGCAGCCGTATCTGTTTTTAATGCCGCCGGTTGTGGGGGAGACATTAATTGAGGCATGGTGAACATCTGCACTACCTGGTCCAATTGTTTATTTAATTGTTCGGTGCCGTCTTTGTCGGATTGCATGAATTCAGCCATGTTGCCTGTGAGTGAATTGTAATACATTACCTGCTGCTGGAAGTCTTTTTTAACCGCTTTGTACACTTTGTTTGCAAGTGTGGAGTCGTTGGCGCGATAGCAGGCTTCGAGGAACATCATGGATACCCTGTCATGGTCGTTCTGGCGGGAAATAAGCCCGTAAGGCATGTTTTGCTGCAGCATCATTTTGTCCGTTTTTTCCAGCACTTTGCGCGCATCATCTTTCCGGTTCTTGTCTGCAAGGTCTAACGCGAGTTGGGAGCACGCCTGCCTTATATCCAACAGGTGCCTGCGGTTTTCTTCGTCATAATAAACGCCGGGTATCTGTGCATTGCCAAAGCCAAATTTGTTCATTACCACATTATAAGCAAAGTCTGTGTTTTCGGGCGAATTTTCAACTGGTACCAACTGGTAGCTCATACCATTTTTACGCAAATATCCATCAAAGCCCAGTCCTGCCTGGTTCATGGTGAAACAGATAGGGCGTTTCCAATTATTTGCCGCAATAATATCCAGCATGGCGAGGTCGCCTTTATACAGGACATTTTTAGGAATGGTGAACCTCACTTCTTTCACAATACTGTCAGTAGGATTTACTGTGCCATTGGCGCGCACAACCGCTTCGTCAACAGGAACTGATACTTTATGGCCTGGAAAAGTATTATAAGTATTGCCTTCGCCTTCGTCCTGCATTTTTGCAGGGTCATCGCTACCGGTATAGTCTTTCATCATATCGTACAGCTTGTAATACCTGTCATCAGGAAAAGCGGGATCAGCTCTGAACAGCACAGCATCGCGTTTGCCGCCTTCTATCTGTTCTGCATTCCAGATGACATCAATAGGCGCACTCTGATTTATTTTATAACGGAACTGGTTAATATACCAGTCGATGCCGAGCAGGCTTGTATTGATGACACGGATATCGGGGCGGATGCCTTCTACTTCCTGCGCATACCACAAAGGATAAGTGTCATTATCACCGTAAGTAAAGAGAATGGCATTCTGAGGGCAGCTTTCTAAATAATCTTTAGCAAGGTCACGTGCTAATTGTTTGTTGCTGCGGTCATGATCGTCCCACTCCTGCTGGCCCATCAAAAGGGTAACGCATAACCCGATGAGAGATGCAGTGATAATAATAGCCTTCGCACTCTTTAAAGACTTTAATGCATAAGGTATTCCCGCCGCAACAATAAAGAATAATGCCGCAAAACCAATACCCGGCGCAAGGCCAAATTGAAATCTTGCACCCACTATAAGAAACAACAATGAGACAACCCCGCAAGGAATAAGAATGGTATTTATCAGTAATTTCTTATCCCATTTACTGGCCATATCTATAAAATACAAGATGCCAAGGCCTACCCATATACTAAAGGCATAAAAGGACCCTGCATAAGCATAATCACGCTCGCGCGGCTGAAAGCCCGCCTGGTTAAGATAAATAATAATAAGGAAGCCGGTGAATAAAAACAGGACAAAAGCAATAAAAGCATCATCCCCCCTTTTCTTAAAATGATAGAACAAACCAATAAAGCCAAGTATAAATGGCAACGCAAACATGGTATTGTGGCTTTTATTAGCTTTTGCCGTGTCAGGCATCAGGCTTTGGTCGCCATACATAGCGTTATCAATAAACGGTATGCCGGTTATCCAGTTGCCGTCACGCGGGTTCCCGGTAAATAAACCTTCAATATCATTTTCTTTCCCGCTGAAGTTCCACATAAAATACCGGAAGAACATAAAGTAAGACTGGTAGCTTAAAAAGAAACCAACATTATCGGCAAAGTTTGGCCTCGTATAGTGCCCGTCATCATCTTTGGGGATATCATAGCTGCCATCCTTGTTTTTACCAACATCCATGAACATGGCATAATAATCCGCATGCCCCTGCTCATTACTGTTGTCCCACATGCGCGGGAACACCATCATATCTTTTGGGTCGTAAGAATAGGAATATCCGCTAAAGGCTTTTATATATCCATGCGACGTTTTTTCATAATCATATTGCGGTTTGTTATCAAGGGGTTGTGCAACAAACTTTTGACCGTATAACAAAGGCCAATCGCCATATTGCTGGCGGCCAAGATAACCGGCCAGGCTTATTGGGTTGTCCACATTATACATATCAATCGCAGGGTCAGCATTACTACGTATCATGGTAGTGAGGTAACTACTGTAGCCAATAAGCAGGAAAGTGAAACACCACAAACCAAGCTTCATGTAATACCAGTCTTTTTTAGCAGCAAAACGCAGCGCCCACCAAATGGCCACGGCAAGAATGACAAAGAAAAATGCAAAGCCATAGAAGTAAGGCATGTGCATTGAATTTACAAAGAACACATCAAACTGGCCGGCTATCACAATGGAATATTGTATTACACCCACCTGAACAACGCCTTCCAGCGCAGTACCGATCACCAGAAAGATAAAAGCGCCGCCCCATAATTCCTTTTTATCTTTTGGCGCTATGTATTCAACAAGATATAAAAATCCAATGGCGAGCAGAGTCCCTACTATCATCACCCCCGCCATCGTACCGTCAAAAGGCACTCCGCGTTCTGCATTTACTTTTCCACTTGCAGACAGCAAACTGGCTATTACGCCCAGCACGCCCAGCACTATTAGCGTGCGTATAAAATATTTCTTTATCTTTTTATAATCGAAGCGTGCCCTCTTTTTATAATAATAAGTAAGCACAATGGAAGGCACGGTCAGCAAGCACAATAAATGCACGCCGATGGATAGCCCTATCAGGAAAAATATCAGTATAAGCCACTTATCTGCGCCCGGGTCGTCTGCTCCGTCCTCCCATCGCACGATACACCAGAACACAATAGCAGTAAAGAAGGAAGAGAACGCATAAACTTCACCTTCCACGGCGCTGTACCAGAAAGAATCGCAGAAAGTATAAGCAAGGCCGCCAACAGCACCCGCAGCCATAATGCTGAATATCTGCATCTTGGTAAGTTCTTGTGTTTTATCCGTATGTACCAGCTTCCGCGCAAAATGTGTTATCGTCCAGAACAGGAAAAGGATCGTAAAGCCGCTCGCAAACGCATTCAGTACATTCACTGATTTCGCAGCCGTCAGCGGGTTGCTTCCTGTAAGTATGATCGCGATCCTGCCCAGCAAAATAAACAGCGGCGCCCCCGGCGGATGCGGTATCTGCACCTTAAAACAACTGCTCACAAACTCGCCGCAATCCCAAAAGCTGCCACCGGCTTCGGAAGTCATGATAAACACAACACAGGCAATTAAACACACTACCCACCCGGTAATGTTGTTTACACGTTTAAAATTCATTTTTGGTCTTTTTTAATTTGTTGGTTTTTTACACATGGGCATCGCTGCCGGCTTGGTTCTTTCTAAAAGAGCGACAAACCTAATGTAAACTGTTCAAATACTAAAATGACAATTTAATTTTATGAATAGATTGAGAAAAATAATTCTGAAAGTATACTTTTATAGTTCACTACTGACCATTCACGCCTCCCCACTCACCACCACAATTTTAGCTTTCCTTTCAGATTGAACCATAGTAACTAAACTAACTTTACACAGTCATAAAGCGTAAAACTATGAAGAAGATATTTAAACTCATACCTGCTGTTTTGATTATTTGCCTCGCATGTCTTGAGAGTGTTCATGCACAGGACCAGTCTAAAACAACGAACATAAGAAGCGCAGTTAATTCGCAACATTTCACTTTTACAGCACAAACCGCAATGCCGCTGGCGCGCCCTGCAAGGCAGCTGACCTCCGAATATGCGGTGCAGGTAAAGGATGACAGCCTCATAAGCGACCTTCCTTATTTCGGAGCTGCCTATCTCTCAGCGCCCCTAAACTCGACAGAAAGCCCGCTGCATTTCACTTCTACTGTTTTTTCTTATGACCTCACAGAAAAGAAAAAGGGAGGATGGCTCGTCACCATAAAACCACAAAACTCAAAAGGCGTTTCAGAAATGGACTTCACCATTTTTGACAATGGCAACGCGTCCCTCGTCGTTTCAAGCGCCAACCGCGACGTGATCTCTTTTAATGGGGTGGTTGCATATTAGAGTGAGGCCGCCTTTGCGATCAGGTGTGGTTGGATGTTTACTAATGCTTTTGCTATTAGGCAGAAGAATTAAACCTTAGTATGGCCCCTTGCAAAAAATATATGCACTCTTAATTATAACTGTTACATTTATAAACTTTTTAGCCCCGAAAAATAACGACGTAATAACTAACTGGCATATTAAGAATGACCACACAACAATGAAATGGAAAAACTCAAAAATTACATTTTATCAATTATACTCAACAAAGAACTAAACCAAAATGGCGTGGCAGTAAAAAGCAACAGCCGGATCATATTACCTACCGAATTAAAAAATAACAGTAACCGATTTTTATTAACCTCAAACAATTTATCATGAATAAACTATTTCTAAGCCTCCTTTTATCAGTATTTTGTTGTTTAACCTGCAGGAGCCAGGTCAGTCAGGGTACTACCTCATTAGGAACTATTACAGCGAACTTTGATGGAGTCCCTGTATCTTTTAATGTTGGTGCTAAAGCCGGATTACCCAAACGTGCTACCAATGGATATGTTATACGCGGTTTAAAGAATTCTTTACAGAATGCAGATATTATCGCTATAGGAGTTTTAAGCCCTCGAACAAAAAATAATAATAAAAGCAGGCACTTATGACGATAGCAAAATGAATGATTCTTATACAACAAGTATTCAACTTATTGAACGTACAAATAATAATATGGTGTTTGTTAATACCAAAGCTACTATTACTATTACCTCCATTCAGAATGAAAGTATTCAGGGCACATTTAATGGAGTTTTAAAAGGGAGTAATGGCATGACTATAAATATAACCAATGGCAGGTTCAATGTACCGATAGAAAAAAAATAGAACTGCACATGATATTTCATGCCCCGGTCTCTGTTTGGCGTAGAGTCCAGGCTTAAGGCTTCGTCATAACGTAAGCAAATTTTTGATTTGCACTTTATCACTCATAAATGATCATATCAGGTATGCCTTTTAAACTTGCATAATTTTTTGCATGCATGCGAATAAATGATAGTCAGTTTTTCGCCGTTATTAATGTTTTTCACCAACAACTACCGGGCATTGCAGCCCCATACCTTTTATCTTATCAAAACCACTGTCCCGTTTAATTTCGTAGCTTTCCCGGTAACAGTATCAAAATATGCCAATTCCCACACATAAGTACCCATCGGTTGTAGTTTTCCCTGCACATTTCCATCCCAGCCCTCGCCTGCATTCTGTGAGTTAAAAACAGCACCACCCCACCTGTCATAAACCTTAAATACATATCCTGAAATATTGCATTTACCCATTGGCCTGAATACATCATTTCTCCCGTCTCCATTTGGGGTAAACGCAGAAGGCACGTATAATTTACACCCACAGCTCCCATATTGAACCGCAATAGTATCAACCACAGAACCGCAGCCATTGGTCACCTGCACAGCGTAAGTTCCTTCTTGAGTAACCGTATAACCAGCCTCTGTTGAACCGTCCTGCCACAAATAACTGGCTTGCGGATAACTCGCATCCAGCACTAACTTTTCCGAACCGCAAAGCGAGGTATCACTTCCTAAGTTAACTACAGGTTTTGCAGCATAATCCACCGCGATCTTACCACTCGTATCACAGCCATCCAGCGCAACCATTACCGAATAATTTCCCTCAGCCGTTACTGTATAACCCGGCGCCGTCGAACCATCCTGCCACAAATAAGTAGCATTACTATTCGCAGCATTCAGCACCAAACTCTGCCCTTCACACAAGGTCGTATCATTTCCTAAAGCGATTTTAGGGGCGGGTTTAAAAACCACATATATACTATCCCTTTTTACACAGCCACTATCTGAAACACTAAGCCAGTAAAGCCCTGAACTATTTATAGGCAATGACCTTGAAGTACTGCCCGTACTCCATAAATAAGTCGCTTGGGGTACTGAAACACTCAGCACCAGCGGTTGCCCTGAACACAAACTGGTATCATTACCCAGGCTAAACACCGGCAACGGTTTAAACCCTATATTGATCGTATCCGCCGCATTGCATCCATACTCATTCTTAACCTCCAGCCAATATGCTCCTGCTTTAGATACGGTATGACCATTACCCGTACTCCCGTCCTGCCATAAATATCGGTACCCTGTTCCTGTCGGAGCTCTAAGTACAAAATTTTGACCGCTGCATACCGTTGTATCATTTCCCAGGCTAAATACAGGAAGTGGTTGAAAATTTACTGTTATGCTATCTGTCTTCACACAGCCATTATCAGTAACACTCAACCAGTACAGTCCCGACGAATCAACAGCCAACGATGATGCCGTGCTTCCTGTGCTCCATAAATAGGTCGCATTCGCTACAGACACCTTAAGGTTCAGTACCCCACTGCCACAGATAGTAGTATCATCCCCCAAACTAAACACCGGCAATGCAGCAAAACGAACATTAACCGTATCTGCATAGCTGCAACCATATTTATCAGTAACCTTCACCCAATATGCCCCATTGTTTGATATGCTGTATCTTTCCCCTGTGCTACCATCCTGCCACAAATATTTGTATGCCGCCCCTATCGGTGCTTCCAATACCACAGTTTGTAGCCCGCAAATGGTTGTATCATCTCCCAAACTAAATACAGGAAGCGGTTGAAAATTTACTGCTATACTATCTGTCTTCACACAGCCATTATCAGTAACACTCAACCAGTACAGTCCCGACGAATCAACAGCCAACGATGATGCCGTGCTTCCTGTGCTCCACAAATAGGTCGCATTAGGCACAGAAACTTTCAGGTTTAATACCCCACTGCCACAGATCGTGGTATCATCCCCCAAACTAAACACTGGCAATGCAGCAAAACGAACATTAACCGTATCCGAATAGCTGCAACCATATTTATCAGTAACCTTCGTCCAATACGCCCCGCTACTCGACACTTTATAGTTGTTTCCTGCACTCCCGTCCTGCCACAAATACTGATATCCCGGCCCTGTCGGTGCTTCCAGAACCACAGTTTTTTGCCCGCAAATGCTTGTATCATCTCCCAAACTAAATACAGGAAGTGGCTGAAAATTTACTGCTATACTGTCCGTCTTCACACAGCCATTATCAGTAACACTCAACCAGTACAGTCCCGACGAATCAACAGCCAACGATGATGACGAGTTTCCTGTGCTCCACAAATAGGTCGCATTCGGCACAGAAACTTTCAGGTTCAATACCCCACTGCCACAAATAGTAGTATCATCTCCCAAACTAAACACGGGCAATGCCGCAAAATGAATATTAACTGTATCTGCATAGCTGCATCCGTATTTATTACTAACCTTCACCCAATACGCCCCGCTGTTTGATACGCTGTAGCTGTTTCCTCCACTCCCGTCCTGCCACAAATACTGGTACCCCGCTCCCGCTGGCGCTTCCAATACCACAGTTTGTAGGCCACAAATGGTTGTATCATCTCCCAGGCTAAATACCGGCAACGCCGCAAAATGAACATTGATAGTATCAGCCGCATTGCAACCATATTCATTTGTAACCCTCACCCAATATGTCCCGGTAGAAGATACAGTATCATACTCTCCCGTACTCCCATCCTCCCACAAATATTTATACCTTGTTCCTGTTGGCGCATTAAGTACCAAACTTTGCCCCACACACAGCGTGGTATCATTGCCCAAACTAACTATTGGCAAAGCCGTAAAACTCACAGTTATGCTGTCTGTACTCACACAGCTACTATCATCAACACTCAACCAGTACACCCCTGGCGAATCAACAGCCACCGAGGAAGCCGTGCTTCCCGTGCTCCATAAATAGGTCGCATTAGGCACAGACACTTTCAGGTTCAATACCTCACCATCACAAAGTGTAGTATCAGCCCCCAAACTAAAAACCGGCCTTGCCACAAAACTAACATTGATGGTATCCGTATAGCTGCAGCCATATTTATTTGTAACCTCCGCCCAATACGCCCCACTGCTCGATGCGCTGTAGCTGGTCCCTGCACTGCCGTCCTGCCACAAATATTGAAACCCCGCCCCCATAGGCGCTTCCAACACCAAACTTTGCTGCCCGCAAATGGTTGTATCATCGCCTAAAGAAAACACAGGGCGCGGTTGAAAATTTACTGTGATACTGTCTGTTTTCACACAGCCACTATCATTAACACTCAACCAGTACAAACCTGACGAATCAATAGCCAACGATGACGCCGTGCTTCCAGTGCTCCACAAATAGGTCGCATTCGGCACTGATACACTCAGGTTCAATACTCCACTACCACAGATCGTAGTATCATCCCCCAAACTAAACACCGGCCAGGCAACAAAACCAATATTAACCGTATCCGTATAGCTGCAACCATATTCATTAGTAACCTTCACCCAATACCCCCCACTGCTCGATGCGCTGTAGCTGGTCCCTGCACTGCCATCCTGCCACAAATATTGATATCCCGTCCCCATAGGCGCTTCCAACACCAAGCTTTGTTGCCCGCAAATGGTTGTATCATCGCCTAAAGAAAAGACAGGGCGCGGTTGAAAATTCACTCTTATACTGTCCGTTTTCACACAACCACTATCATTAACACTCAACCAGTACAGTCCCGACGAATCAATTGCCAGCGATGACGCCGTGCTTCCCGTGCTCCATAAATAAGTCGCATTCGGCACTGCTACATTCAGGTTCAATACTCCACTACCACAGATCGTAGTATCATCCCCCAAACTAAACACCGGCCAGGCAACAAAACCAATATTAACCGTATCCGAATAGCTGCAGCCATATTCATTAGTAACCTTCACCCAATACGCCCCACTATTAGATGCGCTGTAGCTGTTTCCTCCACTGCCGTCCTGCCACAAATATTGAGATCCTGCACCCATAGGCGCTTCCAACACAACCGTTCCCTGTCCGCAAATGGTTGTATCATCTCCCAAAGAAAATACAGGAAGCGGTTGAAAGTTTACTGTTATACTATCCGTCTTCACACAGCCACTATCATTAACACTCAACCAGTACAAACCTGACGAATCAATTGCCAACGATGGCGCCGTGCTTCCCGTGCTCCACAAATAGGTCGCATTCGGAACAGATACATTTAGGTTTAATACGCCACTGCCACAGACCGTAGTATCATCTCCCAAACTGAACACCGGCAAAACAACAAAGCCAATATTAACCGTATCCGCCCCACTACAACCATATTCATTGGTAACCTTCACCCAATACGCCCCGCTGCTCGATACGCTATAGCTATTCCCTGCACTCCCGTTCTGCCACAAATATTTGTACGCCGGTCCTGTCGGCGCTTCCAGGGTCACCGTTCCCTGTCCGCAAATGGTTGTATCATCTCCCAAATACACAAGTGGAGATGGGTTGATCACCACATTAGTAGTGTCAGTATAAGTACATCCGTTACCCATAACTTCCACCCAATATTTGCCAGCCAGTGTAACCAGCAATGAATCTGCGGTTGTATTATCATTCCATAGGTAGCTGGCGTTATTAACACCTGCATAAAGCACCAGGTTTTGTCCGCTGCATATCGTTGTATCGCTGGACAAATTGGCCGGCTGAGAAAAATAGCATACCCCAAGCGTATCGCTGTATAATATTAGATCACGGTTTAGTGCATCATTGGTAACGATCGTATTCGTTATAGCCACCGAGTAATAACCATCTTGAGTAAGATTCAAAACAGAATCGCCCGCGATCACTTTGTACAATACATTGTTTCTATACCAGTAGAAACTATCATTTGCCAAAGTGCCCCCTGCAGAAACAGAAAGAATGCCTGAATTATAATGAAGCGGGATAATTGCCTGCGGAGAATACATAGCCTCAGTACTGGCAGTTGCTATAGCTTCTACACCCGAAAAGGTAAATTCATTATCATATAAATATAAAATATCAAGAGTCCCGTTACCAAATGTGCAGATTTTCGCTATTGAAGCAGGAACTGGTCCTGACAATTGATTATCAGAGAATCGTAGCTCAATTAAGTTAACTAAATTACCAAAAGTGTCTGGAACATTTCCTGACAATTTATTTTTAGAAACATCTGCATATGTCAGGTAGGTAAATTGCCCTATGAAGGAAGGAAAGCTTCCTGTTAGTTTATTATCAGACAAGCCTAAACCGGTTAGTTGTTTAAGGTTTTCTAAAGTATCTGGAATAGTTCCGGTCAATTGATCGCTTTCAAGCCCCAAAAATTCAAGATTGGTCAATTGCCCAAGGCACAATGGTATATTTCCTCCTATTGGATTACTATTCAAATTAAAACTGGTAAGTTGACTAAGATGCTTTAAAGTATCAGGAATAGGCCCTGTTAATCCATTGGCGCCAAGATCCAGGCTTTGTAAATTTCCTAGTTGACCTAATGATTCGGGAATGGTACCCGTCAGTTGATTTGCGGTTAAATTAAGGTCAACAAGGTTACTTAATTGGCCCAATGAGGAAGGAATAATTCCTGACAGGTCATTAAAAGAAAGATCCAATGTATCAAGATTGCTCAACTGTCCTAATATAGAAGGAATAGTTAGTATCCCTCCCTTTGCGAGATATAAACTTTTAAGTTGGCTGAGGTTACTTATAGAGGATGGCAGAACCCCTCCTATATTATTATTTACAAAATGAATTCCTATAACCCTTGTTTGATCAGCAGAAAGAGTAATACCGTACCATGTATTTACAGGGTTTATTAAATTCCATGTAATAGTCCAATTAGTACTCCCGCTTGTGCTGTTATACAGATCCACCAATGCAAGCGAATCTGGTACATTCACCTGCCCCAAACTTCGTCCGGGTTTAATAAAAAAAACAGTAATAAAAAGCAGTAGTACAATTTTTTTCACAGTCAACAGTTCTAATTACTTTGCAAAATACAAATAAAAAAGATTATATAAGTTTTTTCGCATTATTGGTTTCCTTTTCACGGTCAATTATTTCATATACCCTTTATTTTTAAGTATTAGCTTGCAGGTATTATACAAAACAATGGCATTCCAGTAATGTATGTATTCAAAAGCAATATAAACATCCCCGTTTATTTTTGAAGAAATAGTATAGTAGCGATAATAGGTTCTCAGTTCAACATCACTCCACAAAATAGGAAAAGCCTGTTTGGGGATGATCAGCCCTGCCTGTATAACCTGCACATCCAAAAAAGAGAACGGCTGATTATTTTTAAATTTATCCACATACCCCGCCACCATTTCATGAAAATAATAACCATAAACAGCATTTAAAAGCTTGGAATATTTTTCACTCAGCTTTTTTACACCAACCCGGTACAGCGACATCAAACGGATACTTATAATTTCCCCCTCATTGCTTCTTACATCAATACAATAAACCCTTCCAAAAACAAATTGATACCCCTGGATAAATCTAACACCATAGCGAAACCCATCAATATCCTTTTTCAAAAATGTAGCCTTCTTCCCCCCTTTAATATATTCAAGCTCTGAGGCAGCAAAAACCAATCTTTGCTCTTGCGAGAATAAGTTAGGCCGCCAAACTATTGCAACTTTTTCTTCCATATTTTTTTAAGCTGCTATCGCCTCAATAAAAAAAACAGCAACGAAGTTAAATTTATTGCATTTGCCCAGCATCCCTCCTCTGCCAATATTTCCGAAAATATCCCGCTCCTACCCTTTTTACTTTTTATTTTTTACTTTTTACTTGCCCAGCAACCCCCTTCCTCCCCTATGCCACATCCCTGCGTCCTTCCTGCCACCTTCACTGGAGTCCGCCATTTTATAAGTGCCACATGGATACCCTCTCCTTCTCTGCCATTAATGCAGCCCTCCGCTCCTCCATTTTCCATTCCCAGTTCTCCCTTCCCCAACTATCTTTGCACCCATGCAAAAGCGTAGCGTAGCATTTCACACCCTTGGTTGCAAGCTCAACTTCTCCGAGACCTCGGCGCTTTCGCGTATGCTTGAATCAGACGGCTTTGAGAAAAGGCCTTTCGATGACATTGCCGATGTATATGTCTTAAATACCTGCTCCGTCACCGACAACGCCGATAAAGAATGCCGCCAGATCGTGCGCCGCATCCAGCGCAGATCCCCTGAAAGCCTTGTGGTAATTACCGGTTGCTACGCCCAACTTAAGCCAAAAGACATCGCCGCCATCCCCGGGGTAGACCTGGTTCTTGGCGCAGCCGAGAAATTCAATATCGGCGCCCACCTAAAAGAGCTTACCAAAGGCAATTCCGCCAAAATATCCAGTTGCGATATAGAAGAAGTGAACGGCTTCCACCCCTCTTTTTCCTACAGCGAGCGCACCCGCGCCTTCCTGAAAGTGCAGGACGGCTGCAACTACAATTGTTCCTTCTGCACCATCCCCCTCGCCCGCGGAAAAAGCCGCAGCGACTCCATTGAGAACGCTGTTGCCAACGCAGAAGAGTTAGCCTCAAAAGGCGTAAAAGAAATAGTCCTCACCGGCGTGAACCTGGGGGACTTCGCAGCGCCCTCTTCATCCACCATTAATGATCTGGGTGAGAATAATAACTTTCTTGCCCTCGCCAAAGCAATGGATGAAGTGAACGGCATTGAACGTTTCCGCATTTCTTCCATCGAACCAAACCTATTGTCAGGCGAGGTAATTGACTTTGTATCGCGCAGCAAGAAATTTATGCCTCATTTCCACATCCCGCTGCAAAGCGGAAGCAATAAAATACTCGGTCTTATGCGCCGCAGGTATAAGCGGGAATTATATGCAGAAAAAGTGGCCTACATCAAAAACCTGATGCCGCATTGTTGCATCGGCGTGGACGTAATTGTTGGTTTCCCGTCAGAAACTGAGGATGATTTTAAAGAAACTTATACTTTTCTTAATGACCTTGACATAAGCTACCTCCACGTTTTTACGTATTCAGAAAGAGATAACACAAAGGCGCTGGACATAACACCTGTGGTTCCGGTAAACATAAGGCATGAAAGAAATAAAATGCTGCGCAACCTGAGCTATAAAAAAATGCAGCAGTTCACACAACAGCAGGAAGGCACAGTTCGCAAAGTGTTGTTTGAAGCTCATTCAAAAGAAGGCATGATGGAAGGCTACACCGACAATTATATACGCGTGGCTACTCCCTTTCGCGAAGAGTGGGCAAATGAAATTGTTGATTGGACCATTTAAATTATACCCTCATGAAAAAGTTCCAGGTAATTATCCATTATAATATGGATGACGACTTTATGACCCTTTTGCCCGGCCATCGTAACCTGATCGGCCAACTCATCGACAAAATAATTATCGACAGCTACATGGTCAGCATAGAATCCCGAACCGTTTGGGCTACTTTTAATGCCAATACCAAAGAAGAAATAGAGAACTACCTGCGTAAAAGCCCCTTGCACAAATACTGGAATTACACCATTGAGGAATTATTGATCTATGACGGCCACCTCTACAGGCTGCCCACCTTCCAATTGAATTGATCACTTCTTAATTATCTTTAAACAATAATTAAGGCCATCTTCCATTTATGGTATAGTATTCGCGAGAATGCTTGTTGTGTTTGCCGTTTGCTACTTATGCCCTGCAAGGAATGTTATTACCTCGTTACATTCCTTATCTGCAACCCAATATTATAGTTTTAAAAAAGGAGCCTATATGTACATGTATGACTTGTTGGAGTGTGGCAGTTATTACCTGATCCAGGAAAAGAAAAGTGAGCCACTGATCGTTTTGCAGGTGAAAGTAATTATTGACAGTAGTATGTATGTAATGAAATACAAGAATACTACCGTATTGGAGTGGAAAAAAAAGATGGACCCCATCTTTGATATAGTTGAATTGCTGAACGAAGATGCCGTGAAAAGATGGATGGAGGTTTATTATACCTGCGAATCTTTCGCGAGGCCGAACGAGAACGAGGAATCCCACTCCATTATTACCCCGTCTAAAACCATCAAAAATCTTCCGCGGTTTTCTTAAACCTCTGTTTTGATCTATGGCGTTTTGGGAGGGAGCGGATCGCTGTCTGTGAGCACATAATCCTTGTATTTAACCGCGTCCGTGTCTGCGTAAAGGCTTTTGCCGATGCTGCAAAGGCGCACCATTTCTGCCCAAAGGGCATTGCCTGCCGCCACGCGGTCCCCTGTTTGCAGTGCGCGCGTTTCCTCCGCTTCATGCTGCGCGTCAATAGACTTGTTAAAGGCATCTTTTAAGGCAGCGAGGGCCGTTAACTGCGCTGTGGTCAGCCCCTGGGCCATAAGATCGCTCAGCAAAGTAGTTCCCACGCGCACCACGCGGCCGGCCATGCGGCAGAGGTCGTTATCGCCCAGTTTATCCATTCCTTTAAAGCCAAAACCGGCATATTTACCCACACCATGATATTGCAGTTGCGCCATATCGCGAATGGGGCGGATCGCCACGCGGATCTGTTCAGCCAGCCCGTCCTTGGTTTTGGTCGCGTCTTCCTCCACGCCCAGCAATTCATCGTCGGTGGGCGTATCGTCAAAAGTTTCCGTGAAGCCATCCAGCACGGTGGTGTCCGTTACGTTTCGGGTAGTAAAATCTGCGATGTCGCGGTTCACATTGGAGGATACAAGGTCGGCAGCAACCACAATGTCGCCATCGCTCATGTGATAATTTCGTGTTTGTTCTTGCAGGGCCATGGTATTTTAAATTTTTGGTGCAACAAATTTATTATTTTTTTCAAAATAACAATGACCCGAACGCTTTTTTTTATAATAATAAAAGAAAAATTTTGCGCGGATAAGAAGAAAATTTTGGGTGAAGATGGCCGTTGCAGTTTTGGAGGCGTTCGTTACTCATTTTGAAATGGCCGTTACCCGTTTGGAAGCCAGATTTACTTCCCCGGAACCGCTCGTTATCATTTTGGAGGCGCTCGTTGCCACCGGGGAACCGCTCGTTACTTCCGGGGAACTGCTCGTTATCATTTCGGAGGTGCTCGTTATCTCCGGGGAGCCGCTCGTTGGCTCGGGGGAGCCGCTCGTTACCTTTTTGGAGGCGCTCGTTGAGGCTGGGGAGCCGCTCGTTGGCTCCGGGGAAGCAACATTGTCATAAATACCACTTCCAAAGGGTGTTTTATCAGCCATATTGTCATAACGAAGGTTTCCAAAATGGCTTTTTGCCTTTCCCTGGTAATTTATTTTAGGAGAAAAATGATAATGTTTTATGGAAAAAAGAATTTTTTGGGGTTATAAAAGGCATTGAGCAATGAGCTTTTAGCGATGAGCGATGAGCTTAGAGCTTAGCAGTGAAATAAGTTGATAAAATTGTATCAATAACGGATAACGGCCGGCTCAAAGCTAAAAGCTCATAGCTCATCGCTAAAAGCCGTTAATGCTTATTGATGAAAGGAGCTATTCGTACACGTCTTTCCTATGCCCGACGAGGATGCGGTAATCGCCAATCCTTATGCGGAAAGCCGGCCGGCCTTTTAGTTTTTTGTAACCATAAGGGCGAGGGTCTGCGGCAAGGTTTTGCAGGGCTTCAATAATATTTTGGTAATAAGGTGGCGATATTTTAGCAAGCTGTTTTTTAGCTTGTTTTTCAATGACAACCTGGTGCATTTACTTTTTCTTTTTGCGCGCGGTTTCTATTTCTTTAATAGCGGCGTCCAAAGGCATAAATTCCTTTTTGCGGCTCATAATTTTGTCGTAGGCGCGAATATCATCAATGTCTTCCAGGTCTTGAAGCATTTTGTTATAGTCTTTAATGGGCAGCAGCACGGCTATTTTGGTTCCGTTTTGGTCGGTTACAAAACTTTCTTTTGTGAGTGTCATAATTTCTGAATTAATGTCGATACAAATTTAAAGACATTTTTTGGAAAGATATGAGCTATGAGACTTGACGTGGTAAAATTGTATCAATAACGGATAACGGCCGGCTCAAAGCTAAAAGCTCATAGCTCATAGCTCAAAGCTAACAGCAGCGGCGTGCATTTGCTGAAGGAATTTGAGCATGTGGAGCATGGTTTTTATGTCATCCACGACGAGGAGGAAGTTGTTGCCGGCCTGTTTAAGTTTGGCTTTATTGGTGCCCGTTTGCAGGAATTGCAAAATGTTTTTGAACACGGCGCTTTCAAAATAAGGCGAGTTGTTTTTGTTGACGAAATAGCAGCGCATGGTGTCTAGTTTGAGCGACATTTTTTCGAAACCGAGGGCGACGGCGAGCCAACGGCAGCGCACGGTGGTGAAGAGGTCGTCGGTTTGTGGTGGCAGGGCGCCGAAACGGTCGGTCAGTTCGGCGTGGAAGGCTTGCAGTTCGGTTTCGTTTTCGCAACTGTCCAGCCGCGTGTAAAGGGAGAGCCGCTCTGTGATGCTTTCAACGTAATCGTCGGGGATGAGTATTTCGAGGTCGGTATCGATGGTGCAGTCGCTTACAAAATCGTCCTGTTTGGAAATTTCTTCTTTAAAAAGGTCTTTAAAGCTGGTGCGTTTTAGCTCTCGAATGGCCTCTTCGAGTATTTTCTGGTACATTTCAAAACCTATTTCGGCCATAAAACCGCTTTGTTCGCCGCCGAGCATATTGCCTGCGCCGCGAATGTCAAGGTCCCGCATAGCAATTTGAAAACCGCTGCCGAGGTCAGTGAATTGCTCGAGGGTTTGCAGCCTTTTGCGGGAATCGTCGGGCAAATTGCTCATGGGTGGCGCAAGAAGATAGCAGAATGCTTTTTTATTACTTCTGCCCACGCGGCCGCGAAGCTGGTGCAGGTCGCTAAGGCCAAACTGGTGGGCGTTATTGACGATGATGGTGTTCACATTGGGGATGTCAACGCCGCTTTCCACGATGTTGGTGCAGACGAGCACGTCGTACTTATGGTCAATAAAATCTAAAATTCTTTCTTCAAGCTGGTTGCCTTCCATTTGGCCGTGCGCAAAAGAAACGCTCAGGTCGGGGCAAACACTTTGGATGAACGCGGCCATTTCCGCAAGCCCATGCACGCGGTTATGGATGAAGAAAACCTGGCCACCACGCTCGGTTTCAAAGTAAATAGTGTCGCGGATAAGATCGTCCTGGAACACCCGCACTTCAGTTTGGATGGGCTGCCTGTTTGGCGGCGGTGTATTGATGATACTGAGGTCGCGCGCACCCATGAGGCTGAACTGCAACGTGCGTGGAATGGGCGTTGCAGTAAGTGTGAGGCAGTCCACATTTGTTTTCAGCGTCTTTAATTTTTCTTTATGGCCTACGCCAAATTTCTGTTCTTCATCAATTACCATCAGGCCAAGGTCTTTAAACTTCGTATCCTTTGCCAGCAGGCCATGTGTGCCGATGATGATGTCTATTTTGCCTTCGGCTAATTTTTGAAGGGTCTCTTTTTTCTCTTTGGCCGATTTGAAACGATTGATAAAGTCCACCGTAACGGGAAAGTCTTTCAACCGTTCACTAAACGTTTGGTAATGCTGAAAAGCAAGGATAGTAGTAGGCACAAGCACGGCAGCCTGCTTGCCATCAAGGCATGTTTTAAATGCTGCGCGTATGGCTATTTCTGTTTTGCCAAAGCCTACATCGCCGCAAACAAGCCTGTCCATGGGGCTGGCGCTTTCCATATCTTTTTTAACGTCAGCAGTGGCTTTGCTTTGGTCAGGCGTGTCTTCATAAATGAAACTCGCCTCCAGTTCTGTCTGCATATAATTGTCAGGAGCGTGCGCAAAGCCTTGTTGTGCCTTGCGTTGGGCGTAAAGTTTTATCAGGTCAAAAGCAATTTCCTTCACCTTCACCTTTGTCTTTTCCTTCAGCCTGTTCCAAACATCGCTGCCGAGTTTATTTATCTTCGGTTCCGTGCCTTCCTTGCCGGTATATTTAGAAATCTTGTGCAGCGAATTAATATTCACGTATAAAATATCGCTGTCGCGGTAAATAATTCTTACAGCTTCCTGCAGCCTGCCATTTACATCAAGCTTTTGAAGGCCGCTGTATTTGCCAACGCCGTGGTCTATGTGCGTGACAAAATCACCGGGCTGCAGGTCACGCAAAGTTTTTAGAGTAAGCGCTTTATTCTTATTATAAGCTTGCTTTACTTTATATTTATGATACCGTTGAAATATCTGGTGGTCTGTATAGCAGAGCACTTTCAGGTCTTCGTCAATAAACCCTTCATGAATGCTTGTAGCAACAGGAACGAATTGTATTTCTGTATTGAGGTCTGTGAAAATGCTGTTTAATCTTTCTAATTGTTTAGCCTGTTCTGCGAAAATATAAATGCTGTATCCAGCGGTTTCACGGGCTTTCAAATCTTCAATCAATAATTTGAACTGGCGGTTAAAAGAAGGCTGGGACTTAGTGGAGAATTGAATAATTGAGAATTGAGAATTAGTAGAGACATCATTATCAACTTTCAATTCTCCATTCTCCATTCCAAAATGTTGCTTAAATCCAAACTCAACGATATGCCTCTGCTGCACCTGCCTTTCAATGGTCGCTGCCGGAACAAAATCATTCAACGAAACTTCTTTTAAAACGGCGATATCATCTTCTTCAGCCTCTTCAGTTTTTACTTTTTCATTTTTGCTTTTAAATTCCAGGAACATTCCCAAATCCTCTTCCTGCACTTCTATTTTTTCTTTTATCACATCCCAATCTTTCAGCCACACAATGGTATTTTCAGGAAGGTATTCAAACAGGGTTACTTTCTCTCCTGTACTGAATTGCGTTTCCACATTTGGTATGATAGAAACCTGCATCAGCTTTCTTTGGCTCAACTGTGTTTCAGGGTCAAAGATGCGGATGCTGTCCACTTCATTGCCAAACAACTCCACACGGTATGGCTTTTCATTTCCAAAAGAATAAATATCGAGGATGCCGCCACGCAAAGCAAACTGGCCGGGTTCATATACAAAATCAGTTCGCTCAAAACCATACATTACAAATAACTCCATTAAACTGTCCAGGCTGATGGTGTCATTCGTTTTGATGGAAATAATATTGCCCCGCAAAGTCTTTGGCAGCACTACTTTCTCAAACAATGCTTCGGGATAAGTAATGATTATTTTTTTATTGCCGCCGGCAGAAAGCTTGGTCAGCATTTCTGTGCGCAGCATCACATGCGACGAATTAAGCAGGCTGAAATTCTTCCTGTTTTTAAAGGAAGAAGGAAAATAAAATAAGTCTAATGCGGAAGTTAAGTTTTCAATGGTGTTATGAAAATAAGCAGCCTCTTCTGCATCATTCAAAACCACCAAATGGTTAAGGCCCTGTGTTTGCGGATGGGTGAAAACACTTGCCACCACAAATTCTGAACTGCTGCCCTGTAAGTTCTTGAGGAATATTTTTTGAGGTGTGGCAAAAGAAAGTTTGTCAGCCAGTTGAAAAAGGCGGGGGTTGTTTTGATACTGCTCCAGCAACACATTCAAATTCATAATCGCGCAGCAAAGATAGCTGCTGCATTGTAATTGCTAAGGATTGACTAAAACTGCCCTGTAGAAAGTAATACAAGCGTGCAGGCCTCCATTGTTTTAATGCCTTTGCCTCTTGCAAGCTGCTCCAGTTCTTCGTTTTCCGCACCGGGGTTGAAGATGATGCGTTTGGGGTTTAATGAAAAGATATAATCGTAATATGCCTTCTGGTTTTGTTCATTCAGGTACAGGGTAATGGTATCTATATCTTTAATTTCCGGATGGCCGGTTATAATATCAACCTCATCTATTTTGCCCTTCTTTTTTCCAATAGCAATTACTTCGTTGCCATTGTTTCTTCAAACGGTGAACAGCTAAATAACTATACCGCGCGGGGTTTTCAGATGCGCCGAGAACAACTGTTTTCTTTGATTTATTCATTTACTCTTCATCGGCAATAATAATACCGAAGTATATTACACTATCATTCGCAAAGGCTCTTCCAAAAGGCTTTTAACGGTTTGCAGGAATGCTGCGCCGGTTGCGCCATCCACAACACGATGATCGCAACTGAGGGTTACTTTCATTACATTGCCGGGAACTACCTGGTTATTTTTTACAACAGGTATTTGTGCAATGCCACCGATGGCAAGAATGCAGGCATCAGGAGGATTGATGATAGCTGTAAATTCATCTATACCAAACATGCCGAGGTTGGAAATGGTAAAAGTGCTGCCTTCCCAATCGCTGGGCTGGAGTTTTTTATCTTTTGCTTTTTGTGCGTATTCTTTTACTTCTGCTGCAATCTGGCTCAATGATTTTGCATCTGCGGAACGCACCACAGGTACCAGCAATCCTTCTTCTACTGCTACGGCAACGCCAATATTGATGTTATGATTGAAACGTATCTTCTCTCCCAGCCAACTGCTATTTACTTTAGGATGTTGTTTTAATGCTACTGCTACCGCCTTCAACACAAGATCATTAAAGCTGATCTTTATTTTGCTTACTTCATTTAGTTTGACACGTGCCGCAACACAGGTATCCATGTCAATGCTCATGGTGAGATAAAAATGCGGCGCTGTGAAGAGGCTTTCGCTTAGGCGGCGTGCAATGGTTTTGCGCATTTGAGAAACAGGAACATCTTCAAAGGAAGCCGTGGGTTGGCTAATGATCTCTGATTTCTGATCTGCTGATTGCTGATTGCTGGCTGCTGGCTGTTCGTTACTAGCTGTTGGCTGTTGAGCGTTGGCTGCCGCAGGCTTAAAGATGTCAATATCATTTTTAATGATCCTGCCATTGTCTCCGCTTCCTTTTACATATTTTAAATCAATGCCTTTTTCTTCGGCTATTTTTTTAGCCAAAGGCGAAGCAAAAATTCTTCCTTCATTTACTATTTCGGGTTGTGGCTGATTGGTAGCTTCCGATTGCGGATTGCTGGCTGGCTGCTCATTGCTGATGGCAGGTTCACCGGTTTTTAAAGCATTTATGACTGTATTTATATCAAAGCCATCTTTGCCTATTATGGCCAGTAGTTCATTTACTGCAATTTTTTCTCCTTGTTTTGCGCCTTGGTAAAGCAGCTTTCCATCTTTATAACTTTCCAGGTCCATGGTAGCTTTATCGGTTTCAATTTCAGCGAGCACTTCGCCCTTTTTTACAGTATCGCCTACATTTTTGTGCCAAGCAGCTACTACGCCTTCGGTCATGGTGTCGCTTAGGCGGGGCATGAGGACCACTTCTTCCATTTTGGAAACGTCAGCAGTAGTTTGTGGTTTGCTATTTTCAGTTTGAGATTCTTCGGCCTTGGGTTGTTCGGCTTTGGGCGCTTCTTTTTTTGCCGCTTCAGCGGGAGCAGGTTGATTATTTTCTGCTGTAGGCTGGCTTGTTTTTGAATATTTTGCCGCTAATGCGGTTACGTCTTCGCCGGCGTTGCCGATGATGGCGAGGAGGTCGTTTACCTTCAATTTTTCGCCCTGTTTTGCGCCAAGTTGTAGCAGGGTGCCTGCGCGGTAGCTTTCGAGCTCCATGGTGGCTTTGTCAGTTTCTATATCAGCCAATAAATCGCCTTTGTTTACAGTATCCCCTACTTTTTTATGCCATGCTGCTATTACGCCTTCTGTCATTGTATCGCTCAGGCGGGGCATCAAAATCTCTTCAGCCATTATATTAAATTTATTCTTTTAAAATTGAGCCGTGAAATTACAGCAAAAACGATCAACGGCAAATGTGAGGAGGATTTTTTGTTTATAATACCTCATCCAACTCCTCTGCCTGTGGAGAAGGAAAGAAAGCTTAGTGTATATGTGGCTAATAGTTTTTTTGCTAAAAGAAGTTATATGTACCATGAAAAGAATAAAATGCATATATTGCTGTTCCTACCAAACTTGCTGTTTTTTATTTCTCCTGAGGCTATTATTTCCTACTAATTCATATACAAAAGACGAAAGATCAACGAAGGACTGATGGAAGATAGACGAGATCACTATGGTGTTGGCTTAAGTTTGGAATGGAGTATTCATAAAGGTGGGTGGAAGTAAGGATGGGTTAAGGTAGAATTTATAGGGCCTGGATGTTCTATATGAGGGATATTATGCATAGTTGGAATATAATGAAGCTAAATGATAATGGAATGAAGTTTTAATGATATGACCACATAAATTCAGTGGTATTTTTAAAATCATTGTAATACAGAATGTAGCCTTCATGATTAAAAATGCTATACCAAAATAAGAACTCATCCTTGCCATCGTTATCAAAATCTCCATGCTCCAGGTAATGTAATTCATCCCGCAGGAAAATCAATTTATTTTCTTTGGTTATATAACAAGTGATCTTTAAGCCATCATAACTACTGCCTTCCCGAAAACAATACTCATTAAAAGGATAAATACCATAGCGGAGGTAGATATAAGGAATTGTGAAGGATATCAATTTATTTCCTTTGTTGTCAATGAAACTACTGAGGCTGTCCATTTTGATCTTGCCGGTGTCAATAAGCGGAGGGCTTAAACTACCATAAAACTGCTTTGTGAAAAATGAAGAAGTGTCTTCTAAATAATGCTGGCAGTTATTTATGAGCAGTTTTCTTATATAAGAGAAAACGCTATCCTTTATTACCTGTATGTCACTTTCCTTTGGGGCATATTTTTTTAAGGCAATATTTCTTTTATAGTCTTTATTTTTAGTAAGAAAAGCAGCCCGAAAAATATGAGTTTCATATTCATCTCCAGAATAAAACACTTTGCCCCATTGTGCCCCTAAAACTCTTTTCGGTTCAGGCGCATAATAAATATTCTTTTCAGGAAAAAAGTTTATTGTATCTGTTTTATAAGCACCATATATTTTTTCTCCTTTCTTTCCGTCCTCTACCAAATAAAAGCTGTCTTTTTTAGAATAATTGTCATTTATAACCCATGAATTATCCTTCTTTATAAAGAGGTTTCTCAGCTCATATCTTTTTATATCTTTATGTGGATAAGGAGAGAACCTTTTTATTAATTCATATACTCCAATCTCGCTCCTTTTTTGGGCAAAACAGGTGGCCGAAAGAAATAGGAGAAACATAAAACATGCCTTGTTCATAAACTAAAGATAACTGCTATGTAATTTACAGCAAGCTGTATTGCAACATATTTTCAAGCTATTTCAAACAACTCAATCAATGTGGATCGTTCATGAGGCTTATAAAAAGCGATCATTAAGGGTAAGGAATGGACTTAAATAACAAAGGCAGGAAAATTTCCAGCCTTTGTTTGAATACTTCGTGCGCCTATGAAATGAGGTTAATTATAGGCTATTGTAGCTGCTGTTGGTGCTGCCATTATTGCTACCGTTGTTCCCATTATTGCTACTGTTGTTTCCATTATTGTTATTGCTGTTGCCATTATTATAGTTCCTGTTGTTGCGCCTGTTGTAAAAATTGTATTCGGCGTCGTTGATGGCCTGATCGCGTTCGTGTTTGAGAGCACGTATCTTTTCCCTGCGGGCTTTGCCGTGAATGGTGCTATCATCGCGGACAGCGTCTATTTTTTGCTGATAATCGTAGCGGATATTGTCTTCCACCTGTGCCAGCCTGTAAGGTTCGCGGCCGTTGTAGCCATAAGGATAGCCATAGTAAGGATAGCCGAAATATGGATAGCCGAATCCCCAATAGGGATTATAACCGTACCCGACGCCAACACTCACTCGGGGAACATAAGCAAAACGATAGCCGCCCCTAAAGCCAAATTTCTGGGCAGATACTGATGAGATAAGCCCTATGCACAGGATCAATACTAATAACTTTTTCATGACTTTTCTTTTTTATACCTATTAGACGGAAAACGAGCCCAAAGGTTTACATTTTGGGGGTGATCATTAACGGGTTTATAACAGGACGGGAAATGTTGATCTGGCATAGTATTTTATTGCTTTAGATATAAACAGTTCCTTATGAAATATTTAGCGTTTATGCTCGTGTTTTTGCTGGCGGCCTGCAGCAACTCTAATGATACCAGAAAGATCAGGGATCCTATCTATACTACTTCGAACGCGTTAGATACTTTGACGATGAAGCATTACGACACTATGAGCCCTGGAGCGGGAAATACTCCTTTTGGGGATACTTCAACAAATGTTTCTGCAAACGGGCAAAATACCGGTATCGGGCCGACAAGCGGAGGAACAAAAAAGCATGTTAAGGATACTGCGAGAAAGAAATATTGAATGAATTACTTAATCTTATTTTTTTATTGGCAAAACTACTGTTCCTGTTTGGCATGATTTTTTAAGAATCTTTATTAAAACCTATAAAAATGAAAAACATAAAAATGAAAATAATGGCGCTTATGCTTTTTGTAATTAGCATAGCGGGAGTTAACAGGGGAATGGCCCAGGATAGTTTAAATTCAATTAAGAATACAACGCCGAACAGTTTAAATAACCCTAACAATTTGAACAGCAGCCCGGCGCAATTGAACACTCCAAATAATCCGACGAAACCTCCATTAACTAACCCGGCCAATCCGAATACTTATCCATCTCAATTAAATATTCCTAATAATAACCCGACTGTGCCGGGAAGTACGCCTTTAACTCCTCCGGGAATCTCTCCAACAGCGCCTGGTGTGCCATCAACTCCAGGAACCGTTCCCTCAATTCCGGGAACTGTGCCGTCAACTCCGGGAACTGTGCCATCAACCACGCCGGGAACCGTTCCTGCCACAACGCCCGGGAGTGTGCCATCGTCAACTCCAGGAGGAGTTCCAACGACAACACCCCCACCCCCACCGCATTAGACGTAATTATTTAAAATAGAATTTGTTTTGACCTGCCGTAAGCCATTGAGGGCTACGGCAGGTCTTTTTTGTTGGGGAATTGTCAGTTCATGAAATCTTATAATGCGCTTATTTTTGCTTGTATAGTTTTACCCTGAGTTAAAAATCATTCCGGCAGTTTATGATAACCAATATTGAACAATTTGAGGCACTTTTTAATCATGCAACCATTGGAATGGTGATCACCGATAAGGGAGGGAATATCATTAACATTAACAAATACGCTGAACAGCAATTTGGATATTCTAAAGAAGAGTTAGCAGGCAAAACGGTTGATACGCTTGTCCCTACGAGAATTCATGGGGTTCATCATAAACACAGAGAAGCTTTTTATAAGCACCCTGAGCCGAGAAGAATGGGTGAAGGGAGAGATCA